>JAKPUQ010000089.1 GCA_029572815.1 Bacillota bacterium | reverse complement strand
TGCGCTAAGTTGATAGTTGAAAGTTGAGAGTTGAGAGTTAATGTGTTCGCTTCGCTCACAATATTTAAATATTGTCGCCGCAGGCGACTCCACAACTTTCAACTCTAAACTCTCAACTCTAAACTCAAATCAAAATTTAGCGAAGCTAAATTTTGATTTACCTCATTAACTTGCGCTTCTGAGATTTTTAATTATTCCGTGTATTTCTTTTTCAGCTTCCTGAACCCTCTGATGCAGTATATGAATATGGAAACATACAATGCAAACACTCCCAGATATAAAACCGCCAGAAAAAGAAGTGTTGAGCGGTCCCAATTCATGGAATTAACGACGATCATATACATATTGGGCAGTATCCCCATGAAGAATATGATGAGCAGGGGCGTCATTCTGGTGAGTATCACCCTTTTCATCATGTCCAGCTTTGACTGGGGATCGCTGAATATCTCCATTTCTTCTTCGGAGAGCCCGTCAGCGTTCCTGCGGAAATAATCAAAGCCCATTACCCTGCCGCAGTGCTCCCAGCCGTAGTCCGCGAACATCTTTATGTACTCGGGATAGTTTGTGGTATTTGCGGCGTAGTCCAGCTTATACACCACATTTTCGGGCTCACACTTTACAAAATGCTGAGAAAATCCCGATACTCTCTCAAGCTTCCAGCCAACGCTGTGCATTTTTGTGAGGTACTCCCCTTCCTTTTCATAGTCAGGAAGCAGAAACACCTTATGTGTAGTCATCCTTGCCTTGTCACTCATCTCATTTTCCTCCTATATTCCGGTACAAACGCCTGATACGGGCGATCTCTATCTCCAGTATCTCGTTTCCAAGTTCGGTTATCTTATAGAGCTTTCGCTTATCCTCCTCGCGGATAAACCTTATTAGCCCGTCCTTTTCCATTTTTGACAGGCTTCCGTACATAGTTCCCGCGGTTATGACCACTTCCCCGTCGGTCATTTCCTTTACCCTCTGGGTTATACTGTAGCCGTGCATCTCATCACGGAGGCAGAACAGTATATAGAAGGCGGTTTCCGACATGGGGATGTAGACTCGTTTCAATCTGTCTGTCACGATTACCTCCCCAATATATTTCGTCACGATGTATCGCAGTACGATATATCCGACTGTGATATAAGTATATCACACTGCGATATACTTGTCAATACCCCCGGATGAAATTGTCACAATGCACAATAAAGTCTTATCACAATTGTGCAGATAATAAAAAGCTCCCCTTTCGGGGAGCTTTCGGTTTATTTATGCCTTTGTGGGATCAAGATTTGAGATCTTGTGGAGCAGATACTCCCGAATGCGGAGGGCGTCATTCGAGGTAAGTCCCTCTGTAGACTTGTCAACGTCGCCGTTGAGCTTGCCCTGATCCTTCAGGTGCTTGTCATTTGAGCCCTGGAGACCGTACTTGTCGGGATTTGCAAGGCTCTGCATGATAAGGATAGCGTCTGCCAGCTCTACCTTGCCGTCACAGTTGGTATCGCCGTAGAGTACATTGTCATTGACGGGAGCAGTGGTCGTTGTTGTCGTAGTTGCGGGATCAACAACGGGAGCTGTTGTAGTCGTAGTAGTTGTTGTAGGCTCGGGAGCTGTAGTTGTAGTGGTAGTTGTTACGATGGGCTTTGTGGTAGTTGTGGTCTTGGGAGTATCGCTGCCTGTGCCGCCCATGCCGTCAGCCTTTGTGCCGTCAGGCTCCTCACCGTAGTAGAGCTTGCCGTTGATGTAAACGGGAACATAAGGTGACATTACGCCCTTTGAAGAGCCGTCTGCACCTGTTGTGGTCTTGCCCAGCGCCTTTGCAGAGAAGTCATTTGATGAATCCCAGCCGCTGCCGTAATCGGGCATTACGAATGCGATGAGCTCCTCACACTGCTGCTGTCCTTCGGAAATAGGAAGAACAACACGGCCGTCGGGGAATTTTACCTCGATGTAGTAGATGTTGCCGCTGTACTGGATAGGCTTTGAGATCTCGGCAGCCTTATATCCCTTGCCTGCGTACATACCTGCCTGGTCGCGGTCACAGCGGATAACCAGATCCTCGGGCTTCTTGCCTGCTGCGATGACCTCGCTGAGGTCCATGAAGTATCTGAACGAAAGATTGTCCTGAACTCTTGCAGGCCATGCGGAGTGGTTGGTCATCTTGAAGCTGACTGTCTGTCCGCTGGCGTCTCCGCCCTTTGAGAGCACCTCAACGTAGAACTCGGGACCGTCGTGCTTTTCGGGCTGAGGGAATGAAGGATCCTTTGTGCCGCCGTACTTGTCGATCATCTTACAGAGCATAGCTGTAAAGCCTGCGTTATAGTCTGTAGCAACCTCGTTGTTGATGAAGTCCTGACGGTTATCGGTATATGATCCGTCCTCATTAGGACCGCCTACGAGAGCTCCGTAGAGGATATGACGGGCATATCCGGGAACAGCAAGATCATTCTTCCACGAGCCGTGAGATGTACGGTGGTGGGGATTCTGAGGATATTTATCACCGAAGCCTATGAGATAGCTCTGCTTGTTCGGGTTATCGCCCAGAGCATAGTTCAGCTGTGTCTCTGCAAAATCCGTATAGGTCGAAGCCTCTGACTTGAGAACTGTATCAGCTGCAACGGTAGCGATGAAAGCTGCTGTGTTTGCATATCTGAGGCAGCCCCAGTTGCTCAGCCAGCGGAGTCCGCCGGGGATCTTCTTTGCTTCGTCACCGTTTACCCAGCGGTCACAGTGCTTCTTGACGTGCTTGATAGCGTCAGCGTCATTTGTATTTATAGCGTAGAGCAGCATAGCGCCCTGAAGGTTATCGTCCCAGCAGTGGCTCCAGCCATAGGCGATAACGTCGCCCTCGCCACGCATTCTGTCCAGATTGGGGAAGAAGCTCTTTGCATCTGCAAGGTATGTATCATCGCCTGTTGCGATATAGAGCCAGTTTGCAGCGTAGAAGAGCTGATCGTAGCAGTGGCTCGATCTGTAGAAGCCCGATGCGTCGCTGTCGTTGTACACCGAATCGTCAGGCGATGCCTTAGCCATCTTGTACATATTATCAGCGTGCTTGAGGTAATCAGCCTTCTTTGAAGCTGAGATAGTGCCGTCAAGTGCAGCTGCACCTGATGCCAGAGCCGCAGCCATTTCACCGATAACCGCACAGCAGCCCTTTGAGCCCTTCAGAGCTGCACGGGACTCTGCAACTGAATGGGAGTTGTCCTCCATACCGTACTCAAGCAGTTCAACGGGGCCCCACCATGTGTGGTCGTGCTTACCGATACCTACCTGATAAACTACCTCAGTGCCCTTATCGCAGTCAACGAGATAGTCCAGAACGAATTCCAGATTGTTCTCATAAGTTGTTTTCAGTCCCGCCTTTTCGACACCCTCGGGATACTGATAAAGTCCCCATGCCAGCATAGAAGCCGAATAAGCCATGGGAAGATTGAACTTTACATGGTCACCTGCATCGTACCAGCCGCCGAGAACGGGGTCCTGCATAGTGGAATCTGTTCTCCACTCAACACGGTTCCAGTCGGGCAGAGGTCCTGCCTGCTGTACCTCATAGAAATACAGGGATTTGTCCAGTGCGTCTGCGTAATTGAACTTGCTGTCAGCAGCTGCCGCATTGTTCATATTTGCAGGCATTGCGGTCACTGAGCTGGAAGCAAGCAGGACAGCAGCTAATATGCCGCCTGTCAGTTTTTTCAGCATAGTAAAACTCTCCTCTCATTTTTTATTGCTCCGTAAAAAGCGGAGCTTCCTCACGAGTATACCATAGCTATACATTTTAAATTATGCCATATATCCGCAGAAATGTCAAGTGGAGAGCAGGCTGAAAAAGGCTTTATACCGTCAGAAGCGGGGCGATTTTATAGCAATAGCCAAAACATAGCTTCCATTTTTGTACATTGTGACAGCATTATCATAAATGACAAAAAATGAAAAGTATGGTATAATGTAATCAATGTACGACATAGGGAGTTCAAGCTATATGAAGAAATTAATTATACTTATTCCCCTGCTTGCGGTCATGCTGGTATCCCTTGCTGCTCCCGTAAGAGGGCACGCCCTGGATTTCGGTGACTTCGCAGGCGACGATGACTGGGATGACGATGATGACTGGGATGACGACGATGACTGGGACGATGATGATGACGATTATTGGGACGATGATGATGATGACGAACACGGGAGCTCACACAGAAGCAGCGGAACCTCCGACGAAGCATCTCCCGCAGAGATCGCCATATTAGCAGCGGTCTCAGGCGCAATTGTCGTTCGCTACAGTTTACACTCTTCCAAAACATACCGCCGCGCAAAGGAGAACCGACGCCGCAACAAAGCAGTAAAACGGCACGAGAAGGAGAAAAACGAAATGATACTGCGTCAGCAGAAAGAATCTCTCACTCCCATGGGCAGATATCTCGAGGTGGATCCCTCATTCTCTCAGGAGGAGATGAAGACCTGGCTCGCCGATATTTACGTGAAGTTCCAGAAGGCATGGCAGGCTAAGGACCTTTCTCCCATAAGGCAGTACATGACCGATGGATACTATTCACAGATGGATATGCAGGTGGACAGGTACCGCCAAAAGAGTCAGACCAACCATGTGGACGATATAAAGGTGCTCAATGTCGAGCTTCTGGGGTGGAAGCAGGAGGGCAGCACCAATATCATCACCGCAAGGATAATGGCAAGGATAATCGATTACGTCACCGACGACAATACAGGCTCACTGGTCAGGGGCAACAAGCATGACCAGAAGCTCATGACCTATGAGTGGCAGCTGGTAAAGAGTTCTGCGGAAAGATCTGCGGATATGCCGAAGATATGTCCTCACTGCGGCGCAAAGCTTGATATGAACCAGTCAAGCATATGCGAATTCTGCGGTGCAGAGATCACATCTGACAGCTTTGACTGGGCTGTAAGGAATATAAAGGGCATTTCTCAGAAATCGCTCTGAAAACATTTATGATATAGGGGGTATTCAAATGAAAAAGATATTAAGACTCATTCCCGTGATAGCTCTTATCCTGGGACTTATGATAGTTCCAATGAAGAGCCGCGCCCTGGACTTCGGCGACTTCTCGGGAGACTCCGACTACGGCGGAGGCTGGGACAGCGGCGGTTGGGACAGCGGCGGCTGGGACGACGATGACGACTACTCCTACAGCGGAGGAAGCGGCGGTTCCATTGACGATGCCGGTGATCTTCTCTTCATCATTATCATTGTGGGAGCCATAATTATCATCAATCTGATAAAAGGCATATCATCTAAGGGCACTCCGCCGCGGCAGAATGTCTACCGTTCCCCCTCAACTCCGGCGCTATCGCCCATAACCGACTACATAATGCAGGACAGCGCATTCTCTCCCTCTGAGTTCAAGGAGAAGCTATCCAACCTCTATGTGAGAATGCAGAACCAGTGGCAGGCAAAGGATATATCCTCTCTCCGCCCATACTTTACCGATGCTTTCTATGCGCAGATGGACAGACAGCTCCAGTACTACCGCATGAACAACCAGACCAACTATGTAGAGCGTATCGCCGTTCTTGGCGTTGAACTCCTGGGCTGGAAGCGTGAGGGCAATATGGACGTAATGGTTGCCCGTCTCAACACAAGGATAGTTGACTACGTAAAGGACGACCGCACAGGCAATATCCTCCGCGGAAGCAACACCAGGGAAAAGTTCATGACCTATGAGTGGGAGCTGGTAAGGACTACAGGCGTCACCACTGCACGCTCAACAGGCACGACCTCACAGACCTGTCCCTACTGCGGAGCAAATGTGGATATAAACCACTCTGCGGTATGTGAATACTGCGGCTCTGTGCTCCACACAGATACCTTTGACTGGGCTGTGAACTCCATAAAGGGCATCTCTCAGAGAACGGTCTGAGTAAATCATTCAGGAGAATATAAATGAAAAAAAACATTCGCTTTCATACCAATGACAGCTCTTATAACGGCACTTATGACAACTCCCGCAAATGCCTGCGCTATAGGAGCCCCTGACCGCAGCAGCACTGTCAGTCTCATCTTTGAAGACGATCCCGAAATATTATTTATACTGATCGTTTTCATCGTATTCATTGTAAAGGCGATCCGCGGGGTCATCAAATTACGATCGGATTCACCTGCCAGGATCCATGTGGAAGAACAGATCCAGGCAGCTATTCCCGAGCTTTCCCCCATAAATGACTACATAAGGTACGACAGCTCCTTTGCACCATCTGAGTTCAAGGAGAAGCTCTCAAACCTCTATGTACAGCTTCAGAACAACTGGCAGAAGAAGGACCTGTCTCCTCTCCGCCCATACTTTACCGAAGAATTATATGATCAGATGGACAGACAGCTCCAGCGCTTCCGCGACAGCCATGTGACCAACTGTATAGAGCGCATAGCAGTTCTTGGCGTTGACATCATGGGCTGGAAGCGGGAAAATGATACAGACGTCATAAAAGCCCGCCTGAATACAAGGACAGTGGACTATGTAAAGAACGACCGCACAGGCGCTGTCATCCGCGGAAGCGACAAGAAGGAGAAGTTCGTTACCTACGAATGGACACTGGTAAGAAAAACAGGCACTTCCACAAAAAAGGCTGACGGGCACGGTCTCGCTGACCTGCCCTTACTGCGGCGCAAACGTGGACATTGAGCACTCTGCGGTATGCGAATACTGCGGCTCCGTACTCCACAATGATACCTTTGCCTGGGCGCTGAGCAATATCAGGAGCATCTCACAATAAACATGGAGGACATATCATGGCTTTAATAACATTTCTGCTGGTTCTTTTGGCGCCTGTAGCATTTATGGTAGCTATTATCCTTGCATTGGTAAAGTATATGAGCAGCGGTCCCGACTCTCCGTACAGGGCAGTTGGACTGAACAACAATTTGAACCAGTTTCTGGTATATGATGCTTCATTCGTGCCTGAGGAGTTTCTGGATTTTGCCAGGGAATTCTATCAGGAGTACAGGGACTGTATTCAGTACAAGGACATGGAAAAGCTTCGTACCATGGTGTCGGGAGCGCTGTATACGCAGCTTGAGACACAGATAGACGAGTTCCGCCGCAAGGGTCAGACCCTTCATACGGGAAGGATAAAGTACGGCGATGTTATCATAACAGGCTGGAGACACGAAAGGAACAGAGATGTACTGCCTGTGTCAATGAAGGCAGAGTACTGCGAATTCACCACCGACGACGTTACAGGCGAGGTGGTGAGCGGAGACAAGGCCGTTCCCGAGATACTTGAACTCACCCTGGAATTCGCCAGAGCCTCCTACACCCGTTCCGTGGACTTCCTCGAAAAAAGCAGGTGACCTGCCCCAAGTGCGGAGCGAAATACTCAATGGAGCAGGAGGGAGAATGCCCCTACTGCGGCAATATCATAAAGTCCGCCAGATTTGACTGGATACTCAGCAATCTGAAAATAAACCCGCTCTGTTTACCACAGTCGGAAAACTGAAGACATATCTCAAAGGCTCCTGTTACATCGGGAGCCTTGACTACAGGAGGATATCATGCGCAGTCATCTGCTAATATGCGACAGCTCCCCTGCCCTTGGCAGGATAATCGCACAGAGGTGCATAAATATGGGCATAGCCGCAGACTGCTGCCGCCCCTCCATGCAGAGCATACTGCAAAGGTATGACTATCAGTCACACACCGCTGTGCTCTTATTCGCATTCCGTGCCGACGAAAAGCTTCTGGGCTTCATAAGGAAGACGTCAGAAAGCGGCGTTACCGTATTTGCAGGACTTTATTCCCCTTCAGCCGCTCTCCGCAGAAGCTTCCGCAATGCCGGCGCCGCACGGATATTCACAATGCCCTGCTCTGCGGCGGAAATATGCAGCAGTATGCTGCTCAGGCTCATGCCCGACAGCAGCACCTCAGAGCGCATAGAGCTGTTCCTTGAGGAAACAGGCTTCCCCCGCAATCTCAGCGGCTTTCACTACCTCGCAAAAGCAGCGGAGCTGTGCATGAAGGCTCCCCAAAGGCTGTGGGGAGGCATGAGCGGTATCTATGAGGAGACCGCCGGTGCCTTTTCCACCTCACCGTCTCTTGTGGAAAGAGCCATGCGCAATCTTGGCTCACATATCCTCGAAAACGGCGCCCTTATGCGGCTCACAGAGGGCAGACTTGACGAAAAGCCCACAAATACCGAGCTTATCTGCGCTGTCTGTGATACTTTTTCAAGACTGTAAAATATGTATATATAAAAGTTTAGCGAGTTTAAAAAAATAACAGATTTCGATTGACATTTTCCGCTGTTTGCGGTATAATTAACTTAATATAATGTTTGATACGGAAGGAAGGTATTAAAACAATGGCTAACGAAAAAAATCCGAAAGTCCTTATAGTGGACGATGACAAGAATATATGCGATCTTCTCAGACTTTATCTCGAAAAGGATGGATACAGCGTCCTCCTATGCCATGACGGCGATGACGCTGTCGTTAAATTCAAGGCTCTGAGCCCGGATATGGTGCTTCTCGATATAATGCTCCCCGGAAAGGACGGATGGCAGGTATGCCGCGAGATCAGAAAGATCTCAAACGTTCCGATAATCATGATAACCGCCAAGGGCGAGACCATCGACAAGGTGATCGGTCTTGAGCTGGGAGCTGATGACTATATAGTAAAGCCCTTCGACGCCAAGGAGGTAATCGCCCGTATCAATGCCGTTACACGCCGTGTGGGCACAGGTATGGCTGAGCCCGAGTCAAAGGAAGTACACTATGACAAGCTCTCTGTAAATATGGACAGCTATGAGCTTAAGGTCAACGGAAAGAATATCGATACTCCCCCCAAGGAGCTTGAGCTTCTTTATTACCTTGCTTCCAATCCCAACAGAGTTTATACCCGCGATCAGCTCCTCGACGAGGTCTGGGGCTTCGAGTATTACGGTGACTCCAGAACCATCGACGTTCATATCAAACGTCTCCGCGAAAAGCTGGAGGGAGTTTCCGATAAGTGGACCCTCAAGACTGTCTGGGGCGTCGGCTACAAGTTTGAAGCAGAAGAAGAGGAATAAGCTCTCATTAACTTCAAAGCATAAAGGGGGACGCTCAGTCCCCTTATTTTGTATGAGGTGATAACTTTTGAAATCCAGAAAAAGCTCATATGACAAGCTTTTCATATTTATCGCTGTTATACTCCTGTCGCTGAATATCGTCATCGGTGTGATCCTTATCACCATAAGCTCGGCGGTGTATAAATCCACAAAGCTGGACGAGCTCCAGTCCATAGGCGACCTGTTCATCAGCTGTATGCAGGACAATTATACCGAGACCAGGGATACCCGTTCCGAGATCACCAAGAACCTACATAAGAAGTTCTCATCGAAATATCATCTGATGATATATATCTATGACGAGAACGGCAACTGTGTGCTCTCCGATGCGGACTACCGTGAGGATCCGAAAAAGGTGGTAAAGAACAGCGCAAAAATGACTGTGGCAGAGGTGGAAAGCCTCAGCAAAAAGGACTATCTTGACATACAGAGCAGCAGCATCTCCGCCAACGAGCCCTATATGCTCTACGGCACCTGCTTCTTCCTCAGCGGTGAGAATGACCTGGTGCCCTCAAGAATGTTCGCAAAGATATACGCAAAATCCAATGATATCAATTCATTCTCGGTGAAGATAGCCGTGTTCTACACCCTGTTCTGCCTGCTGAGCCTTGTCATACAGCTCTTCCTCATCAGGCGCAGGTTCGACAAGCTCTCCGCCTATGAGAATGAATTCAGACGCATAAGCGAAATGTATGCAAAGCGCGACTTCTCAGAGAAGATACCCACAGACGTTCCCTATACCAGTCCGGAGATAGCTGACTACGTCAACGCTGTGGCTGCGGACGTCGCAAAGAGCGAGGAGACCAGCAAGACCTTCATCGCCAATGTTTCCCACGAGCTGAGGACTCCTATCACTACCATAGGCGGCTTCGTGGACGGTATCCTCGACGGTACTATCCCCAAGACCAGACAGAACGAGTATCTCGTCCTTGTTTCCAAGGAGATAAAGCGCCTCCGCATACTCATTTCCTCAATGCTCAATATGTCGCGCTTTGAGACAGGTACCCTCAGACCTAATTTCCGCGACGTGAACCTGACAGAGATAGTTATCCAGACCGTCCTCATGTTTGAGAAGAAGATAGAGGACAAGAACCTGGAGGTAGAGGGTCTCGGCAGCGATCGTATGTCCGCAGAGGTGGATCCCGACCTTATCCAGCAGGTAGTTTACAATCTGGTCGAGAATGCCGTAAAGTTTATAAACACAGGCGGTACTCTCTCATTCAGATTTGAGCGTTCCATAAACGGAATCTGTACCATAGGCATAAAGAATACGGGCGAGGGTCTCAAGAATGACGAGATATCCCAGGTATTCGACCGCTTCTACAAGACCGATTCCTCCCGCGGCAAGGACGCCACAGGTCTGGGCCTTGGCCTTGCCATCTCACGAAAGATAGTTCATCTCCACCACGGTCACATCGTTGTAAAGAGCGTGTACGGAGAATATACGGAGTTTCTCATACAGATCCCCGAGAAACAGCCTAAAAAGAAAGGATAATCAATGGACGAAAGAGATAATTTGTACGGCAGCAGCTCTCAGCAGCCATATATTCCAAAGCATGAGAAGCCTGCCTCGGAAAGCTCATATAACAGCTATGGCAGCTCTCAGCACAGCTACGGTCAGCAGCAGTCATCAGGCTATGAGCCCCGCAGCAATGGTTATGGTCAGCCTTCCTCAAACAGCTATGGCAGCCCTCAGCAGGGTTATGGTCAGCAGCAGTCGGGATATCAAGGTCAGAACAGCGGCTACAGCCAGCAGAGCAGCTATCCCCGTCAGGGCAGCGGCTACGCACAGCAGCAGCCCGGAGGCTATGAGCAGCAGTCAGCAGGCTACGGTCAGCCCGGCTATAATCAGCCCCGCCGCCCCGTATATGATAAATTCATGTATGAGCCGATAGGCTTTGAGGAGCTGGAAAAGGGCGCTCAGGAAATCCCCTTCCCCGATAACGAAAAGCTCAGGGAAAAGAACAATTCCGCTATAAAGAAGATGTTCTTTGTGCTCCTCCTTCTCTCCGCAGGTCTCGGAATTTTCGGAATTGTCCACGATATCGTCAGAAGCGACTCAATTGTGGACCAGATAGGCTCACCTCAGGCAGCGGTGCTCTATAAGGAGCACAAGCCCGACGGCGCCAACGATGCGGAGAAATACAAGGACGCAAACGGCAAGTATACACCCGAGGGAGCAGCCGCTCTCGTAAGGCCTTCTATCGTAAAGATATACACCTACGCCGACTACTCAGGCTACACTGCAAAGCGTCCCCTGGGTACAGGCTCTGGCATTGTCCTCAACGAGGACGGCTATATCGTCACAAACGCCCATGTTCTTGAAGCAGAGGGCTACCACAGGATAGAGACCATGGACGGCGACTTCTACGACGCAAAAGTAGTGGGAAGAGACGCCAAGACCGATATCGCGGTCATCAAGGTCAATGCCGAGGGTCTGGTACCCGCTACCCTGGGCGACTCCGACGAGGCTGTTGTGGGCGAGACCGTTATCGCTATCGGTAACCCTGCAAACCTTGCCAGCACCGTCACCGACGGTATCGTCTCCGCAGTGAACCGTAAGATAAGAAGCGACTCCTCAGGCTTTGAGATGGACTGTATACAGACCAATGCCGAGATAAGCCCCGGTAACTCCGGCGGCGCTCTTGTAAATATGTATGGTCAGGTCATCGGTATAACCTCATCGAAATATGTCAGCAACGACCTTGAGGGTCTGGGCTTCGCTATCACTATCAACGAGGCTTACCCCGTTATTGAGGAGCTTGCAAAGAACGGCTTCGTTGCAGGCCGATTCAGGATAGGCATACAGCTCATTGATATGGCATCGGAGGCAAAGCTTAAAACTATCGAGGATGAGCTTGGCTTTGAGCTTCCTGATGACTTCAAGGGCGTTTATATCGAGAAGATCGACAAGGAGTGCGACATCGCCAACACCGATCTCAAGGAGGGCGACTTCATCACCGAGATCAACGGCAAGACCATCACCACCTACGATGAGCTCTACGATACCATAAGCAGCCAGTATGAGGCTGGCGACAAGGTGCCTGCTACCTGTGCCCACGTTGAAAAGGACGGCAAGGTAAGCTACTACAACATAGAATTCAAGCTCATGGAAGATACCTCAGGCAACTATTGATCCATAAGACCTTTCGGGCGTTTTGAGTTAACGCCTGCAACTCCTCCTGCTGCACCGCATATGGTCAGCAGGAGGAGCTTTTTTATGCCCGGGAGCTCTCCTGTAAAGACTACTGCCGCCGCCGCGATGACCGCATACATGAGAGCTCCGCAGAGAGAGCCGCCGTAGAGCCCTCTCCTGCGCCTGTATCTGCCGTAGATATAGGCGCCCGCACAGGCGCCTGCCCCCGGGGAGAAGGCTGCGAACGCCGCAGTGAGCCCCATATCTCCCATGACATAATATATGAGCGCCGCAGACATTACCGCAGCCGCTGCTATAAAGGTAAGTCCGCAGCACACTGCCGCGGTCATGCTGAGGACACCGCTTGCCCACAGGCTCTTTCTGTGTCTGCGCATAAAAAACCTCCGTCATAGAATTCTGTGTAATTCTATGCGGAGGTATTTGTTTTTATTCTTCTTCGTCGTCCTTCTTCTTGTTTTTCTTCTTGGACTTCTTGTCTGCCTCGTCGTCATCGTCGTCGTCAACTACCGCAGCAGAAGCAACAGCTGATGACTTCTTGCCCGAAGCCTTAGCTTCCTTGATACGCTCTGCAGCTGAAACGTTCTCAGTGATAGCCCAGTTCTTTATTCTGAGCTTGTGCTTAGCGCCGCCAGTCTCGATAACGACTGTATCCTCGCCCACGCTTACAACGATACCAACGATACCGCCGCCTGTAACGATCTCATCGCCTACCTGAAGGCTTTCCTGCATCTCCTTGAGCTCTCTGTCGCGTTTCTTCTGGGGTCTGATAGCCATGAAGTAGAGCAGCACGAACATAACGATGAGCATAAGGGGCATTGAAAGTAAGCTCATACCGCCGGACTGCTGACCGCTTGCTGAACCTGCTTCGCCCTCAGCGAAAGCATTGAGAGCAGTTGAACCTGCCATAGCCATTGTACAAGCAGCTGCGGCAAGAGAGGTAAATATCTTCTTATTCATGTTATTTCTCCTATCGTTCGGGATTGTATTTCATACAATGGATATTATATCACATCTCGGTAAGTTTTGCAAGTACTTTTTCACCGAATTTCCGCATTTTTTATAGGCATATCGCAAAAAAGAGCCGCTCCCTTTACGGGAACGGCTCCTGTCGTTATATCTTTGATCAAACGAGCTTGATGATAGCCATTTCAGCGGCGTCACCGCGGCGGGGACCGATCTTAACGATCTGTGTGTAACCACCGTTTCTCTCTGCATACTTGGGAGCGATCTCGTCGATAAGCTTCTTAGCAACGGACTCCTTTGTAATGTAAGAGAACACCTGACGCTTGGAGTGCAGATCATCATTTTTACCGATAGTGATCATTTTTTCTGCAACTGCACGAACTTCCTTAGCTCTTGTAACGGTAGTTTCGATCTGACCGTTCTCAAGCAGGAAAGTAACCATGCCTCTGAGCATAGCCTTTCTATGATCAGATGTTCTGCCCAGTTTTCTTGTACCCGGCATTGTATTCACTCCTTTTTATAGTGGTGCGCTAAACGCACGTTTTATGGTTTATTCCTCTTCAGAGGAGAGGTCAAAGCCCAGTGACCGGAGCTTCTCCTTGACCTCATCGAAGGACTTCTTTCCAAGGTTTCTAACCTTCATCATTTCTTCCTCAGACTTATTGATCAAGTCATCTACGGTATTGATACCTGCACGCTTCAGACAATTGAAGGAACGTACAGATAAGTCAAGATCCTCAACGGTCATCTCAAGGATTTTTTCCTTACCCTTCTCATCCTTTTCAACAAGGACCTCAGCCAGTCCGGCCTCTTCTGAGAGGTCGATAAACAGCTTCAGATGCTCGTTGAGGAGATTGGCTGCCTGTGATAATGCTTCCTTAGCGGAGATCGTACCGTCTGTCCATACCTCCATGGTAAGCTTATCATAGTCGGTGACCTGACCGAGTCGTGTATCCTCTACGGTGTAATTCACCTTAAGAACAGGAGTATAGATGCTGTCTACGGCGATAACGTCAACGGGGAGGTTGATCTGCTTCTTGTTTCTTTCTGCGGAAACATAGCCTCTTCCTCTGTCGATGGTGATCTCCATATAGAGCTTTGCGTCCTTACCCAGTGTAGCGATGTGCATACCGGGGTCGAGGATATTCACCTCAGAGTCGGTTTTTATATCGCCGGCAGTAATTTCACATTCGCCCTCTGCCTCTATATATACTGTCTTAGGGCCTTCGCCGTAAAGCTTAGCCGTCAGTCCTTTAATACTGAGGATTATTTCGGTAACGTCTTCTTTTACGCCCGGAATAGTTGACA
Source organism: Bacillota bacterium (assembly GCA_029572815.1). Classification (GTDB taxonomy): domain Bacteria; phylum Bacillota; class Clostridia; order Oscillospirales; family Ruminococcaceae; genus Ruminococcus. The sequence continues at coordinate 222,946 of JAKPUQ010000089.1, read as the reverse complement.
ACTCATGGTGTACTGTACCATCCTTGCCCGAAAGCTTTACAGATGTTACAGCCACACCCGGAAGTGAGGAGAGCAGCACACGTCTGAGGCTGTTTCCAAGTGTAATACCGTATCCACGCTCCAGCGGTGCTAAAACGAATTTGCCGTATTTGCCGTCACTTTTAAGCTCGACGATCTCAATATCAGGCTTATTAATTTTTTCCAGCATAAAAACCCTCCTATTTCGCAATTAATGTTGATTTCGAATACTGACGCTTCAAGTATATCCCTTTGATTACTTGGAGTACAGCTCGACGATGAGGTGAGTAGCTACCTCGTAGTCAATATCCTCAGCTGAGGGAAGACGATTTACTGTAGCGGAGAAGTCATCCTTGTTAGCTGTGAGCCATACAGGAACGAGTCTGTCCTTAGTCTCTTCTACTGTAGCCTTGAACTTCTCGGAAGTTCTGTCCTTTTCTCTGAGGGCGATAACGTCGCCAACCTTAACTCTATAGGAAGGAATGTTTACCTTCTTGCCGTTTACTGTGTAGTGGCTGTGTACAACGAGCTGTCTTGCTTCTCTTCTTGTGAGAGCCAGGCCCATTCTGTATACAACACTGTCGAGTCTGGATTCGAGACAAGTGATAAGGTTATCACCGGCCTTACCCTCCATCTTCTCAGCGATCGCAAAGTAGTGTCTGAACTGCTTTTCGAGTACGCCGTAGATGAACTTCAGCTTCTGCTTTTCCTTCAGCTGAAGACCGTATTCAGAGATCTTCTTTCTGTTGTTTGCGTTCTTGAAACGGATTGACTCCTTCTTGGAAACGCCCATAACAGCGGGGCTGATGCCCAGATATCTGCACTTCTTAAGAATTGGTTCCTTCTGTACTGCCATTTTAATACACCTCCAATTTGATCAGACACGACGTCTCTTAGGCGGACGGCAGCCATTGTGCGGGATAGGTGTTACGTCCTTGATCATTCTTACCTCAAGACCTACTGTCTGAAGTGCTCTGATAGCTGCTTCACGACCTGCACCGGGTCCCTTTACGTATACTTCAACGTTCTTGAGGCCGTGCCCCATAGCAGCCTTTGCAGCTGTCTCAGCAGCTGTCTGTGCTGCGAAAGGAGTTGACTTCTTTGAGCCTCTGAAGCCGAGTTCGCCTGCGCTTGCCCAAGAGATAGCGTTTCCGGCTGTATCTGTGATCGTAACGATCGTGTTATTGAAAGTGGACTGGATATGAACAGCGCCGCTTTCGATATTCTTACGTTCTCTACGTCTTCTGACAGTAGCAACTTTTTTACCCTTCTGCTGTGCCAAAGCTCATGACCTCCTTACTTCTTCTTGTTAGCGATAGTCTTTACAGGGCCCTTGCGGGTTCTTGCGTTTGTCTTTGTTCTCTGTCCTCTTACGGGGAGACCCTTACGGTGACGAACGCCTCTGTAGCAGCCTATTTCAACAAGTCTCTTGATGTTAAGAGCAACTTCACGGCGGAGGTCACCCTCAACTGTGTAATGCTCATCGATATAATCACGAAGCTTAGCTACATCCTCTTCAGCGAGATCCTTTACTCTTACGTCAGGGTCAACGCCTGTTGCTGCGAGGATATTTGTTGCAGTCTGACGACCGATTCCGTAGATATAAGTGAGACCGATTTCGATTCTCTTATTCTTGGGAAGGTCAACACCGGCTATTCTTGCCATATTATAATTGCACCTCCATTAATGCGCTCGGGGATCAGCCCTGACGCTGCTTATGCTTTGGGTTTTCGCAGATCACCATGATTCTGCCTTTACGTTTAATAACCTTGCACTTTTCGCAAATAGGTTTTACTGAAGGTCTGACTTTCATTGAAAATACCTCCTTTAGCGGATAGCGGATAATTAATATCCTGTATTGTTACTTAACGCGCCATGTTATACGGCCCTTTGACAGGTCGTATGGTGACATTTCAAGCTTTACCTTGTCACCGGGTACGATTCTGATATAATTCATTCTGAGCTTGCCCGAAACGTGGGATAATACCTCGTGTCCGTTCTCAAGCTGAACCTTAAACATTGCATTTGGCAGAGCGTCGGTTACAACGCCCTCAACCTCGATTACATCTTCTTTTGGCACTTTGAATAACCTCCTTTACTCAGCGCTTCCGAACTGTTTCAGAGCGTTCCTGAGTTTTTTATCAGTTATATCGTTTAGATCGATCATACTGTCTGTAACGCGGATATGCTTTATATTCTTGCGCTTGGGGCTTGAGAGCTTTCTGCTCCTGCCGTCTGCGATAAAGCAATATTTTTCATCGGTACCGACTACTGCGAAGAAGCCTCCGCCGTCTCTTCCCGCCTCCGCTCTTACAACAGAGCCTTTCATCAGCTTCACAATGTTGTCCTCCGTCAGGGCTGTGTCAATATAACGGGACCGTCAGGAGTTATTGCGATCATATGCTCAAAGTGAGCTGAAAGTGAACCACTTTTTGTAACGACTGTCCAGTTGTCCTTCATGACTTTGACGTCGTCTCCCTTGATATTTATCATGGGCTCGATGCAGATGGTCATACCCGCAACCAGTCTGGGTCCGTGGCCTGCCTTACCCCAGTTCGGTACTTCGGGTGATTCATGAACTTCTCTGCCGATTCCGTGGCCGCAGTAATTTCTTACGATTCCGTAGCCTCGTGAAGCACAATACTCTTCAACAGCATGAGAAATATCTCCGACTCTTGCGCCAACCTGAGCCTGAGCTATGCCCTCGTAAAGGCTTTGCTCTGTAACCTCAAGCAATGCTTTAGCTTCATCAGAAATTTTGCCAACAGGGAAGGTCCAGCAGCTGTCTCCGTTGAAGCCCTTGTACGCAGCTCCCGTGTCGATGCTTACTATATCGCCTTCTTTAAGTCTGTGGCTTGCCTTGGGGATACCGTGGATTATCTCCTCGTTTACCGAGATACAAGCGTTCCCGGGAAATCCGTAAAGGCCTTTGAAGCAGGACTTTACGCCGTGGCGGGCGTAATACTCGCCGACCAGCTTATCAACGTCAAGTGTTGACATTCCTGCTCTTAATCTTTCGCCCGCATACCATATTGCGCCGCAGGTAATCCTACCTGCTTCACGCATTATGGCTAATTCGGACTTTGATTTGATAGTTATGCTCATTACTTCTCGACTCCTACTGCCTGCAGAGTGAGCTTAGAAGTATCAGCGACCTCTTCCTGACCGATAACAGTGACAAGCTTGCCCTGCTTCTCGTAATAGTCCTTGAGAGGAGCTGTTTTTTCGTGATAAGTTGCAAGTCTGTCGAGAACGACTTCGGGCTGATCGTCCTTACGAACGATAGTCTTGTCGCCGCACTTATCGCAAACACCCTCGACCTTTGTAGGCTTGTATTCGATATGGTAAGAAGCTCCGCAGCCCTGGCAGACTCTTCTGCCTGAGACTCTCTGTTTGATAGTCTCATCGGGAACGCTGATCTCGATTACCTTATCGATCTGGATGTTCATTTTGTCAAGAGCCTCTGCCTGAGGGACCGTTCTCGGGAAACCGTCGAGGATGAAACCGTTTTTGCAGTCGTCCTCAGCGATCCTCTCCTTCAGGATACCGATAACGATATCGTCTGATACGAGAGCACCCGCGTCCATAGCAGCCTTAGCCTTAAGGCCGTACTCTGTGCCGTTCTTGGCGGCTTCGCGGAGGATATTGCCTGTAGAGATCTGAGGAATATTCAGAGCGTCGGAAACAACCTCTGCCTGAGTACCCTTGCCTGCGCCGGGGGCGCCTAAAAAGATAAGGTTCATATGTGTCGGTCCTCCTTTACTGTAAGAAGCCCTTATGATGACGCATCATAAGATGTGATTCAAGTGTTCTTGTAGTTTCAAGCGCAACGCTTACTGCGATAAGGATCGTAGTACCGCCCATTGAAAGTGATCTGAGCTGCTCGTCTGCCATCGAGATGAAGATCGGGATAACAGCGATGATACCCAGGAAGATCGCACCCACGAGAGAGATCTTGTTGAGGACTCTCTGGATATAATCGGAAGTGGGCTTACCGGGTCTGATACCGGGGATACCGCCGTTTGACTGACGGAGATTGTTTGCGATCTCAACGGGGTTGTACTGGATTGAAACGTAGAAGTAGTTGAACGCAATGATGAGCAGGAAGTAGATAGCTGCATAGCTCCAGTTTCTTGTGCTGAAGAACTTACAGAAGTGGTAATAGAAACCGCTTGTCTTTGTAGGCTCTCCTGCGAACAGCTGGATGGTCTGGGGAAGAGACATAAACGACATAGCGAAGATGATAGGCATAACGCCGCTCATGATGACCTTTATCGGGATATGTGTCTTCTGTCCGCCGTACTGCTTTCTGCCGACTACGCGCTTAGCGTACTGGATCGGGATACGTCTTTCTGCCTCGTTCATGAAGACGATGAAAGCGATCTCCGCGATTATGAATAAGAGATAGCCCAGTGATACGAAGAGGTACTTGCTGGGGTTATCCTTAGTGAGCTTTACGAGAAGGGCTGCGTCGGTGGGGAATCTTGCTGCGATACCTGCAAAGAGGAGCACAGAGATACCGTTTCCGATACCCTTGTCGCTGATCCTGTTACCCATCCAAACAACGATGAGAGCACCTGCTACGAAGCAAGCGATGATAACGAAGGCTGCGAAAGCGCCCTCTCCGCCGCTGCTGTATTTGAGTGCGTGGAGCACTCTGCCGTCCTCAGCATCAACGTTCATACGCTTGAGTATGAGATAATATCCGTAGGACATTACTACTGCGAGGACCATAGCAACGAATGCTGTGATCTTGTCGATCTTCTTTCTTCCCTCTTCGCCCTCATCGCGCATACGCTCGAGAGGAGGCAGTGCATAGGTCAGCAGCTGCATGATGATGGAAGCGTTGATGAATGGTGTGATCGAAAGTGAAAACATAGTAGCCTGAGACATAGCACCACCGGTGATGGTGTTCATATAGTCCAGGAAGCCTCCGTCGGAAGCCTTTGTATCCATCCATGTCTTTACGACATCGGAATTCAGATAAGGAACTGCTACTGCGCAGCCAAATCTGAACAGGATGATCATGAATAATGTGTATAAGATCTTTTTTCTGATCTCGGGGACGCCCCATGCCTTTCTCAAGGTCTGAAACACATTACATCACCTCTGCTTTCCCGCCAGCCTTTTCTATTTTTTCGATAGCGCTCTGTGAGAATTTAGCAGCCTTTACAGTTAACTTAGCGGAAAGCTCTCCGTTTCCGAGGATCTTTACTCCGTCATAAACCTTCTTAACGAGACCCGAAGCCACGAGAAGCTCTGTGTCTACTACTGTGCCGTCCTTGAACTTGTTAAGATCGGATACGTTAACGATAGCATACTTTGTTGCAAAGATGTTATTGAAGCCTCTCTTAGGGATTCTTCTTGCGAGGGGCATCTGACCGCCTTCAAAGCCGATCCTTACGCCGCCGCCGCTGCGGGCATTCTGACCCTTATGGCCCTTGCCTGCTGTCTTGCCGTTGCCCGAACCGTGGCCTCTGCCTATACGCTTTACAGCCTTGTTTGAATCGAGCGCAGGTGTTAATTCATGTATCTTCATACCGTTGCACCTCCTTGTTTACGCTTCTGTAACCTCAACGAGGTGTGAGATCTTCTTGATTTTTCCGTTCGTCTGCTCATTGTCGGGCTGTGTTGTAACATCTCCGACCTTCTTGAGGCCAAGTGACTGAGCAGTAGCGATCTGGTCCTGCTTTCTACCAATGAGACTCTTTACGAGCTTGATATTCTTTGCCATTTCTTACTGCCTCCTTAACCTAATATTTCCTTAACGGACTTTCCTCTCTTAGCAGCAACATCCTTAGCGGAAGTGCAGTTTACGAGGCCGTTGATTGTAGCTCTTACTACATTGCAGGGGTTATTTGAACGCAGTGACTTTGTTCTGATGTCCTTGATGCCTGCAACTTCGATCACGGCACGGACAGGACCGCCTGCAATAACGCCGGTACCGGGTGCAGCGGGCTTCATGAGAACTCTGCCTGCGCCGAATGCGCCAACGATTTCATGAGGGATAGTAGTACCCTTGAGAGAAACCTTTACAAGGTTCTTCTTTGCGTCCTCGATGCCCTTACGGATAGCATCGGGAACTTCTCCTGACTTTCCGAGACCGAAGCCTACTGTTCCGTTACCGTCGCCGACAACTACCAGTGCGGAGAACTTCATGATACGTCCGCCCTTAACTGTCTTTGATACACGGTTGATAGCTACGACCTTCTCAACGAACTCAGGAGCCTGTGTTTCAATATTAGCCATTGTTTTACCTCCCTCTTAGAACTTTAATCCGTTTTCACGGGCACCCTCTGCGAGTTCCTTGACTCTGCCGTGGTAGAGGTAGCCGCCTCTGTCGAAAACTACTTCGCTGATTCCCTTATCAGCTGCGTTCTTAGCGATCATCTCGCCGACCTTGCGGGCACCCTCAACGTTGCCGCCGTTGCCCTCAAAGCCCTTATCCATACTTGATGCAGAAGCAAGAGTAACACCGTTTACATCATCGATGAGCTGAGCATAGATGTGCTTTGTTGAACGGAACACATTGAGACGGGGACGCTCGGGAGTTCCTGAGATCTTTGCACGAACTCTGCGGTGTCTCTTTAATCTTGCCTTATTGCTGTCAAATTTCTTAATCATAGCAATTTGCTCCTTTTAATTACTTCTTGCCCTTACCGGCCTTACCTTCCTTGCGGATGATATGCTCGCCTTCGTATCTGATGCCCTTGCCCTTGTAAGGCTCAGGGGGACGCTTTTCGCGAATCTCAGCTGCAAACTGACCTACAGCCTGCTTGTCGATACCGCTTACGATGATCTTGTTGGGCTGAGGAACTTCGAGCTTGATAGCGTCTGTTTCCTCAAGTACAACAGGATGTGAGAAGCCAAGGTTAAGATTTACCTTGTTGCCGCTCTTTGCAGCACGGTAGCCGACACCCTCGATCTCGAGAGTCTTGGAATATCCGTTTGTTACACCCTCAACCATGTTGTTGATAAGTGTTCTTGTAAGACTGTGAAGTGAGCGATGACGCTTGTCGTCGCTGGGTCTTGTAACTGTTATAGTGCCGTTCTCGACCTCTATGCCGAGCTCAGGGCTGAACTGTCTTGTAAGCTCACCCTTAGGTCCCTTTACAGTGAGAAGATTGTTCTCATTCTTTACTTCTACACCTGCAGGAACGCTTATAGGCATTTTACCGATTCTTGACATGATCGATATCCTCCTTACCAGATGTATGCGAGGACCTCGCCGCCGACGTTGAGCTCTCTTGCCTTCTTGTCGGTTACGATTCCCTTTGAAGTTGAAACGATTGCAATACCAAGGCCTTTTCTTACCTTAGGCATATCTGCGCAGCTTGAGTAGATACGCAGACCGGGCTTTGAAACTCTTCTGAGTCCGGTTATAACGGGAGACTTGTTGTCGCCGTATTTAAGCGTGATCCTGATAACACCCTGCTTTCCGTCTTCGATGAGCTGGAAGCCCTTTACATAGCCCTCGTCTACGAGGATCTGTGTGATGTCCTTCTTTACTCTTGAAGCGGGAACGTCAACAGTGGCGCGCTTAGCAGTATTCGCATTGCGAATTCTTGTTAAAAGATCAGCGATTGTATCAGTTATCTGCATGCCGAATGACCTCCTTCTTGTATTTTACCAGCTTGCCTTTTTAACACCAGGAATCTGACCGTCGTGTGCAAGCTCTCTGAAACAGATACGGCAGATGCCGAACTTTCTGAGATATGCGTGCGGTCTGCCACAGATCTTACATCTGTTGTAAGCTCTTGTGGAATACTTGGGAGTTCTCTGCTGCTTATTGATCATTGCCTTCTTAGCCATTTCTTTTCCTCCCTGATTACTTGATGAATGGAGCACCCAGAAGTGAAAGGAGCTCACGAGCTTCTTCATCAGTCTGTGCTGTTGTGATGAAGTTGATATCCATACCTCTTACCTTGTCGATCTTGTCATACTCGATCTCAGGGAAGATGAGCTGTTCCTTGATACCTGTTGAATAGTTGCCCTTGCCATCGAATGAATTTGCGCTTATTCCTCTGAAGTCACGAACGCGGGGGAACGCAACGTTGAAGAGCTTATTTACGAATTCATACATTCTTTCGCCTCTGAGAGTAACTTTAACGCCGATAGGCATACCCTCACGGAGCTTGAAGTTTGCAACTGACTTCTTAGCTCTGCACACTACAGGCTTCTGACCTGTGATAGCTGCGAGATCGGTCATGATGGCGTCGATGACCTTTGCGTTGTCCTTTGCTTCACCTGCGCCGACATTGATTACTACCTTGTCGAGCTTGGGGATCTGCATTACGCTCTTATAGCCGAACTTCTTCATAAGTGCAGGAGCAACGTCGCTAACATAAAAATCCTTTAAACTTGCCATGTCGTTTCTCCTTTACTATTATTCAAAAGACTTTCCGCACTTCTTGCAAACGCGGAGCTTCTTGCCGTCCTCTACAACGTGGCCGATTCTTGTAGCCTTGCCGCACTTGGGGCAAACAAGCTGTACCTTGCTGGCGTATACGGGAGCCTCTGTTCTGATGATGCCGCCCTTTTCGCCCATTCTTGTAGGCTTAACGTGCTTTGTGATCATGTTGATGCCCTCAACGATGACCTTATCTTCCTTAGGGCTTACTTCTACGACCTTACCGGTCTTTCTGTCGCCCTTGCTGTCGAATTTATCTTCGTACTTGCCGGTGAGAAGGATTACAGTGTCACCGGTTTTAACGTGTACTTTACTCATAATCGAATGACACCTCCATTAAAGAACTTCAGGAGCGAGGCTGAGGATCTTTGTATACTCCTTTTCACGGAGCTCCTTAGCAACGGGTCCGAAAATACGGGTTCCCTTTGGGTTCTTGTCTTCCTTAATAATAACAGCAGCGTTCTCATCGAAGCGGATGTAAGTACCGTCCTCTCTTCTGAGACCCTTTGCTGAACGAACGATAACTGCCTTTACAACATCGCCCTTCTTTACAACGCCTCCGGGTGTTGCTTTCTTAACTGAAGCAACTACAACATCGCCGATATTTGCATATCTTCTGCGTGTACCTCCCAGAACTCTGATACACATAAGCTCCTTAGCGCCTGTGTTATCAGCGACTTTAAGATAAGTCTGCATCTGTATCACAGCGAGTTCCTCCTTTCAAGCTTTAAGCTTCTATCAAAATTACTTAGCCTTTTCAATGATATTTGTCACACGCCATCTCTTATCCTTGGAAAGCGGACGTGTTTCCATAACCTCAACGCGGTCACCGATCCTGCACTCATTGTTTTCATCGTGAGCCTTAAGCTTAACGGTACGCTTGATGATCTTCTTATAAAGCGGGTGTTTAACGTTATCAACGATAGCAACTACGACGGTTTTATCCATCTTATCGCTTACAACCTTACCTACTCTTGTTTTTCTAAGGTTTCTCTCAGTAGACATTAGCTAAATCCTCCCTTTCTTACTGCTGTGCAGCAAGCTCTGCCTCACGCAGAGATGTCTTGATGCGTGCAATATCCTTCTTTACAGCCTTGAGACGAGCTGTATTATCAAGCTGATTTATAGCCAGCTGAAAACGAAGAGCGAAGAGCTCCTCCTTGAGGCTGGCGAGCTTCTCGTTGAGCTCATCAACTGACATTTCTCTGATTTCCGATGCCTTCATTACTGCTCAACCTCCTGCTCTGCCTTTGTTACGAACTTACACTTGATAGGAAGCTTGTGCATAGCGAGACGCATAGCTTCTCTTGCAGTTTCCTCAGCTACGCCCTTGATCTCAAAGAGAACTCTGCCGGGCTTAACTACTGCTACCCAGTACTCGGGTGAACCCTTACCTGAACCCATTCGTGTTTCAGCGGGCTTCTCTGTGATGGGCTTGTCAGGGAAGATCTTGATCCAAACCTGACCGCCTCTCTTGATGTAACGGGTCATTGCGATACGGGCAGACTCGATCTGGTTGGATGTGATCCAAGCAGGCTCAAGTGCCTGAAGACCGTAATCACCGTAAGTTACCTTATTTCCTCTGTATGCCTTACCCTTCAGACGTCCTCTGTGGACTCTGCGGTACTTAACTCTCTTCGGAAGCAGCATTACTGATTACCTCCTTCTCTTTTAGCGTCACGATTGAAATTTCTGTTTCCGCCTCTTCTGTTACCGTCACGTCTGTCGTCACGGCGGCGTCTGTCATTATTTCTTGTATCGTTCTTGCGCTCGATCTTTTCTCTCTGAGCAGCTGCCTTTGCAGCGTCACCCTTGAGAACTTCGCCCTTGTAGATCCAAACCTTAACGCCAAGCTTGCCGTAGGTTGTATCAGCCTCTGCGAAACCGTAGTCGATGTCAGCACGGATAGTCTGGAGCGGGATTGTACCCTCGTGGTAGCTCTCGCTTCTTGCGATCTCAGCACCGGCAAGTCTGCCTGAAACCTTGACCTTGATACCCTTTGCGCCAAGACGCATTGTTCTGCCGATAGACTGCTTCATAGCTCTTCTGAATGATACTCTGTTCTCAAGGTCGAGAGCGATCTTCTCTGCTACGAGCTGGCTGTCCATATCGGGCTGCTTTACTTCAATAATGTTGACGAGAACCCGCTTGTTCATCATCTTCTCGAGCTGTGCTCTGAGCTTCTCGATCTCTGCGCCGCCTCTTCCGATAACGATACCGGGCTTAGCGCAGTGGATGTGGATTCTAACCTTATCAGCAAAACGCTCGATCTCGATTCTGGGAACACCTGCAGCATACAGGCTCTTCTTGATGAAGTTACGAACGTTGTAATCCTCTACGAGAGTGTTGCCGAAATCGGACTTATTTGCATACCAGCGAGAATCCCAATCCTTTATAACGCCGACACGAAGACCGTGCGGATTAACTTTCTGGCCCATTCTTCAAACCTCCTTGGGATTATTCTTTTTCTTTAAGAACAACTGTGATGTGTGATGTTCTCTTTAAAATTCTATATGCTCTGCCCTGTGCTCTCGGCATGATTCTCTTCATGATAGGACCGGGTGTTACGAAGCACTCGGAAACTACGAGATTATCCTTATCCATGCTGAAGTTGTTTTCAGCGTTTGCCTGAGCGGACTTAACAAGCTTTGCAACGATAGGGCTTGCAGCCTTAGGAGTAAGATCTAAAGTAGCTAAAGCGAGATCAACAGGCTTGTTTCTGATAAGATCCAGAACAATCTGCACCTTTCTGGGTGATATACGAGCATTTCTTAAATAAGCTCTTGCTTCCATCTCTGAACTCCTCCTTCCGCTTATTTCTTACCGTTGTTGGATGTCTTTGAGCCTGCGTGGCCCTTGTAAGTTCTTGTAGGAGCAAACTCACCGAGCTTGTGACCTACCATATCCTCTGTTACATATACCGGAACGTGCTTACGACCGTCATGTACAGCAAATGTGTGACCTACAAAGTCAGGGAATATTGTTGAAGAACGGCTCCATGTCTTGAGGACCTTCTTCTCACCTGCTTCATTCATTGCAACGACCCTCTTCAGGAGAACTTCCTGGACATAAGGTCCCTTCTTAATGCTTCTGCTCATTTAATCAGTTCCTCCTTTCAGATTACTTGCCGTTGCGGCGCTTTACGATGAACTTATCAGTTCTGTGATGCTTCTTACGAGTCTTGTAGCCGAGTGCGGGCTTACCCCAGGGGGTAACAGGTCCGGGACGGCCGACAGGTGACTTACCTTCACCACCACCGTGGGGGTGATCGCAGGGGTTCATTACAGAACCGCGAACTGTAGGTCTCCAGCCCATGTTTCTTACACGGCCTGCCTTACCATAGTTAACGTTCTCGTGATCGATGTTGGAAACCTGACCGATTGCAGCCTTGCATCCGATCGGAACCTTTCTCATCTCGCCGGAAGGAAGTCTGATAAGAGCGTAGTTGTCCTCTTTGCCCATGAGCTGAGCCTGGTTGCCTGCGCTTCTTACGAGCTGAGCGCCCTTGCCGGGATAAAGCTCGATAGCGTGGATGAATGTACCAACGGGGATATCAGCAAGCTTGAGTGCGTTGCCGGGCTTGATATCAGCCTCAGAACCTGACTCGATCTTGTCGCCTACCTTGAGGCCGTTGGGAGCGAGGATATATCTCTTCTCTCCGTCCTCGTACTGAACGAGAGCGATGAACGCGCTTCTGTTAGGATCGTACTCAAGAGTCTGAACAACAGCGATCGTATCGTCCTTGTCTCTCTTGAAGTCGATGATACGGTACTTTCTTCTGTTACCGCCGCCTCTGTGGCGAACTGTTATACGGCCGTAGCTGTTTCTTCCCGACTTCTTCTTCATGGGTTCGAGAAGGCTCTTCTCCGGCTCAACCTTTGACAGGACCGAGTAGTCAGTTACAGTCATCTGACGTCTCGAAGGTGTCGTAGGCTTATATGTTTTAATAGCCATTTTAACTTTCTCCTTTAATGCATTTTTTGCGGGAGCATTACTCCCATACTTTCTGACTTATATTAATGTGTGGATCAAACCATACCCTCGAAGAACTCGATTGACTTTGAATCCTCTGTAAGAGTGATGATAGCCTTCTTCCAGTCAGATGTCTTGCCGGCGAATCTGCCAACTCTCTTGGAGCGGCCGTTGCAGTTCATAGTGTTTACCTTTGCAACCTCTACGCCGAAGAGCTGCTCTACAGCCTTCTTTATCTCGGACTTGTTAGCGTCCTTAGCAACCTTAAAGGTGTACTTTCCGTTCTGGAGCTCATCCATTGACTTCTCAGTGATAACGGGCTTCAGAATGATGTCCTGAGCTGCTTTCATTATGCGTACACCTCCTCGATCTTTCCAACGGCATTCTTAACAACGATGAACTTATCGTAGTTGAGTATGTCGTAAACATTAAGAGTATTTACAGCAGCAGTCTTAACACCAGGGATGTTAGCTGCGCTCTTTACTACCTTTGCATCAGCCTCTGCTGTTACGATGAGAGCCTTGCCCTCAACGCCGAGAGCCTTGAGCATTTCAACAACTGTCTTTGTCTTGTACTCGTCAAGTGTGAGAGCGTCAAGAACGATCATGTTGTTGTCGAGAACCTTAGCAGAAAGCGCAGACTTCATTGCGAGTCTCTTTACCTTCTTGTTAAGGGAATATCTGTAATCTCTGGGCTTGGGGCCGAGAGCGATTCCGCCGTGTACCCACTGAGGAGCACGGGTCGAACCCTGTCTTGCATGGCCTGTACCCTTCTGTCTCCAGGGCTTTCTTCCGCCGCCGCTTACTTCTGTTCTTGTAAGTGTGGACTGTGTACCCTGTCTCTGGTTTGCAAGGTAATTAACAACTGCAGCGTGCATAACGCCTTCGTTGGGAGTGATTCCGAAAACTTCGTCGTTGAGCTCTGTCTCGGAAACCTGCTTACCTGTCATATCAAAAACTGAAATTGTAGACATTTACGCTTCCTCCTTCCTTAAGCCTTTACGCTGTCAACGATATAAACGATACCGCCCTTAGGACCGGGGATAGCGCCCTTGATAGCGATGAGATTGTTCTCAGTGTCTATTTTAACGATTTCGAGATTCTGAACAGTTACCTGCTCTGCGCCCATGTGACCTGCCATGCCCTTGCCCTTATAGATTCTTGAAGGGGATGAGCAAGCACCCATTGAACCTGCCTGTCTGTGAACAGGGCCTGTACCGTGAGTTTCCTTGAGTCTGTGCTGGTTGTGGCGCTTGATAGCACCTGCGAATCCCTTACCCTTGCTGATGCCGACAACGTCGATAGCGTCGCCTACAGCAAATGTATCAGCCTTGATGATGTCGCCTACATTAAGAGCGTCGCAGTCGTCAAGTCTGAACTCCTTGAGTTCCTTCTTGCAAGCTACGTCAGCCTTGTCGAAGTGACCCTTCATAGGCTTGTTAACTCTCTGTACCTTTACGTCGCCGAAGCCCAGCTGAAGAGCTGCATATCCGTCGTTCTCTACAGTTTTCTTCTGTACAACGACACAGGGGCCGGCTTCTACTACTGTTACAGGAACAACTTTTCCTGTCTCGTCGAAGATCTGAGTCATACCGATCTTCTTACCGATAATGCCTTTCTGCATTTTCTTTTCCTCCTATAGGTTATTGGTTGATGATTTACACATCAACATGACCGACGGTTTACCGTCATTCCGCTTCCCGAGCGGTGGTTCCAAGCGTAATTTCGGTTAATTACTTAACCTCCATAACAACGTCTACGCCTGCGGGGATCTCGAGCTTCTCAAGAGCAGCTGAAGTCTTGTCTGTAGGACGGATAACGTCTACAAGTCTCTTGTGAGTTCTCATCTCGAACTGCTCACGGCTGTCCTTGTGCTTGTGTACAGCACGGAGAATTGTAACAACTTCCTTGTCTGTGGGGAGCGGGATAGGTCCTGAAACTCTTGCACCGCTTCTCTTAGCTGCCTCAACGATCTTAGCTGCTGCAATATCAACAGTAGCGTGATCGTAGCCCTTGATCTTGAATCTGATCTTTTCGTTGACTGCCATTATTTTCGCCTCCTTGGAATTAATTACGGGGACGCAGATTGGAATATCACACGTTTCCGTGTGTTTCATGCCTCATCTCATAAAAAAACTCGAAAAACCGTTGTTTTCCGAGCCGTCTTAACAAAATATGAGCACAAAAAGAGCATAATCCACGCATACGCAAGCTGCGTGAAGAATAACCACAAACTGTGTTCGATATCCCATTCGCCCGGTTTAAAATCGGACATACTCCACGGAAATTACCCGCCATACCGGCAGCAACCTTCCGCTTCAACGCATATCTTCTGCAGTCAGCGCGCATATCAGCGCACTCAACGTAAACCATTATACCACATATATAGGGATAAATCAACAATTTGCAGAAATTGTATTTGTAAATTTTTAATGAACGATAATTTTATTTTAATAATATATGCTATTCCCCTGCTTCGGGGCAGGTATTTCAGCGAAACACCTGCAAATCAGCTTCCGAAGATATATTTCAGCGCAGTGAGAACAGTGTCGCCTACCGACTTGGAATTGACCACTTCGAGAGCTCTGTCGGGACGGTCTGTGATGATATTGTCCACGCCGAGAGCCATCATCTTCTGCATCTCGCTCTGACGGTCAACGGTCCAGACGAAAATTCGCTTTCCGTTATGATGAGCGGAGTTGACCACGCTCTGGTTCACGAAAAGGTAATTCATGCTGACAGCGTCGATATAGGGAAGCTGCGAGTATGAGGTGGCTGTTGCCAGATTGGCGATGAAGGCAGTCTTTATCCTGGGGTTGAGCTGCTTCACCTTTTTCAGCGCAGGATAGGAAAACGAGGTCACATAGCAGGAATTGACTATGCCGTACTCCTCCACCAGCTCCACTACCTTCTCGGCGGTGCGCTTGGGGTTTCCCGAGCGCTTTATCTCGATATTGAGCATGATGTCCTTGCCCACCAGATCCAGCACCTCCGCCAGCGTGGGGATACGCACGTCGTCGAACTCCCCGTCCTTGCCGAACCAGGAGCCTGCTGACAGCTTTGACAGCTCCTCGTAGGTATGCTTTCTCAGCTCACCCTTGCCGTCGGTGGTACGGTCCAGCTTGTCATCGTGGCAGACCACCAGAACGTCATCGGCGGTGAGCTGTACGTCCAGCTCTATGAAGTCCGCGCCGCAGTCCATAGCAGCCTCAAAGGCAGGAATGGTGTTCTCGGGAGCTATTCTGGAGAAGCCTCTGTGAGCTGTTACCTGAGTCCTGCTGATGACTCCCACGTTAAGGCTGACATTGCCCCGATACAGTGCACGGAAGTAGGTCATGTTCATGACCAGGCCTGCCGCGATAAGGCAGGTGACCAGGATAACGCTGTGTCCCCTCTTCATCTTCTTTATGCTGCGGCTGGGAAGGTCCAGCTCCTCGTCCTTGTTGTCGGCGAGGAACTTGTTGGTGAGCCACCACATCACCGCAGGTGCGGAGAAGAAGGCGGATATTGCGGTGAATACGCTCCATGTGTAGCGCAGCACCTTCAGAGCTGTGCCGAAAGCCGCTCTCGGCTCGGAGAAGCCCTTGATAACGAATACGATGATGAAGCTCAGTCCGAAGGTGACCGCCGCTATGATGAACATAACTGCAAGGGTCCACAGGAACAGTGAGATTATCATTTTAAAGCGCTGACCGCTTATCCTCTCGCGGCTTTTTTTGATGCAGTCGCGGAAGGTGTATTTCGTAAGTATCAGATAGTGTATGCTGTAGCTGCCCCCTATCATCAGTATGATGAACAGGAGTTGTATCAGTATATACGCGGCAATAGCCATGCTGCCGTTTACCGAGTAGAATATCCTTCTCAGCACAGGCAGCAGCGGTGCCATGAACATACCTGAGGACAGCGAGAACTGCGCCAGAGGCATGACTGCCATGTAAGCCAGGAAGGAAAGTATTCCCGAGCCCTTGAATGCCTTTCCGAAGGCGCGTAATCCCGTCCTGAACATACCTCCCGTGTATATCCGCTCACCCTTGCCGAAGCATGAGAAGCAGGCAGCCAGCGCGGACAGCTCCACGAAAGAGAAAAAGGCATAGCAAAAGAGCATCAGCACGATAACGATGATCGCGGAGGGATGCTTTAAGTAAACAAGCAGATTTTCGTCGTTGAGGTAATTTATGCCCGAGAGCTTCATGGTCAGCTTCAGCAGCAGCGCCAGCACGGGGGTGCCGATAGCCAGCAGCAGCAGCTTGAATATAAGTTCAAATATGAGGAAGTGAGGTACAGCTCTCAGGAAAACACCTGTGTTTTTCAGGATCTTTTTCATGTGTTTTTACTCCGGACAAATGAATATACTTAAATTATACGCTCTTACAGGCAACTTGTCAATAAAAAGTTAAGAGCTGAAAGCTTATGTTTACGCTCGGAGCGTTAACACAACTCTCAACTCTCAACTTTAAACTCTCAACTGAAATTATCCGACGATGCCCGAGCGCTCTATGCCCTCGGTGAAGTGCTTCTGCATGAACACATACATCAGCAGCACAGGTGCTATGGACAGCAGGCAGCCTGCTTCCTTCCAGACTATCTGCTCTCTGGGGCTTATCTGCACCGTGGGGTCATTGAACAGCCTTATCTTCAGCTCATTGTCCAGATTAGTCAGCATGAGGGCAATGGTCTTTGTGTTGGTGAAGAAGGTGTTGCTGACATAGTAATCGTTCCAGTACCACACCACCGAAAACAGGAACACCGTCAGGAATGCAGGTGCCGCATTGGGTGCGATAACGCTTATGAAGGTCCTGAACGGACCGCAGCCGTCTATGTATGCCGCGTCCTCAAGCTCACGGGGGAGCCCCTTGAAGAACTGCCTGAATATGAATATCATCAGTCCGGCTCTTATGCCGTTTGCAGTCATGGCAGGGAGGTACATGGTGAGCCTGCTGTCGATGAGGTTCACGGAAAACAGCCCCTTTATGCCGAAATAGCGGAAAAGGGTGTACAGGGGCAGGGATATAACCCGAGTGGGCACCAGTATCATCATTATGACTATGGCAAAGAACAGCTTCTTGCCCCTGAACTCAAATCTCGCAAAGCCGTAGCCCGTTATGGCACAGGATATGACCTGCACCAGAGAGCAGCCTATATTCAGCAGCAGGGTGTTCCCCAGGGTCTTCCAGTAGTCCATGGCGTCGATGGTCTCGGTGATTATCCTGAAGGTGTAATGCCTTGGTATCCACATTACAGTGGGGTCGCTCATATCCGCCCTCTCCCTGAAGGCGCAGCTTATCATATATATAAGAGGATACATGATGACGAAGCCCAGCCCGATGAGTATGACCGCCCTGAATACGGGCCAGACCTTCTCTGCGGCAGCCTTTCTGCGCAGATAGCCTATCTCCTCACGGGTCATGGACTGCATACGCAGCCTTTTCAGCTCACGTCTGCTCATTCCGCCGCCTATCTCCTCTGCGGACTTTACCTTTGGTGCAGCTGTCTCATCAGCCATGCTTCTCACCTCCTCAGTCGGTCTCGTATTGAATGAATTTGCCCGTGAGCCATGCGAAAACGCCGATAGCTCCCAGAACTATGGCGAAGTACACCCACGCCATGGCAGAGGCTCCTCCGAACTCCCACTGGTTCTTCATCGCCACGATACGGTTCATGACGCTGTTCATGGGATTGGTAAAGGAGTCTATTACGGTGAATATAAGGTTTGCCAGTATGAAGGGGCTCACCGAAGGGAAAACTATCTTCCAGAAGTACTCCCACGCCGTAGCGCCCTCCATCTGAGCGGCTTCCCTGACGTCCTTGGATATGTTCTGGAGACCTGCAAGAAACAGCAGTATCTGTATGCCCGAGCTCCAGACTATGCCGAAGATATTGTCCGCAACCGCCGTGATGAAGTCATTGGTCCTGTCGCTTATGCCGTAAATGCCAAGGAACTGTAAAAGCTCACCCACCAGGTCGGTAGAGAACATGGTGGAGAACTGCTCCGCTCCCGCATTGCCCGTGGACTCCATATCGCCGCTGATTATCCTGAAAACAGGTCCCGTGGCGATGATGACGGGCAGGAAGAAAACGGCTCTTGCCAGAGTCCTTCCCCTGAACTTCTGATTGAGTATCACCGCGATGAACAGGGAGAAAACCAGTATCAGCGGCGTCTTCCAGAGAGTCTCCAGCAGGGTGTCTATGAGGTAGTCGGTGTAGTAGGGATCCTCGTTGAGGACAACTGTGTAGTTTTTTAGCCCCACGAACTGTGTTTTCAGTGCGCCCGGCTCTACGGACACATCGCAGAAGGAGTACCACAGCGACTTGCCCAGAGGGATAAGGAAGAACAGTATTGTTCCTATGAGCCACAGGCTTATGAAGCCGTAGCCGTACATTGATTTCCGCCGCTGATATGACATTACGCGGCGCTTTTTCTTGTTTTCCGCCACGGGGGCAGTCTTTTCGCTCATATTTTCCTCCTTCCCTGCCATTATTTCAGGTCTATGACTCCGCCGTCCCAGGTGACGGTGCGTTCGCCCAGGTCGGTGGTGACGGTGATACCGCCCGAATACTCCGTGGTGATGATGTCCCCGTCCCTTTCATAGCCTGTGATGAAGCTGTCCGACACCTGCTCCAGCATGGGCGCAAGGAGCCTCTGCTCTCTTGCAGCGGTGTCGGTCCAGTATTTATAATTGGCATAATAGAGCGTATCCAGCTCTGTGTCCTTGAGCTCCCCTGTCTCCTCGTATATCATATCGTAGCTGAGACAGCTTCCCGTTGCCGCCGCCATGAGCACAGCGGTCTCAGGGTCGGCGCTGCCGTTTATGGCTTCCGAGGAATAGGGCAGAACTCCATGGAGCACCATCTGATAGAAGGGTATATCCTCATCGAATATATCCGACCTGCCAGAGCAGAGGGGGACGTTACGTATCCTGCTGACATATGGCAGTGCATAGGCATTGGCAGTATCGGCGAGTATGCCGTTTTCGAGGCTGCTGTCCAGCCTGCTGTAGCCCTCCTCAAGAAGAGTTTCCGCCTTTGCGCGTGATATGCCCTTCTTGCCGTAGTCTCCGTAGAGCGAGCAGGTAAGGTCAGAAAGTGAAACTCCCTCAAGACCGTTTTTAGGGTAGTTCTCGGCAATATCCCCGAATACCTCCCCGAAATAGCTTGGCGAGAGCAGGGACATATTCTTCCTGAACTTATTTGGTATTCCGTAGGCTCTGTCATAGCTGACTATCCTCGAATATGAGCCCGAAACGCGGACGGCTGTGTCCGTAAAGGAGTAGTAGCCGTTGCCCGAATAGAAGTCCCTGTTGTCGGACACGGGATAGAGGCTGTAGCCCTTTTCGTCTATAAGGTCGGTGAGCTTTCTGAAATCAGACCTGCCGCCCAGCTTGCCGGAGGGCTTGCCGTCGGTGTCCACCTTGTTCTTTATGCCGTCGTTTGTCCAGTTCTTATAGGAAATGACCATGTCCTCCACACCGCTGCTGCCCAGACTGCCGATAATGTCAGCTGCCTGACCGTAGTCGGTAATGGAAGTCCTCAGGGATATGGGTATGCCCAGAACGGGCTTTTTCTTCATAACTCCGCCGTAGAGGGTGAGGTACATGGGAGCCTCACCTGCTGTGCTTTTTGCGGTGACGCCCTTTTCCTCAGTGAGGTACCTGCGGTATCTTTCGGCGATGTCGGTGTAGTCCGCGCCTTTTTTGGAGATGGGATAGTATCTCATCTCGATATCGTCGGACTTTATGCTGCCGCTTTCAAATACAGTATATTTCTCGTTGCTGCTGCCCGACATATAGAAGCTGTCAGTGCTGCGGAGAATGAACGAGAGATTGCAGATATTGTAGCTGCTGCCCGACTGCCTTGACACATTGGCAGTGAGGTATGCGTTTGAGTCGCCCTTTGCGGCAACTGCCAGCAGGGCATTGTCCTCCTTGACCACACCGTAGACGGGCAGATATATCTGTCCCGTCACTGCTCCCTTGTTCTGGGGCACGGCGGTAACATCGTTGCCGTAGACCCTCTGCTGATATATGTTGTTCTGGAAGGAGCGGTTGTTGTTGAAGCGCACCAGCGCTCCGCAGCCGTCGGGTATAACGTAGTAGCCCTCCTCCTTGTCGGAGGCGGCTCCCAGACTTCCCAGCACGGTCATCTCAGTAGCCACATTGGCGGCATTGGCCTCCTTTATCTCCGACACCTTCACCGAGGCGATTAGACAGTCCTCCCCGAGAGTGTACTCCACAGGCACCTTGAAGCCTGCGCTTTTGTAGTCATACTCCACGCGGATACCATCCTTTATGTCCCTGACGGTAAATGTGCAGTCATTCTCGTTTCCCGAGCGCAGCACATTATTGCCCGAGCGCTTCAACGGCACTCCATAGCGGAGCACATTTGAAGAACGCAGCTCGTCCGCCAGAAGGGCTGTGGCAGCCCTGTCCTGTGTGGCTTCAAGGGGCGAGGACCACCAGATATAGCCTGCGTCCTTTACCTCAATGCCGAAGACGGCGCTCCTGTCATCAACTATCATGCGCAGCTTCCCGTTCTCCGCGCCGCTGCGGTAGGCTCCCAGGAAGTGCTTCCTGTCGGAAGTGAGCCATGCAAAGCTGTCCCCTGCGGCGTAGACACGCCTGCCCTCCTCAATGCCGTCATAGGTGAAGGTCTCATCGATGCCCTTCATATCCCTGCTGAGGAGCTCCAGCGTCTTTCCGTCTGCGGAGAGGAATGCGTATCTGCTGTCAAGGGTGGAGACTATCTGTCTCAGCCTTACCACCTTTGATGTGTCCTCGTCGGTGATTATGAAGAACCTGCCTGCGTCGCTGACCCAGAGCTTTCCCTCATCGCACTTTTTGCCGCTCTTGAAGGAAGCCGCAGCCTCCCCCGTTTTTGTATCGATTATGACAAGCTCACCCAGCTTTTTCAGCTCGGCTATCTTGTCCGCAAGGAGCTGCTGCTCCTCGGTGTAGTCCTTTTTGCTCTTGGGCTTGCCGCCTGCCTTTTCCCAGAGCTCATCATCGAAGTCCTTGTCCTTATAGTAGACGTCGAAGCCCTCGGCAGAGCCTATCTTTTTCAGATACTGCTCAGCGTCCTCTGCTGACAGCTCCGCCTTCTCCACCGCCTCGGAGCGCTTTGCCTTCTCCTCTGCTTCGGCTTCCTCAGTACTCTCCTCTGCTGTCTCAGCGGCAGGCTCAGCCTCCTCACCGTCAGCATAGGCACTGCATGGCACAGTCATGGAAGCTGCCGCCACAAGGCAAAGCAAGAGCTTTTTCGTTATCCTTCCCATACGCACCGCCTCTCAGACACGGGCTCTGTAGGAGAGCTCGGTGTAAACGGTGGATATGAATATGAATATCTGCTGTATCAGCGACATCAGCAGCACCAGCAGGAACAGCATTATGAGCATTGCCCCTATGGTGAGAACTATGGCGAGAACGGTCTTGCCGAAGGAGTACTGGTGCACCGACTTTATTGCCGAAAACAGCAGTATCACCGTCCACCCCACGCCAATGAGCTCTATTATCTGCATGAAGACATACTCATCACGTATGAGAAAATGAGAGAGTATGACGTTGATATAGAGCTGTACCGTGTATGGAATAAGTGCATAGGCACTGTAAATACATATATTTTTCAGCGTTCCCTCTCCGTCAAGGAGGGTACACACCGACCAGTTTCCCACTGTCCAGGCGCCGAAAAGCACGAAGCTCCGCACGATGTAGGGGATTATATTAAAGGTCTTGTCGTAGGCGATGTAGAACTGGAAGCCGTAGAGCCTGCCGTAGGCTATCTCTCCGAAAAAGAGCAGCACCAGTATCAGCGCAGCTATCTTCAGTGAGCCCGATTTCTTCCAGCGCATATCCTCGAAGCCCTCAACAGGGTGCATGACGGCATACTTCACCCACTGTCTCTGTGTAAGATCCATCATGACTGCTGCTCCTCCTCTCCCTTATGAGTAACTGCTCTGCGTCTCTTTTTAAGCCTGCCGCGGACTATGAGCGCCGCTGCTGCAAGGGCTGTGGCTGCGGCGATAACGGGGAAGTTCTCCTTGAGGAACTCCCTGCGCCTTCCCTCGAAAGCCTTGTTGTATATATCGCCTGCGTCCGCAAGCTTTGCGTATTTCATAGCGCCCTTGTAGTCTCCCTGCCTGAGCAGAGCGGAAGCCACGCCCACATAGGCTCTGTTGTAGTTGCCGTCCCTTTTCAGCACCTCCTGCCAGGGACCCAGCGCCTCCTCATAATAGCCTGCATTATGCAGAGCCGCCGCCTCGTGGACTATGCTGCCGAAGGAGGTCTCCCTGAACACGGTTATGGTATCCTTCATGGAGTCAAGGACGTAGAGGTCGCTGCCCAGAGACTCCACCGCCGCCACATGGTCAAAACCGCCTGTCTGCTTGGCGATAGTGCCTGTGATGAACAGCAGATTGCAGTCCTCATCGTACTGGAACACCCTGCCCGTGGTGAAGTCGAGACAGTTTATGCAGCCGTCCTCGGATACGTCTATATCCACTATGGATGGCGAGAGCACCTTGTTCCGCGAGGTATCGTAAACGGGAGTGATGTCTCCGAATATCAGCTCCTTGTTGGCAAATATGTTCCTTCCTGCGGCGTTGAGCTTCTTCACGGTGTCGGTAGTCTGGGTTCCCGAGGCTGTGCAGGTGAATATGAAGTCGCCGTCTATATCGAATGAGGTTATGCCCGAGGGAACAGTTCTCGTTCTGTGAGCCTTCTTCTCGTCGGACATGAATATGCTCTTTATGTAGTTGCCGATTATCTCAGCCGTGGGCTCAACGCGGTTTGCGCCGTAGAAGCCCGAAAAGCTGCCGTCGGGAGCGAACATGGCTGCGCCTGTGGTGATATTTCCCAGCACCACATAGACGTTGCCGCCCTTGTCGGCGATGACCCGCTGAGGCAGAAAGGTTCGCTTCTGGTCATAGACCTCGGACTCAGGCTTGGTTATCTCGCTTTGGACATTGCCCTCCTTGTCGGAGATGAGGACTCTGGAATTGTCGCTGTCGGCAATGTAAATGAAGCCGTTCTCCGCCGACACGAAAACACCCATGGGCTTGTTGAGGGTGGTCTCTGAGCCGTCGGGCATGGTGAAGCGGTCATAGATATGTATGACCTTCTCAAGACTGCTGTCTGCAGCGATTATGCGGTTGTTGCCCGTATCGGTGATGTAGAGGACGCCCTCATCATCAAAGAAGATGTCGGAGGGGTCGCTGAAGGCTCCCACTCCCAGGTCAAAGCCCGAGACAGCGCGGTCTGCGGTATAGCCTGCCTGTGAGGGTATAGCGTCCCCCCAGTTGTCGTAATTGTAGCTCTCGTAGGGCTCTCCCGAAGCCGCCGAGGAGCATGGTACAAAAAGCGTCAGTGCGGCAAGTGCCGCTGCAAACACGCCCATACATTTCTTCACTTGCCTCACTCCCTTCAGACAGCTGAACTGTCTATTATTCCTTTATTCCCGAATGCGCCATGGTCTCGATGACCTGTCGCTGCGCAAGCATGAATATGACTATGGGCGGTATCAGCAGGAAAACTGCCGCAGCCATTGCCACGCCTGCTCTGGCAAGTCCCGAGGAAGCCGCCTGTGTGACCACCGTGGGAAGAGTCTTGTATTGCTCCCTGAACACCACGGAGCCCGTCTGGATATTCCATGCCCCCTGGAAGGCGAATATTATCAGTGTCATGAGGGCAGGCTTCTGGTTGGGTATGACTATCTGCCAGCATATGCGGAAAAGTCCTGCTCCGTCCACCTTTGCCGCCTCTATCATGGAGTCGGGCACCTGGCTTATGGACTGCCTCATGAGGAAAAGTCCCATAGGCGAGGCTATGGCGGGGAATATCAGCGCCATGTAGGTGTCTATCATGTGGAGCTTCGCCATGACGATGTACTGCATGATGTATATTACGCTGCTCTGGTAGAGAAGCGCCACGACGATAACGCCGTTTATGAATTTGCTCCCGGGGAACTTGCACTTCGCCAGCACGAATGCCGCCATTGACGAGAACACGCATTGCAGCACCGTTACCGTCACGGTGACGAATATACTGTTGAACACATATCTTGAAAAGGGGATCCTGTTCTGATGGAGCACCCTGAACATATCCCTGAAATTGTCAAGGGTAGGTCTTACGGCGTAGAGCTTCGGCGGAAAGACAAAGAGCTCCTCCACAGGCTTTATGGACATTATCACCGTAAGATATATGGGCAGGAACATGAAAAGTCCCAGCAGTGCAAGGAAAAGGAATATTACCACACTCCCGCCGTACTTTCTGCCTGCCTGTCTGTTTGAGCCGCGAAGCTTCGCGGTATTGATCTCTGCCACAGCTTCGCCTCCTCAGTCCATATACTTGCCCAGCACCTTGCTGATGAGCTTGTTCAGCAGGAACATGGCAACGAAAAGAATCATACATATAGCCGAGGCATAGCCCATCTCAAAGCGCTGCCAGCCATAGTCGAAGGCGTGGGTCATAATGGTATGGGCTTTGTAGTCGGTGCTTGGGAAGCCCACAAGGTTCTGGGCTACTGTGCCTGCGGTAAAGGAGCTCACTATCTGCATTACCGCCGCGAACATGAGCTGGGGTCCCATTGAGGGGATAACGATGTATATGAGCTCCTGCCAGCGGGTGCGTATACCCTCGATAGCTCCTGCCTCATACATGGAGCGGTCGATGTTCTGGAAGCCTGCGCGCAGTGCGAGAAAGCCTGCTCCGAGGGAGATCCACAGCTGCACGACTATGGTGACGCCCAGGACATATCTGCCGTCGGTGAGCCACTGCACGGGAGCGTTGATGATGCCCAGATCAATGAGGAAGGAGTTGAGGTAGCCGTTCATATCGCCGCTGAAAATAAGCTTCCACACCGTATAAACGTTAGCCATCGAGGGGGCGTAGAATATGAGTGTGAAGAAGGTCTTGAGCTTGGGGTGCATCTCGTTTATGAGCCAGGCAAGCAGGAAGCACAGCACATAGCTGACAGGGCCCGTAAGCAGGGCGAACACGATAGTGACCCTTATGGAGCGCATGAATATCTTGTCGGAAAAGAAAAGGGTGGTGAAGTTGGAAAGTCCCACGAACCTGGGCGGTCTTGCCATATCGAAGTCCGTAAAGCCCATAGGCAGGGACATCAGCACAGGGACTGCCGTAAAGAGTATGAAGAATATCATAAAGGGTGCAAGCATACCGTAGCAGGCTTTATTGCGCTTTATATCGCGCCAGAGAGCGCCTTTCTCACGCTTCTGAGTTCTGACCGCCATTTTTCACACTCCTTTCAGCATTTTTTCGGAACTCCGGGGACGGCGTTCCCTGCATCTGATAGCTAACGGCTAAGGGGCTGAAGGCTCGCCTATTCAAGTCCTAAGTTCTTGCGCTTTCGCGTAATTTCGTCGTTTATGTCCCTGTTGTACCATATAAGGGTATCACGGGGATTTGCGCCCTCGTTGATGGTCTCGCGGAAGGCGTTCATGATATTTCTGGTCACAGCGTAGGACGCAGGGGTAACGGGTATCTCCGTCAGCTCCTCCTGCTGGGCGCGGAGCCTTGCAAGCTCGTCACCCGACCATGACATCTGTCCCAGAGCCTCGGTGTTGGCTGTGTCAAATCTTCCCATAGTTCCCATGAGTCCCTCTATCTGAGCGGCATACCTCACCTGTGTTTCGGTTTCGGTGAACCACTTGATGAACTGCCATGCGTTCTCCTTGTTCTTCACCTTTTTGAAGATGACCGCTCCTGAGCCGCTGGAATTAGCCGCATGGGATACGGTCCCGTCCTCTCTTTCGGTGCCGGGCACGGGACAGAAGTCCCAAAGACCGTTTATCTCGGGAGAGGCTGCGGTAAGCTGGTTGAAGAAGGTATAATTCGCGATAACTATGGGGTACTCACCTGTCCTGAACCTGCTGAAGCCGTCATAGACCTGCTCAAAGCTGTACTTGGTGTAGAAGTCCGTCCACTCCTCAAAGGACTGCACCGCCGCGGTGGTGTCCAGAGCGGAGGCAGTCTGCTCCGTATTGTAGTAGTTCTGCCCCTTCTGGAGCAGCAGCATTGCAAAGGTATGACCGCATTCCGTAGCAGGAGAGATATCATTGGGCGGCAGGACAAGTCCCACCGACATATATCTGCGCTGGAGCGCGGGCAGCATATCTATAAGTCCGCTCCAGGTCTCCGGCGGAGAGGTAAAGCCCAGCTCCGTCAGTATATCGGTGCGGTAGAACATCATGGGGAAGGTCTGGCTGACGGGAAGTCCGTAGCAGCCGCCGTTGTAGGTGTACTGAATAGTGGCGTTTTTCTGGAAGCGCCCCTTTACCTCCTCAAAGTCATCGAACTGAGAAAGGTCCACAAGAAGGTCACGGGCTGCCAGGTTCACGGGGAACTCTCCCCCCAGGAAAAGTGCCGCGTCGGGACCTTTGCCTGCAAGAGTAGCCTCCACCACGCCGCCTGTCACAAGGTTCACGGACACGGGAATGCCTGTTTCTTGCATGAACTGGTTCTCGGTCATCTCCTTGACCACCTGTGCCTGGTCTCTGCCCAGAGCCACCCAGACGTCGATGGCGTCCTCTCCCGAAACATCGGAGAGGGTGGTGTAGTCCTCGAAGAATGAGCCGATGAAGCCCTCAAAGCCGAATTTCAGCGACTTTCCCAGCTTCTCCTTACAGCTTGAGAAGCTGCGGTCCGCGGACGCGAACTCGATATAGTCCACCTCAAGAGGCTGGTCGCGGTTGTCCCTCATCCACGCCGAAAGGGAGGTGATACCGGTCTTTATCTGCGAAAGATAGGAGGGTATCTTCAAAGGCTTGGCAGTGCATTTATCCAGTATTACCGCCATATTCTCTATGGCAGCCGCCTCGGTGCCGCTGCTGCCGGAAATAGACTCTATCTCCTTCTGAACGTCCTTGAGCTCGGCGGAAATGCTGCCGAACTTGTCCACCAGCTCGGGGATCTTTTCGTGGACGTAATAATCCGTATATTTATCGGGAGCGGGTCCCGTTATCATCAGAACTCTTCGGTAGTAGGTGTTCAGCTCCTTCACCGCGCTGTCAAGCCTGCGGAGACAGCCGCCTATCTCGCCAGGGACAGCCTCCATAGTTATGGTATGGCTCCTGCCGCCCTCCAGCCATATATACACTGGCTCGCCGCCGCTTTCGGGCACAGTCACGGACCAGTCCGTATCGTAGCTGAACCTGACGCCGTCAAGCTCCTTACAGGGTACCTTGCCGTCGATATAGATACGGCGCTCGGAGTCAAAGCCTCTTATCTGATCCTGTCTCGCCTTTATTCCTATTTTATACCAGCCCCCTGCGCCGGTCTCCTCATAGGGTATCTCCCAGGTAACGGACTGGAGAGCCTTCTTCCAGCTTCCGCTGCCCAACGTGTTGTAGACCATTTTCCTTGGGTCCGATGGCGAAGCAAGGTAGCTGCTGTTGTCGTATGTGGGATAGAGCGTCGGGTCGGACTTGAACGCCGCATTCTCCCCCTCTATCCTGAAAAGCGCGGAAGCGGTGCCCTCAACAGAGATGTCCGCACTTACAGAAGCCGCATAGCCGCTGTAGTCGGGAAGCTCCTCACGCTGACAGAAACACAGCTTCTCAATAGCCAGCTGAGCCCTTTCCGAACTGAGCTTCAGCTCATGGAAGCCCTTTTCCAGGTAAAAGAACAGTGGCTCGCTGAAAAGCCCGTCCACGTCTCCGAAGAAGCGGCTCTGCCACATCGCCCTCTGCACCTGCGCAGGGCGCACCTGATTTCCGCGTATATCCGTATAAATGTCCTTCTCGTTGACCCATACCCTGCCGAGGGTAAGTCTCGAAGCGGTATCGTAGGGAGCCTGTCCGTCTATCTCCAGTCCCAGCTCAATGCATGTGCTGCTTGAGACCATGGGGCAGTAATCCGCCGAAAGGCAGTAATTTCCCGTTTCGGGAACTGTGAACCGATAGGTCACCTCGCCGTCGGCACTGTTCCAGAGCAGTGCATTGTCCCGTTCCTCGCCGAAGTCGTCGGTGAAGCTGCCTTTGCTGAATTCTCCGCCCTCAGCAGAGACGTACTCCGCTCCCCCGATGACTATTTCTGTATCGGGACGGGGCTCTGCGGAATGGAGGTCATAGTAGTCACCGAAGCTGAGCATATCACTGTCGGGTGAAGCCATGGCGTAGTAGTCCTCAGCCATTGCCGCACGGACAGAGGCGTCCTCAGCCGCCGCAGGAAACGCCTGTGCCGCACCGCAGAAAACAAGGGCTGCCGCCCCCGAGACCAGTCTCTGCCAAAACCTTTTCACTTCCGCTCCGCCCCCTTTCCTCGGACATATAAACAAAAAATGCGCAAGCTCCCTCGGTCGGGGATCATGCGCACAGTCAGCCTGACCGCAGTTCTGCCAAACTGCAATTTTCCATCTAATAGTCAGTATATCAAATTTACGGTTCAATGTCAAGAAACGGAATGTGTCTGTATTATAAATAATATATTTTACATCACAGCGTTTAGCTAAATAACGTATTTACTGAGCAAACCATACAAACGAAGTCACAATAAACTGTGAGTTCCTCCAAGTAATTTCTGCTGATCTTGCCGCCCGTTCCTGCAAAATTTACTATTATTAAAAAACTGTAAAATCTGTGCTGCATTCTACTTTTTGTATTGACATTTGGCAGCTTTTGTGTTATCATAAAAATGAGGAAAATGCAATTATCCAGATACAAAACTTGACAATAAAAGGAGCGATAGACTTGGCAAATGTGCTCGAAGTCAAAGAGCTGTCTAAGCAGTACTCCAAAGTCCTCGCTGTCGACAAGGTCTCATTTGAGATCGGCGAAGGTGAGATATTCGCACTCATCGGTCCCAACGGCGCAGGCAAGACTACTACTATTCGCATGATATCCACACTGCTCCAGCCTACATCAGGCGATGCAGTTGTTGCAGGACACAGTATCCTTAAAGCGCCCGACAAGGTAAGGGAGTCAATTACCTACCTCCCCGACGAGGCAGGCGCATATAAACAGATGACGGGCATAAAGTACCTCAGATTCATGGCGGGGCTGTTCACATCGGACATTGATACACTGAACAGTTATGTTGACCGCGCAAAGAGTATCTGCGGACTTGGCGACCGTCTCAACGATAAGATAGGAAGCTACAGCCGAGGCATGATAAGAAAGCTCCTCCTTGCGAGAGCTGTTATGACAAAGCCAAAGCTTGCAATACTTGACGAGCCCACCAGCGGCCTTGACGTTCTCAACGCCATCGAGATACGCAAGACCATCAAGAAGCTCGCCGCAGAAGAGGGAATGTCTTTCCTTCTCTCATCACACAATATGCTCGAGATAGAGTTCGTTTCCGACCGCGTAGGCATCATCGCCAAGGGGCACCTCATGGTGACAGGACGCACGGACGAGCTGAAGGAGCGCTACAATGCGCCCAACCTCGAGGAAGTATTTGAAAGGGTGGTGAAAGAGAATGAAATTCATTAACCTCCTGAAAAAAGAGATCTCCGAGCTCATAAACGCTCAGATGATATTAGGACTGGTAGTTTCCCTGGCGCTTTTCTGGCTCATGGGAAATGTTATGCAGTCCGTCACCACCGAGATTGCCGAGGACGCTAAGAACACCAATGTGTATATCTGCGATATGGACGACAGCGATGTCACCCACGAGCTGATAAAGGACATGGAAAACAACGGCGCCACCGTCAATAAGGTCACCGTAAACGGCGAGGATTACGCCTCAGCCTTCAAGGACAACAGCTTCAAGAGTTTCGTGGTCCTGCCGAAGGGCTTCGCAGACCAGCTGGCAAAGGGAGATAAGCCCGAGCTGATCTCAGTAACCAAGCTCAGATCCGCTTCCACATTCAGCGGTCTCACAGGCGGCACCGATACCGCTGAGGCTCTCATAAACAAGTATGTTTCCATTGAGATCTCAAAGCAGAAAGGTGTCTCTGAAGAGGATCTGAAAAATATCGAGTCGGAGCTTACGGTAGTCAGCCATACGGTAGTCGCCGATAAGTCCGCAAAGGTATCCAGCGGAGCTGTCCTCGGAAAAATAACCACAACAAACCTGATACTCCCCATTATCATAATGGTTCTCGTTCTCATGACGTCCCAGTCACTGATAGCATCAATATCAAACGAGAAAATAGACAAGACCCTTGAGACCCTGCTCTCGGCACCTGTTTCAAGAGGCTCTGTAATAACGGCAAAGATGCTTGCAGCAGCTATCGTAGCTCTTATCAATGCAGGCGTTATGATGATCGGCTTCTCGGCATACTCAAAGGGCATGACAGGAGCTGTGACCAACGACCTCGGTGTTTCGGAGGCAGTTGACAAGGCTCTCTCCGCAGGAGATGCAATGAAGCAGCTGGGGCTTAACCTGGGCTTTACGGATTACCTCCTTGTGGGAGTTCAGCTCTTCATCACCATTATGATCTGTCTGGCGATCTCAATTATCCTGGGCGCACTGGTAAATGACTCAAAGACGTCACAGACCATGCTCCTTCCCATAATGATGATGGTAATGATCCCCTGGTTCGTGTCAATGTTCACCGATGTGAACTCACTTCCCATGATCCCCAGGATCATAGTTTACGCTATCCCCTTTACCCACGCATTCACCTCTATACCTAACCTGATGTTCGGCAACATGACCGAGTTCTGGATAGGTATGGCGTATCAGATAATCGTATTTGCAGTGGTGATGTTCTTCGCACTGAGACTTTTCAAGTCAGACAAGATACTCACCATGTCACTGAACTTCGGTCAGAAGTCCAGATTCAAGAAAACAGGCAAAACCATCGAGGATTGATTCCTCTTCCCTTTCCCCATGAAAAGGCGCAGCAGTTTCCGCTCGGGAGCTGCTGCGCCTTTTTATTTACGTGTATCCGCATATAAAGCAAAAAGCTATGCAGTAACTGCATAGCTGTCAAAATAAAATGAATAAATATAGAAGGGGAATTGGGGGATTACTTAATCCACTAATAATATACCAATCCAACCTTAAAATAATCTTAAAGTTACCTTAAATTACTCTGAAATTTTCATTTTACGGAATATGCGGTCTCAAGAGCTATCTCCATCATGTCGCGGAAGGTGGTCTGTCTCTCCTCGGCAGAGGTGGAAAGCCCCTTCAGAGGGCAGTCCGAAACTGTCAGTATGCAGAGAGCGTTCTTCCCTGCCCTTGCGGCATTCATGTAGAGCGCAGCCGCCTCCATCTCGATAGCAAGGACGCCTATCTTCTGCCACTGTGCAAGGCTGTCGGCGTCATCATAGAAGGTGTCGCTGGAGAAGATATTGCCCACATGGAAGCTGCCGCCCTTCTCCTGCGCAGCCTTTACCGCTGCGGATATAAGACTCCATGAGGCTGTGGGAGCATAGGTGCCGGGAAGCCTGTACTGTGAAGCATAGGCAGAATTGGTGCTGGCACTCATTCCGATAACGACGTCGCGGAGCTGAACATTGTCCGCAATGGCTCCTGCGGTTCCTACTCTGATGATATTCTCAACGCCGTACTCGTTGAAGAGCTCCCAGGAGTATATACCGATGGAGGGCATACCCATGCCGCTTCCCTGGACGGATACGGGTACTCCCTTGTACTTGCCCGTGTAGCCCAGCATACCTCTTACCTCGTTGTAGCAGACAGGGTCCTCAAGGTAATTTTCGGCGATGAACTTTGCTCTCAGGGGGTCTCCGGGCATGAGAACGGTTTTTGCGATGTCGCCTTTATTGGCGTTGTTGTGTGGTGTCGGCATGAAAAATTCCTCCTTTTTGTTTTGTATGGGACGGTATCCTGCGGTCAGGCATATCCGTCACAAATGTATGTCAGCTTCTCTTGAGAAGCTTCTTTGCAGTATCGATTATTGCCTGATAGTTTGTGAACATGATATATGCAAACAGCAGGAATACCCACAGCAGATAAAGCTTTGGCGAGCCTATGATAAGCACTGCCATCACCATCAGAACTCCGGTGTTGATAAGGTTCTTTATGGCATTGAATTTGAAGGGCACATAGTATCTTGCGTCGATTATTCTCGCCCAGAAGCAGATGAGATAGCTGAGGAGAGTTGCCACAGCTGCGCCCTGTATGCCCCAGAGAGGAATGAGGAAGTAGTTCATGGGGATATTTATGCCGCAGGCAACGAGAGCCGTCCAGCAGGCGTTTTTCGGGTGCTTGGTGGCGGTGTAGATGCTTCCCAGGAACTGGTTGAAGCACATGAAGATAACTGCCACAACGAGTATGGGAGTGTAGATGTAAACATTCTCATACACCGCATACTTGTCCGAGGGGACAAGGAAAGAAGTGACCGGCTTGATTATAAGGAGAAGTCCGGCGCCTGCCATGAACATTATGGCTTCATAGGCTGAGAATACTCTTTCGTAGAACTTGTTCCTGTCTGCTGAGTTGTTCTCGGTTATGGCGGACATACTCCACGCCTGGAAGAAAATGGTGGAGACCACGGAAATGAGGTTCGGTATCTTGTTGGCGTAGCCGTAAAGACCTACAGCTCCCTCGCCCAACTCGTGATAGTCGCTGTGCATAACTCTGAGGAAAAGTCTGTCGGAAAGGGAGGTTATCGCCCACATTACTATGGTGGGGATAAGAGGACCCGCAAAGCGCATCATTTCCTGTGCAAGCGCTCTGTTGAAGTAATCCTTTTTCAGGAAATCCCGGAGCCTTGCCGCCACGAAAAGAAATACAACGGAGCAGCTGTCCGAGAGTATGACCGCAAGAAGGAAGCCTTTGACGCCCATCTGCATCTTTGATATGAAAACGATGTTGAACAGGAAGAATGTCAGGGTGGTCAGTATTCCGTCAAGTGAGAAAAGCTTTACCATATCCCTTGAGCGGACGAAGTTCTGACACAGCATTCGCAGGGACGACATGGTGGTATAGGCTATGAACAGCAGCGTGTAGCCTTTGAGGAAGTTCAGTGCAGGCAGCCCCCGCATTATGGGGACGCATACTGCCATTATCGCCATTCCCGCCAGAGTTATCATGCTTGAGGTGGTGAATACCTCCCTCTTGTCATATTCCTTATCGAGACCGAAGCGGATAAGATACTCCTGAAGCGCAAATGTGAACACAGGCTGTATGAGGAGCAGAGTGGTCTCAAGGAGGTCCTTTACACCACTGTTTACATCGTCGATATTATGTGCATACAGTCTTGTCAGCAGTATGACCAGTATCTTTGAGCCAAATACGCCAATGGCAAAGACGCCCGTATTCAAGGCAAGCTTTTTATATTTATTCATTTTCCACACTCCGAACAGTTTACATAATAGTATTATACAAAATATTATACCATATAAAAATTAATAAATCAACGCTCGCGGAGAAAAACTGCGGCTTTTTATATCTGTAACGCGAAAAGCCCCCGGGCGCTCATTGAACACTCGGGGGCAATTTTACATTGTCTTGCAATATTATTCAGTTTTTTCGCTTACTTTATAAACAGAGACAATTCATCAAGAGCATCCCATACAGATGATGAGCCTGCAGCTGCCATGAGTATGATGAAAAGAACTGCAACAGCAAGTGAAATTACGGAAAGAACTATACCTGTAACAGCCATTCCCTTTCCTGCGGGGCCCTTCTTGATAGCGACTGCACCAAGAATAAGACCGATTATAGACAGTATTATGGTAATGGGATATAAACAGCATGAAATGAGCATACCTACTATACCAAGCACCATTGAAGCCACAGCCATTCCCACGCTGCCCTCCTGAGGAGGTGCCTGGTAGGGATTCTGCATATTGGGCTGAAACGATTCTGAGGTCCGTAGTAGTTGGGAGCGGGACCGTTCTGGTAGCCCTGCTGCTGATACGGGTTCTGAGGTCCGTAGTAATTCGGATTAGGTCCGTTCTGATAGCCGCCCTGCTGACCGTAGGAAGCACCGCCGTTCTGGTAGCCGCCCTGCTGCTGTCCGTAAGGAGCGCTGTTGTTTGAGTAGCCGCCCTGCTGAGCGTTAGGGTCGGGACCGTCTACATATCCTGTTATCTGCTCGCCGCTGTCGATACCGCCCTGCTGAGCATTCGGATCAGTTCCCTGCTGTCCGTTGTTGTAATTGTTATCCATTTGATAGACCCTCCTAAAGGTACTTTTAATAAATAAAGTATACCATTTTTCCCGTATTTTGTCAATATAAAAAAATAAGCTCCCGTATAACACGAGAGCTTATTTGTGTCATCTTTAAGATACAGGACCCAGCACGGGAAAAATATTCCTCAGCACGTAAAAGACCAGGAACGCTGCGATTATCAGCCCCCAGACAAGTCCCTTACGGGGAAGCAGCTTTACCTCCCTGCCGCTTATGCCGATAACTGTTTCCAGATACAGCATCAGAAGCAGGAATGCAATGAAAGGCATTGCGGGGTTATCGCGGAGGGCTGTGATGATACGAAAATGGAGCAGATCGTTCACGCTCCTGGTATTTCCGCAGCCCGTACACCATAATCCCGTCATTTTATGCACATAGCATTCAGGGAAGTGCTTCTCGAATCCTATTATATAGTTCCTGAGAGCGAACAGGACAGCGACCGCCAGAGGCGCCGCAAATCCTATTATTATTCTCAGACGTTTAGACATATCTTACTTGATGAAAAGAGCGCCGTCCTGAAGGCTCTCTGCCCACTCCTTGAGTGAGTTACCTGCAACTGCAGCGAGAATGATGCCGAGAACGCCAAGTGCGAGACCGATGATACCGCAAACGATACCGGCTGTAGCCTGACCCTGACCGGGAAGGCCCTTCTTCTTAACATTAAAGCCGAGAACGATAGCGATGATACCGCAGACGATACCTACATAAGTAATGCAGCATCCGATAACGATAGCACAGATACCGAGAACCATTGAAGCGATAGCCATGCCCTTGCTTCCCTGGGGCTCAAGTCCGCCGTTGTTGTAAGGATCCTGAACATATCCGCCGCCCTGTGCGTAAGGATCAGTAGACATATTCTGCTGATTGTTGTCGTTGTTGTAATTATTATCCATGATAAAATCCTCCCTAAAGGTATTATAATACCTAAAGTATACCACCTTTGGTATATTTTGTCAATAGATTGAGAAAAAAATATTTGAAAAATTTATGAACCTATATGTATAAACTATTGCATAATCAGGTAAAAAGGAGAAGGCGCTGCCGTTGTTCGGGCGGCAGCGCCAAAAATAAGGAGGTTGTATTTATATACGAAAATATGTGAATAGCATTAATAATTATACATCGCTTATCAGCTCTGCTCGCTTACCAGGAGCGATACGCGGTTCTGGATAAGATCAACGATCTCGTCGGCAGTCTTCTCGCCGCCAAGGTAAGCCATGATCTCTTCCTCAAGTATAGACTCTACCTCGGGATCAAAGTCAGCGGAAACGTTGTCAGCCTCTTCGATATATTTTACGATAAAGTCTCTTTCTTCCTGTGTAAGAGGATCGACCTTTACTTCCTTAGAGCCGTCATAGTAGGTATAGTCTTCTTCTATCTCCTTGCCGTTCTCGTCCTTGTAGACAGGCTTCTTCATAGTCTTGTCAGCTTCCTTGTCAAATTCGGATCTGAGTGAGGAGAAGCCGTAGCGGTAGGAACCCTCCTCGTCATCTACGGGCTTGAAGAATTCCTTGATGGATGCCCAGCAGGCGTCCTTATCCTCTGCGTTTGAGAGGATAGCGAAGTGCTGATTGAGTGAGAGAACTGCGCCTCTTCCGTCAGTTGAGGGATTGCCTACAAAAACGATGTCCTCGCCCTTTAATCTTCCCTTGACGGTTGTGATATACTCACTGAAATCGCCTAAATAAAGATCGCCGAGGAGCACCTTGTCGTTCTTGAGGTTATCCTCAGAGAAGCACTCGTTTACCGCACTCTGATCCTCCCAGTCGATGAGCTCTTCCTGTGAGGGGAATTCGTTGCAGAACTCAAGAAGCTTTCTGATCTCGGGTGTGTCGAAGTTGCAGGTACCCTTCTCATAGTCGATAACGTTGCCCAGTGAGCCGATTATCATCTGGAGTATGGATTCCTTGCAGTCGATGTCTGTAAGTCTCATTCCGTCGGGGAGGTTCCTGTATGTCTCGATCATATCATCGGGAGTCCAGTTTTCCTTGTCAACATACTTCTTCTTTGCGATCATGGTGCTGACAGTGAATGTAGGCGAAAGTGAAAGGAGCTTGCCGTCGATCTCACAAGCGCTGAGCACGTTGGGCATGATGTCGTCCTTGCTGAGCTCGCTGTCATTGTTCATATAATCATAAAGGTCAACAAAGAGCCCCTTGTTGTAAAGGCTGTGGATAAGAGCACCGTTATATGAAACGATCATGTCGGGAGCATTGCCGGAAACAATATCCTTCTTGAGCTGGTCTGCTCCTGAGGTTATAGTCATTCCCGTCTCCTGATCGTATTCGTCGTACTTGCTGTAATCAACCATCTTGAAGCGCATATCATCATGGGACTTATTATAGTCTGAGATCTTTTCCTTTACCTCCCAGTCGTCATAGAGAACGCCAACTGTGATGACCTTTGTATTCTCAAGCTCGGAAGCGTCACGCTTTGTAAGCTTATAGAGACCTTCCTCGTCGTTCTGATAATCATTGAAGCAGATAACATAGTCGCCGTCAGCCATGAATAAGAGAGCGCTTACATAACCGTTTCCGAGGTCTGAATCCAGCCAGTTTACAATCTCTGTAGCCTTGTTGTCGGCGTCAAGACCGTAAAGTCCCGAGGAACCGCTGACATAGAGTTTGTAATTGTCATCGCCCCTGAATACAGAGCCCATCTGTCCCTCAAGACCTGCTGCGCTCATGTCGATAGCCTCGTCCTTCTCCTGAAGAGTCTCGGAATCAAGGAACTTGATAGACTGAGAGTTCTTGAAATAGCCTGTAACAGCGATAGTCTCATCATCAATGGCTGAGAAGCTGTCGATATAATTTGCCTCGCCCAGATCAAGCTTATCCTGTGCCTTTCCGTCAGCGTCCACGAGGACGTAATCCTCGCCCATAGTGTCGTACATGGAAAGAACAGCTCTGCCGCCGCCGATAGCGGACATTCTTCCGATATTGATACGTCCTTCATCGTCGGCATACTCATCAAGACCTGAGATCTCTTTCTCAGACTTTATGGTGCCGTCGAGATCAACGGTATACATCTTATATGTACGCTTTATATTCTTGTCGAACTCCTCATAATCGAAGTTCTCATAGTCGAAATCCGGGTCTTCAAAATCAGGCTTTTCTATATCGCCGTAATCCGAGAATGTGGCAAGAGCCATGATCTCTCCGTCGGGAGCGACATTTACATCAAATGTCACATCATCATCGGGCTTTACGCCGAAATCAACGCTGATCTCGTTGAACTCGCCGAATTCATTGTCTGTAAGATAGAATGTAGGTGTGCCCTCACCGTAGTCATAGGTGCTGATGATGATCTGATCGTCATTCACCCTTCCGATGGAGCGTATATTTTCCACATCACAGTCCATCTCAACGGCTCTGTACGAGCCTGCCATGAGCTGTGCTGTGTCTTTTGACTTTCCGTCCTGTTTTTGTTCTTTTGAGCAGGATACTGCTGATCCTGCTATAACGGTAAGTGCTGCGGAAAATGCTGTGATTCGTTTGAAAAATGTTTTTTCCATAATAATCCCTCTTTTTCAGATTTTTATTTTTTATTGAACTTTCTTTTGTGTGCCTCGGTCTGTGCCTCAGCTTTCTTTCTCTTTGGTCTGCGCAGCCTTTTTCGGCATCCTGCTCTTCAGCGATCTCCATCTTGCTGAAATGCCTTCTGCCGCAGCTTTTTTCAGACCTTCTTTTTTCCTCATATACAGTCTGTACGCCATTATCAGCAGGCATACCGCCGTTATGAGTGGTATAGCAAGGAGCAGCCTTCGCGCTCCGTAGATGAATGAGAGCCCGATCTCCACTATCCTCGATGCGTTTTCCCAGAAGGGATAAACGATCTGATTTTTCACGACAGCGTATTCATCAAGCTTTTTCAGAGCCTTGACTCTCGTCTTTGGGAGAAAGCGCTCTGTGTTGTTTACTATGCTTATCTTTCCGTCATAGCTTTCGCCAAGGTGCTTCTTGACGTTGCTGTAGCCGAAATTCTCAACAGGTTCGGGGACCACACATTCATAGCTGGTTATCTTTCTGAACTCCGGGGTACTCTGCATACCGTCCCCATCTGCGCCCATGAAGGTATCTCCGCCGCCGAAGATGAGCCCCGCCGCATAGTAGGATATATAAGCCTTCGGAGTTTTGCCTGCGCTCCGCTTCTCGGGCTTGGTAGAAGGAGTATCTATGACTCCTGAGATAAAGAGTTTGACATTGTTGATGTATATATTCATTCCCGCGACCTCGTCTGAGCCATAGAGATCCCAGGCAAGCTGTCTGTCGATAACTGCTCCCGTCTGCATCAGGTCATTTTCGGAGAAGTAGGCGCCGCTGAGCAGTTTGAAATCGCGGAACAGGAAGAAGTAATTGCCGCCCACAGCGGTTATCTCCGCATCGGAGCGTCCGCTGTCGTCGCCGCTGACCGTTGCCGTGCCTGCGGGGGCGCTGTAGGCGTCGGGGACAAGGTCAATACCGTCATGGGGCTCTACCGACGCTTCCTTAAGGTCTGTCAGCAGCTGACCTCTGATGGTGTTGACTCCGCTTTTATTGAATCCCGAATCAGTGCTGAAAAAGCAGGTGATCTGGGAATATTCAGTCTTTCCGTCGCTGCTCCAGCGGTCTGCCGCATAATTATAGCTCTGAGCCTTTGCTGCGCGGCTTCCAAGCGCAGTAAGCACCACAGCTCCGATAATTGCGGCGGCGTTCACCGCAGCAGCTGCAATGGTAAGTTTTTTCTTCAAGGGTCTCATAAGGTCCACCACCTTATTTATCCTTCATGCGGACCTGATCACCTGACTTAAGTGGCTTGCTGGAGGTGGTAATGATATAGTCACCTCTGTTGAGTCCGCCGGAAACAGCGCAGGACGATACATCCGAAGCCTCCACATTTACTTCGACCTTTTCCGCATAATAGCGGTTGCCGAGAGGAGTGTTCTTTGAACGGACTGTGTAAACATAGCTGCCCTTATCGCCGGTATGAACAGCGCTCTTGGGAACGATAGCATCATAGTTTCCGCTTCCGAGAGGAATGGAAAGGTCGAGGCTGTCGCCAGCCTGAACATCTCCGGTCACGCTGAATACCAGTGACTTGCCCTTTGCGCCTGCGGAGCTGTCGCTCTTTATTTCCTTGAGGACAGCCGTTATATCTTCATTCCAGTTGTTGACGATCTCTGCTTCAATGCCCTTCTTGACCTTTTTGAGGTTCTCGTTCTCAACGGTTATCTTGACTGTAAAGCCCTCGTCTGCAAGGTCGATGACAGCCAGTACCTCTTCGGGAGTTGTGCTTGCGTCGGGCTGTACGTTTATGGAGCTTACGATGCCCGAATACTTTGATTTTACCTCAGTGGACTTTGCTTCCTTCTTGAGCTTATCTACCTTTTCCTGCTGCTTTTCCATAGCCTTTTTCTTGGACTCAAGAGTGAGGTTGTCCTTCTTGTCGGTGATAGAGTCCTTGCGCTTGGTGTTTTCCAGCTCTATGATGAGGTCCTCAAGAGCGCTCTGCCTCTCGGTAACATCAGCTGCCAGAGCAGCATATGTATCAGTGCTCCCCTCGCCGTATTCGGCAGTATAGTTCTCAACAGCCGCTGAAAGGCCTGCCATTGAACCGCTTATATCGCTGAGCTGAGAAGTAAGGCCACCGCGGATATTGTTCTTCTCATTGAAGTAATTATCCCTTGCAGAGTTCCTTACAGCTTCCTTTTCGTCTGCGTCAGCCTTGGCTGCGTCAACATTCTCGCCTGACTTAACAGCCATCTGATAGGTCTCATAGGCGGACTTGTAATCTGCGTCGGCACTCATGTACTCTGCACAGAGTGCAGCAAGATTTCCGCTGTATTCGGGAGCAGCCTCCATATAGGAATCGGCGTCGATAGCCTTGATAGTTGACTGGAGCTTTTCCTGTATGCCCTCGAGCCTTGTCAGCTCTGACTTGTTGCGTCTGTATTCTTCCTTTGCGCTTGCCGCATTGCTGTCATTGTATCTTGCTGCGTCGCGCTTTGCGATGAGATCGTTGAGCTCTGCGCGGGCAGCCTTTATCTTCTGGTTTTGTGAGGAGTAGTCCAGCGGATCCTTGAGAAGGGCTGTCTCATAATCCAGCTTGAGAGTTTCAAGTGTAGCCTCCTCGGTATCCAGCTTTTCGCTGTCAACTGTGTTTACCGTAAAGAGGACGTCATCCTTCTTTACCTCCTGGCCTGTCTTTATATGTATCTTTTCGATGACTCTGTTTCCGTCAACGGTAACGTTGTAGGACTGATTTGCTTCAACGACACCGCGCTTTTCGATGCGCTCGGTGAGCTTTCCCGAAGCCACGGTCTCTGTTGATATCTCGGGCATGGACTTGTTCATGATGGTGTTTGAGAAGAATGTCAGCACCAGCATTGCCGCAAGGAATATGATAATGAGAGTCTTTATGAGTTCTCTCCTCTTTGCGGGCGACTTTGCTTCTTTTTCGCTGCTGTCCGCAGTTATTTCCTTTACTTCTTTTGTGTCATTCATATTATATTTACTCCTTCTGAGAGAATAGCTTCATTGATTATATGGTAAGCTGTGTTTTTCAACTTTTTATCAACCCTTGATACCGCCCGAGTAGGTTATGCCCTCAACGAGGTAATCCTCGCCGTAGAGGAACATCAGCACCGTGGGTATCATGTATACGACTCCCACCGCGAAGGCGAGACCGATATCTCCCGTATTTATCTGGGAAAGGAATACCGAAAGGGGGTGATAAAGAGGATCCTTCATGAGGACCAGGGGCTGCTCCACCATGTTCCAGTAGTCTATGAATACCAGCATTGCGATGGAAACTATAGCTCCCTTGCACAGGGGAACGTATATCTTGGTGAGTATCTTCAGCTCGCTGGCGCCGTCAAGCTTTGCCGCCTCAACATAAGAGACGGGAATACGGCGCATTACCTTTGTCAGCAGGAATATGCTGAAGGGCGAGAATATGGCAGGAAGGATTATTGCCCGTCTGGTATCGAGCATATGGAACTTCTCAGCCACAAGGAAGTTGGGCACGAGAGTTACCTGATAGGGCATTATCATAAGTATGATGTATGCAAAGAAGATTATGCTCTTGAACTTATTGGGATATCTCGAGAAGCCGTAGGAGGTAAGTATTGCCACTATCATCTGGAACACTGTGATGGGAACTGTCAGTATCACGGAATTCCAGAACTTCATGAGATAGTCCGAATTCTGTATCAGCACAGCCTTGTACTGTGCAAATGTGACCTTGTCGGGGATGAACTTCAGATTGACGTTCTGTGAGATAAAGGTCTTTTTGTCCTCGGTCATATTCGAGAACATTGAGCCGTAGTTGGCTGAGATCTCGTTTGAGGTCATGAAGGAATTCGCCAGTGTCAGCACTGTGGGGAACAGAAAAAGTATCGCCGCCGCCAGTATGAATATGAACACTATTATATCGAATATCTTTCTGCGTCTCTTTATGTCTAACATTTTCCGCCTCATATCACTCCACATCCTTTCCGAAGATGTTCTCCGCGATGAGGAGGATCGCCATGATGACTATCATTACAAGTGCAAACAGCACCGCAGCCGCCGACAGCTTCTGGTAATCCAGGCTGTTGAAGGTATTGTTCATGAAGTGCTGGAGCATATACAGCTTATCCTGCGGATAATTTCCCGTCAGCAGATATACCTCGCGGAATATCTTGAATGAGTTTATCATGGAGAGGATAAGCACAAAGAGGATAGTCGGCGAAAGATATCTCAGCTTGATATGTACGAACTTGTACCAGCCGCTTGCACCCTCAAGGTCTGCTACCTCGATGATGTCACGGGGTATGGCACATAATGCTGACATGAAGAGTATCATATTATATCCCAGATTTTTCCACAGGAACATACATATGATGATCACCTGTCCGTAAGGCGATTTTATCCAGTCAATGGAATGGCCGCCGAGACGCTCGATTATCTGGTTTATAGTACCGTGATTGTGGAAGAGCACCTGCCACACAAGGACTACGGAAGCCGTAGGTACCATAAGCGGGCTGAGGAAGAAGGTCCTGAATATGCTCTTTCCGGGTATCTTTCTCTCAAGAAGCATCGCCAGCCCCAGTGAGAGCACTACCGAAAGAGGTACGGATACTATTGAGAAGAAGGCAGTGTTTTTCGCCGCCTTGGTGAATGCTACATTATGAAAAAGCTTTGTGTAGTTCTCTATCCCCACAAAATCCTTCAATACAGGGTTGTTTATTAGAGAGTAGTATATCACTATGCAGAACGGGATAAGGAAGAATATCATTACTCCTATCAGGCTGGGCATGACGCATATATTGCTGAATACGCGCTCGCCTCTCCTGCCGCACTGGTTTCGGGTCTTGTTTTTCATCTGGTTACAACCTCACAAATGTGTCTTTTGTCCTGAGTGCTTCGTCTGACCTCCGATGTATCAGTCTCTGTAAATAAGTGACCTGAGAGACTGAAAAAGACGAAGGTCAGACATATTTTTATATTTTAACTATATCATGCTGCCACCGGGCAGTTTGTAACTGTATCATTTCTCCTTCTCAGCGGAGACTTTACTGTATAAAGATATATGATAATTCCAAGGCATACAGCACCAAGCAGTGCCATGGACCAGCGGTATTCCCATGAGATGATGTCGCCTGCAATGAACAGCAGCTGTACCGCTATGAAAGGGAGCACCATTATATTATAAAGGACAGCCTTGTTCTTGTGGAGCAGCTTTACCATGAGCCAGCCCCATGCTGCCGCAGCTGTACCGAGAGCCGTGTAGACCATAAGATCGGGGACATCCGAGAACAGAGCCGCTGAAAGGCTTCCTCCGAACTTTGCATACTGTATCGTATGCTTGACCGCCACATATCCGTAGTAGCCAACGTCCAGTCCGAGAAATGTAAGGAAAATATCGCGGAGTATCGTCTTTGCATCAACGTCCCTGTGTATTATAAGAAGTATCACCAGCGGCCATATTGTCATATCCGATATGAGATTGCTCACGCACAGCGGTACGCTGCCGCTCAGTTCTCCCAGCAGCTGTCCTGCGATCCCCATCGCCGCTCCTGTCCAGAGATAGGCTGTGCTTTTCATTATTTTCATAGTCCCACTCCTGTGCATACCACACTATATACACAAATCAAAATCACACTTTTGTGCATCGGTATGCGAGTTTATTTGTACTATGAACAGGTAGCGTCAGCCGCGGTAGACTTCCCCTCATTTTAATATAATACATCATTGACAAACCATTGTCAATATCCCACAGTAGATTTTTACTCTTTCTTTACTATATGGAATATATATGTCCGGTAAGCTCATGAGAGTTTTGCAGCCGCTTCAGCCGCCTTTTTCATAGTTCTCTTATA
Organism: Bacillota bacterium; assembly: GCA_029572815.1. Taxonomy (GTDB): domain Bacteria; phylum Bacillota; class Clostridia; order Oscillospirales; family Ruminococcaceae; genus Ruminococcus. The sequence goes on along the minus strand of JAKPUQ010000089.1, from coordinate 179,151 downwards.
TCTTACACTGTCAAGATGACATTAACGTGACTTTTTTATAACAAATCTGTCACTTAATCCTGTAGGGAAATTACTTCCTATAATATTAGACGTTTCAAAAGCCCGAATTGTGACAACTGTTTTCAAAAAATTTCAGCCCGAATAGGCATAATCGGCATTTTGACTTTCGCTGCCGCAGTACCGAAGAAAAATTTAGTCAATGTGACTGTTTTTCAGAACTGCTATTGACAATCCGCTCTGATTATGATACAATATTTTCTGTTGAAACGCCGTGCGGGTGTAGTTCAATGGTAGAATTCCAGCCTTCCAAGCTGGTTACGTGGGTTCGATTCCCATCACCCGCTCCAATCATTAGCAGCTATGGCTGCTAAAGTTTTCTGTGCGCCTTTAACTCAGCTGGATAGAGTAACTGCCTTCTAAGCAGTAAGCCGCTGGTTCGAATCCAGCAAGGCGCGCCACACCGAAACTCTCCGTTATATGACTCCATCTAATGGAGAGCTTCGTTTTTATTTATTGAATATGGTGGGTGTAGCTTAGCTGGTTAAAGCGTCGGATTGTGGTCCCGAAGACCGTGGGTTCGAATCCCATCTCCCACCCTCATGAAACAGGCACTTCTGAATTTTCAGAAGTGCTTTTTTCGTTGTTTCCTGATATTTCCCTGATAAAAAAGCCCCCGCAGCTGCGGGGACATAAGATTCATTTTTTATTGTAGTCCGAATACTGGACGGCAATACGGTTTTCGGGATGAGTGTCAAATGTGTACAGGAACAATATGAACAGCCATTCAAGAGGCTTCATTATAAAGTAAACTACATCAGCACGGGTACGGGTGGTTATGTATCTTGAGACAGGATAACCGTGCTTATCGTAGAAGCTGCGGACAGCCCTGTGGAAGCGGGGCGTTCTTTCCATTATAAGGTCCTCAAAGGCATTGGAGGCAAGAAGCTGACGGTTGACAACGATAGTCTCACCACGGCGTTTTCCGTAACGTACAGGCTTGACTATTTTTTCATGTCCGCCTGCTGCAACAGTACAGAGATAATGACCTTCATAGTCGATGGGAGGAGGCGGTATCTGCTTGGAAAACGTCCAGTCAGCCGTCATGGTGAATGCCTTTATCACGCCGTCGGCCCCCTGTCCGAGAATAACATACAGCATTATCAGAATAAGTGCGGCAGGAAGTATCATAAGGAAGTGGAAAGCAGTAAGAGCAGCTGCGCCTGACAGCTTTTCTTCCAGCTTCTCAGCTATTTTAAAGCGATATACCGTATCATGGCTCTTCTTGTATTCAAGGTGTGCAACGATATATCTCCTTGTAAGTTTTGCAGTTATTATCAATAAATTGCCAAGATAAAATGCAAGCGGAAGTATGAGTATAGAGTAATTGATTCCAAGCTGAATTATAACGAAGCTGAACAGTATCTCTCCGAGAATGGTAAATCCAAAGCAGAGAGCCTGAGGAAGCGGCGGTATCTTTTCCGGTTTGAAAGAAGCCATAACTGTCAGTGAAACAAGCGCAATAAAGAGCGTTATTTTTACTGTGATCCCGTATTCGCTGTGCAGCACGTTATGGAAATATCCTACATAGGCAGGCTTATCGTAATCGATGGAGACAACTCTGGTGCCTAACAGGACAATATAGATCCATAAAAAGGAGCAAAGTGTGCCCAGATGAATAATCGCCAGATCGTTTATTTTTTCTGAGAGTTTATGATGTTTGTGCGCAGCTTTCTCTTCAGCGGTCAGATGTGGAAACTTGAATGCAAAATAGCAGTTCCTTACGCAAAGGATCATAGGGAAAATTAAGAATACTCCAAAGAAGAAAATCTCAATTAACAGGTTCTGAAGCATAACAAATGACCTCCTTGATCTTTATCATGCCTATATTATACCACACAAAATATCATTTGTCAATATAAAATTATCGTTTTTCAATATTTTATTTCTGTATTTCAAAAAGCAAGCCTATTATGCATCAGAAAAGTCACAGGATATGTCTGATCCTGTGACTTTTTTACTTAACTGAGATACTTCATATCCTCAAAATAATAGTCCGTCTCCTTTCGGAAAAACATCTTCGACGAGAACTTTTCAGTGCCGCAGCAGAGGAGATTGTAGGTTCCCAGCACATAGTACCAGCCTCCGTCATCAAAATAGACACATCTCTCATTGAAGACTATCCGCCCGTACTCGCCGTCCCTGAGGGTGAACTTAGGTGTGTAATACGACTTGTCCATGTGCAATGCGTAATGCACCTGATAGCCACCGTTATCGGGGAGTATCGCTATCTTATGACCGAAAAGTCCACAGTCTCCCCTGCCGTTGTAGAAGCCGTTTTCGCCGTAGACATTGGATCTCCGACTGTTCTCGGATATGCCTTCCGTGCTCTGGCTAAGCTCGTGGTCAAAATAGCATATCTCTCCGCCCTCAAGACTTTTTTGGGCTTCTCCACCTTCATGAAGCGTATGGCGCGGCGCTGCTGTGCATAATTTGCATATCTCACGTCCTTGTGATATACAAGTTTTATCCTCTGTATGAACAGCATTTTCCCAACTCTTTTTCAGATTCGTTTGTTTGTTCATTCTGATTATACTCCGATAAAGCGTAAAATGTCAATACGCTACGTAACATCAACTTTCACTCTGTGCTTCTTGCTATTAATTCTATTATGTGGTATAATCTATAAAACTGACAAGGAGCACAGCAGCTCCGGATATTTCGGAACAAATGCACAGCCTGCACAGCGTTGCAGGCTGTTTTCGGCTGTATCAGGTGAAAAATCACCTGCCGAAATACATTTAAGGATTATTTAATAATTCCCATGCTAAGATATAGTCACAGAAAGCGAGGGATGAATATGTTTCTGAGGATTCTGAAAAAAGACCTGAAACGCAAAAAGACCATGAACATCATACTGCTGCTGTTTGTGATAATGGCGACTATGTTCGCAGCCAGCAGCGTCAACAACATCATCGCCGTCATGAACGGCCTGGACAATTACTTCGAGAAGGCAAACATGAGCGACCACTTCATCATCAGCCTCTCAAAGGACCCTGATGCTATCGCCGATATGCTCTCGGAGAAGCCCAATGTCAGCGACTTCCGCACAGAGAAACAGCTTGTATTCCATGACAATGACCTTACCCGCAACGGCGAAAAGCTTGATGAATTCAGCAGTGTTGGTCTGGCGCTCTCCATCGACAACGCTCAGATCAATTACTTCGACAAGGACAACGAGATAATAAAGAGCGTTCCCCGGGGAAAGGCTTATCTCACAGGCTGTATTCTCAACGGGACAAACTTTGAAAGCGGTGATGAAATACAGCTGAAGATAGGAGATACGGAACTGGTGCTTGAATATGCAGGTATCGGCAAGGACGCCTTCCTTGGCTCGGATATGATGACCAATCCCCGTATCATAATGAACAATGAGGACTATGAAAAGCTGGCAGCCGATGAAAAGGCGAAGGAGAACAACAGCGCTGCTGTATTTTACGTAAACGGTCCCGATGCGAAAGCTCTGGAATCGGACCTTTCCGATATTCCCGATACTGTCCTGAACTTCGGCATATCTGTTATCAGGACATCTTATATAATGAATACCATCGTTGCAGGATTGCTGCTCATCGTAAGCGTCTGCCTGATACTGGTATCTTTTGTGATGCTGAGATTCACTATCAGCTTCACCATCAATGAGGAGTTCAGAGAGATAGGGGGTCATGAAGGCTCTCGGACTCAAAAACCGCTCGGTAAGAGGACTCTTCCTGGTGAAGTATCTGGGTATCGCGGCAATAGGCGCGGTCATAGGCTTCTTCCTCAGCATACCCTTCGGAAATATGCTGCTCAGTTCAGTCAGCAGAAAAATGTACCTTGGCAGCGACAGCTCCGCTGCGGTGGGTATCCTGTGCAGTCTTGCGGTAGTTCTCGTGATCCTGGCGTTCTGCTGGAGATGTACACGAAAGATAAAGAAGCTCTCCCCCATCGATGCCGTGAGAAGCGGTCAGACAGGCGAGAGATTCAAAAAGAAGGGACTGCTCAGACTGGGAAAGAGCAAGCTTGGCGCCACGGGCTTCCTTGCACTCAATGATGTGTTCAGCAGCCCGAAGCAGTTCGGCGTAATGACAGTGATATTCACAGTCTGCCTGCTCCTGGTAATGTGCCTTGCCAACACGGGCAACACCCTTGCAAGCAGGAAGCTGCTGCCCCTTATGTGCTCAACCGACAGCGACATCTACATCACCGACACGGATATGATAATGGAAGTAATGACAGGTGAGACCACTGTTACGGAACAGTGTGACAAGATAGAGAAGAAGCTTACCGACAACGGTCTGCCGTGCAGCGTACACGCTGAGGGTCTTGTCTCTCCCGCCGTGGAGTTCAAGGGGAACAAGCTCTCTCCCACATTCCTGTACTGCAAGGACACAAAGGCTTCAGACTACAGCTACTCCGAGGGCTATGCGCCAAAATACAGCAACGAGATAGCGCTCACCAGCTCCGTTGCGGAGAAGCTGGAAGCAGGTATAGGGGACAAAGTAAACATCACCATCAACGAAAAAACAGACGAATACATCGTCACAGCCCTTTTCCAGAGCATGGTGAAGCTGGGCGAAACGGGACGCTTCCACGAAAGCCTCAAGATTCCCGACTCAGCTGTAAGTCAGGTTATGGGATTTCAGATAGATTTCGACGACTCTCCCGACGAAGAGGAGATAAAAAGCCGCATAAGCAGGGTAAAGGATATATTCGATACCAAGTACGTTGACGATACGGACGGCTTTGTAATGAGCTGCATAGGCGAGGGCGTAAAGGACACCATCAACGGAGTCAAGGTCTTCGTACTGCTCATCATAGTTATCATCGTCATCATGATCTCGGTACTCATGGAGCGCTCATTCATCTCAAAGGAGAAGCCCGAGATAGCTCTCATGAAGGCAATGGGCTTCAAGAGCAGATCCGTGAGAAGGCAGCACACTCTCAGGTTCCTTATCTCGGCTGCCATCGCGGCAGTGCTGGCGATACTGCTCAGCACACCCGTCACAAGGCTGTGCATAGACCCCATATTCGGCATAATGGGTGCCATTGACGGCGTGGAATACAACATAAAGCCTGTGGAGGTCTTCGCGGTCTACCCCGTTATCATAGCGGCGGCAACAGTCCTGGGGGGCATACCTCACAGCCATGTACATGAAGACCATCAAAGCCTCGGATACTTCCGACATAGAATAAAGGAGATATGAAAATGAGCAATAACAGAATACTGGAGGTAAAGGACCTCTGCAAGACATATATCATAAACAAGAGACAGAACAACGTGCTGAGAAACGTCAGCTTCAGCATCGACAAGGGGGAAATGGTGGCTGTCATGGGGCCCTCGGGCTCCGGCAAGTCCACCCTGCTCTACACCGTTTCCGGCATGGACAAGATGACCGCAGGCGATGTGAAGTTCTGCGGCAAGAGCCTTTCGGAGCAGAGCGAAAACAGCCTTGCGGAAATGAGACTGGACGATATGGGTTTCATCTTCCAGCAAATGTACATGATGAAGAACCTTTCCATCATCGACAATATCACACTCCCCGCGGTGAAGTCCACCAGGAAAAAGGAGAGCCGCAAAGAGATACTCAGGCGCGGTCAGGACCTTATGCACAAGCTGGGTATCAGCGAGATATGCGAGAATGACATAAACGAGGTCTCGGGCGGACAGCTCCAGAGAGCCTGCATCTGCCGCAGCATGATAAACGACCCGCAGATGATATTCGCCGACGAGCCCACAGGCGCTCTCAACCGCACCTCCTCGGACGAGGTAATGGAGGAGCTCACCAAGCTCAACAGCGAGGGAACTACCATCATGCTGGTAACTCATGATTCAAAGGTGGCTGCAAAGTGCTCAAGGGTGCTGTACATAGTTGACGGAAACATCAGGGGGAGTATAATATAAAAAAAGAGCAGCCGCTCCATGACCGCGAGCGCGGTCTCAATAACTGGCTTATGGAAATGGGTTGGTAAAATGGTAGATATACTTATAGTTGAAGACAATGAGGAGCTGAGCGGACTTCTGAGTGAATTTCTCCGCGCTGAGGATTACACCGTCAGCACAGCTCCCACAGCTGCGAAAGCCTTGTCCCTGTTTGAAAAATACGGGGCAAGGCTTGTCCTGCTTGATATAATGCTCCCCGACATGGACGGCTTTGCGGTCTGCCGCAGGATAAGGGAAAGGGACAATACTCCCATAATCATGCTCACCGCAAGGACAGACAAGGAGGATAAGCTCAGCGGTATCCTCCAGGGAGCGGACGACTACATCGAAAAGCCCTATGATATTGACATACTCATAGCCAAGATAAAGGGCATTTTCAGGCGCAGACTTGCTATGGACACGATATCCGACAGAGGCATAGTCCTCAATCTCTCCGAGGGCACTGCCGAGAAGGACGGTGCTCCCCTCAATCTTACCGCAAAGGAATTTGAGCTGCTGCACCTGCTCATCGCCAACAAGGGGCAGACTCTCGGCAAGGAGCTCATCTTCAGCAGGATATGGGGCGCAGACAGCGAATCCGAGCCCCAGACCCTCACCGTCCATATCAAATGGCTCCGCCAGAAGATAGAGAAGGACCCCAAGGTGCCCGAAAAGATAATCACCGTCTGGGGCAAGGGCTACCGCTGGGAGGGCTGATATGAAGGGCTTCAACAGGATAATAGCCGCAGCCCTTATCATCATGGCTGCGGTCATAGTCATTCTTGACGCAGTAATGCTGAAAAGCGAAAAGCTCGCGCAGCCCCTCTACAAGGTGGAGGTAAGCCGCATAGAGCGGGAGCTCTCACAGGGGACGAAGGTCAGCGCCGCGGACTACCCGCACATCACGGGGATATACAGCTATGACGGAAGCCCCGACTTTTACAGCTCCGACAGCGAATACCTTATAAGAGAGATAAACGGACAGCTCTGGCGGATAGAGTACACCGACTCGGAAAGCCCTGACAGCAGGCGAACCCTCATACTTATGAACGTGTTCCTTCTCCTTTTCGCCGCCGCGGTCATCGGTATACTCCTCTATATCAGAAGGAGCATTATAAAGCCATTCAACGAAATAAGCGGGCTTCCCGAAAAGCTCTCAAAGGGTAACCTCACTCTCCCCCCTCAAGGAGAAAAAGAGCCGCTATTTCGGACGCTTCATCTGGGGACTTGATATGCTCCGTCAGGAGCTTGAGCACTCCCGTCAGCGAGAGCTGGAATACGCAAGGAACGAAAAGACCTTCCTGCTTTCGCTTTCCCACGATATAAAGACTCCCCTGGCTGCCATAAAGCTCTACGCAAAGGCGCTGTCAAAGGGTATATACACCACCGCCGACAAGCAGCGCTCCGCCGCGGACAGCATCGACGCCAAGGCTGACGAGATAGAGGGTATAGTCAAGGAGCTCTCCGCCAATCTCAGCGGCGACTTCATGGACTTTGACGTCAACAGCGGCGAGTTCTATCTCTCCGAGGTCATGGGTGAGATAGAGAACTATTACTCCGACAAGCTTTCTGTTACGGGAACGGAGTTCAACATAGAGAAATACGGTGACTGTATGCTTTCGGGAGACCCCGACAGGCTGGTGGAGGTGCTCCAGAACATCATGGAAAACGCCGTGAAATATGGCGACGGAAGAAGAATTTCCGTAAGCTTCTCAGAGGAGGAGGACTGCCGCCTCATAACCGTTGCCAATACAGGCTGCACTCTGCCCGATGAAGAGCTGCCCCATATTTTCGACAGCTTCTGGCGGGGCTCCAACGCAGGCAGCCAGAGCGGAAGCGGTCTGGGACTGTATATCTGCCGCAGGCTCATGGCTCTCATGAACGGCGATATATACGCGGATACGGCTTCCGGCACCATGAGAGTAACGGTGGTCTGCCGCAAGCCCGAATGATAAACAGCTGATACAGCGGGGGGCGCACAGTTGTGCGTCCCCTGTTTTGTTTTCTCTTACCGCCGATAACTTTTTCTTTATAAGTTGTAAACAAATATCAATACTCTTGTTATGATATATTCATTGACTTTCCACACCCAAAATGGTATTATGTTAGTATAAAATCCCTCTAAAGGAGTGTGTGAACATGAAACGAACATTGGCAATATTAGCTTTAGCAGGAACCCTCTCCCTCACAGCCTGCGGAAGCGATAAACAAGAGAATGCCAAAACACCTCGAAACGGTGAATTCATTGTGGGGAATTACGCTGAAAATGAAACCGCTGCGGCAGAGTCCGCTGACGCCGAAAACAGCGATAGCACCGCCGCTATGAGCTACAAGCAGTCGGTGCCAAAGCTCATAGACACAAAAATGCTGGTCTACTCATGCGATATGAGCATTGATGTTCTCGATTTCGATAAGTCCCTTGACAGTATCCATGAGCTAATCGAAAAGTACAACGGATTTATCGAGAGCGAGGTCTACTCCGACGGCGGCGATTCCAGCAAATGGCTCTACACCGAGGACGAAAAATGGAAGAGCCTCAGCGCTGTCATAAGAGTCCCCAGCGCAAGCTACGACAGCTTTTGCAGCGATATCGAGGCAGCGGGCGACCTCCGCAGGAAGAACGCAACTGTGGACAATCTCAGCACAGAGTACTCTGACCTGAAGACTACTCTTGCCATCTACGAGGCAAAGGAGAAACGCTATCTTGAGCTTCTGGAGGGCATAAAGAACGAAGCTGACGCCATAAAGTACGAGAACGAGCTGACGGATATACAGGTACAGATAGGCGTGCTCAAGACACGCATGAACACTATCGAGAACGATGTCGCCTACTCCTATGTGAACCTCTCGGTGAACGAGGTAAGAGAGTACACCGACAAGCCTGTGGTAAAGAAGACCGATACCTTCGGACAGAGACTGAAGAACACCGCCTCTGAGACCTGGGATACCTTCCTTGAATTCCTTGAAAATCTGCTCTTCGTTATCATAAGGGTGCTCCCCTACCTGCTCCTCATCGGTATAGCTGCATTCATCATCGCAAAGCTGGTGAAGCTCTTCTCTAAGATAGCGGAAAAACACCGTGCCAAGCACCCCAGACCCGTAAGACCTGCGGTGCCTCCCATGCAGGCGCCTCCCGTTTATCCTGCTCCCCAGCAGATGCCTCCGCAGAACAGGGCACCCGTTCAGGGACCCCCTCCTCCGCAAAAGTCACAGAATGCTCCCGCCGACAACGGTGAAGCGAAAAAGTAATATGCTCATAGTCATGAAAAGCCCCGGAATAAAGGCGACGCTCGTACAGAAGGTTTACGGGTGATATTGAGGGAAGCTCTTTGAGAGAAGTGCTTCCCTTAATTCTTTTTCTGAGGACTCTGTTTTGTTTTTATCAGGACAGGGCGCTTGATAATATATGCCTTTTTATTATATTTAAGGCGCCCTGTCCTGATAAAAACCAGCCAAAAGTCTTTGGAAAAGGGGGTATGGGGGAAAGAACCTTTCCTCAGAAAGGTTTTTCCCCCATAATTACGCGTAAACTTCTATATAAGCACCGCTCTTATCAGGGCTTTTTTATAGATCAGGCACTTCTGTGCAAAATAAAAGCGGCTGATGGTCTCTCAGCCGCTTTTATCATGAACACACCTTTATATATCTTCTCTTTTAATTATTACCTGTTTCACCGTTCATTATCATTTCCATCGTTACGGGAAGCACCTTGTACTCGCCAAGAATGTACTTTTTCAGTACAGCAACATCGGCAGAGGTTATAGTGCCGTCATCCAGCATATCCGCACTCTCCATCTGAAGCGCATTCAGATTCCGGAGACCTGCCAGATATTTGTTGATGGTAATGAGATCGAATGTATTTATCTCGCCGTCACCGTTTATATCTCCCGAACCCACAGGAACGGTCTCATATCTCTCGGGGACATACTCGTTTTCGAGGGAACCGTCAACTCTTACGAAGATCTGCTCCCAGTAATACTTGTACTCGCTGTTGGGATCATAGGAGACGGAAACACCGATATGAGTATAATCGGGATTGACTATAGACTTCCAGTGATTGGGAGAATTTTTCCACTGCTCGAATGTTGCCTCAGCGCTGCTTGAGCCTGCGGCGATATTCTCGGCAGCCTTCGTCCAGGGCACCAGACTGTCGTCAATGACAGTATAAAACCTGTTATCCTCTGTGCCGTCGGGCATTATAGTCGAACCCGGGCGTTCATGGCTGAAGTTGAATATACACTCTCTTGAGCGGACATTTGATACATCATTGAGATAGGGCACAGCCTTCAGCGGCTTGACACCTGCCTCTATCCTTGCCTCGTTTGTAAGAAAGAGTATCTCATCAGCCATTTTTGCAAGATCCTGTTCTATATCGGCGTGGACCTCTGTTGAGGGAGTTTTTGAAAAACAGCACACAGAAATGAAAGCTGCAATGACTACAGCCATAACTCTGCAAGAAAAACTTTTCACGCTGCTCATACAAACACCTCCCGAAATATAATTACCTGCGCTACTTACAGTTTAGCACATATAAATATAATTTTAAAGAGGTTTGGCATCAATTTAGCAGATTTCACAAATAAAATCTACATTTTGTACAACAAAAATTCTACAGATTGTAATTTTTCTTTTGCTTTATCCGAAAAATAATTGAATTATTTGCCTATATACCGTTAATTTTTGTTGCTATTCTCAATTATTTCAGAAATTCTGCCATAATATTTATCCAGAGACACGATGGCAACGTTGAGATAGTCCTCCAGCTGATCCCTGATATCCTTGTTGTTCTTGCCTGCAAGGACAGCGCTTGTAAGTACCACCAGCTCGCCGTTATGCTCGATATACATCTTGCAGCCGAAGCTCTCCGAGTCTGCATTGAAGTCGTTGATGACCTGATAGAGATCCATGCCAACGCTTGTGAACTTTGCAGTGTGGTTCAGCGCCAGTGTCAGTGCCTGATTGTCGGGATTATAGTGTATGAACACGTAGGGAGCTACCTCGTGATGAGGGAGCTTTGTGCGGAATCTTATCATATTAGCGTCATTATCATTGAGCTCGTATGGTACGCTTCGGCTCTCAAGGAGTCCGCAGAAATCGGCTACTATGGGATTCATTACAACTTTATCGTCCATGATCATATTCCTCCGTTAAGGTTATTTTCGGTTAATTTGCTATAAATCAATTATACCACACCTGCACGAATTTGTCAATAATGTTTAAACGGAAAAAGCGCCCGTTTCCGAGCGCTTTCCCCTTTAGGGTGGTTTATATGAAAAATGAAGATGTCAAAATGTTGATCGGCGCAGCTTTACTTAAACTGATCCATGAAATTCTGAGGTCCCAGACAGGTGGTCGTCTCGCTGACGGTAAAGGTAAATGAGCTTCCCTCGCCGCCGTCGCCTGCATAGGCTCTGTAGGTCTTCCCCTTTTCAAGGAGAGGAGTGCTGATAACTACATGGTCATAGGAGTGCTGCGGAGCATATCTGTAAAGCTCCCTGCCGCTCTCGTCCTCAAGGACGAAGACCGTGCCTGCTTCAAAGGCGCTGTCAAAGCCCAGGGAAGCCGAATACTGTGTGGAGCTAAGTGACGGACGGTCCGCCATATCGTGATAGCCCGTAGCCACCAGTGTGCCCCCAGAGACAATGAATACACCCGTGCAGTCCAGAGCGCTGTTCATGTTGTGCTCGGGCCCCACTGCGGTTATATCGCCGCCCAGTATGGTGATGTCGCCGTTGGAGTCGATAGCGTCGCCGCCAAGAACATTTGCGTAATAGGTGCCGCCGCTGAAGACGATGGAAACGCCCTCTATAGGCACGTCCTTGTGGCTTGCATGTGAGCCGTCCCCTGCGTTGAGGCCGTCATCGTCGGCAAATATATTGATACTGCCGCCGCTGATGTCCATAACAGCGGATTCAAATCCCTCACGGGCATTGAATATCTCCACTGTACCTCCGCTGACGGAAATGCTGATGTCTGAATGTATGCCGTCATCCCCTGCACTGAGGGTGATGTCGGCTTTTCCGCCTATGAACGCGCTTCCGTTGGAGTTGAAAGCATCGTCTGCGGAATCTATACTGAAGGTGCCGCCGTTTATATACAGTTCGGCGCCTGCCTTGATACCTTTTCTGCTTCTGGGAGCCTCTCCGCCGAATACCTCGGGGAGCTCCTTCCGCGAGCTGCCTATATCTGCGGAGTTTATGTCCTTATCGGTGTTCTTATATCCCTCCGACAGGTCATTACCACCTGCTGTGGTTATACGGAAGTCTCCTCCGTAGGCGGCAAACACACCCTCTGCCTGTATACCGTCGCCCATAGAGCATATATCGAAGGAGCCGCCCCCCACGTATACAAATCCGGGAAGGGTCTCGTCCTTGCCCGACGCTTTTATGCCGTCGCCACCTGATGTTATATTGAAGGTGCCGTCTGATACAGCCACATAGTCCTTAGCCTTTATGCCGTCGCAGCCTGCGGTGATGTTCAGCTCTCCGCCCGTCAGGACTATATCGTCCTTTGAGCGTATGCCGCAGTAGTTTCCCTTGATATTGAGAGTACCGCCGCCGTTGATGGTAAGGCTGTCCCGGCTAAACAGTGCAGCGTCAGGTATATCCGACTCCTCGGGAATGATACTGCTCCTGCCGTCGGTGAGTGAGTTTACACTGTTATACCCAAGGGTGATGTATGTTTTTTTGGCGTCATTTATGAGTAAAGGCGCCGACGTCCCGGAAGTGATATTTACGTTGTTCAGCTTCAGATGAACACTTGCTTCCGGTGCATCGATTATTATCTGCCCGTTTGTGAGCTCTCCCGATATGCTGTAAATGCCCTCGGAAGTGATAGTTACAGTGCTGCCCTCAATGGTCACGCCTGTTCCCTCGACCTCAGCCTTGCTGCCCATTAGGTTTATCTCTGCGTCATTCTCAACCAGCGGAGGAGATATGTCTTTCGTTGTGAACAATTCCTCCGGGCCGGGAAGTGTATCGGATATGCTTCTGACAGGCTCGGGAATATTTGCGGTCACGGTAGCAGCGGTAGTATCCGATGTGGTGTACTCCGTTGTGACTGCTGTATCCGAACTGCTGCCCTTTGATGAGCTGCAGCCCGCTGTCACGGAAGCGAGGTAAGCCGCAGCAGCAAGCAAGCTCAGGAGCTTAGCGTATTTTTTCATAGTAAAAACCTGCTTTCTCTGTCTTTTTGCCTTGCAGTTCTCTATCCAATGTAAGCATTATACGCTACAGATATGTGCATTATGTGATAGAAAGCTGAATTAAAAGAAAAATCCTCACGGAAAGTCCGTGAGGATAAGAACGTATCAGAGTCCCGAAACTGTGAAGTCCACCTCTATGTCGGTCCAGTCCTTGAATTCGGCAGGATCCACGATCTGAGCGGAATAGCTGCCGTCGTTGAGCTCCGAAGGTGTATTGAAGTCGTAGTTTGTATAGAGAGCTCCCTCGGCTGTTCTTGCATCTGCGGGAAGGTACTCGTCGCTTACCCACTCATTGTAGATATTGGTGCGTATAGCCTCAGCCTCGGTATTGGTGTAATTTTTCTTTTTCAGCTCCACGTCCCTGCCGTCCACCTTTACATTTTTGACGGTGATGATGGCATTGGGGAGGACCTTCTCGGCGTCGGCGATGATGACTGCCGCAAATCCTATGCCGTTTACCTTGTAGGAGCCCTTGGGGTCTCCTGCTGCCAGGTACTGGAAGGCGGTGCTGTTGGCGGTGACGCTTACCTTATAATCGCCGTTGCCGTTTATGTGTACCGTCCCTGCCTTGTAGCAGAGGGGGTTCTTCTCGTCTGTGCCGCCCAGGTACTGCTTGTCCCAGCTGGCGTCAACTATGGCAAGATAGGCATCTCCCGAAGCTGCCTCAACAGCCTCGTCGAAGTCTACGCCCGGAACTGCTGCCGTGGTAGCCTCTGTGGCAGACTCGGCAGCCGTACCCTTGCCGGGCGCCTTGCTCTTTTTGTCGGAGCTGCACGAAGCAGAGCCTCCGCATATCACAGCGGCAGCAAGCAGAGCTGCCAGCACTTTGGTTATCTTCATTTTCATGACCTCATTTCCCGTAACATTTACATATTCAACTATTATAATAATACACGATATGCCATTTTTCTGCAAGATACTTATTGAACAAACTTTTTACTTTGCCTGTTTTTTGAATTGTATAATCAGCTCAGTTCAAACATACCTGTGTACAGCTGATAGTACTTGCCATGCTGTGCGATGAGCTCCCTGTGGTTTCCTCTCTCGATTATCCTGCCATGCTCAAGCACCATGATGGCGTGGGAGTTGCGGACGGTAGAGAGCCTGTGGGCGATAACGAATACGGTCCTGCCCTCCATAAGTGAATCCATGCCCTTTTCGATGAGTGCCTCTGTACGGGTGTCGATGGAGCTGGTAGCCTCATCGAGAATGAGCACAGGCGGGTCTGCAACGGCGGCTCTTGCAATGGCAAGGAGCTGACGCTGTCCCTGTGACAGGTTGGCACCGTCGGCGGTGAGCATGGTATCATAGCCGTTCTCAAGGTGCTTTATGAAGCTGTCTGCGTTGGCGAGCTTTGCTGCGGCATAGACCTCCTCGTCGGTGGCATCAAGCTTTCCGTAGCGGATATTGTCCATTACCGTGCCTGTGAACAGATGGGTGTCCTGAAGAACTATGGACTGTGAGCGTCTCAGGTCGTCCTTCTTTATCTTGTTGATGTTTATGCCGTCATAGCGAATCTTGCCCTCGGGCACATCGTAGAAGCGGTTGATGAGGTTGATGATAGTGGTCTTGCCTGCACCGGTTGAGCCTACGAAGGCTATCTTCTGTCCCGGCTTTGCATAGAGGGATATGCCGTTGAGAACGGTCTTGTTGGGCTCATATCCGAACACCACATCGTCGAATTCCACATTGCCGCGGACCTCGGTGTAGGTAACGGTGCCGTCAGCCTTGTGGGGGTGCTTCCATGCCCAGTGACCTGTGCGCTTGTCGGTCTCGGTAACTGTTCCGTCGGGAGCTATCTCCGCATTTACCAGTGTTACATAGCCCTCGTCAGCCTCGGGCTCCTCGTCGATGACGCGGAATATCCTCTCCGCACCTGCAAGGGCAGTGAGGACGGAATTGAGTTGCTGGGAAACCTGTGTGATGGGCTGTGAGAAGGAACGGGTGAACATGAGGTAGGACACAACGGTACCGATAGTCATGCCGCCGATGTTCTTCACGGCGAAGATACCGCCGATTATGGCAGTTGCAGCGTAATGTATATAGGACAGGTTGTTCATGACGGGCATGAGGATATTTGCGAAGGTATTGGCATGAGTTGCAGCCTTGCACAGCTCCTCGTTGAGAGCGTCGAACTCCTCCTCAGCCTTGTCCTCGTGGCAGAATACCTTAACCACCTTCTGACCTTCTATCATCTCCTCGATATAGCCGTTCACGCTTCCGAGAGCCTTCTGCTGGGCGATGAACCCCCTGCTGCTGCGTGAGCCCACGAAGCCTATGACCTTGATGATTATGAACAGCATTGCAATAACGAGTATGGTCAGTCTCCAGCTGTAAATGAGCATAGCTGTGAAAACTCCCACGATAGTCACTGCTGAGCTGATGAACTGAGCGATACTGTTGCTGAGCATCTCACGGATAGCGTCGGTATCGTTGGTGTAGAGGCTCATGAGCTCGCCGTGGGTGTGCTTGTCGAAATAGCGTATGGGGAGCATTTCCATCTTGCAGAAAAGGTCGTTCCTGATACGCATGAGAGTGGTGGTGGAAATCTTCATCATCATGCGCTGATAAAACAGCGAGCAGAGAGCTCCCATGATGTATATTGCTGACATGAGGGCAAGTATGCTGATGAATTCACCGTAGCGCCACTTACCGTCGCCTACTGCCCTGTTGAGGTTGTCGATGAGGGGTTTCAGCAGTGAGTTTCCCATGATACCCGCAAAGGAGCTGAAGATTATGCAGATGACCACGAAGATAAACTGCACGCGGAAGCCGTACATATAGCTGAATATGCGCTTCAGCGCCTTTACTGTGTTCTCGGGCTTTGCCATTGCTCTTTGTGTTCTCGGAGGCATTATTCTTCATCTCCCTTCTGCTGTGAGTCATATACCTCGCGGTATATCTCGCTGGTCTCCATGAGCTGTGCATGGGTGCCGATGTCGGTTATCCTGCCGCCGTCCATGACGATTATCCTGTCTGCGTCCATGACTGAGGTTATACGCTGAGCGATGATGATGGTGGTGGTGTCGCCCAGCTTCTCGCGGAATGCCTTGCGGATACTGCTGTCCGTAGCAGTATCAACAGCGCTGGTGGAGTCGTCCAGAATGATTATCTTTGGCTTTTTCAGAAGAGCTCTTGCGATACAGAGCCTCTGCTTCTGACCGCCCGAAACGTTTACGCCGCCCTGTCCCAGGTCGGTATCGTAGCCGTCGGGGAAGCTCATGATGAAGTCGTGAGCGCAGGCTGACTTGCAGGCGTCGATTATCTCCTCGTCTGTGGCGTTCTCGTCACCCCAGCGGAGGTTCTCCCTGATAGTGCCCGAGAACAGCACGTTCTTCTGGAGCACCATTGCCACCTGGTCGCGAAGAGTCTCAAGGGGGTATTCCTTAACATCGTGACCGCCTACCAGTACCCTTCCTGCGGTGGCGTCATAGAGACGGGGGGATGAGCTGTACCAGAGAGGTCTTTGAGGAGCCCGTACCGCCGATAATACCGATGGTCTCGCCTGAATGTATATCAAGGTCTATGCCCTCAAGGGCAAGGTTTTCCATATCGTCATAGTAGCTGAAGCTTACGTTCTCAAATCTTATGGAGCCGTCCTCTGCGGACACGGAAGCTCCCTCGGGAGCCACGATGGTGGGCTCCTCCTTCAATACCTCATATATACGCTGGAGTGAAGCTCTCGATACCACGAACATGATGAACAGCATTGACAGCATCATCAGCGACATGAGTATCTGTCCCACGAACATGATGAAGCTGTAGAGCTCGCCTGTCTCTATGCCGCCCTTTACGGACATATGTCCGCCGAAATAGAGTATGGCAACTATGCTTGCGTACATTACCAGCTGCATGATAGGCATATTGAGTATTACCAGCTTTTCCGCCGCGAACTGCGCCAGACGGACATCGTTGGTGTTCTCCTCAAAGCGCTTCTTCTCATAGTCCTCACGGGCAAAAGCCTTTACCACGCGGATACCGATGAGGTTTTCCTGTATCCTGCCGTTCATGCTGTCATATTTGGTCAGCATCTTCTCAAAGCGGGGTGCGCCTTGGAGATGATGAAGAACACCGCACAGCCCAGCACAGGTATGGCGAACAGGAATATCACTGACAGCTTCGCGTTCTGCCTTACCGCCATCACCGTGGCACAGACCAGCATGATGGGCGAGCGGAACGCCATGCGTATGAACATCATGAAGGCGTTCTGTATATTGGTGACGTCTGTGGTGAGACGTGTGGTCAGGGACGCCGTTGAGAAGCGGTCCACATTCGCAAAGGAGAAGCCCTGCACCTTGCGGAAAAGAGCGCTCCTGAGATTTTTGGCGAAGCCCATTGCCGCAACTGCGCTGAATCTTGCCGCCAGTGCACCGAAGCAAAGCGAGCATACAGACATTATGACCATGAGGCCGCCCATTTTTGCAACATAGCCTATGTCACCCATTTTTATGCCGTTATCTATTATCTTTCCCATGACTATCGGTATCAGCACCTCCATGAGCACCTCTCCGATAATGGTCACAGGCGAAAGTATTGCCTGTTTCTTGTACTTTCCAACGTGTGAAAATATAGTCCTGTACATTCACATTCCCCTTTCGTCTCGTTTATACAGTCTAACTTTTATTTTAACATTTCTGATGTATCTTGTCAAATGGGGAGAAACTCGCTCCTTCGCCTTGACATCGGGGTGATACTATAGTAAAATGTTATTCGGAGGTGTTATAATGTTAAACTACAGACCCAAAATGTTCGACGAAGCGTCGAAATCACACGCTTCAAAAAAGCTTTTCGTGATAATACTCTGCTTTATCGCAGTGTTCATAGTGGTGCTCGTGCTTGAGAGCCTGGTCTCGGGAATAGTGTCCTGGACCCCCATGAAGGAAGCTCTTGCAGATGCCGATATGGAACACCCCTGGGCTGCGTCCATGGAGGCTTCAAAGAAGGTAATGTCAGACCCTAAGATAATGGTCCCCACCCTGATCGGTACGGTATTCGGCACTCTTACAGCCATGTTCTACTGCCGCTTTATAGAGATGAGACCCATCCGCTCAATGGGCGCGGTAAAGAAGCGCTGCATACCCGATTACCTCATCGGAATTGTCATCGGTGCGGCTCTTATGACCGCAATAGTTGCCATGAGCAATCTCACAGGGGCAAGCAAGACCGTTATGTGCGATAAAGTTGAATACGGCACCATCGCCCTGTTCCTTCTGGGATTTTTCGTACAGGGCATGAGCGAGGAATTCATCTTCCGCGGCTACCTGCTTACCACCATAGGCGGCGCAGGCTATCACACCGCTGTCGGAGTCGGCATAACCTCGGTGGGCTTTGCCCTTGCACACGCCTCAAATCCGGGCTTCGGAGCGATGCCCTTCATCAATCTCACCATGTTCGGCGTCTTTGCCGCCCTCTACATGATACTCACTGACAGTATATGGGGCGTTTCCGCTATACATTCCATCTGGAACTTCACCCAGGGCAATCTCTACGGCATAAGCGTCAGCGGCTCTGCCGACACAGAGTCGGTAATGCGAACCTCGGCTGTGTCGGAAAAGGCCTGGCTCACAGGCGGAGAATTCGGCATAGAGGGAAGCATATTCACCACTGTCGCCCTCGGTATCGGCATAGCTGCGGTGTTCTTCCTGCTGAGGAAAAAGGCAGCAAAAGCTGCCCCCGCTCAATGATTCCGAAGCTATGATCTGAGTTTAGAGTTGAGAGTTCAGAGTTGAAAGTTGCAGAGTCGCCTGCGGCGACAATATTTAAATATTGTGAGCGAAGCGAACACATTAACTGATCACCGACCACTATGCACTAATCACTATCAGCGCTTGCGCTGAACAAACACAATGCCCCTGAGTGCCTTGTAACACTCAGGGGCAGATTTTATATGGGTATCATTTTTATTGCTTCGTCTCCCAGATGCGGAGAGCCATATATCCGACGTGGATGATAACTGCAATTATGCAGCCCGCTGAGGTCAGCGCCACAGGGAAGCCTCTCAGCTTCTGTGCAGGTGTGGACATTGGCAGCTTGTTCTTTAACCTGAACATTATCAGCAGGATAAGTCCCACAACTGCGCCTGCGAGAAGCGCAAGTCCGTAAACGCTCTTTGCCACATCATTATCTTCCATCAGCGACATGACCGTTACCATTGAGTTGATAAAGATGTGCACGATTATTGATGGGATTATGGAGTTGTGCTTCATGTCGATATGACCGAAGAATATTCCGATGAGGAATGCCAGCATGAACTGAGGCATATTGCCGTGGGCAAGTCCGAAGAATACTGCCGATATGACTATGGCGAAGCGCCTGTCCGCCTTTGAGAATATCTTCATCAGTGCGCCGCGGAACATTATCTCCTCAGTAAGGGGAGCTATCACACAGCTGTACAAGGTCATTATTGCAAATCCCAGCCCCGTATTGCCGTAGTCAAGGTCCATGACCTCGGTGGTAAAGCCGTATTTCGAGAAAATGCTCTCTATACCGCTGGAGAGCATTCCCGCGGTTATCCATATAAACATTCCTGCCAGACAGTGTATCACCGCGTCGCCGAAGGTATAATCCCGCGTTTTCAGCATGAACGAGGGCTTTATCTTCGCCCATTTCAGTCCTATGAAGGCAAATCCCACATTTGAGATAAGGTATATGAGCATATTTATGGAGACAAATATTGCTCCTGTGTCCATATAGTGGGAAATAGCTCCTGCTGACGTATTTGGGTTGAGCTTTTGCAGTATGAACTGTATGCCGAAAATAAGTGCATAGGCAAGAACGCTTGAAGCTATGAACTGAAACAGGAAGGTAAATCCGCCTATGTTGTAATACTTCCTGAGAGCGTTCTTTTCAACCTTTGCAGGCTCATACGGCACGGAGAACTCAGGCATCGTTATCCAGGGGAGTATCTCCGAATAATCGTCGTTGTACCAGTGGTACTCAGAGGGGTTGTCAAAGGGGTCATATACGTCTGTCTTCTGCTTTTCCTTCAGCTCCTTGTCCTTCGCCCGGAGCTGCTTTGTAAGGCTGTATATCTCATGGCTGAGCGCGGCGTATTCCGCACTGTATCCCTGTGTTTCGTTCATTTCAGTCAGTTATCCCTGCCTTTCTCTGTATCTTCAGCATATTCTGAACTATATTTTAACATAAAAATCAATAAAAGTAAAGAGGCAGCAGCAAGTTTTCATCTGCTGTACACTATGGCAAGTCCCTGTGCACTCTCGCAGGTAAAGGGCTTGTCAGTGCCCGTAACTGTCACATGGAGCTCCTCTCCTCTGCGGACCGCCTTTATCTCTGCGGCAATATCTCCGCTCCTGTCATAAACTTTAGTCTCCGCGGAGCCGCCTTCGCTCATGCCATAGAACACTATCCTCATGCCGTCGGCATAGTCATAGTCGGCGGTGTCGGTGAAGCTGCCGTATACTATGACAGAATCAGGCTTTGTATACAGGGGCATACCGAAATAATCATACTTGCGGGCATACCAGCCTCCGCCGGTCAGCTCCTCACCTGTCTGTATATCCGTCCATATACCACCTGCGGGCAGGTAGAAGCTGCACTCCCCCGACTCACTGAAAACAGGAGCCGCCAGAAGGGAGTCTCCCAGCATATACTGAGTGTCAACGGTCAGGGCGCCGCGGTCGTGGGTGAAGTCCACAGCCATAGCCCTCATGACAGGGATACCTGTAATGTGTGCCTTCACTGCACTGCTCCAGATATAGGGCATGAGCCTGCCCTTGAGCTTTACGAAATGCCTTGCCACATCGCAGCTCTCCTCGTCGAAGTGCCAGGGCACGCGATAGGAGTTGTTGCCGTGATAGCGCGAATGTGAGGACATGAGCCCGAAGGCTGTCCAACGCTTGTAGAGGTCGGGAGTGCCCGTAGCCTCAAAGCCGCCTATATCATGGGAGAAGAAGCCGAAGCCCGACATACACAGGGAAAGTCCGCCGCGGAGAGTCTCCCACATTGAATTATAGTCCGAGAAGCAGTCTCCGCCCCAGTGAACGGGGAACTGCTGACAGCCTGCGGTGGCTGACCTTGCGAAAAGGCAGCCCTTGCCGTCAAGGGCTTCAAAAGCAGTCCTGTTATAGATGAAGGAGTAATAATTGTGCATCATGAACGGGTCTGAGCCGTCATGCCAGACCACGTCCGTGGGGATACGCTCGCCGAAATCCGTCTTTACCGCGTCCACGCCCATATCCGCAAGACCGCGTATCTGCGCGGCATACCATTTCCTCGCCTCAGGGTTGGTGAAGTCTATTATGCCCATACCCGGCTGCCACATATCGCTCTGGTACACTGAGCCGTCCCTGTTTTTCAGGAAAAAACCCTTCTCCGCGCACTCCGCGAACACAGGAGACTTCTGCCCCACATAGGGATTTATCCACACGCATATCCTGAGCCCCTTTGCCTTGAGGCGGGCTATCATCGCCCCGGGATCGGGGAATTTTCTCTCGTCCCAGCGGAAGCTGCACCACTCCATTTCCTTCATCCAGAAGCAGTCAAAGTGGAAAACGTCCAGGGGTATGTCCCTGCGCTTCATCTCGTCAATGAAGGAGGTCACGGTGTCCTCGTCATACTCTGTGGTGAAGGAGGTTGACAGCCACAGTCCGAATGACCAGGGCGGCGGCAGTGCAGGTCTGCCTGTGAGGGCAGTGTACCGCTCTATAACGTCGGCAATGGTATCGCCGCCGAAGATGAAGTATTCCAGAGTCTCACCCTGAACGGAAAAAGCAGTCTTTGACACGTTCTCGCTGCCCACCTCGAAGCTGACTCTCCCGGGGGTATTGACGAAAACGCCGTAGCCACGGGAAGATGTGAAGAAGGGCACAGACTTGTAGCTCTGTTCGGTGCAGGTGCCGCCGTCATCGTTCCAGACCTCAACGGTCTGACCGTTCTTCACGAAAGAGGTGAACTTCTCGCCGAAGCCGTAGATGTACTCCCCTACGGAGATATCCAGCATTTCGCGGATATAGGTGCTGCCGCCGTTGTCCCACTGCGAGAAGGGACGCTCCCCCGAGGTCTCCTGCTCACGGAGCTGCCTGCGGAAGGGCTCCTCCTCTATGATAGAGGTAGTGCGCCAGCCTGTTCCGGTCAGGAGCCTGTCCCCGTACCTGTAGGAGATATCCCACTCCTTGCCGTCTGCCCCTGTCCTGACGGAGGTCTTTCCAGAGATAAGCTCCCAGCCCCCGTCCGCGGTACGCCTTATGACAGGACGGAAGCCGCTGTCCTCATTGAGAGGGAAAGAGGGCTGCTTCTTCCCGCCGCCGCTGAAATGGCTTATAGTGACCTTTATGCTGTTCTCCAGTGTAGAGGTGAATGTCACTGTGAGCATGGGACCGCCTAAGGTCATGCCCCTGTTTGATATGAACTGTGTAGCCGCCCACACCGTCAGGGACCTGTCGTCCGCTGCGGTCTCGTATATCTGAGCTGCCCAGCGGACGTCATAGCCTGTCCTGCTGAGCCAGTAGCCGTCGGATACCTTCATTTTTTCAACTCCTTCCGCGCCGAAAGCGCTGAATGTCATGATAGTACTATCATACCATGTTTTTATGAACTTTTCAATCCGTTCTGTCAAGCCTTCTTTAAGGTTTGCGCCTCAGGTGCACTTTCTACAAATGGTAATTTTCACAGCCCGGTTTCCACATCGGATATATCTGCTTCTGCACTTTCCCGATGATTTTGAAGCAGGTGATACAAAGCCTTTCATGCCGTAAAAAATCCGCTGTCCGCGCCTGTTCTGCGAGGTTTCGGCTATAACATATCGTGCAAAATATCACACGTTTTCTGAAATGACATTATTATGCTAAAAATAGTAATATCATGACCAAAATTTTAAGAAAAAAGGCTATTTACAGGCATTTCCTTCGTTTTGTACACCTAATCTTTGTTTTTTGAGTTGCAATGTTATTATTATTGAAGTAAAATGAGTGTAACAGCATGAAATGATATGCAGCATATCATTGCGTGAGCGAAAAAATAAAATAAATAAATATTAGAGGAGGAGAATGTATGAAATTCAAAAACTTGTTGCAAGTCTTACCGCTGCAAGCTGTCT
The DNA here is from genome assembly GCA_029572815.1 of Bacillota bacterium. GTDB lineage: Bacteria > Bacillota > Clostridia > Oscillospirales > Ruminococcaceae > Ruminococcus. The sequence continues at coordinate 155,937 of JAKPUQ010000089.1, read as the reverse complement.
TTCGGGCGCCTTCGTGGCATTCCCCGAATTCGTACAGCGCACATACGCTGCTTCTGTCGTATCCAACGATTTTGAACGCAACTATGACGGCTGGTACGGCGAGGGCGACACCGTTGAGCTGACTGCTCAGCCCGCAGCAGGCGCAGATATGTCAAGAGGCATGAAGGTCTCGGGACGTGCTTCCGCTGAGGACGGCGCCGCTTCATCAAAGGGTCTCTACCTTTTCGGCGGAGACAAGTACGACTACAGCGTAAAGGTATTCAGCAATACCGCTCAGAAGTTCAGCCTTACACTTCTTGTCATCGACGAGGAGACTGAGAAGGAGACAACTGTTGTACTGGATTCAAAGAACGTTCCCGCAGGTCAGTGGACAGAGCTGAAGAACAGCTATACCGCTCCCGAGGGAAGCTATGAGTTCAAGGTAAAGATCACCACAGACTCCACAGATGACTTCTTCTTTGATGATTTCCTCATCACAGGCGACAAGAGCGCTCTTGATGCACACGCTGCTCCCGCAGGCAAGGGTCTCAAGGACGAGTTCGCTGATTACTTCCGCGTTGGCAACATCTTCAACGGCGGTACTATCAAGAACAGCGGTATCCAGGGCATACTGCTCAAGGACTGCAACGCTATCGAGTGCGAGAACGAGACAAAGCCCTGGGATACTATGGTCCAGAACGGCTCGACCAATACCAACGTAAAGGTATCTCTCAACAGCTGTGCAGCTATCTGCGATTTCTGCGTTCAGCACGGTCTCGGCTTCAGAGGTCATACCCTTGTATGGCACAGCCAGACTCACGAGTGGTTCTTCAAGGAGAACTTCAGCAACAACGGCGGCTATGTAAACAGCTCCACAATGGATCAGCGTATGGAGAGCTACATCAAGAATATGTTCAACGCATACGCAACTCAGTACCCCGACCTCGACCTCTATGCTTACGACGTTTGTAATGAGGTCATCTATGACGGCACCGCTTCACAGGGCGGTCTCAGACCTACAAACGGCACAGAGGGTCAGAACGGCTCATCTGCATGGGTAAGAGTTTACGGAAACAACTCCTTCGTTGAGAAGGCATTCACCTATGCAAGACAGTACGCTCCTCCGACCTGTAAGCTTTTCTACAACGACTATAACGAGTTCGCTAACGACAAGCAGAACTGCATCATAAACACAATCCTCAAGCCTCTCATGGCTAAGGGACTCATCGACGGTATGGGTATGCAGTCTCACCTCAACTGCGCTGCAAGCAACGCATGGGGCGATACAAACTCCTACCTCGCAGCTATGGACAAGTACCTCAACCTCGGTCTCGATGTTCAGGTAACAGAGCTTGACCTCTCAAGAGACGGCGGCTATACCGATCAGCAGCAGGCTGACAAGTACAAGGCTATATTCAAGCATTGTATGGACTGGAACGCAAGCCACCCCAACGGACCTAACGTAACTCTCGTTCAGGTATGGGGTCCCAATGACAACAACTCATGGGTTGGTACAAACAATTCAGGTCAGCCCAACTATCCTCTCCTTTATGATGGAAACAATCAGCCCAAGTCGGCTTACAACGCTATCACAAGCCTTGTTCCCGACAGCCAGTGGGGCGAAGGTCTCCCCTACAAGGGCCCCGGAAGCTCAGGCTTCACCATCGCAGACCCCGAGCCCGACTCCGACGGTTACTGGTTCCACAGTAAATTCGAAGGCTCAGATGACAACTGGGTAGGCAGAGGCTCAGCTTCTGTAAGCACCAGCGGCAGAACATATTACGAAGGCAAGGAAGCCCTCCTGGTTCAGGACAGAGAGGCTTCATGGAACGGCGCAGCAATGCCCCTCAATTCAAGAATATTCAAGCCCGGCGAGGAGTACAGCTTCTCAGTAAATGCCTGCTACCTCGACGGTGATCTGGATTCTCAGGAATTCAAGCTCACTCTCCAGTACAACGACGCTGACAACGAGCCCCATTACGATCAGATTGCTCTGGCATCTGCTCCCAAGGGCGAGTGGGTACAGCTTGCAAACACAAACTTCAAGATCCCCTCAGGCGCTACCGACGTTCAGATCTACGTTGAGACAACTACTGAGGACGTATTCACAAACTTCTATATCGATGATGCTGTAGGCGCTCCCGCAGGTACAGTAGTTCCCGGCGCAGGACAGCCTCATATCCGTACAGTCATCCTCGGCGACGTAAACTTCGACGAGTGCATCGACTCGATGGATATGGTCGCTGCAAGAAGAGGACTCCTCAAGGGCGGCTTCGACGATTCAATGACTCAGAAGGCTGCCGATGTTGACCAGAACAGAACCTTTGAGGTTGCCGATCTGGTTCTCCTCCAGCAGTACATCCTCGCTAAGATCTCAGAATTCCCCGTAAACAAGCCACAGGTTGACATCGGCGCTTTAGCTGCTAAATTTGGAACAGTGAATATTGCAGAATCATGGAAAAAGAACGGAGAGAATAATCCTCTCTATACCCAGCGTTTCGGCGCTGACCCCGGCTGGCTGGTATACGACGGCAGACTTTACGTTTATACAACAGCCGATGAATTCGCATACAAGAACGGTCAGATGATCGAAAATGATTATTCTTCAGGCTATATCAACTGCTTATCAACAGCTGACCTTGTAAACTGGACAGACCACGGTCAGATCCCTGTTGCAAAGACAAGAGTAAACGGCACACCTATTGCAAAATGGGCTAATAACGCCTGGGCTCCCGATGCAGCATGGAAGAAGATCAACGGCCAGGACAAGTTCTTCCTTTACTTCGCAAACAATGGTTCAGGTATCGGCGTTATCACAGCTGATGACCCCACATTCACAAAGAATGTAAAGGATCCCCTCGGACACGAGCTCATCTCCAGAAGCACACCCAACAGTAACGTAACATGGCTCTTCGACCCCGGCGTTTATTATGATCCTGATACAGACACAGGTATCATCGCATACGGCGGCGGTGTTCCCGAAGGACAGCAGGCTAATACAAAGCAGGGACGTATCGCTAAGCTCGGCGATGACATGATCTCTATCGTAGGTACTCCTATCGATCCCGGTACACCTTACCTCTTTGAGGACTCAAGCATGATCAAGATCGGCAACACATGGTATTACTCATTCTGCCACAACTGGAATGTTCCCGGCGGTGCAAGCGTAAACGGTAATTCCTTCAGCAATGCCGACATCGGTTACATGACATCAACAGATCCTCTCAAGGGATACCAGTATCAGGGCGTTGTATTCAAGAACACAGGTACACAGAGACTTGACAACGGCGGTAACAACCACCACTCAATTATCGAATTCAAGGGCAGCTACTATGTACTTTATCACTCACGTCAGCTTGAAATGCGTATGGGCGTTAACGGCGGCAAGGGTCTTAACTACAGATCCCCCTGTATCGATAAGGCAACTATAAGCAACGGCAAGATCACCTGTAACGGTTCACAGACCGGTGTAAGCCAGCTTGAGAACCTGGATCCTACAAAGACTGTTCGTGCATCAACAATGTCTAACCAGTCAAAGGGCATCTCAGTTTCAGGCGTAGGCAATGCAGTATTAGAGCTCAAGAAGGGCGAATGGGCAAAGGTTAGCAAGGTAGACTTCTCTAAGGTAAGCGGTTCACTTTCCGCAAAGGCTTCTTCCAAGAGCGGCGCGATCATCAAGGTTTGCGCAGGTTCAGCAACAGGCGAAGCTATTACTTACATTGAAGTACCCGCAGGCGGCTCAATGACAGACATTGAGACTCCTCTCGCAAATATCCCCGACGGCGCTTCAGACATCTACTTTGTAGCCAACGGCGATGTAAGCTTCGACAGCTGGTCGATGTCATAATTCTTTTCGATGTTGATCTGTGCGGTGCATCTGCACAACGCGCCGCACAGATTGATATAATTCCAAAAATAAATTGTAAGGGACAAATCAGAACAAGAAAGCCGTGCTGCTCAAGCACGGCTTTCCTGTTTATATAGAGTTCCCCGCAAACGGGCGAATAATATCCGCCCCTACAGGCTAATGGCTAACGGCTGAAAAAAGAGACCTGAAAGGTCTCTTTTTTCATAATATGAAGCAGATAAGTCCCGAACAGCCCTCGTTGATGACCCGCTCAAGGGTCTCCTGAAGCTTCATTCGGGCGTCCACAGGCATCTTGAAAAGCTTGCTGTGAAGCCCCTCGTTCACCAGCTCGTGGAGGGACTTGCCGAAGATGTTGCTCTCCCATATCTTCTTCGGGTCATCGTCAAAGCCGTCCAGCAGGTACATCACCAGCTCCTCGGACTGCCGCTCTGTGCCTACGATGGGACTTACGGTGGTGTTGATGTTGGCTTTCATCAGGTGTATCGACGGCGCCGACGCCTTCAGCTTCACCCCGTACTTGCCTCCCTGTCGGATTATCTTGGGCTCCTCAAGTGACATCTCCTCCAGCTCGGGCATGACGATGCCGTAGCCCGTTGCCTCCACCTCCGCAAGGGCAGGCTCTATACGCTTATACTTTCTGCGTATGTCATTTAGCTCCGCAAGCAGGGGCATGAGGTCGCTTTCGCTCTCTATCTCGATACCAGTGGTCTCCCCCAGTATCTTGTAGAAAAGGCTGCTGTCCAGCTCCGCGGTGATAGTGACGGAGCCCTTTCCCAGGTCGATACTGCTGACCTCCGCCTTTACCACGTTGGGACACTCCCCTATTGCCGCCGCTGCCTCCTCTGCCTCACGGACAAGACGTATATCCCTGGCGGCTGAGCGTATGCAGTCCAGTATCTCCGTCCTGAGCCAGTGCCCCTTTCCCAGGGAGTTTATCCACCCGGCGGTGCGGATATTTATCTCCCTGACGGGGAAGGAAAAGAGTATCTCCCGTATTATGCCGCGAATATCCTCCTCGCTGAGCTCCAGGCAGTTGACGGGTATCACCTTGGCGTCATAGCGGTCTGTGAGCTTTGCCGCAAGAGCTCTTGACTCCGCAGACCGTGGGTCCACGGTGTTGAGTATTACCACGAAGGGCTTGCCCAGCTCACGTAGCTCACGGATAACTCTCTCCTCGCACTCCTCGTACTCCTCACGGGGAATATCCGTCACGGAGCCGTCTGTGGTAATGACCAGACCAATGGTGGAGTGGTCGGTGATGACCTTCTGGGTACCTATCTCAGCCGCCATATTAAAGGGTATCTCCTCATCGAACCAGGAGGTCATGACCATACGGGCTGCTCGTTTTCGATGTAGCCCAGGGAGCTTGGAACGATATAGCCAACGCAGTCGATGAGCCTGACGTTGAAGGCTGCCCCCTCCCCCAGGTCTATGCGGACCGCTTCCTCGGGTATGAACTTGGGCTCGGTAGTCATTATGGTCTTGCCCGCGGCAGACTGAGGAAGCTCGTCAAGTGCCCTCTCCCGCATATATTCGCTGCTTATATTGGGTATCACCAGCGACTCCATGAACCGCTTTATAAAGGTGGACTTGCCCGTGCGGACAGGTCCCACCACGCCGATGTAAATATCGCCGCCTGTGCGCTCGGCGATATTGCTGTATATATCTTTAGCCATACAAATACTCCTTTTATGAAACTATGGGTATCAGCAGCATACCGCCCTTTTCAAGCCGCTCTCCTGAAAGGTCGTTTTCCTCCATAATGGCGTCTACGCTGGTGCTGTACCGCTTGGCGATGTCCCAGACGTCCTCGTTCTCGATGCCGAAATAAAGCTTGATAGCGTAGTCGCCGTCCCGCTCCTTCCTTGCGGAATCGTCCACGGTTATATCCGTGACCGCCCTTATGGAGTCGGAGCTGTACACCGACAGCTTCACGCCTATATCTGCCTTTGCGTTGAGGACTCCCTCGGGGGAGATGTCATAGGTGGTCTCCCTGACCTTCACCTCCGCAGACACCGACGAGCCGCTTATATCATCGGGGAGGGCGATGGTCTCCTCGAAAGCCTCATCACGGTCGGGCATAACTATCATGCCGTTCCTGTCCTTGGCAGCCATGGAGTAAGCCAGCATTCCGCTGATGACCACTGACCTTCCGTCGCTGCCGATACGGGTGTTGATGTTCTTCGCGCTGCTCCACATGGCAAAAACCGTCTGGGGCACCGACTCCCCCTCCGCAAGTCTTGCACTGTGGCGGAAGCTCTCGTCATAGACCGCGGGTATCTGCTCCGCTCTGATCTCCGATATTTCAACATCGCAGGGGTAGACTGTTGAAAAAGCGTCCTCAGCTATCATCACAGTGGCAGTCTTTACCGCCCGGCAGCACAGCCGAAGCTCCGCTTCGCACCTGACCATGCGGTTATTGCCCTCCTTGTCAGCCAACGGAGCCACATCGCAGCTCACCACCTCAGCAGTAACGGTGCAGCCGAAACTGTCGTCCAGTCCCTCCACGTCGATTATCTGGCTGTAGCCCAGGGAAAAGCTCATGGTCTCAACGGTACTGCCTCCCCTGTATAGCAGCTCCACATCTGCCTCGCCCCTTGCAAGGAGCTTCCCGGAGATGAGCTTCACCTCGCAGTCTGAAGCTGTGCAGCTGCACCGCAGTATCCCCGAAATATCGGGCTGTGCAGCAGAAAGCTCCATCTCCTCCTCGATACGCACGTTTTTCTCCGCACTGAGCCTGCCTGCGGCAAATTCAACAGCTCTCCGCTTCAGCTGTATATTCATGCCCTCGGCGTCAGAGACCACCTGCTGCTCCTGCTGACCTGTCACACTTATCTTCACGGAGACCGCCCCCCCTCAGGTCAAGACGGCGGCTGTTGACAGCGCGGAAGTTCACATGGTCGGTCTTTGGGACCAGCCTGACCTGGGGCGATACGGGGCTCCGTCCCAGCTCCACAGTCCTGGTGAAGCTCCTGTGCTGGTCCACGGACTGTACCTCGCTGCCCTCCTCGCCGCTGTAAAGGATATGTATGTCGCACCGCAGCTCATAGGTCGGCCTGTCGCCGCTTACGTTCCAGTCCGTGATGACGGGGACAGTCTCGCAGCGTATCAGACGGAAGATGTCGGGGCAGTAATCGGGGAGAATGTAATCCAGTTCCACAGTCTGCTCCTGAACGCCGTCAAATATGACCTCGGCGGCAGGAACAGTCTCTCTGTTCAGTTTTAATTCCATAACGGGGGACCTCCTTGAAGTTTGCTTTGTGTAATTATATTCGCGTAAGAGCTCCGTTATTCCTGTCCGTATTGACTTATGCTCCGTACTGTGCTATAATTCGGGTAAATAAACAACTGCGGAAGGAGCGGTGGATATGAGTGAAAAGCAATATTACGGATACAGGGGCTATATAATCAGCATAGGGGGAGAGATACTCCTTGACATGGAGCATTTCTGCATAGCCTATTACAACCGTCCCGAGGACACAAGATACTTTGTGCAGTGCGAATTCCCCGTAAAAACAGGTCTGAACGCGACCAGCAGCCCCGAGATATGGACAAGTGACGAGACTGAAGCGAAATACCTGCTGGACAATCCCGACAAGGTGGTGGACTGGCTCCGCAGACGCATAAATGCAGACCCGAGGTTCAGCCGCTATGTGGATCAGCCTGTGATAGAGATGGATCACCGCCTGCCAAATTACGGCGGAAATCCGCAGCTTCTGGCGAAAACTCCTCAGTATATCATCTTCCGTTGTCACTGGGACGCCTATGAGCGCTATGAGCTGGCGGCAGAGTACCGTTCAAGCAGTCCTTTTGACTGCGCTCCAAAGTGGTCCTGCACCATCACAAAGGAGAAGGCTGAGGAGCTGCTCTCCCACAGCGAAAGGGCAGGCTCCTATTTTATGGAAATGTACGAAAAATATCCCCTCGGTCACTGAGCGCAGCATATAATGATCACCTTCAACGGCAAAATTCATCTCTTTTTTACAAAGCCGGGTATGGACAAATTTAACAAAATATGCTATAATATTTATGAACAACATAAATAAGCAGCACCTCACAGCCGCAGAAGCAGGGTGTAATGCTTATATTCTGCCCGTTTTCCGGGCAAGAAAGGATAGTCTATGCTTCACGAGAAATCATGCGGCGCCATTGTCTACAGGAAATACCACGGCAATACGGAAATTCTGCTGATAAAGCATATCAACAGCGGTCACTGGTCCTTTCCCAAGGGTCATGTTGAAAAGGGTGAGACCGAGGTAGAGACTGCTCGTCGTGAAATAATGGAGGAGACCTCCATTGACGTTATTATTGATCCGACATTCAGAGAAACTGTTACCTATTCACCGAAAAAGGACACAGTAAAAGTCGTAGTTTACTTCCTTGCGAAGGCGAAGAATGTGGATTTTTCGCCTCAGGAAGGAGAGATCGCCGAGATACGCTGGGTGGATATCTCCTATGCCTCAAATATCCTGTCATACGAAAATGACAGGACCATAGTCGCCAAGGCAAAAAGCGCTATCAAGGAAACACATTAGGCAGCAAAAAAGGAGACCTTAAAGGTCTCCTTTTTTACTTGTTATTGTAGGAACGCCCCCTGAGTGTCCTTTTTATTATCAGCTCACAGGGTAACGGGAAGTCCGTTTATCTCTATGGTGGGGTCGTCGATGTCGATGAGGAGACAGCGTCTGCCGTCCACCACGCTGGTGCGCACCTTGTCAGCCGCCGAGGGCTTGATGTTCACGGTAATGCCCGGAGAGGTCAGAACGGTCTTGTTCTCCACAAGGTTAGCCGCAGTAAGGGGAGCTGTTCCGCAGACCTTCTCGTACACGGGCTCAACCATGCTCACTCTCTCCTCGGGAAGTCCCACATCAACGAGTATATCCTTGAGCTTGGCGTTGTCGATGACCACCCTGTCGGTCTCGTCCTTGCTGTCATCGACAACCTCCTGTATCTTCTCGTTGACGGTCTTGATGAGCATATAGTCAAGGTCCTCGCCCACAACGTTCTTGAGAATGCTCTGGAAGCTGCTCTTCTCGCTCTCTGCGGACATTACAAAAGTGCATCCCAGCACGTTCTCGACTACTGAGACGTTGGGAGACTTCACGTTCTTGGTGTAGTACATCACATGGTTGATGTCGGAGCTCCTGTTGCTGAAAACAGGGTACAGGAAGCCGTCAGAGGGTGCCTTGCTGATAATGAGCTCCGTGTTCACCTTCTTGGTTATCTCGTTGCCCACGCTGTCAAAGATAAAGCCGTCCTTGCTGGTATTAACGGGGCAGATAGCTGTGAGGATATAGCGGTATATCTCGTCCTCCCCGTCGGCGAACTCGTCATTCTTGTCCTTTTTGCGGACAGTGTAGGTGCAGTAGGAGGTTATTACCGCAAAGGGACCCGTATAGGCGATATTGTTGGCGATGTGGTTGAGGAAGTCCTCGCAGGCTGCATCGTCCTTGAGCTCGGAGGTGAGGAGGGTATAGAGGATATTCTGGGGCTGTCCCTCGTCATAAGCCTCGTTGGGGAACTCATACTCCACAAAAGCCTTGCCCACGTTGGTGTTCAGCACCTTTTTCAGGGTCTCGTCATAGACGTCGTGCTCCTCAACGGGCATTGTAAGACAGGAGCTGACATTGTGGTAGCGAAGGTTCTTATCCGCGTCGATGAAGGCAGTGAGCACCCTCTCCATGATGAAAAATCCGCTCTTGTCGGAGAAATTCTTCTTTATCTCTGCTGTTTCCTTTTTATTCATTATGTACTTCCTTTCTCAGAAACATACGGAGCTGCCGCACTTAAGCGCCGCAGCTCCGTAAAAATCATCTTATGGTTATACTTCCGTTCTGGAAATGCTCAAAGGCATACTTCTCGAAGGGAAGGTCATTTTCCGCATTGCGGAACATATCCGAATCCTTGTAGTAGAAGCCAAGCTTGTATACTGTTCCGGGCTGTGCATCATCGGGCACCTTGAAGTAGAATGTAGCTATATCGCCGTCGCCGCCTGCGTTGTCCACGAACATGGTGGTGAAGAAGAGCGAGCGCTTCTGCTCTCTTACCAGCTCGGGGTCAAGGTTCTTCTGCCAGTCCATGGCGATAAATCCCGAATTCTTGCTTATAGCCGCACCCGGAGTATAAGCTGCCGTCAGGTCGGTGGGATCCTCTATCTTGCACTCCAGCACATCGGGGTATGTTATATGGATACCGCACATAGACCACTGGTCCGCAGCCCCCTCAACAGAGACTGTTACCTCAGCCATTTCACCGGGCTTTGCAGTGGTGTCGCTGAGCTTTATGACAGGACCGCTGGAAAGCGACTCCACGTCCTTATACTTGATATGCATGAGCTCCATGCTCTCGGACATCTCGTCACCGTCATCGGCGGAAGGAGTCTCACCTGCTGACGCAGATGCAGCAGTTGTGCCCTGAGCAGCCGGGCTGCTGCTTCCCTTCTTGCTGCTGCAGCCTGTGAATACTGCCGCAGAAGCCGCCAGTGCAAGGAGCACGGCTAATATCTTACGCTTCATTTCCGGAAGCCTCCTTACTGCCAGTAACTACGATCTTATCGCCGTCAGCAGTAATGCTTATCCTGCTGATCTCAGAGCCCCGCTCAAGTATCATCTCAGCTACCTGATCCTCTACCTCGTCGCGGATAACTCTGCGGATATCTCTTGCGCCGTAGGGCTTTCCGAAGGACTTTTCAGCGATGAGCTCAAGAGCCTCTCTTGTATAATCCACGGTGATATCCTTCTCGGCAAGGGGCTCCTTCATCTCATCGATCATGAGAGCGGCGATGTCAGCGAAGTTCTCCTTGGTGAGATCCCTGAATACAACTATCTCGTCGATACGGCTGATGAATTCGGGACGGAGGAACTCCCTCAGACCCTTGAGAGCCTTGTCTCTGGAAATTTCATTCTCTGTGCGGTTGAAGCCCACACCTATGCTCTTGTCTGTAGAGCCTGCATTTGAGGTCATACAGATGATAGTATTAGCAAAGTTTACAGTTCTGCCGTGGGCGTCGTCAACCTTGCCCTCGTCCAGTATCTGCATAAGGATATTCATAACGTCGGGGTGAGCCTTCTCGATCTCGTCAAAGAGGATAACGGAGTAGGGTTTTCTGCGCACCTTTTCGGTGAGCTGTCCCGCCTCGTCATAGCCAACGTATCCGGGAGGCGAACCGATCATTCTCGCAACGGAGTGCTTCTCCATATACTCGGTCATATCCAGTCTGATAAGGGGATCGGGAGAGTCAAAGAGCTCCTCTGCCAGCGACTTTACCAGTTCTGTCTTGCCCACGCCCGTAGGACCTACGAACACGAATGAAGCAGGTCTGCGGCGCTTGCTGAGCTGTACCCTTGTGCGCTTGATAGCCTTTGTGAGCACCTCCACAGCCTCGTCCTGACCGATGACTCTCTTTTTGAGAGCGCCCTCAAGCCTTGAGATCTTCAGGAACTCGTTCTCTGCGATCTTAGCCGCAGGGATACCCGTCCAGCGCTCAATGACCTTGGTCACATCGGACTCCTCAACGTTTACGCCCTCAGCCTTCTCCCTGAGCTCAGCTTCGGTCTCGCGTATATGGATGAGCTTGCCCTTGACCTCTGCAAGAGCCTGATAGTCTATCTCCTCCTGCTCGGATATGGACTTTTCCATATCCTCCAGGACCTTTATCTCCTTCTTGAGCTTTTCGTACTCGCCTATCTCGGGAGAGCGTATGCAGGCATATGCCAGGCTTTCGTCCATAAGGTCTATTGCCTTATCGGGCAGGAAACGGTCTGTGATGTATCTCTCTGAGAGAACAGCGCATACTCTCACAAGGTAATCGGAGATATGTACCTTATGGAACTCCTCATAATACTTCTTTATGCCCACGAGAACGTTGACTGTGTCCTCGATAGTGGGCTCGTTTACTGTAACGGGCCGGAAACGGCGTTCAAGAGCCGAATCCTTCTCGATAAACTTGCGGTACTCGCCGAAGGTGGTGGCACCGATGACCTGGACCTCGCCTCTTGAAAGAGCGGGCTTCAGGATATTTGCGGCGTTCATTGAGCCCTCAGAGTCTCCTGCGCCCACCAGATTGTGGACCTCATCGATAAAGAGGATTATATTCCCCTCACGCTTTACCTCGTCCACAAGACCCTTTACACGGCTCTCAAACTGTCCGCGGAACTGAGTTCCCGCAACGAGAGCGGTAAGGTCAAGGAGGTATACCTTCTTATCCGCAAGATTGAAGGGAACATCTCCCTCGTTGATGCGGAGGGCGATACCCTCTGCGATAGCGGTCTTGCCGACGCCGGGCTCGCCTATGAGGCAGGGGTTGTTCTTTGTACGTCTTGAAAGTATCTGGATAACTCTTGCGATCTCATTGTCTCTGCCGATGATATTGTCAAGCTTGCCGTCAGCAGCCTTCTGTGAAAGATTGGTGCAGTAGCTTCCCAGGAATTTGGGCTCTCTGGGCTTTTTCTCCTTATTGCGTCCGAAAAGACCTTTTTTCTCCTTGCCCTCGGACTGCTTATCGTCGGAGCGTCCGCCGCCGAAGAGACTTCTCGGGTCGAAGCCGCCCTCATCAGGCTTATCTCCGCCCTCTGAGTCGTCGCCGCTGTTTCCGCCGAACATATTGGTGATAAAGTCGGGAAGCACGCCCGAACCGCCCATTTCAAAGCTGTCGCCGTCGAGCATACCCATCATCTGGTCTGAGAGCTGGTCCAGCTCCTCGTCGGTTATGCCCAGCTTATCCATATATTCCTTTATCTGCGGGATATTCTGCGCCCTTGCACATGAAAGGCACAGACCCTCGTTCTTCTTCTCATTGCCCTGAACAGAGGTGATGAACACCACCGCAGGTCTTTTTTTGCATTTACTGCACATTATCATCAGGCAGTTCCTCCTGTAGTAATTTCTATGCGCCTGTTCCGCATACCGCGGGCGCTGTTTTCAGACAGTTTACATTCCCATGATCAGGTTGTAAACGTACTTGAAGACAAAAGTCTTGTCAATCGCCTCGTGATTGAAGAACAGCATCTTGTTGCTGCCGAATACCACGTAAAGGCGTACCATTGCTGCTATCAGGAACACTACCACCGCACCCTTGAAAATACCGATAAGTCCGCTGAGGACACGGGTAACGAGGCTTGGTTCCATTTTGTCATTTTTACCCACTGAGCTTATGATCACAACGGTCAGTACAAGGAATATGACAAGCATAATGATAAGGGTAATGAGCTTAACTATTGTAGTATAAGGTGCGGCGAGATAGTTATCAACGATGAACTCAGCAGGCTGGCGTCTGCTTTCCTTTTCCTCAAGGAGCTTCATGAAATCATAGAGCTTTTCGGGATTCTTTCTGATCTGCTCCGCTGCATACTCAGCGGAATACTCATTGAGGTGCTTTGAAACAAAGCTGCTGATGATCTTTGCATAGCCTTCATGGAGCTTATTGTAGAAGATAGCTTCCTCGTCAACCTTTCTGCTGTTGATATTATTGACATACTTATAGATCTCCTGATCTACGTTTTCGCCATTGATACAGATACTGCTGAGCATCTCGCGGTCTACTCTGATGCTGTAACCGAGTGACTCAAGATACTTTGCAAGCTCCTCGTTGAAGTCGCCGGACGAAAGTGACTGATCCATCTTCTTGACATTGCTCTCTCTTATTGAATTCTTATAGATCGAGCCGCCGATGGACGAACTGAGGGATATTGCTATTACAAGGGCTATCACACAGCCCAGAGCAGATATTACTGCTCTATAGAAACCTTTTCTTACAGTGATAAAAATACAGATAAGAATTGCTGCAACTGCGATAACATCATAAAACCACCAGAATTGTACTCCCATAAAATTCGCGTCATTTGTCAGGTGACGCTGCCTCCCTTCGATTGATTGATAAATGCATCAAAAGTCAGCTTTCATAGTCTATACGGTCTATTTTATTATAACCCTTCAGGAAAATATGATCGTCGCTCCGCAAAAATCCCGTATATGCGTCACTGACATCAGCGATGGAGCGCAGTCCGCCGTTGAAGTCATAGGCTTTGATATGTCCCTGACACATAACGTAGACAAGGTCCTCATATATGGCTACATCTATAGAAGGGGCATCGAGCTCGATGATACGGGCTTCGGTATTGCCTCCCTTGAACAGTGCCAGCACATATTTTCTTCTGTCATTATCGTTGACGATAACGGCGGAATTACCGCCCTCGCTTGCACCTGCGGCAAGCTTGCCGTCATAGGAATAATAAGAGCTGATCTGACCGTTGTCGTCCACATAGCCGCAGGCGTCCGTACCAAGCACGAAGGCGCCCTTTCCGTAGCCGAAAACGTCAAGACCGAGGGTGTTGAGTCCGGGAGAAGTCCAGTGTTCTCCCTCCTCACTGAAGTCTATTTCCTGAACATTTGTAACGAGCTGACCGTTTTCTGCTGAGATATAGCTCAGCACGCAGCCCTTGCTTCTCTCAATGAAGCTAAGGTCGCTGATCCTTTCGATACACTTTCGGTTGTATATGTCCTTTCCCCTTTTATCATATACAACGATCTCACAGCTGTATTTGTCAGAAGTTGTGACAACAGCCGTATACCCCTCCTCGCTTATTCTTGCGAAGAGAATGAGATTATTAGCAAACGTCTTTGAATAGATGACCTTATCTTCGTCCTCTACGCAAAGCTCGTTTCCTCCGTTTTCATAGAGCAGGGCCTTTCCCCCTGCAGCACGGAGCACCGTATTGGTGTATGTATGCTGACGGCGTCTCAGAAGCGCTCCGTCAGTGTCGTAGAAATAAGCATAGGTATCGCTGAGCACGATCATTTTCCTGTCTGAAAGCTCAAACTGGTAATCTGCTCCTCCGCTGACCTCGATGGGAAAATTTCCCTCAGCCAGCTGTCCTGAATTAACGATAGTCCTATACTGCTCTCCTATACCCCTTAACTTATTATACCACTTGTCGCGGGTAAAATAAAGACCCGCTCCAATGCCCGCTATAAGCAGGATAGTCAGAAACCGCATAAGTCTTTTCCGCCGTCTTTTGCGATTTTTAAGATCGACTATATCATCGGCGTCATACATTTTCGGCACACTGACACCTCCTTATCCTTTGTTCTTGCTGATGAGAGCCGCCTCATCAGTATGTATCTTTCATAAGCTCGTCCTCGCTGTAGAACACGCGGTTCAGATACAGTCCGTGAGCCATGGCTGTCCTGCCTGCTTTCAGGCGGTCCTTTGCGGCAAGGATAGCGGGGATATCATCGGGCGAGATGCGCTTTTCGCTGACGTCCAGAAGAGTCCCTGCCATTATCCTAATCATATTATACAAAAAACCGTTGCCTTTTACAAGCATTATCACAGAATCTCCACTATTTTCTATTCTGAAGGAATAAATCGTCCTTACAGTGGTGGAAACATTTGTACAATCGGCACAAAATGAGGAGAAATCGTGGGTACCCACAAAATATTGTGCCGCCCTTCTTGCCGCCTCTATGTCGAATTTTCTCCTGTAGTGGAGCATAAGGTCGGCGGCAAAGGGATTTTTCGATTCGCTGCAGTGTATCTTGTAAATGTACTCCTTGCCCTTGCAGTCGAACCGCGCGTGGAAGTCCTCGGGGACGTCCTCACAGCTTAGAACGGATATGTCGTCGGGCAGCTCGCCGTTTACTCCTCTGCAAAAACCCAGGCAGTGTATTTTGCTTGTGGTCTTCACATTGAAGCAGAACATATTAGCGTGGACTCCCGTATCCGTTCTTGAACAGCCCGTAATGGTCACAGGCTCGTTGAGAACCTTTGAAAGTGCCTTTTCAAGCGCCTCCTGCACCGTTACCGCGTTGCTCTGCCGCTGGAAGCCGTGATACTTAGTTCCCCTGTAGGCTATTGTCACTTTCAGATTGCGCATCACCGACCTCCTTTTCCGTCTCCTTGCTTCCGTCATACAGTATGACCTCGGTATCCTCTACCCTGCCCACGTCCTCGCCAATGAGGGATTCGCAGACCCGGTCATAAACCTCAGCCCTGTAGTTGAATGGGGGCTGATCCTGAAGCTCCTCCTGAGGAAGCTCCTCCGCGGGAGCTGTTCTCCTGCGCTTTCTCAGCCTTCTTCTGTCGGCAAGAATTATCAGTATTACCAGTCCGAGACTGATGAAGGTTATAGTCACTCCCAGAGGGAAGCCCTCGGGGGTATACTCTATGCGGATATCATGGCTGCCCTCGGCAACCTTAACGCCTGTCACGGCCTGGAGCAGCTTGAAGGTCTCAGCCCTCTCGCCGTCGATATACACCTTCCAGCCCTTTTCATAGGGTATGGACAGGAAAAGTATGCCGTCCTCCTTTGCGGTGAGCTCTCCCCTTATCTTCCTGTCGGAAAACTCGGTTATGTTGAGCTGCTCGTCCGCCAGCTCGTCGTAAGCCTTTGTGAAGACCTCCTTGTTGAGGGCGTATATCATCAGCTTGAAGTTGCCTGTCTTGTGGTCCTTGTTGGAGGTTATCCTCACGGTAGAGGTATCCCCCTCCTGCCCGTTGCCCATGGTGAATACTATGGGATAGCTCTCGATGAGCTTGCCGGAATCAACCAGGTCATCGCCGCATTTTATCTCAAGGGTATCGCAGGTGCCGCCGGTGCCGTTTGCATAGCCGTAGAGGGCGCTTCCCTCCAGGCAGTCATAGGTGTATACAGCACTTCCAGTAGGCTCCTCTGATACGTTCTCGAATGTGTAGTTTCCGTATCCGTTCTTTGTTACGTCAAGTCCTTCGTATTCCACAAGAGCTACGGGCTGAGCCACAAAAAGCTTGTCCTCAATGCCTGAGACCCTGCGGATAAGGTCATTCTGATACTCAAAGGGATTGGCGCCGCCGCTGTCCTCCATAAGGAGAACCTTGTCCTTGACCATAAAGCCAAGGGACAGAGGATAGCGGTTTTCATAGATGTGCGATGAGCCTGCGGAGTCCTTCTCCTCAAGCACCCACGCCTCGGAATTGAGGTCGCCGCCCTTCTTGATGATGTATTTTATTCCCAGAAGCGAATTCACAACGGGGGTAGATGTTCTGTAGTGGTACCTGTTGCCTGCCTCAGAGGCATAGAGCCCCAGGCGCTTGAACATTGTGGTCACCGAGACATTTGCCGCCGACGAGAACTGTGACACTCCGCGGTAGCCGTAGAGGGCACTGTCGTTAAGGGTGTAGGTCTGAGTCATCTCCGTGCGGTAGAACAGTGACTTGTCCTTCTTTGCCGTATCGTCAAGGAGCTCCCTGACCTCACTGCCGCTGGCGGGGTAGTCGCTGTAGCCTGTGGTGTCAACGGTCTTCACACCCATCTGTGCATTGCTGACGAATTCACTGAACACCGCCGCCGAAAGCGCCAGTGTGAGCAGCACATTTCTCCTTTTCGGTGTCCTGAAGGGGAATATCTTCGCCGCTATGAATATGAGCCAGAAGGCAATAGTGATGACGATGGAGCTTTTGAAAGCCTGTGAGGGCTTGAAGGCGTCACCCTCCACCATGCGGTTGAGGACGAACACCGTGACCGGGGCTATTGGCATCAGTATGAGCTGGTAAATCTTTATTCCCTTTTTGAGGATCACGTCCAGCGCCCTGAAAGCCGAAGCCGCCAGCACAAAGCTGAATATAAAGGCAAATCTGTAGGGTATCTGATTGGTGAAGTGAAAGCCGTGCCAGATGAAGTTGAGGATATTCATGTTACAGCTCACCGCGATTATGCCCAGCATTATCAGTGAGGATATCTTCTCCCTTATCTTTATGCCGAAGGACAGCAGGAACACTCCGAAGAGCATCACCGCCAGCATTCCGCAGGCAAAGTTGGGAAGTCCGTCCACCTTTGTGGGCTCATCATAGGAGAGCAGGTTTGCGAATATCTTTTTCCAGTCCTCGTAGAAAGTCATCTCCCGGGGCATGGTGTTGTTGGCACTGTATGTGAGCTGCAATCCGTAATAGGCAGGCAGGAGTATGAAGCCTCCCAGACCGATGCCCAGGACTGAGGAGCGTATCATAAGAAAGAGCTTCCTGAACCAGTTCTTTATTCCCCTGCACTCGATAATGCTTGCTGAGGCGAACATGAACACCGAGAATATACAGGTGAAGTATCCCACATAGTAGTTTGCTATGAGTGACAGCGCAAGACCGAAGGTGAACACCTTCCACTTTCCCTCGCGGCATATCATTACTATACCCATCATGACCAGAGGGAAAAGCGCTATGGTGTCGAACCACATGACGTTCCAGTAATAGCCCAGGGTGTAGCTGCAAAGGGCGTACATCACCGAGAACATACATATGCTGAAGTCCTTGCGCTTATATGTATAACGCAGGAATGTGCTGAAAAAGGCTCCTGCGAAGCCTATCTTTGCCGCCAGTATGAACGTGAGGGCGTCACGTTCATTGCCCTCGCCGAAGAACACCGAGAGCCAGTTAAGCGGGCTTGCCGCGTAATAGGATATGAGCGACAGGAAATTTGTGCCCATACCGTTTTCCCAGGAGTACAGGAATGAGCCTCCGTTTATGAGCTTCTCATGCACCACCCTGAAGAAGGGGTAGTACTGATGCCACAGGTCGACCACAAGTATCTGCCTGTCTCCGAAGGGGTGAACGCCGTAAACGCCGAAGGCGTACAGCATTATCGCAAATGGGATAAGGAACGAAAGCAGGAAGTACAGGACTCCCTTTTCGTACAGTATCCCGTAGAATTTTCCTTTTCTGAACCGCTCAAGCCGTGAGTGCCTTGCGGCTCGTTTTTCCTCTTTGTTCATTTTTTCCTCTCTTTTGTTCGTATCAGAACAGCCTTCCCAGAACTATTACTCCAGCAAGAAACAGGACGGTCACGCCCAGTGCGATATAATCGCGGGGGGCAGATTTCAGCTGTCTGAGACGTGTTCTTCCCTCTCCGCCGTGATAGCAGCGGCACTCCATAGCCGTAGCCAGCTCGTCCGCACGTCTGAATGCGGAGATGAACAGGGGCACCAGTATGGAGATGAGGTTCTTTGCTCTCGTTGTGAAGCTTCCTGTATCTATTTCGGCCCCACGGGCTTTCTGTGCGGACATTATCTTGTCCGTCTCCTCGATGAGAGTGGGGATGAATCTGAGCGCTATGGACATCATCATCGCCAGCTCATGTACGGGGAACTTTATCTTTCTGAGCGGCGAGAGCAGCCGCTCTATGGCGTCGGTCAGCGTTATGGGCGAGGTAGTATATGTCAGCAGTGAGCTTCCCATGATGAGCAGGACTATCCTCACCACCATGAATACGCTGGTATTCACGCCTTCGTCTGTTATCTTTATGAATTTCCAGTGCAGGAGCACGTTTCCGCGGCTCATGAAGAACAGGTTTATAAAGGCTGTTATCAGAAGGAAGATAAACAGCGGCTTCACGCTCTTCACGAACATTTTCAGCGGTATCTTCGACAGGAGTATTGCACCTATGGTGAAGACGGCTCCCACCGCCAGGCAGAGGTAATTTCCACCCGAAAAAAGCATTACTATATAGAGAATGGTTATCACTATCTTGAACCTTGGGTCAAGCCTGTGGATAACGCTGTCTCCGGGGAAATACTGTCCGATGGTGATATCTCTCAGCATTCAGCGTACCTCCCTTTCCTTAAGCTTGCGGAGAAGCAGGTCGCGGGCATACTCCACGGTGTAGACTTCCTTGCCGAAGTCCAGCCCCCTGCGTTTCAGCTCTCCGAAAACTCTGGTTATCTGTGGTACGTCGAGACCTATCTGAGATATCTCGTCGGCTCTTGCGAACACCTTAACCGTCTCGTCATAGCAGAAGAGCTTTGCCTTGCTCATGACAAGTATCTTGTCCGCAAAGGAGGCGATGTCCTCCATACTGTGAGAGACTATGAGGATAGTGTTCTTTGTGCGCTGATGATAGCGCTTGATATGCTCAAGTATCTTGTCCCTTCCCGCTGGGTCGAGACCTGCGGTGGGCTCGTCCAGAATGAGCACTCTCGGCTCCATAGCCATAACGCCTGCGATAGCCACACGGCGCTTCTGACCGCCCGAAAGCTCAAAGGGAGATCGCTCCAGAAGCTCCTCCGAAAGACCTATATCATTTGCGGTCTCATGGACGCGGCGCTTTATCTCAGCCTCGTCAAGTCCCATATTCCTGGGACCGAAGGCGATGTCCTTGTATACAGTCTCCTCGAATATCTGATACTCGGGGTACTGGAAAACAAGCCCCACCTTGAAGCGCACGTCTCTTATCTTGTCCTTGTCCGCCCAGATGTCTTTTCCGTCGAGAAGGACCTTTCCCGACGTAGGTCTGAGGAGTCCGTTGAAATGCTGTATGAGCGTGGATTTACCCGAGCCGGTATGACCCATGACGCCCACCATTTCGCCCTCATCTATTTTAAGGCTCACATGGTCCACAGCGGTCTTCTCGAAGGGAGTTCCGGGACTGTAGGTATATGTGAGCTCCTGTGTTTCAAGGATAGCCAATTCTATTCTCCTTTTCTTTCTTTAAACAGCCGTGCAGCTCATCCTGCGAACAGCCTTTCGATAGCTGCGGCGCACTCCTCCTCGGTGATTATCTCGGGGGATATATCGCAGCCTGCCTTTCTCAGCTCCCATGCCAGCTCAGTTACCTGGGGCACGTCGAGACCGATGGCTTTCAGCTTATCCACCTGCGAGAACACCTTCTCGGGAACATCGTCACGGACTACCTCGCCCTTGTCCATGACCACCACTCTGTCGCAGTCCGCAGCCTCGTCCATATAATGGGTTATGAGGACAATGGTTATGCCCTTTTCACGGTTCATGCGGTGTATGGTGGCGAGCACCTCCTTGCGTCCCTGGGGGTCCAGCATGGCAGTGGGCTCGTCAAGGATTATGCACTTTGGCTCCATGGCGATTATGCCTGCTATTGCCACCCTCTGCTTCTGACCGCCCGAGAGCTGGCTGGGAGAATGGAGCCTGTACTCGTACATTCCCACGGCTTTCAGACTGTCGTCCACCCGTCTGCGCATCTCCTCGTAGGGGACGCCCAGATTTTCCAGAGCGAAGGCAACGTCCTCCTCAACTATTGAGGAGACTATCTGATTATCGGGGTTCTGGAACACCATTCCCGCGCACTGGCGCAGGTCAAAGAGTCTTTCCCCGTCCTTTGTGTCTATACCGTCCACCGTTACCGTTCCCTCGGTGGGGAGCAGTATGGCGTTCAGATGTTTGGCGAGGGTGGATTTGCCGCAGCCATTGTGCCCCAGCACCGCCACGAACTCGCCCTGCTTTATGTCAAGGTCAATACCTTTCAGTACCTCGACAGGCTTTTTCTCCTCGTCGTCGGTCTCATATGAAAAGTGCAGACCCTTTATTTCGATTATATTATCCATATTTATCCCTGTTCTTCACTTTATATCGATCGTTGAGCACATCATCAGTGCTTCCTCAATAGTATCTCCGATGACCTGCACCTGATAGTACTCGCTGTCGGAAACGAAGATCATCGCATTAAAGCTCCAAAAGCCGTCATGGCTCAAGTCATCTTTCAGATAATAGACGTCACAGCCGTTTATCTGCCTGTAATAGACCTCGGAGCTGAACCTAAGTTCAAATTCCTTTGCAAGCATAGCCGTCTCAAAGCTTTCGGCATTGCTGTCGGTGCGCATTTCACTTGTCAGAGAAAGCACCGCCTTATACATTGAAAGCTGGCTCCCGTCATATTCTATGCCCAGTTCCCTGAAAGCCTCTGCCACTGCCTCCTCGGTTATCTCGGGAAAGCTGTAATTCATGTAAAAGCCGTTCTCACTTTCCATTTTCTCGACTATGTAAGCCGTTCTGAAGCTGTCCTCCTTGCCGTAGCACGTCTTTACATAGGAAGGCCACATCTCTGTTTCCTCAAGGTCGGGAGGTATCCTCAGGCTTACCCTCTCGTAGGATATTTCCTTCCAGTCTTCAGGTATATTGTCATATTCGGGCAGGGGCTTCGGAGTTATATCAACGCCCTCCTCAGCATCGCGCCTTTTAAGTTCCCTATATTCTTCATTATCGGGATCTGTTGTCTCTGCCTCTGTGGTATCTTCTTCGGAAGCAGCTGTGGTCTCATTCACTGCGCCGCTGTCCTCTTTTTTACTGCCGCAGGATACTGCGGAAAATGCCATTACAGCGGCTGCTGCGATAATTGCCATAAATGCTTTTTTCATATTATATCCTTTTTACTTTAAGTTAGCTATTTCCTCGGCTGTGGATACGACGGGCTTGCCGTCCTTGTCGGTCAGTACGCACAGACCGCCCGAATAACCGTCCTTGCGGTAGAGGTAGTTAACGCCTGTTTCCTTATCCACCCATATCTCGGTCTCTACAAGCTTGCCCTGTGAATATGTCTTGACGAATCTTTCATTTTTTGCCATGGTTATTACTCCTTTGTTTACTGTGATGTGGTTTTGTGATGTTTTTCGCGTATGTGCATTTATAGCAAGCCGCGCAGCAGCACGGCATATGGCTGTGGATATGCGGAAGGCTTTACTTTGCCTCCCAGATAGCGGTAGAGCCGCAGGGAAGCGTCATTCCCGTGGACTTAACGGGAAGACCTATCTCATCGAAGCTTACCCTGCCGCCGAACCTGTCGGTGAGGACGCTTCCGAGGATATATCCCATTACCGAGGGAGAAAGTCCCGTGGTATAGCTGTTTATCAGGAAGAAAAGCGGCTCATCGGAGAGAACTCCCGAACAGAGCTTCACCAGGTCATAGACGCAGTTTTCCAGCTTCCAGACCTCTCCTCCCGGACCTCTGCCGTAGCTTGGCGGGTCCATTATGACCGCGTCATACTTGCGTCCGCGGCGTATCTCACGGGCGATGAACTTCTCACAGTCGTCCACTATCCAGCGGACGGGCTTATCGGAAAGTCCCGAAGCAGCGGCGTTGTCACGCGCCCACTGCACCATGCCCTTTGAGGCGTCAACGTGGCAAACGGAGGCACCTGCCGCCGCACAGGCGAGAGTAGCTCCGCCCGTATAGGCAAAGAGGTTGAGGACGTTTATCTCACGCCCTGCGTTCCTTATCTTATCCGCCATGAAGTCCCAGTTCACAGCCTGCTCAGGGAAAAGTCCCGTGTGCTTGAAGCCCGTGGGGCGGATATTGAAGGTAAGGTCTCCGTAGCTTATATTCCAGGACTCCGAAAGCTTTCTGCGGAACTCCCACTTGCCGCCGCCCTGATTTGAGCGGTGGTAGTGACCGTCCGCATTCTTCCACAGGGGGTCGGTGCGCTCGGTCTTCCAGATTATCTGGGGGTCGGGACGGACAAGGCTGACGCCGCCCCATGTTTCCAGCTTCTCGCCGTCGGAGGCATCCAGTATGATATAGTCCTTCCAGTTGTTTACTGTTCTCAAAATAAATGCTCCTTAGTGTTATTCCTCAAGGTAATTTTTCACCCATATACAGCCCGCTATGGCGGCTATGGCTATCAGCGCCAGCAGGATAAGTCCAGCTATCGCCGCAATATTCATGGCAAGCTGCCTTCTGGGGTGAAAGTCCCTGTAGGGTATCCCATCGGGATATGCGGCATACTCGTCATTGAGCTCCTTGCAGAGGTCGCTGTGCTGCGGATAAGTCTCTGCAAAATACTTAGCAAACTCCGCGTTATCCCGTATCTTTTTTCTTACGCAGAAGTCGTTGAGGGCTGCTGCCCCTAACTTTATGGGGATATTCAGCAGCAGCGCCAGAGCTATATTGATAAGTCCCTTTTTCAGACCTATGCTGTTTACATTTATGACCACGGCGCCGAAGGTGAATACTGCCAGGAATATCCCCAGGTATTCCAGCGCCGCAGCAAGGCCGCTCTCCTTATAGTACCAGTAGCTCAGCGACACATGATATCCGCCCGTCATGACGTGTTCAGCGCCCAGACGTTCTCTTTTCTTCATGGCTTATACCTTATATGCGCAGGTGTCCTTGATGGTCTGTGCTATCTCCACAGCCATATCGTTGATGCGCCCGAAGTCAGCGCCCTCTATGAGGATACGGACGATGGGCTCCTTGCCGCTCTCGCGGATGACCAGTCTTCCCTCGTCCCCAAGCTCCCTGCCGAAGCTTTCTATGAGCTCAGTGATGTCCTTTTCATTTTTCCAGAGCTCCTTGTAGTGGGGGTGTATCTTCACATTCAGCTTCACCTGGGGGTATCGGGGCATATCTCCCGACAACTCACTGAGGGGACTGCCCTTTTCCTTCATTATGCTCAGCAGCCTTACGCCTGCCAGCTGACCGTCGCCTGTGCCGGAATCGTCAAGGAAGATGATATGTCCGTCGGGCTCGCCGCCCAGCTTATAGCCGCCCTCCAGCATACGCTCAAGGACGTACCGCGTACCTGTGCCCGAGCTCACCAGCTTTATGCCGTGATCGGAGGCGTATCTGCGGAAGCCCAGGGTACTGCCTGCGGTGACCACAGCGGTATCCTTGAAAAGGTTCCCCTTTTCCTTCATATACAGGGCAAAGATGGCAAGCTGTCTGTCGCCGTCCACCAGTTCGCCCTTTTCATCAACGGCAATGCACCTGTCTGCGTCGCCGTCGAAGGCAAGTCCGCAGCAGCAGCCGTTGTCTATAACTGTTTCCATGAGGCGGTGTACGTTGGTACTTCCGCACTCTCTGTTGATGTTGGTGCCGTCGGGCTTGTCGGCGATGACAATGGTCTCCGCACCCAGCGCCGTGAACAGCTTTTCCGCGGTAACAGCCGCGCAGCCGTTGGCGCAGTCCAAAGCCACCTTCATTCCGCTGAGGTCAGCCCCTGTCAATTCCTTTATATGCTGTATGTACTCCTCAGCAGCCTTCTCGCCGTGGATTATCCTTCCCACATCTTCGTGGGACTTCAGCTTTATCTCACCGGGAACAGTCAGCACCAGCCTTTCGATCTTCTCCTCAGCATCCTCCATGAGCTTGCAGCCCTTTGCGGAGAACAGCTTCAGACCGTTATACTCGGCGCTGTTGTGGCTTCCCGAGATCATTATGCCTCCGTCGGCACCGTGGGCACCGATAAGATATGTCACCCCGGGGGTGGGAACTGTTCCCAGCAGCTCGGCATCTGCTCCCACAGAGCATATGCCTGCACAGACCGCTGCCTCCAGCGCATCTGAGGACAGTCTTGTATCCTTGCCCACAAGTATCTTCGTCTTTCCGCTCTCTTTTTTTGCAAGCACCAGTGCAGCGGCGCGTCCCGTCTGCATTGCCAGCTCGCAGGTGAGGTCGGTGACGGCGATACCTCGCGGACCGTCGGTACCGAAAAGTTTTGCCATTGCGGAGTCTCCTTCCGTGGTTTACGGGAGCTGATCCGGGGAGATCTCCCCGCTCCCGATTATTTTGTATACTGCTATGGGACGGCGCTTTCCCGCCACCTCCTCCAGGTCTCTGCAGAGCTCCTCGCGGATGCAGGTGTTGTAGCTGTTATAGACCAGTATACCGTTATCCTGCCTGATGCAGAAAACGGTGTGGATAGTGGAGAGGAAGGGCTTTTTCGTCCAGTATGTGATTATGTAAGACCTTGCGTCGTCGGGGTATTTTGAGCGTTCAAACTCAACGCCGAAATGCTTCAGCGCCTTGCCTATCCTGTAGGCATTACAGCCGAAAAAGCCCAGCAGCACGCGGAATCGCTCCATATAGAAGGCGATATCCTTCAGTGGACGGGGCTTTTTCAGATAGACAAGTGCATTGTGTACCGCTATGACCTCGCAGCCGTTGAAGCTCATGTGACAGATGCCGTATCTGAACTGTGCCACGATACCCCTGCCCTGTCCGTTTATCATCTCCCCGAAGGGAAGCTGCCGGTCGATAGACTCATTATGTCTGAGATTATATCTCCTCGAACCTTTTATAAGCATATTCAAATCCTCGTCTCCCCTGTGGGAGCATTGTCAGAAGCTCATCTGTCCTTCATCGGCAGAAGCTGCCTGCTCCGGCGGCACTATGCCAAGGTGCTCATAGGCAAGCCTTGTAGCCACTCTGCCTCTGGGAGTCCTGCCCAGGAAGCCCAGCTGCATAAGGAAGGGCTCGCACACGTCCTCCAGGGTAACGCTCTCCTCATTGATAGCCGAGGCGAGGGTCTCAAGTCCCACAGGTCCGCCGCCGTAGCCCTTGATTATCATCTCAAGCATACGCCTGTCCAGTCCGTCAAGACCGAGGTGGTCTATCTCAAGGCGGCTCAGTGCGATGGAGGCTATCTCCTGCGTTATCTGACCGTTGCCCATGACATCTGCGAAGTCGCGGACACGCTTCAGGAGCCTGTTTGCTATTCTCGGCGTGCCTCTTGCTCTGCCTGCTATCTCTGCGGCGCCGTCAGCTGTACATGGTATGCCCAGTATCATTGAGCTCCTGCGGACGATGTCCGTTAGCTGCTCTTTGGTATAGAGCTCCAGTCTGTGGATAACGCCGAAGCGGTCGCGGAGAGGCGCCGAGAGCTGTCCTGCTCTGGTGGTGGCGCCGATGAGGGTAAAGGGCTTCAGATCCATTCTTATTGAACGGGCTGAGGGTCCCTTGCCGATGATTATATCTATTACCCTGTCCTCCAGGGCGGGGTAGAGTATCTCCTCTACCGCACGGGACAGTCTGTGTATCTCGTCGATGAAAAGCACATCGTTGTCGGAGAGACTGGTCAGCAGCGACACAAGGTCTCCCGGCTTTTCAATGGCAGGACCTGTGGTGACTCTGAGATTTACCCCAAGCTCGTGAGCTATTATGGAAGAAAGGGTAGTCTTTCCGAGTCCGGGAGGTCCGTACAGAAGCACATGGTCCAGGGGTTCGTTCCTGCGCTTTGCAGCCTCGATATATATGGCAAGGTTTTCCTTTACCTTGTCCTGTCCGATATAGTCGTGAAGGGTCTGTGGGCGGAGACTGAGCTCAGCCTCGCTGTCCTCCGCGGTATTCTCGGGAGTTATTATTCTGGGAGCGAACTCCATATCCTCTGTCTGTATCAAATAAACACCTCTGAATTATTTCTCGAAAAATCTCTTTTTGCGGACATAGAAGGGCTCTACGGTCTCCGCAGCCTTCTTGCCCATATCCTGCTCATAGCTGATAAAGCACAGATGCTCGTTTGCCTTTACGGTCTTGGAGAGGTACTTTGAAAGGGGCACAAAGAGCTTTCTGGTGCTTCCCATCATATCCAGGACTATGAGAATCTGGGGCTTTTCGCAGCCCTTTATCATCTCCATGATGAAGGCGCGGTCAACGTTGGGCTGCTTTGAAAGGAACTTGCTTGCAGCCTTGACGATATGTCCCACCTCATGCTCTACGGGGCGGTAGCTGATGATGTCCGCTTCGTTGTAGGAGATAGCCTTGATCTTGAGATTGCGGGCTATCATGAGAATGCTCTTTATCTCCTGTGATGAGAACTCCTTGCCGTAGGAATTGGGGTTCAGCACAGCGGATACCGACTGTATGAGGTCGAAAAGTCTCAGACAGTTTATCTTATAGCAGTCAACATAGCGCTTGGCGAACTGCTGGAGGGCGCGGTAGCTGGTGAAGAAGGGGATAAAGATATCGCCGTCGGGGTTCTGGGTGGTTATCAGCTCAAGCTGAATACCGCCTTCTGCTCTGCCGCGCTCCTGCTGAACAGGGTTCTTGCAGATAACATAGACGTCGCTTTTGATGAGCGTCTGAAGGAACAGGGCGCGTTTTGAGGGGTCTTTTATTGCTGCTTTCAGCAATTCATCAAGATTCATCATAACAGTAACCATCCTTGTAACATATTTTTGAGTTTAACGCATATTCTTTGCTGTCATCAATCTCAGAGTTTCCTTTATAAGCTCCTGTGTGCTGAGGGAGGGATCCAGCTTGCCGAGTATGGGAGCTGTTTCACCCTGTGAGTAGCCCAGCACCATAAGGGCTTCCAGAGCTTCGGACACTGCCGATGAGGCTGCGCCCGAGGGGATATTCGCAAATTCCGCAGCGTCGCCGCCAACGCTGCCGCTTATGGACTCGGAGGATATCTTGTCCTTGAGCTCAAGGACTATCCTCTGTGCAGTCTTTGCTCCTATGCCCTTTGTCTTTGTGAAAGCCTTGCTGTCTCCCGAAGCCACGAGAAACGCAAACCTTTCCGGGGTCAGGTCCGAGAGTATGGCCGTTGCCGCTTTTGGTCCTACTCCCGAAACGGAGATGAGCAGCTTGAAACAGCTCAGCTCCTGCTGTGTGGCAAAGCCGAAGAGCTCCACCACGTCCTCCCTGACGTAGAGATAGGTGTATAGCATCGCTTCGCTGCCTATCTCGCCCAGCTGTGCGACCGTATTGTATGAAGTCCTGCAGCCATATCCTACTCCGCCGCATTCCACAACGGCAAAGCCCAGTTCCTTGACTGTCAGTTTTCCTCTTACGCTGTATATCATTTTATCACCTTTTGAACGGAATATCGTCAGTTCCACCTGACGGAATGGCCGTGACAGATAGCTATGGCAAGAGCGTCCGCAGCGTCATCGGGCTTAGGTATCTGTGCCAGCCCCAGAAGCTGCTTCGTCATTTCCATGACCTGTTTTTTCTCCGCCTTTCCGTATCCGACTACCGACTGCTTGACCTGAAGGGGGGTATACTCCGACACCGGGACTTTCCTCATTGCCGCCGAAAGAACGGTTATACCTCTCGCCTGTGCCACGTCGATGGCAGTCTTCTGGTTGGTAGTGAAATAGAGACGCTCTACGGCCATACAGTCGGGAGAGAATTTGTCGAAAATGAATTCGATGTCCTCGTGTATAGCCCTGAGCCTTTCGGGGAAGGGAGTTCCCGCCTCGGTGAGCACTGCTCCGTACTCAACGGGTGTGAACCTTATGCCATCGTAGTCCAGCACGCCGAAGCCCACTATGGCATACCCCGGGTCTATGCCTAAAATCCTTATCTTTTTCACTGTTTTTTCCTGTACATTTGTTAAAATCTTCACATGGATATAGCTTCTCACTATATTCTATATCATTATACCACAGAACACTTGTGATTTGCAATATATTTATCCTTTTTTTATTGATTTCTACAAAAATAAATGCTATAATATGTGAGGTATATCAATTCGAGCCTTCAGCCCTGCGGTCTTGCCGGCACATAAGGACTTACGGCTCAAATCGGAGGTATTTTTTATGGATCTTAAACAGCTTCGTGACGGCATTGATGACATCGACAGCAGCATTCTTTCCCTCTTTATGAAGCGCATGGAGCTCTGCAAGGGCGTCGCTGACTACAAGAAGGAGCACGATATGCCCGTTTTTCAGGGCGGACGCGAGCAGCAGGTCATCGACCGCATCAAAGAGCTGACAGGGGATAAAAATCTTGAGAAGGGCACAGCTGCCCTTTTTACCACTATCATGGATATAAGCAAGATACTCCAGAACCGCACTATCCTGGCAGGAGCTCCCGACTATGAGTTCTCCGCTCCCGACTTTGCAGGAGCAAAGACAGTGGGCTGTCAGGGCACCTCGGGCGCCAACTCTGAGGTGGCTGCAAGGTCTGTATTCGGTGACCGCAGCTTCACCTTCTACCCCTCCTTCGAGGACGTTTTCAGAGCGGTCAGCGACGGTGAGATAGACTACGGCGTTCTCCCCGTTCAGAACTCCACCGCAGGCTCGGTAAACAGCACCTACGACCTCATGGCAAAGTACCCCGTGTACATCGTCAGGGAGGTCATCATTGAGATAAACCACTGTCTCGCCGCAAAGAAGGATATGCCTCTTTCTCAGGTGAAGAAGGTATACTCACACCCCCAGGCGCTGGCACAGTGCGAGACCTTCCTCCGCAAAAACGGTCTCAGGACCTCTGAGTACGCAAACACGGCAACTGCCGCGGAAAAGGTCATGGACAGCGACGAGGACATTGCAGCTATCTGCTCGGTACAGTGCGCGGAGCAGATGGGTATGACCATTCTCGCAAAGGATATAGCCGACGTCTCCGTAAACCGCACTCAGTTCATAGTAATATCAAAGGATATGCAGGTGGCGGAGGACTCGGATTCCGTTTCCGTAATGCTGGCTATCCCCCATACAGAGGGTAGTCTTTACCGACTCCTAACCAAATTCTATGTGAACGATATGAACCTTATCCGTATCGAGAGCCGACCTATCCGTGACGGCAGCTTCAACGTCCTCTTCTTCCTGGATTTCAGCGGCAGACTCACAGACCCCAACGTAAAGGCAGTTCTCCGCGACCTTGAGGAGAACCTTGAGACCTTCCGATGTATAGGCACATTCAAAAGCGAATAAAGGAGACATCTATGTCCGATAAATTCTTTTCACTTCTTGACAGAAACAGCTTTGTATTTCTTGACGGCGGCATGGGCACCATGCTCCAGGCTCACGGGATAAAGACAGAACATATACCCGAGCTTCTCAATATCACAGACCCGGAAGCTATAATGAAGATACACCGCCTCTATGTGGAGAGCGGTGCGGATATCATCTACTCCAACACCTTCGGCGCAAACCGCTTCAAGCTTTCGGGAAGCGGCTATTCCGTTGATGAGGTAGTCTCCGCCGGTGTTGCCAATGCACGTAAAGCCGCGGCAGGACGCGCCCTCACGGCTCTGGACTTAGGTCCCATAGGACAGCTCCTTGAACCTGCGGGAACACTGAAATTCGAGGAGGCATATGAGGTCTACAAGGAGCTTGTACTGGCAGGAAAGGACGCCGACCTCATCGTGATCGAGACCATGACCGACCTCTATGAGGTAAAGGCTGCTCTCCTGGCTGCAAAGGAAAACTCCGACAAGCCCGTGCTTGTGACCATGACCTTTGAGGAGAATATGCGTACCTTTACTGGTGTTTCTCCCGAGTGCATGGTGGCAGTGCTGGAGGGTCTGGGTGCAGACGCCATCGGCGTAAACTGCTCGCTGGGTCCCGAGGAGCTCTTCCCCGTCCTTGACAGGATATGTGCACTTACCTCTCTGCCCGTTATAGCCAAGCCCAATGCAGGTCTCCCTGACCCTGTGACAAATGAGTACAATGTAGGCCCTGTGGACTTTGCAGAAAGCGCAGTAAAGCTTGCAAAGGCAGGTGTTACCATATTCGGCGGCTGCTGCGGCACCACACCTCAGCACATCTCCACTATGATAGAATCTCTTTCGGGCATGGAGAGACAGCCCCGAAAGATAGTACGTGCAAGCATAGCCTGCTCAGCGGTGAACTGCGTGAATATAAACCAGCCCCGTGTTATCGGCGAGCGTATCAATCCCACAGGCAAGAAGCGCTTCAAGGAGGCTCTCCTCGCCCACGATGTGGACTATATCCTCGGTCAGGCAGTTGAGCAGATACACGCAGGCGCAGAGATACTGGACGTAAATGTTGGACTCCCCGGCATCGACGAGAAGGAAATGATGGTAACAGCTGTTAAGGCTATACAGAGCGTATGTGACACTCCCCTTCAGCTTGACTCCACTATCCCCGGGGTGCTTGAGGCAGGTCTCCGCGTATACAACGGAAAGCCCATTGTAAACTCGGTAAACGGCGAGAACGACTCCCTCGACACTATACTCCCCATCGTTAAGAAGTACGGTGCATCGGTGGTGGGACTTACCCTTGACAAGGGCGGTATCCCCAAGACTGCCGACGGACGCTTCGCCATTGCGGAGAAGATACTCCGCCGCGCCATGGAATACGGCATACCAAAGGAGGACGTTTTCATCGACTGCCTTACCCTGACGGCTTCTGCCGAGCAGGACGGCGTTATGGAGACTCTCAATGCACTTCACAGAGTAAAGACAGAGCTGGGACTGAGAACAGTCCTGGGCGTTTCAAATATATCCTTCGGACTGCCAAACCGCGAGCTCATCACCCGTACCTTCCTCACAATGGCGCTCCACAGCGGTCTGGACCTTCCTATCATCAACCCAAATATTGAGGGCATAATCGGCGCAGTAAGAGCATACAGGCTCCTTGCGGGGATAGACCGCAACTCCGCGGATTTCATAAGCATCTACGCACAGGACGACAGCGCTCCCAAGGCTCCTGCCCCCGCAAAGGACAAGAGCTCCCCCGACCTTGTGTACTCGGTGGAGAACGGTCTGAAAAACAACGCCGTAAAGGCTGCGGAGGCTCTCATGGACACCGTTGACCCCATGGAGATAATCAACGGCTATCTTATCCCTGCCCTGGACAGTGCAGGCGCTAAATTCGAGAAGGGCAAGATATTCCTCCCTCAGCTCATACTCACCGCAGAGGCGGCGCAGGCGTGCTTTGAGGTCATAAAGACAAAGCTCTCGGCAGCAAACAGCGAAAGCGTCTCCAAGGGCAAGGTGGTGCTCACCACTGTCCACGGAGATATACACGATATAGGCAAGAACATCGTCAAGGTCCTCCTTGACAGCTACGGCTTCACGGTCATAGACCTTGGCAAGGACGTTCCTCCCGAGACTATCGTGGAAGCCGCCATACAGCACAAGGTCAGCCTTGTGGGACTGTCGGCACTGATGACCACTACTCTCGGCGCTATGGCTGAGACTATCCGCCAGCTCAACGAAAAATACCCCGAATGCAAGACCGTTGTGGGCGGAGCTGTTCTCACAGCTTCATATGCCGAGCAGATACACGCGGATTTCTACGCCAAGGACGCCAAGCAGACCGTTGATATAGCATCAAAGGTCTACGGCGCGTGAGCCTTTAGCCATTAGCCGTCAGCTTGCAGGGCGGATACTATCTGCCTGCAATAATGCAGATAATGTAGGGAACGGCTCTCCTGCTGATCTCTAAATGAGGTATACCATGAATGAAAAAAATGAGCAAAACCACTTGATGAGTAAAAAACTTTTTATAATTTGCTCGGGGTTACTATTTGTCTTAGTTCTTATTTTCGGGATAATTTTACTGTTCAAAAATATGCTCTTCAAACCTGCGATATTAAATAAAGCAACGTTCTCAGAGGCGGATAAGAACATAATTGCAGAGGAACTTGATATTTCCGCTGATAAATTCACTGTAGAAAAAATGAGATTCACACATGCCAAAGACTCATATTTCTGCATTACCGTAAAGACCTCTTCTCTTGAACTTCTTGATTCATATGAATTTCAGGGAAATGATAATTACAATAACCGACCAAAATACTTAAAAAGAGACATTAATGACCCTCACAACAATATTGTTTGTACTGTAATATCAAACGAGCCTTATGAGCTTGATTTTGAACTGCATAACTGGAATAAAAACTTTACGGTATAATAAAATGAGATTATCTTAGAATATGCAAAAAAGCAGCCTACATGGGCTGCTTTTTTCGTACACACGAAGGCATACATAAAAAGGAACGCCGAGGCGGCGTTCCCTACTGTTTTGTCTTATGGGCTTTCTCGTAGACCTTTCCGATGACGAATGCCGCTACGTCCGCAAATACCGAGGCTATACGCATTACCAGCACGAACAGCACTATCCTGTCCGCATAGCTGTCTCCGCAGACAAAGAGCATAACGCCCTCTCTTATACCGATACCGCCGGGAGCTCCGGGGGTCACGAAGCCTATTATCCACGCGAACATGAAGGCTCCCGTAAGTGCTGTAAGCTCCCCTGTGCCTGCCTGAGGAACTATGAGCCAGAGACAGGTAAAGTACATGGCTGCCGACACCAGATTGTGTACGAAATAGTAGAATATGCCAAAGAGGAGCTGAGGACGTCTCTCTTTGCTGAATGCCTTTGCATACCGTGAAAGATAGGAGCTTACCCTGTCCCTGAACTTCAGCCTTATGACTATTGCCCCGGCTGCAAGCACCGCTATGCCCACGGCTGCCACGATGAGGAGGTTCCGTCCGTATTTCGACATGAGCTCCGCTATCCTTCCGCCCAGCAGCACCACTGAGATGATGCCTGTCCAGAACACGCAGAACAGCACATCAAGTATGGTAGCGCAGGCTACGTCCACATGGCTTATATTCATATCCGCCGCCAGCTGATTTCTTCCCACATACTGGAACACATTGCCGGGGAGGTACTTGTATATGTTGGACCTTGTAAACACGGGCATCGCCGCTGAATAGGGTATCTTCTGCCCCGAAAGGGAGCGCGTGAACATGAGCCAGGACCAGCAGGCTATGACTATCTGTGCGGTCTGTATGACCAGTCCCACCGCAAAAGCAACGATGACACGGGGTGAGCTGAGATCCGACAGCTTTATGTCCATGTCGATTATCTTCTTCACCACAAATGCCAGTGCGGCTATAACAACGAGATGACCTGCCAGCTTCAGGAGCTTTTTGACGTTTATCTTATCCTTCATGGCGCATTGCCTTCTCATAGAGCTCTTCGATGTTATCCACCATCTTGTCCCAGGAGCGTCTGTCAGCCTCCGCGCGGACGCACTTTGTCATTTCATCAGCATTTCCCTCGCTGAAGAACCTCTTTACTGCCTCTGCAAGGGCGTGGGGATCCTTCGGAGGGACGATATAGCCTGTCTTGCCCTCGTCCACCACCTCGGGGATACCTCCCACATCGGTGACTATAACGGGCTTGTCGAAGCCGTATGCCATCTGGACGATACCGCTCTGGGTCGCCGATTCATAGGGAAGAACAACTATATCGCAGGAGGCGAAGTACTTCTCTATCTCCTCGTCGGGGATATAACCGTCAACTATCTTGATATTGCTCTCTGCTCCGCCCTTCTTTATCAGCTCCATGTATGAGTCCTTGTCGTCGCGGAACTCGCCAACTACCCAGAGCTCTATATTTGAGTCATACTTCACGATCTCGGGCATTGCCTTTATGATGTGGCGGAGTCCCTTATACTCGCGGACAAAACCGAAAAACAGCAGTATCTTCTTCTCGGGGGCGATACCTGCTGCCTTTCTCCCCTCCTCCACGGTCAGGTGGTGGAGGTTGTACTGATTGTGTACGGGAAGGTCAGCCGCCTTGAAAATTGGGTCAGACTTGATAAGCTTTAAGTCCTCGGCGTCAGATTCGGAATGTGTGATATAAGCCGAACCGCGCTTCAGTGCGAACCTTGCCAGAGTCTTCTGCATGGGGAAGTTCTCATGAGGAAAGACGTTGTGGCAGATGAAGATGCGGGGTATCTTTCTCAGCATGAATGAAAGACAGCCGTAGCAGGGTGCGAAATAGGGATGCCACCAGTGTATGACTATGAAGTCGGGGCGCATCTTCCTGATTTTTCTCGCCGTATTTATCCAGTTGAATGGATTTGCAGTATTTATCAGGAACTGCGCATCGTCTATCTTGAAAAGGCTGTTGCTGTAGTCCTTCTGGGGCTTTCTGAAAAGGAGCTTGGGGTACTGCATCTTATAGGAGACAGTCTTAACATTAAAGCGCTTTTTCAGGCTGTTTATCATAGTCGCGGTGTTATAGGCGATACCTCCCTTATAGGGGTAAACGGGACCTATCATAACCACTTTTTTTCTCTTTTTCTTCTCGCTCATTTCTCATCCACCTTTTCCGCAGAGCGCCTCTGCTCCTCGTCGCTCTTTCCGCACTCTATCTTTCTCACTCTGTACTGAACGTCCTCAAGGAGCTTGCGGTTGGAGGCGATGGTGTCGCCGAGAAGTCCGAGAGTCACGGTCTGGAAGCCCATCATCAGGAGTATAGCCGTCAGGATAAGGGACTGAACGTGACCGTCGCCCTCTCCCATAGCCATGAGTATCAGGAAGCGCACTCCCAGTACAGCACCGATAAGGAGCAGTACAAAGCCTAAGGTCATGAAGAACTTGAGGGGCTTGTACATTACGAAGGAGCGCGTGATGACAGTTGATGAACGCTTCATGTAGCGCCACATACTTGAGAAAAGACGTGAGGGTCTGGTCTCGGGGTTGGTCCTTATGGGCACCGATGTCATGGCAGTCTTGTTATTGCCTGCCTGGATTATAGTCTCAAGGGTGTAGGTGTACTCGTTTACAACATTGAGTCTCAGTGCAGCCTCACGGGAATAGGCTCTGAAACCGCTGGGAGCGTCGGGGATATCTGTGCCCGAAGCCACGCGCACAACCCAGCTTCCCAGGTGCTGGAACTTCTTCTTTTTCCATGAGAAATGCTCGGTCTGGTCAATGGGTCTCTCGCCGATGACGATATCAGCCTTCTCGTCGAGAATGGGGCGGACTATCTTCTCGATATCGGCGCCGCAGTACTGATTGTCGGCGTCGGTGTTGACGATTATATCCGCACCCAGGTGGAGACAGGCGTCGATGCCTGCCATAAAGCCCTTGGCAAGACCCTTGTTGCACTTGAACGAAACTATATGGTGGAAGCCCAGCTCCCTTGCGCGGGCAACTGTATTATCGCGGCTTCCGTCATTAATGATAAGATATTCTATGGTGTCGATACCGTCTATATGCCTGGGCAGGTCATTATAAGCGAGCTCAAGGGTCTCCTCCTCGTTATAGCATGGTATCTGTATGATAAGCTTCATTTTATCTCAGTTCCTTTCTTTATGAGGCTGGCGAAAAACGTACAGAGCTGACAGGAATGCCCAGCTCGCGGTTATCGTTGGGATTTGAAAGCGAAGCGCTCCACAGCGGGGCACGTATCTCAAGGATATTCTCGCCCTCAAGCACCTGGTCCTCCTCAGCGCTGAAATGGAGGGGCTGACCGTTGTTCTCCTGTGTTATTGCCTGTGTGCCTATCTCCTCGCCGTTGAGCAGGAGGGTAACCTCTACCTTGTCTTTGCCTATTTTATCAAGAGGGATGCCGCAGCCCATCTCCATGGTGATATCATAATCTCCCGGATAAAGGCCGCATTCCACCTGTGCCTCCTCGCTGTCGGTCCAGCAGAAGCTTATCTCCAGCGCACCGAAGCCGCTCATCTTGGCGTAGTCGCCCTCGGCGGTATAGATAAATCTGTATTTATCGTAGGAGTAAAGGTGTATCTCCTCAAGGAAGCTGTAGAAGAATTTCGGCATGGGTACGATAGTTCCCGTATTTACCATATCGTCCTCGATGTGGTGTATCTTGTTGGAGTATACAGCGGTGTAGTCCTCCTCGTCCAGTATATCCTTGGTAATTACCATTACCCTTCCGTATCTTGCGGCAAGTCTGTCAAGCTGCTCAGGGTCTCCTGTATCCTCGGGGATAACGTGAGCACCTGTCATGCTCCTTATGGGGAGCCACAGCCTTGAGGCGTAATCGTTGGAGATGACCACACATTCGTCCTCCTCGATGAAGTCCGCAAGGTCGCTGAGAACGCTCCACTCGATACGGGTATCGTCCTTGTGCCAGATGAGGTAGGCATCATATCTTGCGATGAACAGGAATGATGCCGCAGCCGCCGGTATGAGCAGCTTTCCGCCGAAGCGGTCCAGAGCAAGTCCGCTGAAGAGTATGCCCACAGGTATAAAGGGCGCAAGATAGCGTGAGAAGTAGAAGTAATAGCGTATCTCATAGCGCAGGAAGGCTGAGTAGATGAGTACGCAGTAGAAGAACATGATGAACACCACAAGACGCTGCTGCGACTCTGCAAAGAACTTCACGAAGATAAGTGCAGAAACTATTGCAAGAGGCATCACAAGGAAGCCCACATTCGCGCAGAAGCCCCAGAGTGTGACATGGCTTGCGGACTCCCAGTCACTGTATGTCATGAAGGCCTTTATGATGATGTACGCACAGGGCAGTATTATCAGCAGTCTCAGCAGAAGTCCGAAAAGCTTCGATGAAGAAGCCTTTTTCAGGAACTTCTTCTGTGAGAAGTCCTTCTTTGTCAGCTTCTTCACTATGAGGTCAAAGATGATGACAGCGACAAATGCCGCAGCTGAACCCGCAATTACCACTGTGGTGATATTGTGTACTCCTATGCCTCCCACAAAGAGGGGGCTGTAGTTGTTCATGGTGTAGAAGGGCTGCACCTGCTTCATCATGAAGAAGCTTGCCAGATATCCTGCCACTGTAACGGGCATGAGCACCGCATACTGGCGCTCTCTTGTGAACACATACATTCCGCCGTATACCATGATGAACATTGGAAGCATGGTGTACAGGGATACATGATAGCAGCCGAAAACTGCCACAGGGATCACGGACATCCACCGCTGCTTGCTGTCCTCATCGGTGATGAAGTAGAGGAAGACCGCAGGCACCAGGGTGAGCATTATCTCTGTAAGGGAGGATTTCGCCGTCCATATGATAACGGGAGCCAGCGCCGTAAGCGCACAGACGCAGGCAGAGGTGGTCTTTTTAAGCTTGAGTGAACGGGTAATGAAGTATATGATGAAGATAAGGCACACATAAAGTATGGTCTCGAAGTCCTCCATATGCTCCATGCCGAATATGCTTCCCCACATGGCAAGCAAAGCCGAATATGTAGGGATACCGTGGATTATTCCCGATGATTCGCCAATACTCCTGTCATAAACAGTATCGGGATATTCCGCGTGGGGGATATCATATCCCGCCAGCTTGCTGTGGATATTGTACTTAAGAGTAGCCTTTTCACTCTCGTCGGTGACCTCATGATACTCTGTTATATCCTTCTGGCGCTTGGTATCGCCGTTCATGAAGAGTATGGCCTGTGTCTGGTACACTCCCTGATCCTGACCCATGCCGAAGAACTCGTTCTTGGTGGTGACAAGGGGAAGTGCAAGAAGGCTGATTATCAGGGGTATGAGCATATCCTTCACGGAAAGGTCATGCCTGAATATGTGCTTCCAGCGGAAGGGCTTGCTCCTGCGCAGGAAGACTGCCAGCACAAACACCGCTATACTTACCGCAGCGGCTCCGAAGCCTGTGCGGAACACGGTATACTTGTCTATGACGAAAAGTCCCATGCTGACAAAAATATGGATGAAGAACCACATAACAGTTCCCATGATGACGCCCTCGATAAGGTTCTTGTTCCTGAACCATACCACGCCGCCAAGCATACTGAATATAACTCCGACTAAGCATATCGCAGCAAATAACATCTAATACTTTCGCTCCTTGCAGATATTGTTTATCATCTCGCTGAAATTGCGCATTATCACTTCCCAGCGGTAGTTTTCCTCCACATAGGCTTCGGCATTTCTGCGCATTATCGCGTACTCCCTGTCATGGGAGAACACATAGTCAAGTATGCCCTCGAACTCGAAGTAATCGGTATAGTAGAGACCGCCGTTGCTCTTTACGCAGTGTCCTTTAAGCACCTCGCAGCCGCCGTTTACGATAACGGGGACGGAGAGGGTCATAGCCTCCAGAACGGAAATGGACAGGCTCTCGAACCTTGAGGGCAGCACAAGGCATTTTGCCCCGGATATGCCGCTGAACTTGTCCTCCTCGCTGACGAAGCCGAGGCTGATTATGTCCTTATGCTTCGGTATCTCGCAGACGGGCTTGCCCATGAGCACCAGCTTCAGCGTACTGTCGGGACGGCGCTTCTTGTATTCAAGGAAGTATCTGAACATCTCAGGGCAGCATTTGCCCTCGTCGATACGTCCCACGTATATGATGTAGTCGCCCTCAATGCCGAATTTGCTGCGGAATGCAGTCTCATCGGTCTGACAGGGCACCTCGACTCCCGTGCCCATTACGCGGCAGGGGGTATCCTCACAGCGGAAAAGTCCCTGCACCAGAGCCTTCTCCTCGTCGGTGAGGAACACATAAGCCCTGGGCAGCTTGAAAAAGGTCTTGTAGGTCTCGAAGTGTATGAAGGGCTCATCGTGAGCGGTGGGTATCATTATGGACTTTTCAGCCACCTCGGGGAGTCCCTGTACTGTCAGGTAGTAGAGATAGGTCACGAAGATGAACACATCGTACTTATCCTTTGAGGCGCGGATATAGTCGATAGCCGCAGGAGAATAGGGCCCCTGCTTCTCGAACCATATTTTCTCTGTCTCTGTATCGTAGCTGCCCGAAGCGAGGTATTTCCCGTTGAATTCGTTGAAGTCCTTTGCACGGGGCTTCTCAACAGGGAAGCGGAGCACTCTTACTCCGTTTATCTCCTCCTCGTCGGCAGTGTAATAGTTTTCCCATGTGGTATATTCAAGAGCCTTTGTGGTAATGACGTCCACTTCAAACTCGCCCGTGAGCCTTTCGGCAATGAGCCTTGTGTAGTACTCCGAGCCGCCGTTTACCTCAAGGCCGTA
This sequence comes from Bacillota bacterium, assembly GCA_029572815.1. Classification (GTDB taxonomy): domain Bacteria; phylum Bacillota; class Clostridia; order Oscillospirales; family Ruminococcaceae; genus Ruminococcus. The sequence goes on along the minus strand of JAKPUQ010000089.1, from coordinate 116,174 downwards.
TCTCTGATTTACAAGCGCTATCCTTTTCATTGTTCCCTTTCTCCGATGACTTCTGCGAAAAACTTCTTGTATTTCTCGACGATGACGTCCCATGCAAAGTTGCTGCGGACGTAGTCTCCGCCGTTTCTTCCCATGAGTGCAGCCTTTTCCCTGTTGCGGAGGATCCAGTCGGTGCAGCCCTCGAACTCGAAGTAATCACCGAAATAGAGACCGCCGTCGGACTCCGATACGAAGTTCCTTGTGACGGGACAGCCGCTGTGTACCAGCACGGGGCGTCCGCAGAGCCAGCTCTCCATTATGACCAGGGAGAAGCTCTCGTTCTTTGAAGGCTGACAGAGGAACTCTGCCGCTGCCTGTCCGTTATACTTGTCCTGTATATCCACGAAACCCAGGTCGATTATCCGCTTCTGCCTTACCAGCTCGTCGGGGAGCTCAATGCTGCCGCCGCCCATAAGCACCAGCTTCAGGTCGGTGTCGCGGCGCTTGAGATACTCCGCAAAATACTGCACCAGAGTGTGGACGTTTTTGCCCTTGTCCTTACGTCCTGCGTAGACGATAAAGGGACTGTCTATGCCGAACTTTTTACGGAAGGCATCGGCGTCGGGCTTTATGTCAGTATCCATGCCTATTCCCATGACTATGGTCTTGGTGCCGCTCTTTGAGAAGCCGTAGAGCCTCTCTGCAAGCTCCGACTCGGGACGGGCATTGAATATCATTCCCGCAGCCTTGGGGAACACCTCTTTATACCGTGATATATAGGCATAAGCCTCGTCGTGGAAGCAGGGTATCAGCACCGATTTCTCCGGGAACATCTTCGTTCCGTTATAGGTGGTGCAGAGCAGGTAGGGTATGAACACAAAGAGGCTGTACTCCTCGCTGTGCTCCTTCATATAGCCGTAGAGGGCTGAGCACTCCGCCATTTCCGTAAGGAAGACGTCCTCCTCGGCGGGAGTTATCCTCATGCCCTTCATGAGCTTTGCGTTCACCGCGTCAAAAGCCGCGGCATTTCTCTCACCCACTCTGAACCTTCTTACGGTTATGCCGTTTGAGGCAGTCTCAGTGCCCTCCTTGTGGAAGTTGCGGCTCCAGTCCGAGCCTGCGTCCTTTATACAGGTGGTCAGTATCTCCAGCTCCACCCCTGCCCTGTGGAGGCGGTCAGTCACCTGCCGGAGCTCCATTTCCGCTCCGCCGGGAATATTCTCGCCGTACCACGGGATAACAAAACCTATCTTCTTCATCGTTCTATCCTTTGTTATTTACCTTTTCTTCCCTCGATAAAGCCTGTAAGGCAGTCTGTGAAGATGTCCTTCAGGCGGTCATATGAGAAGTATTCAAGTCTTTTCCTCTGTCCCTCGATGAGGCTTTTCCGGAGCTTTTCGTCCCTTACCACTCTGTCGATGACAGCCGCCGCGAATACGGGGTCATTGCTGTCCAGAAGGACGCCGCTTCCGCCGAGAGTCTCGGAAATAGCGCTGGTATCATAGGCTATTATGGGGACTCCGAAGAACATGGACTCCACCAGGGGCACGCAAAGTCCCTCATGCTCGCTCATACAGACAAAGGCGTCAGCCACATGGTAATACGCCAGTATCTCGCTGAACTTTATATGTCCCGTAAATATTACATCGTCGCTGAGCCCCAGGGCGTTCACATACTTCACAAGGCGCTCGTTGTAGTTCTCCATGCCGTTTGCGGAGCCCACAAGTATGAGCCTTGAATTCGGCTCCAGCTTCTTATAGCAGTAGTAGGCTCTGATGATATTCTCCTGCCTCTTGTTGGGAGCTATCCTGCCCACGAATATGATATTCTTCTTGCCGTCGCGGTACTTCTTCATGGTAGCCTCGTCGGGAGCCTGCTCATAGTCCTCGAACTTTGTCAATGAGGGGCTGATGTCTATGGGACAGGTATAGCCCATTCTTCTCAGCTCCGACTTGTTGTAGTTGGACACCGCCATGACGTAGTCTATCTTGTCGCGGAGGTACTCAACGCCCTTGTATCCGTATTCCGTCAGCTGTGTGGCTGAGGGGCTGTAGGGACGGAAGAAGTCGGGGGGAGTGATATTGTGGTATATCATAGCCCTGCGACACTTATAGCTGTCTATCTTGAAGGACAGGTCCGTACCTGTGGACTTGTGGTATATGAGCACATCGCTGCTTTTCGGGTCAGTGAGCTTATCCGCCTTTATGGCAGAGCCCTCGGGAAGACGCTTGTCGATATTCTCGGCATATATAGCGGTCTCATAGCCCAGACCCGCGATTATCTCCTTGAGGGCAAGAGCGTCGTTTCCCACTCCGTCACCGAAGGACAGTGTAGGAAGGAGCTGCACCACCTTCATCAGGAGTTCTCCTTTGAGATGAGTCTGCGGAGCTCCGCATTCTCGCGCTCCAGCTTGTCCAGTCTGATGAGGAGCTCCTTGTTTGCAAGCTCAAGGGTCTCCACTCTGCCGCCCAGGTCTGCGCTTCCGCTCTCTGTCAGAGACTTCATTACAGTTACCGCATTGGCGTTGAAGTCGTTCTGCTCGAACACGACAGGCTCAACGTAGAACTTGGTCAGCTTTCTGATGACCTTCTTGATGAAAACCTTTACGGGATTGCCCTGAAGCTCCTTGTAGGGCTGTATATAGTAATGGGTGCTGACATAGTCCAGCGCCTCGCTTGCAGAGCCGCTCTGGGCGTTCTTTCTGTATGGAACGTCCTCGAAGCTGAGCATATCCGCAGTAAGTCCCTGGTCCTTTATGCTCTGCTTTATCTCAGCCATTATCTCCTCTATATTTATCTTCTCGTTTTCCATAGCTTATCCTTTCTTTACAGCCACAACAGCGTAATCCTGACTTCCGAATATCATCTCGGACACGCGCTTCATCGCCTCGTTGAACTCCTCTGTATTCTCAGCACCCTCGCATTTAAGGGCAGGGATACTGTAAGGCGGACGGCTGTTCTCGGTATATATAATCTCCACATCGGTGAAGCCTGCCTTCTCAAGGTAATACTGCATGGTGAGAGGGTGTACGGGCTTTATATGTGAGGGGTCTATATAAAATGCGTTGGTATATATTGACAGTGAGGTGGGGTTGGGGGTCTCGATGATGATACAGCCCCCCTCCTCCAGACGGTCATAGGCAGTATTGCACAGGTCGATTATCTGGTGGGGAGTGAGGTGCTCAACCACCTGTCCCACGAAGATACCGTCCACGCCCTCTGTCCTTCTGAGGAAGTCCGCACCGTCGCCGCAGGCAGCTTTCAGCCCCTTCATGTTGCAGTACTCGGTATAGGGCTCGTATATATCCACGCCCTCTGCGTTTATACCGTTGTCCTTCATCAGCGACAGGAACTCTCCCCTGCCGCAGCCTATATCCACAACGTGCTTTTTGCCGCTGTAGAACCGCAGATAGAACTCCTGAGCCTTCTTTATGCTCTCGATGGAGCCGCGGAAGTGGTTCTCGAAGTCGAAATAGTCGATGTCCTCATAGTCTGAGCCGCTTCCCGAAGGCGCTGCCGCAGCAGATGTCTCCGCAGGAGCAGATGCAGCGGCTGCGGACTGAACAACAGTGCCCTTCAGCTTCTTTTCCACCGTACCCAGCTTGCTGCGCAGAAACTCCTCCTCGCTGGTGAGCCGCTCGATGAGGTTATTGTTGTTCCTGAGATTTACACAGGCGGACTCAAAGTCGCTCCTGAGAGCGGAAAGGCTTTCCGCAGCAGCTCCCTGAGAGTCACCGAAGCGCTTTTCCAGCTCCGCCATATCCCTGTCCGCTGCCTGAAGCCCTGCAAAGAAGCTGCCGAAAAGCTTCCTTTTCAGTGCTCCTTTCAGTCCCTTCTGATTGTTTATGCTTTCCAGAAACTGTGATATATTGCTCATTTTTTACCTCTGCAAATTCCATGTGTGGTCAACGCGGGCGATACCCGCATCGCCGTATGCCGATATCATCTGTATTTTGTATGCCTGCCTGTAGTAGTCCACAGGTATGCCCTCGCCCTGTTCTATGGCTATATCTATCATATACTCACCCGACAGCAGCTGTACGTTCTTCACGGTCACCTCAGCGGTGCCGTCCTTGGTAAGTGTCAGCTCGGGGAGCTTGTCTATCCTTGTGTTGGTGCCGTAGCACTGCACGCCGTTCATATCAAAGATGCCGAAGCCGATAACAGCATCCTTCACGGGCTTTTTCACGGTGTAGTCCACGGTGAGCCTTATGTCCTCGCCCACTCTGAACACGGACTGCTCCGTACCATCCGAAGCAAAGGAGCGTATCCTCTTTATGCGCGCCTCGCCGCTTCCCCAGCGCTTGCCCTTCTCGTTCCCGGCAGGCTCCTCTGCTTCGGCAGCCTCCCCGGACTTCTTGTTGCTGTCCTGCATCTTCCTGCTCATATAGTCCAGATACTCAAGGTCTATCTCCTTTGGCGGACCCTCCGCCTTGATGAGTCCCTCATGTATCCATATTGAGCGGTCGCATATCTGCTCTATCTGTCCCAAAGAGTGTGACACGATAACGATGGTGGTGCCATGAGACTTTATCTCCCTGAGCTTGTTGAAGCACTTGGACTGGAAATTGGCATCGCCCACGGCGAGTATCTCGTCGATGAGGAGTATATCCGCGTCCACGTTTATAGCTACGGAGAAAGCCAGTCTCATATACATTCCCGAGGAATAGGTGCGGACGGGATTGTCGATGAAGTCCTTCAGCTCGGAAAAGTCGATTATGCTCTGTATACGGGAGTCTATCTCCTTTTTGTTGAGACCGAATATTGCGGCGTTGGTGTAGATGTTCTCCCTGCCGCTCATATCGGGGTGGAAGCCTGCTCCCAGCTCAATAAGGCTGGAGACTCTTCCCTTCATCTTTATGCTTCCCGAATCCGGGTACATTATCCTTGTCAGCAGCTTCAGCGTGGTGCTCTTGCCGCAGCCGTTGTGACCGATGAGACCTATCGCCTCGCCCTTTTTCACAGAGAAGCTTATGCCGCGGAGCACCTTTCTCTCCTCATAGCGGCTCCTCTTGCGGAAAAGCAGTCTCTCTTTGAGCTGCGAGCCCTTGTCCAGATACACCTTGAAGCTCTTGGTGACGCCCCTGACTTCTATTACATTCTCATTTTCAGCCATTACAGTTCCTCCGCAAAGTGCTTCTGGAGCTTATTGAACACCAGAGCTCCGATTATAAGGAATAATACACCCAGACCTGCCGCCCAGAGCAGTGTGGTAAGGTCGGGGACCTGCTTGTCGTAAAGCACTGTTCTGTAGCAGTCTATAATATGTGTCATGGGATTGAGATTGAATATGGGAAGGTATCTCGGGGGTACGATGGACTTTGAGTACACAACGGGAGTAAGGTACATCCACGCCATGGAGACAATGCCCAGGATATGCTCCAGGTCCCTGAAATAGACGGTTATCGCCGAGGTAAGCAGTGCCATTCCCAGCGCAAAGACATACTCAACTATCATTATGACGGGAAGGGTCAGCACCGCAAGGAAGTTTATGCCTGCGCCCGTTACTATTATGACTGCGAATATGACTATGAAGCACAGCAGCATATTCACAAAGCAGCTGGTCACATAGGAAATGGGTATGACCATTCGCGGGAAGTATATCTTCTTCACCAGGTCCTTCTGCGCCACTATGGACGCTGCTCCCACCGTAATGGAGGAGGAGAAGAATATCCAGGGTATCAGCGCCACGAACAGGTAAAGATAATACTTGTCAATGTTATTGGGAAGTATCTTCGAGAAGACTATCGTGTATACTATCAGCTGAAAAAGGGGGTTTATAAATGTCCACAGAAAGCCCAGCACAGAGCCCTTATAGCGTCCGCGGAGGTCCTTTTTCACAAGGCTGAATATCATCTGTCTGTAAGCATACAGCTCTTTTATCGTACTCATTTATTGCTCCTTGAAAGGCGTAATGACGGAGTTTCCGCCAAATGCGCATAAAAATCCATAGTATCATTTAATTATATCACAAGCGCATTATACTGTCAAGTACAATAGTGCTCATTCGTCGGTATAATGCAAAAAACGGACCTTTTTGGTCCGTTTTTGTCACTTATGGTATTTTCCGCCCTCAGCTATCTGGAATGCGCGGTATATCTGCTCCAGCAGCATGACCCTTGCAAGCTGGTGAGGGAAGGTCATTTTAGACATGGAGAGCCTGAGGCTGCCCATGGACTTTATCTCGGGGTCAAGACCGAATGAGCTTCCGATTATGAAGGTGACGGTGCTCTGACCGCTGATGCCTGCCTCTGTCATCTTTTCCGACAGCTCGGGGCTTGTTAGCTGCTTTCCCTCTATGCACATGGGTACTATCATGCCCTTTGCGAAGCGCTTTATCTGCTCCGCTTCCTTTTTCAGTGCGGCAGCTATCTCCTTTTCGGAGGGGTTGTCCCCCAGTCTGCACTCGTCCAGCTCATGGAGCTCAAAGGTGCAGTATCTTCCCAGACGCTTGATGTATTCTCCGCAGGCACTGCGAAGGTAGTCCTCTTTCAGCTTTCCGATAGCGATAAGTACGATATTCATCAGAATATCACTGCTCCTCCCTGAGTTTCTACGGGAGCTACTCCGAGGAGATAGTCCCTTCCTCTTGCGAACCTGTCAAGGCTTCGCTGAACGGTGCTGTCCGCAAGCTGCGGACGGTTATTATCCTGACTGAGATGTCCCAGCAGGAAATGTGTAGTTCCCCGCTCTATGAGCCTTCCCACCTGCACGGCGCAGTCATCGTTGGAGAGATGACCGTTCACCGAGAGTATCCTCTCCTTCAGGTACAGCGGATAGGGCCCCGTGCGGAGCATATAGTCGTCGTAATTGGCTTCTATGAGCACCATGCGGCAGCCCGTCAGAGCCTCGTCCACCTCCTGTGTGACGTGCCCCAGGTCCGTGCATACGGCGCAGTACTTATCGTCGGAGGTGTGTATGCGGTAGCCGCAGCTCTGTATAGCGTCATGGGGAGTGTTGAAGCAGCTCACCTCACTGCCGCCGCAGCTTATGGTCTTTCCCGTCATATCTATAACAGGAGAATTCACCGCTATCTTGTTTCCATCGCAGAGCCTTTGCAGGGTGCGCTTCTGCCCGTATACGGGCATACCTGTTTTCTTTGTCAGCATTGCCAGACCTGCGATGTGGTCGGAGTGCTCATGGGTAATGAACACCCCCTGCACAGCGCTGAGAGGTATATGGTTCACCTCCAGAGCAGTGCAGAGCCGTCTGAAGCTTACGCCGCAGTCTATGAGTATACCGCCTTTTTCAGTTCCGATAAATGAGGAATTGCCCTTGCTGGAGCTGAAAAGGGGATAGAGTCTTGCCATTGGATATTCTCCGTTCAGTTTTTTAATTCATAATTCATAATGCATAATGCTTAATTGATGTGTCGGCTTACGCCGACCTGTTTACAAGATCAATACTATCTGCCATAAGGCAAAAACTTTAATTATGAATTATGCATTCAGCATTATGCATTCAGTCACAGAACTATTAATTGGTCTTATTAATTTCAGTGCCCTGACGGGTCTCCTTTACCTCGTAGCCCAGAGCTGCTATCTTGTCGCGGAGCTCGTCTGCGAGGGCGAAGTTCTTGTCCTTGCGTGCGGCCTTGCGCTGCTCTGCAAGCTCAAGGACTTCATCGGGTATATCATCGGAAGCGGAGTCTGCATTGTCTGCAAGCTCCTTTGCGTTGGCAATGAGGTCAAGTCCGAGGACCTCATCAAATTTCGCAATAAGAGCCAGCTTTGTTGCGGCGTTTGCCTTGGACTTCAGAACATCATACACAACTGTAATAGCCATAGCAGTGTTGATGTCGTTATCCAGAGCGTCTTTGAAGCTCTGCATGAGGCGGTCATATTCAGCCTTGTCGATGTCGCCTGCGCTGTCCTTTGTAAGGGGAGCTATCTTCTCGATGAGCTTGTTGTAAGCCACAACAGCATTGTCCAGATTCTCCCATGTGAACACCAGTGACTTCCTGTAATGGGACTGTAAGCAGAAGAAGCGGTATACCACCGGCTTATAGCCCTTCTCCTCAAGGAGGGATACTGTCAGGAACTCACCCTTGCTCTTGCTCATCTTGCCGCTGTTGGTGTTGAGGTGGAGCACATGGAACCAGTAGTTGCACCACTTATGTCCCAGATAAGCCTCTGACTGAGCTATCTCGTTGGTGTGGTGAGGGAATGCGTTGTCAATGCCGCCGCAGTGTATATCCAGGTACTCGCCATTGTTCTTCATGCTTATGCATGAGCACTCGATGTGCCAGCCCGGATAGCCAACGCCCCAGGGGCTGTCCCATTTCAGCTCCTGATCGTCGAACTTTGACTTGGTGAACCAGAGAACGAAGTCAGCCTTGTTGCGCTTGTTCTCGTCAGCTTCAACGCCCTCGCGGACGCCGACTGCAAGGTCCTCCTCGTTGAAATCGTTGAAAACATAGTATTTATCCAGCTTTGAGGTGTCAAAGTAGATGTTTCCGCCTGCCTCATAGGCATAGCCCTTGTCCATAAGGGTGCTGATAACGCGGATAAATTCATCTATATAGGTAGTTGCGGGAACTACTGTATCAGGCTTCTTGATATTGAGCTTTTCGCAGTCGCCGAAGAAAGCGTCTGTGTAGAACTTTGCTATCTCCATGACAGTCTTGTGCTCACGCTTTGCGCCCTTGAGCATTTTATCGTCGCCTGTGTCGCCGTCGCTGGTCAGGTGTCCGACGTCTGTAATGTTCATGACGCGGTTCACCTCATAGCCCTCGAAGCGGAGAGCCTTCTCCAGTATGTCTTCCATAATGTAGCTTCTCAGGTTGCCTATGTGGGCGTAGTGGTATACGGTAGGACCGCAGGTGTACATATTTACCTTGCCCTCCTCATTTGGCGCGAATTCTTCCTTTTTGTGTGATAATGAGTTATATAACTGCATACTTTTTCCTCCAGAATATATTTTGCAGGGACGCCCATCGGGCGTCCGCATTTCTTCACATTTTACGGATATATGTGGGACGCCGTCCCCTACAGATCAATTATCGTTCATGCAACAATTACGCATCAAAACGACCATATCTCGGGCGGTGGATTTTTTATCTTCAGCTTTGAGAAATAGCCCAGCATTACCAGAAACTCGGGGATAATGCGCAGACCGTCGCGGTAGTAGGCTCCCATGCGCTCATTGTCCTGCGCTATGCCCTTGTAGCTCTTAGGACAGGAGAAGGTCCAGTCCGCGGTGATACTGTCGAAGCTGAGCCTGAAAAATCCCGAGGGGCTCTCCTCACCCACAGCTTCAAGAAGTGCGATATGGTCGCCCACGGTCTCTGCCGCACCCACATAGGCTGTGCTGCCGTCAAGGCTGACAGCTCCGAGAAGCCTGCTGTCGGATTTCATAGCCTCGTCAAAAGCCTCGTCAGAGGGATATTTAATAATATTCATCTCCGCCTCCTTACAATACAAAAGCCCCCGAGGGTATACCTCGGAGGCGCAAATGCTCGTTTCCACTCCGTCTTGAACTCATCTTATCCTTAACGCGGACGAAACGCCGTCAGATACACACGCAAACGCGCTTCCCTGTCGAAGCCGACAGCCGCACTTCACCTCTCCCGACCGTGTACTCACACCGACCGCACACTCTCTGAATGTCCGCAGAAAAGCTACTCTGACTGCTACGCCTTTTGGTTATTGCCGGTCAGCCGCATAGCTATGCACTAAGCACTGACCACTAATCACTATTATATACCATAGCGCAGGGTTTTGTCAAGACTGAAAAGGGGAAGCATAAATATGAACAAATTGTAAACATTTCCTCTCCCACTTGACTTTGTACCTGTAAAAGTTATATACTTGTTTTAGCACTCTAAGAGATAGAGTGCTAATTCTACTATGGAGATGTTATAAATGGAAACCAAACAGTTCAAAGCAGAGTCCAAAAGACTTCTCGATATGATGATCCACTCGATCTATACTCATAAGGAGATCTTCCTCCGTGAGCTTATCTCCAACGCCAGCGACGCTATCGATAAGCTGTATTTCAAATCACTCACCGACGACAAGGTCGGCCTCAATAAAGACGATTTCGCCATCTGGATCTCCGCAGACAAGGACAGCCGTACCCTCAAAATAACCGATAACGGTATCGGCATGACCGAGGAGGAGCTGGAGAACAACCTTGGTACTATCGCCAACAGCGGCTCATTCAAGTTCAAGAATGAGAACAGGCTTGAGGACGATAACCAGATAATCGGACAGTTCGGTGTAGGCTTCTACTCCGCGTTCATGGTAGCAAAGAAGGTCACCGTTATCTCAAAGGCTTACGGCAGCGATAAGGCTTATCAGTGGGAGTCCGAGGGCGTTGACGGCTATACTGTCACAGAAGCCGACAAGAAGTCCGCAGGTACCGAGATAATCCTGGAGCTCCTTGACGATACCGAGGACGAGAACTACACAGAGTTCCTTGACCAGTACAGGATAAAGTCCCTCGTCACCAAGTACTCCGACTATATCCGCTTCCCCATCAAGATGGAGGTATCACACAGCCGTCCCAAGGAGCAGTCCGAGGAGGACAAGAAGGCTAACAAGCCCCTTGAATATGAGGATTACATCGAAGTTGAGACCCTCAACAGCATGGTGCCCCTGTGGAAGAAGAACAAAAACGAGCTCAAGGAGGAGGACTACAAGCACTTCTACACAGAGAAGTTCTTTGATTACAACGAGCCTCTCAAATACGCTCATATCAGCAATGAGATGCCCTCATACAACGCCCTGCTCTACATTCCCTCAAAGGCTCCCTTTGACTATTACTCAAAGGAGTACGAGAAGGGACTCCAGCTCTACTCAAACGGCGTCCTCATCATGGACAAGTGCGCAGACCTGCTCCCAGATTATTTCAGCTTCGTGAAGGGCCTTGTGGACTCCGAAGACCTGTCCCTGAACATCTCCCGTGAGATGCTCCAGCACGACAGACAACTGAAGGTCATCGCAAAGAGCATAGAAAAGACCATCAGCAACGAGCTGAAGAAAATGCTCAAGAACGAGCGTGAGAAGTATGAGGAGTTCTGGAAGGCTTTCGGTTTACAGCTCAAATACGGTATATACAGCGACTTCGGCATGAACAAGGAGAAGCTCCAGGATCTGCTGATGTTCACCTCATCAAACGAGCATAAGCTTGTAACTCTTGACGAGTACGTTACCGCAATGCGCGAGGATCAGAAGTACATCTACTACGCAACAGGCGAGAGCGTTGCCCGTATCGAGCAGCTCCCCCAGACAGAGCTTGTCAAGGACAACGGCTTCGAGATACTCTACCTCACCGACAATATCGACGAATTTGCAATAAAGTCACTGATGAAGTACAAGGACAAGGAATTCAAGTCTGTATCCGCCGACGATCTGGGTCTTGACACTCCCGAGAAGAAAGAAGAGCTCAAGGCTAAGGAGGAGGAGAGCGCAGACCTGCTCAAGGAGCTCCAGGAGGCTCTGAACGGCAAGGTAACAAAGGTAGCTCTCTCACAGAGGCTGAAGTCCCACCCCGTATGCCTCACCAGCGAAGGCGAGATCTCACTTGAGATGGAGAAGGTGCTCAACTCCATGCCCACAGACCAGAAGATACACGCACAGCGCGTCCTTGAGATCAATCCCGACCACGAGATCTTCGGCAAGCTGAAGTCAATCAGCGAGGGCGGAGACAAGGAAAAGATCGGCAAGTACGCAAAGCTCCTCTACGATCAGGCTCTCCTTATCGAGGGAATGAGCATTGAGGATCCCGTAGAGTTCTCAAATCTTATCTGCGAGCTTATGTAAGCTGTGACATAAAAAACGGTACACATAAGCCGGATACCCACATAAAAGTTTTGCCCCCTGAGTGTTTGTAACACTCAGGGGCATTTGGTTTATTTGAATAAATTCCAAAGCTGTTAGCCTTTAGCAATCAGCCATCAGGAAGCGGCTTCGCCGCTTTATTACCGAACGGATAATATCCGCCCCTGCATTATGCTAACGGCTAAGGGATAATGGCTAAAATCAGGATTTTGCAAAGCAAAATCCTGATTTACTTATGCACTCTTTTTTCTCAGTGTGCGTTTTACTATTCCCTTGAGGCGCTCACAGGTGTCATGGGGAAAGTCCGTGATGAACTTTATTGCCTGCTCGTGTGCCTCCTCCTTTGGAAGCTTCAGGAACTTGTGGAAGAACATATACACCTCATTGAATGAGGAGAATATCTCGTCAACAGCCTTTTCACCCTCGGGAGTGAGTACAACGCTGTTGCAGAAGTCCTCATACACATATCCGCAGTTCGCCAGGCACCTGAGCATCTTGCTGACGCTGGGTCTGGAAACTCCCAGATGACGGGATATAGTCACACAGCGGACGTACTCCTCTGTGTCGGACAGTTCCTTTATTGCAACCAGATATTTTATCTGACCTGCACAGTGTTTCATTTTTTACTCCTTTCAGAAATACAACGGATCATTTATCGGAGTCGATAAGGTGCCAGTAGCCCTTGAGATATACAGCTCCCGAGATAACGGTGAGAACGGTGGAGATCCATACCAGAACGGGAACGAGGATATTGTCCACAGCGTTCCTGAAGCCGTCGGGGAAATCGATACTGAGATCGAAGCAGAGACACAGCCAGAACAGTATAGCCACGATAGCTACCATGGTAAAGGCGGTCTTTAGCTTGCCCCATATACCTGCGGCAACGACCACACCGCTGTTTGCGGCGAGGAGCCTCAGTCCCGAGACCATGAATTCCCTGGCGGTAATGATGATGAGCGGTATTGCTCCCATGTTCACCTCGCTAAGCTCCACGAAGACCGTAAGTGCGGCGATGACAAGCACCTTATCCGCAAGGGGGTCCAGGAACCTTCCGAAATTAGTTACCAGATTGCGTTTTCTTGCTATTTTTCCGTCGAGAGCGTCCGTAATGGAGGCGGCTGCGAATATCACCAGAGCGATACCGTAATGGAACGGTATGTCGATGTACATAAAGAGCAGAAAAAACGGAATAAGTATGACTCTCAGCAGAGTCAGCTTATTTGGCAGATTCATTTGCTTATCACCTCTCCTATAAGGTCGTAATCAAGGGTATCGGTGATCCTGATAGTGACGTATTCACCGATCTCAAGGGGCGTTTCGGACGTAAAGAACACCTTTCCGTCGATATCGGGTGCGTCGAGGGGAGTTCTTCCGAACCAGCACTCGCCGAACCTGTCGAAGCCCTCCACCACAGCGGTAAGCTCCGCGCCCATGAGTTTTTCGTTGTTTTCGCAGCTGATGAGCATCTGCTGCTCCATAATTATGTCAGCGCGGTGAGAAGCGGTCTCCTCATCTATCTGATCGGGCATATCGTAAGCCTTTGTGCCCTCTTCACGGGAATATGCAAAGCAGCCCAGCCTGTCAAAGCGGATTCTCTTCACGAACTCAGCCAGCTCCTCGAACTGCTCCTCGGTCTCTCCGGGAAAGCCTGTTATAAGGGTGGTCCTGAGTATGATGCCGGGCACCTTTTCGCGGATATGCCTGAACAGCTCCTCCAGCTTTTCGGTGTCGCCCCAGCGGTTCATGCGTTTGAGGATTTCGCCGTTGCAGTGCTGAATGGGTATCTCCAGATACTTCACCAGCTTATCCTCTCTTGCGATAACGTCCAGAAGCTCGTCGGTAATGCGCTCGGGATAGCAGTAAAGGGTGCGTATCCAGCGCAGACCTTCGATCTTGCAGAGCTCGCTGAGAAGCTCCGGGAGCTTCTGCTCACCGTAGAGGTCCTTGCCGTACTGAGCGGTATCCTGAGCGATGACCACCAGCTCGGTAACGCCGTTTTCTGCGAGATAGCGTGCTTCCCTGAGTATATCCTCCATGGGTACACTGCGGAACTTTCCCCTTATCATGGGGATAGCGCAGTAGGTACAGCAGTTGGAGCAGCCCTCGGCTATCTTGAGATATGTGAAGAAGGGCAGAGTTGAGATGACTCTCTCTCCGCTGAGCTCCGCGTCCAGCTTGGGCGCGAAACAGACATATCTTTCGCCCTCAAGAACGTGGTCCAGAACGTCAACGATATCCTTGGTATTTCCTATGCCTATAACAGCGTCTGCCTCGGGAAACTGCTCAGCAGCCTCCTCCTTGTACCTCTCAACGAGGCAGCCTGTGATGATTATCTTTTTAAGTGTGCCCTCCTCCTTGAGCTTGCCCAGTTCAAGAATGGTGTCGATAGCCTCCTCTTTTGCGGACTTTATAAAGCCGCAGGTATTGACTACTGCCACATCGGCAAGTCCGGGCTCTGTCACCAGCTGATAGCCGTGACTTCTCAGCTTGTAGAGCATACGCTCCGAATCTACAAGGTTCTTTGAACAGCCAAGAGAAACCATTCCCACCTTGATCGCCATATCAGTTTTCCTCCTCGGGGTCATATACGTTCTCGAAGTAGTCCTTAACGGCACGGTTTATGTCTGTATAGTCGTAGCCGTATCTCACAAGAGCGTTCTTGACCTTTTCAATTGATTTTCTGTCCTCACGGTCTGTCAGATAGCGTGAGTGTTTTGTCCGCAAAAGCTCATCAAGGTTCTCGCGGAAGCTGTCGGCGTAGGGCTCAAGAGCGTCCTCGGCGATAAACTCGCTTATCCCCTTCTGCATCAGCTCTCTTTTTGAGCGGCGGAAGCCGTAGTGCTTTGACTCCACCAGCTTTCGCGCCATACGCTCGGCATATCTCTCGTCGTCGATGAAGCCGTGCTCGGTGAGCCTTTTCATGACTGCCGTGCACAGTGCCTCGCTTTTATAGTTATCCACCAGCTTCTCCAGCATTTCCTTGTAGGTGTAGTCCCTGTAATCCAGCAGGTACAGCGCCCTCTGATAGGCTCTGCGGAAGTTGGAGGCGTAAATTATCTTTCTAAGGGTGTCGCGGTCGGTCTCCATGCCTGAGCGTATACCGAAATCGGTGATTATGTCCGCATGGAGATAGAGCTTCCGCCCGTCGTCCAGCTCTGCCTCAAAGGTAGAGCCCTTGTATCGTGTTACCGATAATATCTTCATTATTCCTCAGCAGGAGTGAACTCCTCAAAGTTCTCATCGAAGTTTGCAAGAACGTCGTCATTTGCGCCGCCGTCCTCAGCGGGTGCCTTCCCGGCAGCAGCGGGAGCCGCACTGTCGGCGTCCTTCTTGCCCTTCTTTGGAGCAGCAGCCTTCAGCTCGTCCTTGCGGGCAAGGATCTGCTCCTCGATCTCCTTCATGAGGTTCTCGTCGTTCTGAAGGAGCTCCTTGACGTTGTCACGTCCCTGTCCCAGCTTCTGATCCTTGTAGCTGAACCATGAGCCGCCCTTCTTGATGATGTCAAGGTCAACGGCAAGGTCAAGCACCTCGCCTGTACGGGAAATTCCCGTACCGTACATAAGGTCGAACTCGCACTCCTTGAAGGGAGGAGCAACCTTGTTCTTAACTATCTTGCAGCGTGTGCAGGCGCCGATAACGTCTGTACCCGACTTGATGACCTCGCCCTTTCTTACCTCGATACGGACAGATGAATAGAACTTCAGAGCACGTCCGCCGGGGGTAGTCTCGGGGTTTCCGTACATAACACCGATCTTCTCACGGATCTGGTTGATGAAAATGGCTACACAGTTGGACTTGGATATAGCCGCCGTCAGCTTTCTCATAGCCTGTGACATAAGACGGGCAAGCTGACCTACATGGAGGTCGCCCATTTCGCCGTCGATCTCGGCACGGGTAGTCATAGCAGCGATAGAGTCAAGAACTATCACGTCGATAGCGCCTGAACGGATAAGGGCCTCTGCGATCTCCAGAGCCTGCTCACCGCTGTCGGGCTGTGAAACGAGGAGGTCGTCGATGTTGACGCCGAGAGCCTGTGCGTACACGGGGTCAAGGGCGTGCTCAACGTCGATGAAAGCAGCCTCGCCGCCTGCCTTCTGAGCCTGAGCCACGATGGAGAGAGCAACGGTGGTCTTACCTGAG
Source organism: Bacillota bacterium (assembly GCA_029572815.1). Classification (GTDB taxonomy): domain Bacteria; phylum Bacillota; class Clostridia; order Oscillospirales; family Ruminococcaceae; genus Ruminococcus. The sequence continues at coordinate 100,273 of JAKPUQ010000089.1, read as the reverse complement.
CTCTCGGGGCCGTATATCTCAACGATACGTCCTCTGGGGACGCCGCCTATGCCCAGCGCCATGTCCAGTGTCATGGAGCCTGTGGGGATAGCGTCAACGTTGAGGGTCTTGGTCTGTCCCAGACGCATAACAGCGCCTGCGCCGTACTTCTTTTCTATCTGCTTGAGAGCACCCTCAAGAGCAGTCTTCTTGTCCTCTCTTGTAGTAACTCTCACAACGGTAGGCTTCTTAGCAAGTTCCTTCTTAGCCATTGGGATTTCCTCCTGTCCTGCCTGCGTCACGCAGGTCTGTTTACTATTATATTCCTTGCGGCGGCAGTTCTTATGATACCTCCGCCGTCCTGTCTCAGCTCCACATCGGTGAAGCTGTTTGCTTCCAGAATGTCCTTTACGTCCTCATGCTGACCCATGCCGAATTCATAGGCGATGAAGCCGCCCTCCTTCACGGATACCTTCCAGAGCTGAGTCAGCGCCCTGTAGAAGCCGAGACCGTCCTCGCCGCCGAAAAGCGCCTCCGCAGGCTCATATGTGACCTCAGTCATGAGCTCGCTCATATCCTTTGAAGTGAGGTATGGGGGATTGCTGACCAGTATATCCAGTCCCATGAGGGAACGGGCGGTCTCCCGCTTCAGCACATCTCCCTGTATTATATGTATGTCGCCGCAGCCGTTGAGCTGCGTATTCTGTCTGAGATAAGCGAGCGCCTTTTCCGACAGCTCCACAGCGTAGACCTCAGCCTCAGGGAGCTCCTTTTTCAGAGCCACGGCTATACAGCCGCTTCCGCTGCAAAGGTCGGCTATTTTTGGGGCTCTCAGTCCCTCTCTGCGGCAGATGTCCAGCACCTGCTCCACCAGAGTCTCGGTATCGGGACGGGGTATGAGAACTCCCTCCCCCACCTTGAAACGGCAGCCCCAGAACTCCCACTGTCCCAGCAGATACTGGAGGGGATAGCCCTGAGCCCTGCGCTCTGCAAGGGCGAGTATCTCCGCCGCCGTTTCCTCGGAAACGGGCATTTTCGGTGAGAACATGGGATTGCGCTCTCCCAGAAGGTCCTGAAAGATACAGTTTGCATCGAAATCGGCAGTCTCCTCATCGCGCTGAGCGATAAGACTGCGGACCTGTGCAAAGAGCTCTCCCCGGGTCACCACCTGTCCTCCTCCTTATTCTCGGGGATACAGGGCTTCATAGCCGCAATAGCTATCTCTATCATGCTGTCATCGGGCTCGCGGGTGGTTATGCGCTGCATAGCCAGTCCTGGAGCGGACAGTATCCTTGTGAACAGATTATCGTTATTTCCCGCTATCCTTATGCACTCATAGGAAAGTCCCACAACAACGGGAAGGAGCACCAGTGAAGCAACTATTCTCTGCCATGTTACTGTAAAGGGCACAAGGCACATCACCAGTATGCTGATTATGAGCACTATGAATATGAAGCTGGTTCCGCAGCGCTTGTGGAAGCGTATCTGCTTGCGGACGTTCTCCACTGTGAGAGGGAGCTCCGCCTCATGGCAGGCAATGGTCTTATGCTCGGCGCCGTGGTACATATACTGCCTCTTTATATCCTTCGTAAGGCTCACTATCCACATATAGGACACGAAAAGCACTATTTTGACTATGCCCTCAAGGAGTGAGCGGAGTATCCTGTGCTCCTTTATAGAGGGGATAAGTCCCACCAGCCACTTGGGCAGGAATACGAAAAGACCTATAGCCAGGGCAACTCCCAGGATAATGCCGATATACATTATTATATCGTTGGAGCTGCTCTCCTTTTTCTCTGCGGGCGCCTTGACAGCTTCCTCAGCAGGAGCAGCGGCAGTATCCGCAGCAGCCTCTGCGGCGTCAGCAGTCTCTGTCTTATCCTTCTTTTTCTTTTCCTCTTCCTCGTCATCATCTGTCATCTGCTTCTCCGCAGACTTCATCATGTACTTATAGCCCTTGACCAGTGAGGTGACAAAGTTGGTGCAGCCCCTTACAAGAGGAGTTTTCTTGTACCAGGGAGCACCCTTTCCGTTATTCTCCTCCCAGGTCTCAAGGTCTATGGTGCCGTCGGGAAGGCGGCAGGCCATAGCTCCCGTATTGGGTCCCAGCATCATTATGCCCTCGATAAGCGCCTGTCCGCCTATCTTGGACTTGAATTTTTCCTGTGAACTGTTGTTTTTACTCATTTTTCCACCTTGTTGAATTGGGTAATGTGATGTGCCTTACTGCTTTACGGCAGGGAGAGTTATGGTCACGGTAGTACCCTTACCCTCGCCCTCGCTGTCGATGTCGACAGAGCCGCCGTGCATACTGATTATCTCGTCCGCAACGGCGAGACCTATGCCCGAGCCGCGGCGTGTGTGGTTAGCCTTGTAGAATTTCGTCTTTACCTTGGCAAGGTCAGACTGCTTTATGCCGCAGCCCGTATCGGCTACGGAAACTATAACGCTGTCTCCCTTTTCGTAAGCCTTTATGGTGACCGTATCCCCGTCGGAGGAGTACTTCACCGCGTTGTCTATAACATTGATGAACACCTGTCTGATGCGGTTCTTGTCGCCGTAGACGAAGGGCAGCATCTCGGGCTCATCGTAGATTATCTGCTTGTTTTCGCGCCTTGCCTTGTCGCTGTATATGAGGACCGCGTCACCCAGCTCCGCCAGAATGTCCATATTGGCGTTCTGGAGGGTGAAATGACCGTTCTGCATACGGGAGAAGTCAAGGAGCTCCTCTACCATCTGTGAAAGACGCTCTGTCTCGTTGACGATGACGCCGACGCCCTTCTTCATGGTATCGGGACTTCCGCCGCCGTCTATCATGAGGGTCTCCGCCCAGCCCTTTATAGCGGTGAGGGGAGTTCTCAGCTCATGTGACACCGACGATATGAACTCATTCTTCATAGCCTCGGCTGTAGACAGCTCGTCAGCCATATTGTTTATGGCGGTACACAGGTCGCCTATCTCGTCATCGCTGTCATTATCGATACGGGTGGTGAAGTCGCCCATGGCATACTTTCTTGCGATACCGCTTATCTGCCTTATGGGGCGGACGATAGAGCCCGCAAAGTAAAGGCCCGTGATGATGATGATGAGAATGATAATGAGGCAGATTATGGTCACTGCTGCCGTATAGGTCTTGATGGTGTTGTCTATCTCCGTAAGGGAGGTGACCATTCTCATGGCGCTGTACTCATTGCTCATTGAGTTTATGGGCACTGACACTGCCAGCACCTTTTCGCCGCCGCTGAGCCTGTACACATGGGAGCCCTCGTTCTTTTCAAGAGCCTCCTGGTAATCGGGCATGGGATCGTCCTCGTCAGGCGAGAAGCCCGATGAGGTGAGAACAACTCTTCCCTTGGAGTTTATAGCCATCAGCTCTATCTTGTCCTTCTCGTTGAAGGTCTCAAGCATATTTCTCATCTCTGCGGAGAAATTCGCCGAGCTGTCCTGAGAGTGCATACTCAGGATACTGGTGACGGCGTTTATCTTTGAGACGAGATACTGCCTTGCAGAGCTGTAGAAGTAATTCTGTATCGCATAGACTATTACCATATCTATGACGAGGAGCGCCAGCACTACAACGCCCAGGTTGTTGAATATCCAGCGCTTTGTGATACTCTTTTTAGCCATTACTGCATATCATTCCATTTATAGCCGTAGCCCCAGATAGTTATGATATACTTGGGGTTTGAGGGCTCTTCCTCTATCTTCATTCTGATACGTCTGATATTTACATCGACTATCTTATCGTCGCCGTAGTAGCTCTCGCCCCAGATGTGGTCGAGAATGCTGGCGCGGTCAAGAGCTGTATTCTTGTTGTTCATGAAGAACTCAAGTATCTGGTACTCCACCTGAGTGAGCTCTATCTGCTCGCCGTTCTTGGTGACGGTGCGGCTCTTGAGGTTCAGCACGAAGGGACCGCTCTCGATGACGGACTGCTTCTCGTTCTTGATGAAGCTCATGCAGACGCGGCGGTAAATAGCGTCCACTCTTGCAGTGAGCTCAGAGGGAGAAAAGGGCTTGGTGATGTAGTCATCGGCGCCTATCATGAGGCCGCTGACCTTGTCCATCTCCTGAGTCCTTGCGGTGAGCATGATAATGCCTATGGTAGAGCTTTTCTCGCGTATCTTCTTGCACACGGTGAAGCCATCGATACCGGGCATCATTATATCAAGGAGAACTATATCGAAGTTGCCGTGCTCAGCCTCAAAGGTCTTGAGCGCAGCCTCTCCGCAGTTTACGTCCACAACGTCATAGCCTGCACGCTTGAGGTTTATGACAACGAATTCGCGGATAGTGTCCTCGTCCTCGCAGATAAGTATACGTTTTATCGGTTTTCCACTCCTTTTTGTGTGAGTTTCCTGTTATATAAGCAGCACTTGCTGCGTGGTCAGTCTCTGTATCTGAATCCTACCGCGGCGTCTCCCGCAGTGATGGAAAGTCCGTCTCCGCCGGTGTCCGGTTCTGACGACAAACAGGCGAGATAAGCGGATTCGCCCTTGGTATGCATGAGCATATATCCGCCTGAGATCCTGTCCTCTCTTGAGGGCTGGTCCTCTGCGCAGAAGATATGGAGCAGCTTCCTGCCCATGCCTTCATCGCCGTAGGTGCAGAATACTATCTCATCATTGACGATATCGCGCTTGACGGTGACCATATTCTCCCATTTATCGGGAAAAAGGAAGATATAGCCGTCATTTACGCTGTAGTATGAGGTATAGTTTTTCTCAAGCTTGAAATCATTGCTTACCTGCATCCAGTCGGTGAGTCTGAGCTTTTCGCCCTCCTCCGAGTCCTCATAGCCGGGAGCTACATACTGGACAGGTATCTCGGGACTTCCGTCCCCGTCCACATCGAAGCAGGTGCAGCCTGCGGGACGAACGGTATCTGCCGACTCCTCGGGAGTGTTGAACACCTTGTGGAGAGCACCGTCATCCATATATACCACATCGGTCTGAATGGAGCCCGTGCCCGAGACCGCGTCGATATACAGTCCCGTTTTCACGCTTCCCACCTTGCCGTAGCTTATGTTGTCAAATTCCGTGAAGCTGCCGCTGAGGGGCTGCCACGCTCTGTCGTATGTGCCGTCCTCATGCAGCTTGTAAGCCTCTACCGCAGCCTCTGTGCCGCCCGAGGCTCCCGTGAGCCGCAGGAACTCCATTTCGCCGTCCATGTCAAGGTCCTTGACGTCGAAAAAGGCATAGGAGTCGGAGAATATAGGCTCCTCAAGGACGCCGTCAACGCAGTTGTAGATAGAGACGTTCTTTTCCGAACGGTTTATCATGCCGGTGCCGATAATGATGTTTATCCTGTCACTGGAGCCCAGCTTTGAGATCATGACCTTTTCGATCTCAGTGCCTTCCGCAGCAGTATCGTACACCGAGCTCCACTTGCCGCCCTCCTTCTCGAGAAGCTTTATGCGCAGCGGGTTTTCGTCCGCGGCATGGTTGTTCCTCTCGTAGAAGACCAGGGCTTCGTTATCGCCGTCGCCGTCGATGTCCTCTATGATGAAAGCCGAGAGATACTTTCCCGACTTGGGGTATTTAAGGCTTATGGAAGTGCCGATGGAGTTTGTCAGTGCAGAGTATATCTGCTCCTCCTCGACGCTCAGCTTCGGCGGTGACATAAGTGTGTCTATGCTTGCGCCGAAGGAACAGCCCGTAAGCGCAGCCCCCGTCATGAGGGCTGTGAAGAAAGCCTGTATCTTTTTCATATCCGTAAGATCACTCACGTTCGGTGAGCTTTATGTATTCCTTTTCCTTGGCGATAGCCTTGTAAGCCGGACGGATTATCCTTCCGCCTGTGAGTATCTCCTCCATACGGTGTGCAGCCCAGCCTGCCATACGGGCAACTGCAAAGAGAGGAGTGAACAGCTCATCGGGTATGCCCAGCATTCTGTAAACCAGACCAGAATACATATCCACGTTGGCACACATAGCCTTGGTGCTGCCCTTCATTTCCTTGAATATCTCGGGAGTGAGCCTCTCGATGGTCTCAAGGAGGCGGAATTCAGCCTCTATCTCTCTGCCCTTTGCAAGCTCGAAAGCCTTTTTCTTGAGTATTACTGCACGGGGGTCGGAAACGGTATATACCGCATGGCCCATGCCGTATATAAGGCCGGAATGGTCGTTGGTCTCCTTGCGGAGGGTCTTGCGCATATAGTCAGCGACCTCGCCCTCATCCTCCCAGTTCTTTATGTTCTCCTTGAAGTTATCCAGCATATGTATCACCTGGAGGTTTGCGCCGCCGTGACGTGGCCCCTTGAGGGAGCATATAGCTGAGGAGTAAGCGGAATAGGGGTCTGTGCCCGATGATGTCAGTACGCGGCAGGTGAAGGTGGAGTTGTTTCCGCCGCCGTGCTCAGCCTGGAGCATAAGGAGCCGGTCCAGCATCTGAGCCTCGTCCTTGGTGTACTGTCTGTCGGGACGGAGGAAGGAAAGTATACACTGTGCAGTGTTCTCCTCATAATTTATGGGATGCATTATCATGCTCTGGTTGTCGAATACTCTGCGCTTTACCTGATAGGCGTTAGCCATGATGACAGGCATTTTTGCGATAAGGCTTACCGCGGTGCGCATCTCGTTCTCAAGCCCCTTGTTCTCGCACTCGTCATCGTAGGAATACAGAGCCAGCACGGAACGTGCAAGCTTGTTCATGATATTCTTTGAGGGAGCCTTGAGTATCATATCCTCAACGAAGCCGTTGGGGAGGTCTCTCTTTACGGAGATATAGGAGCTGAAGGTCTTGAGCTCCTTCACATTGGGAAGATGGCCGAAAAGAAGGAGGAAAGCAGTCTCCTCATAGCCGTAGCGGTCATCTGCTTCTACGTTCTCAACGAGGTCGTTGATATTATAGCCTCTGTAGATGAGCTGACCGGGGATAGGCTCTCTTTCGCCCTCGTTCATAACATATCCGTGTACGTTGCAGATATTGGTGATACCTGCCATTACACCTGTGCCGTCGCTGTTGCGAAGTCCTCTCTTGACATGATATTTTTCATAGAGAGACGGTTCGATAACGGTATTATCCGCAAGTCTCCCGCATAAATCTGTAATATTGGCGCCTGAAATGTATGACGGCATCATGATCACACTCCTAAAACATATTCATTATTAATTATACACCATATTCAGAGTGATGTCAAATGTTATTTCCAATATAAAGGTATAGTATAAAACGTATGTTCCTGTACATTCTGCCGAAAGGAGAAGCTTATGAAAAAACACTTTGCCGCAGCTCTGCTGCTCATACTCTCGGTGACGGTGATCCCTGCCCTTCCTGCCGCCACGGGAAAGGGATCTGTGAAGGAAGCCGGCAGCATTACCGTTCTGCCCGTGAAATCGCCCTTACCAAGCAGCAGTTCTGCCGATATCCCCTCGTTTTCCGACAAGCCCTACAAGGTGCTGGACACAGAGAGCGGACAGGTCATGGAGGTGTCCGTCCGCGACTACGTCATCGGAGCGGTCTGCGCGGAGATGCCTGCCTCCTTCGGGGAGGAGGCTCTGAAGGCACAGGCTGTTGCCGCCCACACCTACGCCGAGCGTCAGCGTCTCCGCGAGAGCGAGTCCCCCACTCCGGAGCTTATGGGCGCAGACTTTTCCGACGATACTTCAAAATATCAGGGCTTTTTCACCAAAGAGGAGATAAAGGAGCGGTTCGGTGACCGCTTTGAACGGGACTACAGGAAAATATCCGCAGCTGCCGATGAGGTCCTGCCCTATATCCTCACCTATGACGGAGCTCCTATCATTGCCGCCTTCCACTCCATGTCGGCAGGCTTTACAGAAAGCGCCGAGAACGCCTGGGGCTCCCCTGTGGACTACCTTGTGGAGGTGGACAGCCGCTCCGACCTGACGGCGCCGAAATTCCGCGAGGACAAGCGGTTCACGGCAGAGGAGCTGAAGACCGCTCTGGAAACAGCCTTTGAGGGCGTCAGCTTAGGAGATAATAATGAGGAATGGCTGAGGATACTCACAGTCTCCGGCTCGGGAACAGTGCCGGAGGTCTCGGCGGGAGACCGCACCGTCACGGGAAGTCAGCTCCGCGCAGCCCTTGACCTGCGCTCCGCCGCCTTCGATGTGCGCTGTGAGGGAGATGAGATCATCATCACCACAAAGGGCTTCGGACACGGCGTGGGCATGAGCCAGTACGGCGCCGACGCCATGGCTTCCGAAGGCAGCAGCTGGCAGGAGATACTGGCTCACTACTATCCGAACTGTACCGTATCGGGCAGCTGAGTATTTGTGCAATATGCTGCAAAAGATGTGCATTTATTGCCCTTTCCGCCGTTCCGTATTGACATAGCTCCGACGATTTGTTATAATAACTTTGTGCCGCTTCATGCGGCTGAGTAGAAAGAAACAAACAAAAAGAACTATAAGGAGACTGTGTCCGTCACGGTAAACGGATAAGGATTATGAACAAAAACAAGGACCTTTATAAAAGATTTGTCACCTTTATCTCCAGTATGCTGCTTCTGGGTATGCTCACAGGTATATTCGCCTTTGTGTGGTACAGAAACTACAGCGAGGAGATAATCCTCCCCTACTACAGGCGTGGAAACTGGGTACTCATCTCTATCTACTGTCTGCTGGTATGGCTGTTTTTCAGAGCCTATGGCGGCTTCAAGCTGGGCTATCTCAAGAAAACTGATATGCTCTATTCACAAATGATATCCATGATATGCGTCAACACGGTGTCGTACTTCCTCATCAGCCTTATCGGCAGACATTTCATGGCGGTTTCACCTGTCATATTCATGTCCTGCGTGGATATGGGAGTCATCGCCCTGTGGACCCTGCTGGCGGGAAAGCTCTACTTCATGATATACCCGCCCAGAAAGCTGGTCATCATCTACAGAAGCCATCAGGCGGCAGCTCTGGTGCTGAAAATGAGCCAGCGCGTGGACAAGTACATGATATGCGAGTCCATAAGCATAACCGAGCCCCCCGAAAAGGTGAGAGAGCTCATAATGAAATACGAGGGCGCTATCGTCTGCGATATACCTGCCGAGCAGAGAAACGACTACCTGAAATTCTGCTTCGAGCACTCAAAACGCGCGTATATAGCCCCCAAAATATCAGATATTATAATAAGAGGAGCCGACGATATACGCCTTTTCGACACTCCCCTCATGCTGTGCCGCAACTACGGTCTGGATTTCGAGCAGCAGCTCATCAAGCGCACCTTCGACATCATATTCTCGCTGATAGCGCTGATACCTGCCGCGCCCTTCATGATAATAGCAGCTATAGCGGTAAAGCTCTATGACCGCGGTCCCGTGTTCTACAAGCAGAAGCGCCTGACCCTACACGGCAGGGAATTCTACGTATACAAGTTCCGCAGCATGATAGTTGACGCGGAAAAGGACGGCAAGGCGCGTCTCGCCACAGAGGAGGACGAGCGCATAACTCCCGTGGGAAAGATACTGAGAAAGTTCAGAGTGGACGAATTTCCACAGCTTCTCAACATTCTCAAGGGCGATATGTCCGTGGTAGGACCGCGCCCCGAGCGTCCCGAGCTTACCGAGGAGTACAAGAAGGAAATGCCGGAATTCGGCTTCCGTCTTAAGGTAAAGGCAGGACTTACGGGCTATGCACAGGTAACGGGCGCCTATGACACCACCCCCTATGACAAGCTAAAAATGGACCTGATGTATATCGAGAATTACTCGATACGTCTGGACCTTCAGATAATACTCATGACTATAAAGACCATGTTCTTCCCGCCAAAGAACAACGCCGAAATAGACGAGAACGTTCTGGCGCCGAAGTTCACAGAAGAGAAAAAGGAGAACAGCAGATGAAGATCACAGCAGTTATCATGGCAGGCGGCAGAGGAGAGCGTTTCTGGCCCAAGAGCCGCAACGCAACACCAAAGCAGTTCCTCTCGCTGACAAAGGACGGCGAGACCATGATACAGAAAACGGTGAAAAGGCTCCGCCCCATTGTTGAGGCTGAGGACATTTTTATCGTGACCAATGCAGCATACACCGAGCTGGTGCTTGACCAGCTCCCCGATATACCGAAGGAGAATATCCTGGCTGAGCCCTGCGCAAGGAACACAGCTCCCTGCATAGCCTTTGCGGCGGCAGTCATCGGCAGGAAATATGAGGACGCCATTATGCTGGTGCTCCCCTCCGACCACCTTATCGGCTATGAGGACATCTACCTCAATACGCTGAAAAAGGCTATACGCTCTGCGGAAAAGGGCAAGCGCCTCGTCACTATCGGTATCACTCCAGAGTACCCCGAAACAGGCTATGGCTACATCAATTTCGGCGAGGAAAAGGGCGATGTCTACGCCGTTGAGCGCTTCGTTGAGAAGCCCGACCTCCCCACCGCCAAGGAGTACCTTGCCTCGGGAAGATACCTCTGGAACAGCGGTATGTTCGTGTGGAAGATTTCCTCCATCATGTTCAACCTGAAGGAACTCATGCCCGACATCTATGAGGGCGCGATGCGCATAGGACAGGCTTACGGCACTGACAGCTTCAACGAGGTGCTGGTGAAGGAGTTCACCGCCTTCAGAAGCGAGTCCGTGGACTTCGGCATCATGGAAAAGGCAAGACACATCTACACTATCCCCGGAAGCTTCGGCTGGGACGACGTGGGAAGCTGGCTGGCTGTGGAGCGCATAAACGAGACCGATGACGACAAGAACTTCATCGACGGCGACGTTATCGCCATAGACTCAAAGCGCACTACGGTATGCGGCGGAAAGCGTCTCATCGCTGCCGTGGGCACAAGGGACATTATCATCGTGGATACCGATGACGTTCTGCTGGTTTGCTCGAAAAACAACACCCAGGACGTGAAAAAGGTCATTGCTCAGCTGAAAGAGCAGGGCAGGGACGAACTGGTATGATGACACATCGGAGGCTCAGGTCTCCGGTATGATATATACGCTTAATTGCAAAAAAGGAGTAATATAAATGAAAAACGCACTTATCACAGGTATCACAGGACAGGACGGCTCTTACCTGGCAGAGCTCCTGCTCGAAAAGGGCTACAATGTTTACGGTATATGGAGAAGAAAGGCTACCGTTGACTACGGTAACATCGCTCACCTCAAGGACAAAGTCCACCTTATCTATGCTGATATGACCGATCCCGTGTCCCTTATCTCCGCAATGAAGATCTCTCAGGCTGACGAGGTATACAACCTTGCCGCTCAGTCGTTCGTTGCCACAAGCTGGGACACTCCCCTCGGCACAGCCGACATCGACGCTCTCGGCGTTACAAATATGCTTGAGGCTATCCGCATAGTAAAGCCCGAGGCTCGCTTCTATCAGGCTTCCACATCGGAGATGTTCGGTCTGGTACAGGAGATACCCCAGAAGGAGACCACTCCCTTCTACCCCAGAAGCCCCTACGGAGTCGCAAAGCTCTACGGCCACTGGATCACCAAGAACTACCGCGAGAGCTACGGCCTTTTCGCCTGCTCGGGAATACTCTTCAACCACGAGTCTGAGCGCCGCGGAATAGAGTTCGTTACACGTAAGATCACAGACGCAGCAGCCCGCATAAAGCTGGGCGTACAGGAATATATGGAGCTCGGAAACATGGACTCAAAGCGTGACTGGGGCCACTCAAAGGACTATGTACGCGCTATGTGGCTCATGCTCCAGCAGGACAAGCCCGATGACTACGTTATCGCTACAAACGAGACAAGAACTGTCCGCGAGTTCGTTGAGACTGCCTTCAGGCACGTCGGCATAGAAGTTCAGTGGCAGGGCAGCGGCGTTGACGAGATCGGTATCAACAAGGAAAACGGCAAGACCATCGTTAAGGTAAACAAGAAGTTCTTCCGTCCCGCTGAGGTGGATATCCTCCTTGGTGACCCCTCAAAGGCTGAGAAGGTACTGGGCTGGAAGCGCGAGATCGACTTCTCACAGCTTGTTGAGCGTATGGTAAAGAACGACCTTGAGCTGGTACAGAACGAGATAAAGGTAAAAGAGATAATCGGCTGAGCTTTCAGCTGTCAATAAGGGGGGCGGTATTATGAGATCTGAGGTACTCAGAAGCGAAAAAGGCGGCTATAACAAAACCGATGTGCTTACTAAGATCGACGCTCTGAGCGCTCTGCTGATGATGGCGGAGGAAGGCATGGACAGCTCAAAGATAATGCCCGAGCTGGAAAAGGTCCGCCAGCGCCCCATCAGGAAGGAAAAGGACGGATTTTTCGGAAAAACCGGCTTTGCCGTCGAAGATACGGACAATTACATTGCCGATCTGGAAGGACAGATAGCTGCCGCCCTGGCATCAGCCCGATAAAAGCAGCTTCAGAGAAATAAACGGATATGGATGAACGCAGGATACTGTTCAAAGTCGAACACGGCTATGACAGGAACGACTTTTACGAAAGGTTTCACGAATACCGCGACCTTCTCACAGGTCTGACGTATGACGGTCTTACCGAGGAAGAGGTACGAAAAAGAGTTGAGGAACTTAAGGCTGTCCCTCTGGCCGAAAGCATCAACGGCTTTGAAATGGAAAAGGTGGATTTTATCCTTGACGAATATGAGACCAGGCTCACCATGTTCAGAGCTGCGGATTTCGCCAAGATCGAGTGCGTCAGATCAGGCTATGACTGCGAGAGCGTTGAAACTAAGATCTTCGCCTACAACAAAGTGATAGCTTCCTTCAATGGCGGTATGAACAGGAGCCTTGCAATGAACGAGCTGGAAAAAGCAAGACAGCTTCCTCTGCGGAAAGCAAAATTCCACCTGCTCTGGAAGACAGGCTACGACCGCGGCCGCATCGACGCTTTTATCGCCGATCTGGATGCCCATGTTTACGATACTATACGATGAATCCCTGTCTTCCCTTGAGGAAAAGCTCCCGGAAGCGTTAATGGGAAGATAAAGGACTCATAAGGAGGTACTCATAATGGAAGCGATCATCCTGGACAAAGTTCCTAACGGCTACGATCACAGTACTGCATTAGTAAAAATAGGAAGGCTCAACAAGCTGGTAGCAGATGTCAAGGATGGAAAGATCCCTCAGGTCAATGCTATACATCAGGCTGACGCTCTTATAGCTGAGCCTATACCTGTGGTCGCTGTCGGCACAGACCCGCAGAAAGTAGATGAATATATCGCAAGATACCGCAGAGAGCTTGAGGGATACAAGCTGGCTGTATACGGCAGGCTGAAAAGAGTCAAGTGCGGCTATTCCCTGAATGATTTCGATGCTAAGATAAGCGCCTATAACGAGCTCATCTACAAGCTCAGGAACGGCGCCGACAAAGTCTTTGCAATGACAGAGCTGGAGCGCATAAGACAGCTCCCCCTGACACATGAAAAAAAGGGACTTTTTTCCAGATACGGCTATGACTGCGAAGCTGCTGACAGCTTCCTTGCCGATATAGACGGCTATGCCCTCAGCCTGACATACTGATAAATACTTTCAAAGGTGGAGAAGTTGATTTGAGGATAACCTTCGACGCTGTGCCCATATGCAGCGATAAGATAACGGGAATAGGCTGGTGCGAGGTGGGACAGACACAGGCACTGGCTGAAAGCTTCCCCGAAAACTATTACGAATACAGCTTCTTTACCAGCGGCGACGCCGAGAGAGTAAAGAGGGTGAAGGAGTTCGCAGGCAGGAGCATAAAGCTCAACACTTCGGGCTTTTCGGGCTATCTCTACCGTGCTGTAAGCACGTTTCTGCCCGTTCCCTATTCATTCTTCTTCGGCAGAAAGTCGGATATAACACATTTTTTCAATTATATCGTACCGCCCTTTGTACGCGGAAAAAAGGTAGTCACCGTCCATGACATGGTGTACAAGGCATTTCCCGAGACTGTCCGCGGACGCACCCGTTTCATGCTTGAAATGGGGCTGAAGCGCTCTATGAAAAGGGCGGATATCATCGTCACGGACTCGGAGTTCTCAAAATCCGAGATAGTTAAGTATTTCCCTCAGCATGAGGGAAAAATAAGAGTAGTCCCTTGCGGCGTGGACCTTGAAAGGTTCCATCCCTGTGAAACTCCCGAGCGCATACCCGAGGTGAAGAAGTCCCTTGAGATAGAGGGCGACTACTTCCTCTACCTGGGTACCATTGAGCCCAGAAAGAACCTGGAGCGCCTTATCACTGCATACGCAGTCTTTGCAAAAAAGGCGGGCGAAAAGACTCCCAAGCTGGTGTTGGCAGGCGGCAAGGGCTGGCTTGACCACGGCATCTACAGCCGCGTGGAGAAGCTGGGTCTCATCGACAGGGTCATCTTCACAAAATACGTCCCCTCAGAGGACATGAATCCCCTTATGTGCGGCGCACTGGCATTCGTTTTCCCCTCACTTTACGAGGGCTTCGGTATGCCCCCGCTTGAGGCTATGGCTTGCGGAGTTCCCGTACTGGCGTCGGGTGAGGCTTCTCTCCCCGAGGTAACAGGCGACTGCGCGGTGATATGCGACGCCTACGACCCCAAAAGCATTGCAGGCGGTCTTTACAGGCTCTGGAGCGATGAGGCTCTCCGCAGGGAGCTGAGCAGAAAGGGCATTGAAAGAGCAAAGGGCTTCACATGGAAGCGCTCCGCAGAAATGCTCATGGAGGTATACAGGGAGCTGAAAAATGAGTAAAAAGCTTGAAATTCTTGAAGTCAACAAGGCTTATTATCCCCATATAGGCGGTATTGAGACCATTATCCGCCAGTATTCCGAGGAGCTGAGCAGAAACGAGAAGGCTCATGTGAGGGTACTGGTCTGCCGCGACGGCAGAGGCAGGACTATCCGCGAGAAAATGCGGGGCGTTGATATAACCCGCGCAGGCAGCCTCGGGACGTATTTTTCATGTCCCCTGTCATTCTCGTTCTTCCGCTATTTCCGCGCTATGGCGAAAAAAGCCGACGTTGTACACATACACGTCCCCTTTCCCCTTGCGGACGCAGCACTGCTGCTGTCGGGCTTTAAGGGAAAGGTGGCAGTCTCATGGCACAGCGACATCGTGAAGCAGAAAAAGCTCATGCTGTTTTACAAGCCCTTCATGCGGTATCTGCTGAAAAGGGCTGACGTTATACTGACTGCTACGGAGGGTCATGTGAAGCATTCACTTTACCTCCCGGAATACAGCGAAAAATGCAGAGTCCTCCCCTACGGCATAGTCCCCGGAGACTACCTTTCAGTGCCGCGAAAGCCCGTACTCACGGAAAGAGCGACGGACAAGAGCTGCGTAAAGGTGTTCTTTACGGGCAGACTGGTCTACTACAAGGGAGTAGATGTGCTGCTGAAGGCATTCACAAAAGTGAAGGGCTGCGAGCTCTTCATTGCTGGCACAGGGGAGCTGGGCGATGAGCTGAAAGCCTACACCGCTGCTCACGGCATGGAAGGAAAGGTCCATTTTCTGGGATTTCTCCCCGACGAGGAGCTCCGTCAGGCATATGCGGACTGCGATATATTCGTACTGCCCTCAGTCGCTCCCAGTGAGGCATTCGGCATAGTACAGCTGGAAGCCATGGTCTACGGAAAACCCGTTATAAATACCGCTCTCCCCTCGGGAGTCCCCTATGTCAGCCTTGACGGCAAGACAGGTCTCACGGTGAAGCCAAAGTCACCAAAGGCTCTGGCAGAAGCCATAAACCGCCTTGCAGGAGACAGGGAGCTCCGCGAGAGACTTGGCAGAGCTGCCGCAGTCCGTGTGGCTGAGGAATTCAGCGAGGAGAGCATCCAGAAACGTCTTTACGATATACTCAGCGAATAAGGAGGCAGACTTTTGAGAGCATTGATCATCGGCGCCGCAGGCTTCGTGGGAGGCTATCTCATCAGAGAGCTCAGCGCCTTCGGCTGGGACGTCCACGCCACCTGTCTGCCAAATGAGACCGTGAGCGAGAGCTGTCCCGTACATCATCTGGATATACTTTCGGCGGAGGATATAGCTCCCCTGCTGAATGAGATAAAGCCCGATGTGGTCTATCATCTGGCTGCACAGAGCTCCGTGGCGCTTTCCTGGAAAAAGCCGCAGCTCACCGCGGAGATAAATGTCATCGGCACTATAAACGTCCTGCAAGCCCTTCGCACAGCCGAAAAACAGGACATCAGGACCATTCTCATAGGCTCGGGAGAGGAATACGGCTATATCCGCAAGGACGCCTGCCCCCTGTCGGAGTCTGAGCCCCTCAATCCGGGCAACATCTATGCCGCCACAAAAGCCTGTCAGGGCATGATAGGCGAGATATACGCAAGGGCGTACAAAATGGACATCGTCATGGTACGTGCCTTCAACCACTCGGGCCCCGCACAGAGCAGTATCTTCGTTATCTCCGACTTCTGCCGCCAGATAGCTGAGATAGAAAAGGGCATGAAGGAGCCCGTCATCAGCGTGGGAAATCTGTCCGCAAAGCGCGATTTCACCGACGTCCGCGACGTTGTCAGAGCATACAGGCTGCTGGGTGAAAAGGGCGTAAGCGGCGCAGTCTACAACGTGGGAAGAGGCAGGGCTGTGGATATACAGTTCATACTGGATACCGCCCTTTCATTTGCGAAGCTCCCCATTGAGGTGAGACAGGATCCCGCCCGCATGAGAGCCTCGGATATACCCATAATAGAGCCCGATGTATCGCGCATCGCCGCCGACACAGGCTGGTCCGCAGAGATAACCATGGAGCAGACCGTTGAGGATACCCTCGGTTATTGGAGAAATAATATATAACTATATAGACGATACAAAAGAAAAGGAGTGAACGGAATGTCCGATATGAAGCTTACAAACGAGAAAATGCAGACCTTTACGGGGCATGAGAAGGTAGGTACCTTCAAGGCAGGCGAAAAGCTCATGGAATTCGGCGAAAAACAGAACGCCGCCAACGAAGCCCTCGCCGCAAACGTCAACGAACTTATCAAGAGAGTCTGCGCTCTGGAGGACAAACAGCTCCAGAATGAGGACATAATGAGACGCATCGCCAACGAGCTTGCAGGGCTCAAGAAGGAGCTTGACAGAGTAAGGCTGACAGAAAAGCTGAATTCAGGCGCCATAGAGCGTCTTGACCGTGCCGTAAAGCTTGCCGAGGGCGACGGAAAGTAATCTGCCTTTTTATATATAATATCATTCCCAATGATTATGCAAAATTTTTCGTCAGACTCTTGACAATGTAACCGTTTTGTTATATTATATAATAGTGTGGACAGGGTATGCCCGCAGCTTGAAAAAGTCCGTCGGACGTATATCTTTACCCATCAAGACTCAATCAACGGAGATTTGTGTAATTGCAGTCTCCGTTTTATTATTTTGGCACTGAAGCCATACTGAAAGAAGGTGTTATCATGGCAGAAGAGTTAATGGAACAGCTGGATAATCATACCGCCTTTGTCATACCTATTCTCGGCGGTATCCCCGTTCCCGATTCCTGTGTGGTGACTTGGATAATAATGGCGGCGCTTGTGCTGCTGTCGATAATATTCACAAGGAAGCTGAAAAAGGTCCCTACGGGCTCACAGTGCATACTGGAGGCTTTCATGGACTTTCTCGACAATTTCTTCATCAATATACTGGGAGAAAAGGGCAGGAAGTACGTTCAGATACTTGAGACCTTCATCATCTACATAGGCGTCTCAAATATCATCGGCGTATTCGGCTTTGTGCCCCCCACCAAGGACATCAACGTCACCGCAGGACTTGCGGGTATGGCTATAATCCTGGTACAGGCGTCCTTCATCATTGAGAAGGGTCCCCTGAAATGGGCAAAGAGCTTCCTCAACCCCATAAACCTGCTGGATCTGGTCACCCGTCCCCTGTCGCTGTGTATGCGACTTTTCGGTAACGTACTGGGCGCATTCGTCGTTATGGAGCTCATCAAGCACGTTGTCCCCGGCGGCGTACCCGTTATCGCCAGCGCTTACTTCGACCTTTTCGACGGTCTGCTCCAGGCTTATGTATTTGCCTTCCTCACCTCCCTCTACATGGCAGAGGCTCTTGAGGAGGAAGAGCATGAGGGCAAAAAAGTAAAAAAAGCGAAAAAAAGCCACAACTTCACGGAGATAAATAAATATGGGAATCATCGCATTAGGCGCTGCTGTTGCCGTTCTTACAGGCGCAGGCGCAGGTATAGGTATAGGTCTTGCCACAGCTAAGGCTACCGAGTCCATCGCTCGTCAGCCCGAGGCTAAGGGCGATATAAGAACAGCTCTCCTTCTGGGCTGTGCCCTTGCAGAGGCTACCGCTATCTACGGTTTCGTTATCGCACTTCTCATTATCCTTTCCCTCGGCGGAAAGTAATCAAAATACACGGAGGTAAATATCATGGGAATCATTGCATTAGGCGCTGCTGTTGCCGTTCTTACAGGTGCAGGCGCAGGTATAGGAATAGGTCTCGCAACCGCAAAGGCTACTGAGTCCATCGCTCGTCAGCCCGAGGCTAAGGGCGATATAAGAACAGCTCTCCTTCTGGGCTGTGCTCTCGCAGAGGCTACCGCTATCTACGGCTTCGTTATCGCACTCCTTATAATCCTTTCTCTCGGCGGCAAATAAGCCGTAACAAAAAACATCCAAGGAGGGCATAGAATGCTTGATTTTAGTTTCTGGAGCATTTTCTGGGCAGTTTTCAACGTTATCGTACTGTTCATACTGCTCAGGATATTCCTTTTCAAACCCATAAATAAGATCAGGGACGAGCGTACACGCACCATTCAGAATGACCTGGACTCCGCTCAGAAGGCAAAGGAGGAGGCTGAAGAGCTCCGTCAGCAGTATGAGGACTCTATCAGCGACGCCAAGGAACAGGCTAACCAGATCATGATGAAGGCGCATGAGGACGCTGAGTCCGAAAGAGCTGCCATAATCAGGAAGTCTCAGGAGAAGGCTGACAGGATCGTTGCAGACGCTGACAAGACTATCGAAAACGAGAGGAAGCGCGTGCTCCGTCAGGCTCAGTCTGAGATCGCAGACCTGGCTATCGAGGCTGCTTCCAAGATCATCGGCGAGAATGTGGACGACGAGAAGAACCGCAAGCTCGTTGATAAGTTCCTTTCCGAAGAGGAGGGAAATAAATGAGAGATTCAGACAGAGAGTTCCTGAAGGAGCTTGTCCGTCTGGACGTTTCTCAGACAGACTGCTCCAATACCAGAAAGGTCCTCGAGACCTGCGGCGACGTGGGAGATACACTGGCAAATCCCCTTGTTACCCACGACGAAAAGCGCGGTATAATAAATAAGCTCTTCCCCGAGTCCATGCACAAGTTCCTGCTCAATGTTGTCCGCGGCGGCGCCATTGAACGCCTTGAGGAGATACTTGACGAGTACGAAGAGCTGCTCCTGGACAAGCAGGGAAGCATAAAGGCGGTAGTCCGCTATGTTACGCCCCTTACCGAGGCTCAGCAGGCAGACCTCCGTCAGTTCATCATGGACAAATTCGTGAAAGAGGACGTTGACATAGAGTACAAGCATGACCCCGACATCATCGGCGGCTTCATTCTCAATGCAGGCGACCTTGAATACGACAAGAGCTACCGCACAAGTCTCCGCCTTATGAAGGACAGCCTTCAGACAAAGGCTGCGGAGTACGTTGACGGCAGCGCTTCCAGGAATACAGGCAAGAACAGCGATATAATATCAGTCCTCAAGACAGAGGTAAGAGACTTCGAGGTAAAGTCAGGAGCTACCGAAACAGGCTTCATTACCCGCCTCGGCGACGGTATCGCAAGAGTACACGGAATGAATTCCGTTATGTACGGTGAGCTGGTAGAGTTCGAGACCGGCATCAGAGGTATCGTTCAGAACCTTGAGGAAAAGTCGGTGGGAGTAGTTCTCCTGGGCGACGACCACGGCCTCACAGAGGGCTCATCGGTCATCAGAACAGGCAAGAGAGCAGGTATCGGCGTAAGCGACGAGCTCCTGGGCAGAGTCGTTGACGCTCTGGGCTCTCCCATAGACGGTCAGGGACAGATAAAGGCTGACGATTACTTCCCCATCGAGCGCGAGGCTCCGGGCGTTATCGAGCGTAAACCCGTAAGCACTCCTCTCCAGACAGGTATACTTGCCATAGACTCAATGTTCCCTATCGGCAGAGGTCAGCGTGAGCTCATTATCGGCGACCGCCAGACAGGCAAGACCTCCATCGCCGTTGATACCATAATCAACCAGAAGGGTCAGGACGTTATCTGTATCTATGTTGCCATAGGTCAGAAGTCCTCAACAGTTGCACAGATAGTCAATACTCTCAAAAAGTATGGCGCTATGGACTATTCCGTAGTCGTATGCGCTTCTGCCAGCGACCCTGCCCCCTTCCAGTATATAGCCCCCTATTCGGGCACTGCTATCGCAGAATACTTCATGTCAAAGGGCAAGGACGTCCTCATTGTATACGATGACCTTTCAAAGCACGCCGTCGCATACAGAGCCATGTCACTTCTGCTCCACCGTCCTCCGGGACGTGAAGCCTTCCCCGGCGACGTTTTCTATCTCCATTCGAGACTTCTTGAGCGTTCAAGCCGTCTTGACGACGAGCACGGCGGCGGTTCACTGACAGCTCTCCCCATTATCGAGACACTGGCAGGCGACATCTCCGCTTATATCCCCACAAACGTTATCTCTATCACAGACGGTCAGATATTCCTTGAGAGCGAGCTCTTCAACTCAGGTCTCCGTCCTGCGGTGAACTACGGACTCTCCGTATCCCGTGTAGGCGGTGCCGCTCAGACAAAGGCTATGAAGAAGGCTTCGGGAAATCTCCGTATCGACCTTGCCCAGTTCAAGGAAATGGAGATATTCACACAGTTCTCATCAGAGCTTGACCAGTCCACAACAGAGCTACTGGAGCACGGCAGAATGCTGACCGAGCTTCTCAAGCAGCCTCTGTACAATCCCCTGCCCCACTATGAGCAGGTAATACTCCTCTATGCGGCTCAGCATGACTTCTTAAAGGGTATCCCCCTCAAGGAGCTCAGAGAGTACCGCACCGACCTGATGACCTATATCAGGAGCTACGGACAGGATATAATCACCGAGATAGAGGAGAATAAGGTCCTGACAGACGACCTTATGGAACGCATCGAAAGAATACTCACAGCTTTCGAGGAATAAGGCGGTGATCCTCTGTGCCTAATATGAGAGAGATCCGCGAAAGGATCGGAAGCATCCAGCAGATCCTGAAGATCACCAACGCCATGTACCTCATGTCCTCTTCCAAGCTGAAAAAGGCAAGGAAGTCACTGGAGTGTACAGAGCCCTACTTCTATAAGCTCCAGTCAACTATCGAGAGCGTTCTCGAGCATACTCCCCATACCCGTCAGCAGTGCTTCGACAGGCGTGAGGATATACCTGAGGATAAGCGTAAGAAGGGCTATATCGTCATCACAGGCGACAAGGGACTCTGCGGAAGCTACAACCACAATGTACTTAAATATACCGAGCAGAAGCTGAAGGAAGCTGCCGACATCGACAACTGCTATCTCTTTGTCATGGGACAGGTGGGAAGAATGTACTTCCAGCGCCGTATCCAGAACGACAAGAAGGGATATGTTGACGGCGAGTTCCTCTACACCACTCAGAATCCCACCCTCTACAGAGCCCGTGAGATCGCAGAGCAGGTGCTGGAAAAGTTCGAGAAGCATGAGCTGGACGAGGTCTATGTCATATACACGGATATGGTAAACTCCAGCCTCCAGGAAACAAGGACCCTGCGTCTGCTCCCCTTCGAGAGAAAGCACTTTGGAAAAGCAGCCGACGGTACGATGAAAAAGCTGCCGAAGGCGTCCTTCGTCCCCTCTCCCGAGGAAGTTATGAACTATCTTATCCCTCAGTACGCCAAGGGAATAATCTACGGCGCCATGGTGGAGGCATTCTGCTGCGAGCAGCAGTCACGTATGACCGCTATGGACGCTGCTACCAACAGCGCAAAGGACATGATAAAGGAGCTTTCCCTCATGTACAACCGCGCAAGACAGGCGGCTATCACTCAGGAAATAACCGAGGTCTGCGGAGGCGCTGCTTCCATAAACGAGGAATAATGCAGTGAACACCGTCCCCGGCGTTCCATTCGTGTATTGGGCGATACCCACATCGCTCCGTGATCACTGTTGAATTTTGTAGGGGAGGGCGCCCTCGCCCTCCCGAAATATACATAACATTATACCATACAACGGGAGCCCGAGGGCGGGCTCCCCTACAGAAATTGATATACCCGAAATTCTCTTAAAAAGGAGAAAAAAATGGAAAAAGGCAGGATAACTCAGGTCATCGGACCTGTTATAGATGTTGAATTCGGCACGGGCAAGCTCCCCATGATAAAGGACGCCCTCACTGTCGAGGTCGACGGAAAAAAGCGCGTTATGGAAGTCGCCCAGCACATGGGCAACCACATCGTGCGCTGCATCATGCTGGCGTCCAGCGAGGGACTCAGCAAGAATATGGAGGTAACTCCCACAGGCTCCTGTATCAAGGTGCCCGTAGGCGAGCAGACCCTCGGACGTATGTTCAACGTCCTCGGCGAGCCCATCGACAAGAAGGGCGACGTTGAGACCGAGGAGAAATGGAAGATACACCGCAAGGCTCCCACATTCCAGGATCAGAGCCCCGTTGTTGAGGTGCTTGAAACAGGTATCAAGGTCATCGACCTTATCGCCCCCTATGCAAAGGGCGGTAAGATAGGCCTCTTCGGAGGCGCAGGTGTCGGCAAGACCGTCCTCATTCAGGAGCTTATCAGAAATATCGCCACCGAGCACGGCGGCTATTCAATATTCACAGGCGTAGGAGAGCGTTCCCGTGAGGGTAACGACCTCTGGAACGAAATGCAGGAGTCGGGAGTTATCTCCAAGACCGCTCTTGTTTTCGGTCAGATGAACGAGCCCCCCGGATCCCGTATGCGTGTTGCCCAGACAGGTCTTACAATGGCTGAGTACTTCCGTGACCGTGAACACAAGGACGTTCTTCTCTTTATCGACAATATCTTCCGTTATGTACAGGCAGGCTCCGAGGTATCAGCCCTTCTGGGACGTATGCCCTCTGCCGTTGGCTATCAGCCTACCCTTGCAAACGAAGTCGGCGAATTACAGGAGCGTATCACCTCCACAAAGAACGGCTCCATCACATCGGTACAGGCTGTCTACGTCCCTGCGGACGACCTGACAGACCCTGCTCCTGCGGTAACCTTCGCTCACCTTGACGCCACAACGGTTCTTTCCCGTAAGATAGTTGAGCAGGGTATCTACCCCGCCGTTGACCCGCTGGAGTCTAATTCCCGTATCCTTGAGCCCGAGATAGTAGGCGAGGAGCACTATACCGTGGCAAGACGCACTCAGGAGCTTCTCCAGAAATACAAGGAGCTCCAGGACATCATCGCCATCCTCGGTATGGAGGAGCTGGACGAGGACGACAAGCTGGCTGTATACCGAGCAAGAAAGATACAGAAGTTCCTCTCACAGCCCTTCAACGTTGCCGAGAACTTCACGGGACTCAAGGGCAAGTACGTTCCCCTCAAGGACACCATCGAGGGCTTCAAGGCTATCATCGACGGCGATATGGACAAGTACCCCGAGGCAGCCTTCCTCATGGCAGGAACTATCGACGACGTTATCATGAAGGCCCGTCAGATGGACGAGGACTAAAGGAGGCGCCCTATGGCTAAGACCTTTCACCTTGAGATAATCGCTACCGACCGCATTTTCTTCAGCGGAGAGGTGGAGCACCTCGTCATCACCGCCATAGACGGTCTTCTCGGTATCATGGCAGGACATGAGCCCCTTGTTACCTCGCTCCCCACAGGAGAGCTGAAGTACCTTGTGAACGGCGAGTGGAAGTACGCCGCCATATCCGAGGGCTTCATACAGGTAATGCCCGATTCTTCCATAATTCTGGCGGATACCTGCGAGCTTCCCGAGGAGATAGACATCAAGAGAGCCCAGGAAGCGCGTGAGCGCGCCGAGGAGCGTCTCAGACAGAAGCAGAGCATAAAGGAGTACTATGAGACTCAGGCTGCGCTTAACCGCGCCATGAACCGCCTGAAAATATCCCAGAAGCACTTCAAATAATATCAGAAAGCACTCCTTCGGGGGTGCTTTTTCATTATTCCCGTGCAGGGGCGGCTGTTTCGTTATCCGCGTGCACTCCATGGTCGTCTTTGCAAGCTAACGGCTAAGGGCTAACGGCTGTTTTGTTAATAACTCCGAATTTCGTCAGGTGTAATTGTGCATATTCTTGAAATGGGAATATTTTCAGCTCATATACTTGACTTTTTTATAAAAATATAGTACAATAATTGTAATTGTCAATGAGACAGGAATAAAGAACTCATGCCTTTTCCCCCTATGAGGATTTACGGCTCAAAGAGTTCGGAATCAGGAGGCATGACTGTGAAAAAGACAGGCAAATCAACTTTCTTCATTGTCGTTGCTTTTATCGCATTGTTCGCTGTTACGGCGGTGTTTGGTATTGACAAGCTCTTCGCCGACAAGAGGACTACTTACGTCAAGGGCGTTGACGATATCCGCCTTGGTATCGACATCAAGGGCGGTGTTGACGTTACCTTCGGTCCTGCAGGTGACTTTGACGCTGATGCCAATCAGCTCGACGCCGCTACCGCGATCATCAAGACAAGACTTTCGTCTCTCGGTATCACCGATAACGAGGTCTACAGCGATGAAAAGAGCGACAGAATCATCGTTCGCTTCCCCTGGCAGGTAGGCGAGACAGACTTCGACCCCGAAACGGCTGTCAAGGAGCTCGGCGAAATGGCTGAGCTGACTTTCCGTAAGGGCACAGACACAACAACTGATGCAGACGGCAACGAGGTCCCCTCAGGTGAGATCGTTCTCGTGGGTGACGACGTGGCAAACGCTTCAAGACAGCTCCAGCCCGACAGCGACGAAAAAAACTATGAATATGTAGTTGCTCTGGAACTCAACTCTGAGGGCGCAAAGAAATTTGCTGCCGCTACTGCTGAGCTTTCAGGTTCCGAGACCCCCATCTCTATCTGGATGGACAATACAATGGTTTCTGCTCCCTCTGTAAAAAGCACTATCACAGACGGACACGCAGTTATCTCAGGAAGCTTCGACGCTGACTCTTCAAAGAGACTGGCTGACCAGATCAACTCAGGTGCTCTCCCCTTCAAGATGGAGACCAAGAGCTTCAGGACCATTTCTCCTACAATGGGTGAAGGTTCACTGGACGCTATCCTCCTTGCAGCACTTATCGCATTCGTTTGCATTGCGATCTATATGATCATTCTCTACAGACTCCCCGGCGTTGTGGCTGTTATCGCTCTCGGCGGACAGATCGCAGGCTCTATCGCCGCTATCACAGGCTGGTTCGGATTCATGAACGGCTCTACACTGACTATCCCCGGTATCGCAGGTATCATCCTCGCCGTCGGTATGGGTGTTGACGCCAATATCATCACAGGCGAGCGTATCAAGGAAGAGCTCAGAACAGGCAAGTCACTTGACGCCGCTATCAAGATAGCTTACAAGAGAGCATTCTCAGCTATCCTCGACGGTAATATAACAAACGTTATCATCGCCGTTATCCTCATGGGCGCTTTCGGTGTACCCGACAGCTTCTTCTCGAAGATCCTCAACAAGACTATCTTCTTCGCATTCGGCGCTACTGCTGAGGGCGTTGTTTACTCCTTCGGATTTACCCTGCTCGCAGGTGTTATCTGCAACTTCATCTTCGGAGTATTTGCTTCAAGACTTATGGTAACTTCACTCTCCAAGTTCAAGTGCTTCAAAAACAGAAAGCTTTACGGAGGTGACGAGAAATGAGTAAGAAGAACACTCAGAAGGAAACCGTAACACTTCCAAAGAAGGTTTATAACTTCTGTTCAAAGAAAAGACTTATCCTCGGCGTTGTGATCGCTGTCCTCGTCGTATTTATAGCAGGCGCTATAATAAGAGGTATACACCTGGCTATCGAGTTCAAGGGTGGTACTCTTATCACCTATACTTATCAGGGCGACATCAACACCAACGACGTTGCTTCCAGCGTAAAGGACATCGTGGGCTCATCCGTTATCGTAAGAAAGGGCGAAAGCCTTGATTCCGGCGGAAAGCAGATCACCATCTCCTTCACCTCAGAGGAGGGACTCACTGCCGACAGACAGACAGAGCTCACCTCGACTCTCAGAGAGAAGTTCCCCGATAACGCTCTTGAGATCTACGATTCAAACGATGTAAGTCCTACATCAGGACACGAGTTCCTGCTCAAGTGCTTCATCGCAGTGCTCTTTGCAGCCCTCATCGTTATCATCTACATCGCTATCCGCTTCAGAAAAATCGGAGGCTGGTCCGCAGGCGTATGCTCCATCTTCGCACTCTGCCTGGACCTCCTGGTAGCGTTCACAACTACCGTTGTATGCGGTTTCAGCATCGACTCAAACATCGTTGCCGTATTCCTCACCATACTCGGTTACTCTATCAACAACACCATCATTATCTACGACAGAATCAGAGAGAACCGCAAGCTCATGCCCAAGGCTTCTCTTAACGAGCTTATCAACGTAAGCTGCACACAGTCGCTTACACGTTCTATCAGAACATCGGTAACAACTATCGGCACAATGCTCATCGTTACTATCGTAGTTCTGGTAACAGGATATGATTCGCTCCTCAGCTTCTCTGTACCGCTGATGATGGGTCTTATCTCAGGTACCTTCTCGTCACTCTTCGTTGCACCTGTTACATGGTCATGGCGGAAGAACAAGAAGGCAAAGAAAGAAAAGGAAGCAAAGAGCAGCAAGTAATGCTCCTTCCGCAATACAGAACCTCAGCCCCGGACGTCCGAAAGGTCGTTCGGGGCTATTTGTTTTTTACGGGGAAGTCCGTAGGGGCGGCGGGATGCCGCCACTACATGGGTCAATGCTGCTTCCGGGTCGGCTGCGGACGCCCCCGGATTTTCAACTCCTTTGTTATATATGGCTCCTTTCCCTTGACTTGAAAGGAAGAATATTGTATAATTGTTGTATAAGAATGAGCAGAAGGGAGAAGACTATGGCTAAGCTGAAATTTTCAGAAAAGACCGACGGCGTCTGCATACACTGCCGCTTCACAGGCAGCGAGACCCTCAATGAAGCAGAATACAGATACTTTACCGATAACCGTATCAAGGGCTGGCTCACGCCAAGGTTCTCAGCTCCCGATAAGATAGAGTACACGGGCGCTCAGGGCGTCCCCCTCATAAACGTGCTGAAGCACGGCGTGGACAAGGAGCTTTACTACCGTATCGTTGCGGAGCTCCTCACAATAATGGACACCGCCGCCACCTGCGGCTTCAATATGCCCAATATCGTCCTTGACCCCAACTTCATCACCTTTGACACCGAGAGGAAGGAGCTGTGGCTTTTCTACCTTCCCCTCTGGTACAACGAGAGCACCAATGACGGCATCGTCAACTGCCTCAGAAGGATCTCCACCTATGCGGAGTACAAGTCCAAGGCGGACTTCCACAGCGTTGACGGATTCATGAACTTCATCTGCCGCGCCGACGGCTTCACAGTGGGCGAGGCCATGGAATATATACGCAGAGAGGCTCCCGACGCGGTGCCTGCACCAAAAACGGCGGTAAGACCTGCATCATCACAGCCTGCGGCAAGACCTGCGGCGCCCAGACCCGCTGCAAGACCCGAGTTCAGCCGTCCCGAGGCTACAAGAGTGGCTGAGCACCCCCGTCAGGCAGCTCCGCAGAACACCGCTCAGGCTATCATCAACGAGATAAACCGCGGCTCACAGGAGTACCTCCACACTCAGGAACCAAAGCTTCCCGAACCAAAGGTCATTCCCTCTCTCAGCGAGGAGAAGCGAAGTGCAGTCCCCGAGCTGAAAAAGCGGGACATTCCCAGACCTGAGATAAAATATCCCACACTTACAAGACGTGCCACGGGCGTTACCGTCAACATCGACAAGCCCGTTTTCAGGATAGGCAAGGAGCGCGACCGCGTTGACTTCTGCGTCACGGAGAACAGAACTGTCAGCCGACTTCACGCCACTATCTACACCCGTAACGGCTCCTGCTTTGTCGAGGACAACAACTCAACCAACAGGACCTACATCAACGGCACTCCCGTTCTTCCCGACAGAGAGATAAAGCTGAAAAGCGGCGACGTGCTGAAGCTTTCCGACGAGGAATTCGACTTTATCGACGGTTGATACCGCCCTATGGGGGGTAATTATGGATTACATCACAGCCTGCGATACCGACATCGGTATCTCAAAGAAAATAAATCAGGACAGCGTCTGCGTCAAGACCGCCAACACCGCCACGGGCAAGGCGGCTCTGGTACTGGTGTGCGACGGCATGGGCGGTCTCTCACGGGGAGAGCTTGCCAGCGCAGAGGTGGTCAGAAGCTTCGCTGAATGGTTCGATGCGGAGCTTCCCTTCGAGCTCCCCGACTGGGACTGGAAGACCGCCGCAAGAAACGTCATAAGCCGCCTGAGAAGGCTCAACGCCATACTCATGGACTACGGCGCCCACAACGGCATACAGCTTGGCACCACCGCAACAGGACTCATTGCCGTGAATAAGGACTTCATGACCTTCCATGTGGGCGACAGCAGGATATACAGGATATCCGACAAGCTCAGCCAGATAACCGACGATCATACCTTCGTCAACCGCGCTGTGAAAATGGGAAAGATGACTCCCGAGGAGGCTCTCACCGACCCGAGAAGGAACGCCCTGGTGCAGTGCATAGGAGTCACAGGCGAGGTGGCTCCCGAGGTGAGACTGGGTACATTTGAAAACAACACCAACTTTATGATATGCTCCGACGGCTTCCGCCATGTACTTACGGAAAAGGAGCTTTTCGAGGAGCTGTCTCCCGAAAAAACACCGGACAGAAAAGCAATGAAGTCACAGCTCCGCGGACTTATCGAGACAGTCAAGAGCAGGAACGAAAACGACAATATCACCGCCGCATTGTTCCGCGCAGAGCTGTAACGGCAAAAGGAGTGATCCTATGACAAGAGACGAATTGCTGGTCATCGCAGCAGCGGCTGCGGCTTTCGTCATTATCAACATCATCATGTGGAGCATTATCGCTAAAAAGGAGCGAAAGGCAAAGGGGATCGCCGCTCCGCAGAACGAGACCGCTGAGGACACCGTCAGCAGCGTACCTGCGGCAGCTGCCGCAGAGGGGTTCGTATTGGTAGACAATACGGTCATAGTCCACACCAAGGACAGGATCATCTGAGGATATATCTGCCTCTGCAATAAGGACGGCGGTTTATCATATTTTATTCATGATATAGGAGGAAAATCAAACATGAAACTGGCATTCAAGATCATGACTATCTTTATCCTGGTAGTCAACTGCATCGCCGCTGTAGCGGGTATAATCGCAGCAACGGCAGCAAACAAGGCAACAGAGGGCAAATCCGCGGGAGAAGCAGCTGTGGGAGGCTTCGCTGTTCTTCTGATAGTTCTCTCCCTCATACCCGTAGGACTAACCATTTATATGGCGATATGCGGTCTGAGACGGAATTACAGCCTTTGCTTCAAGCTCTCGGCGGTACTTATGGTGCTCAACATCATCTCATTCATCGCTACCGACAACAAGGGCTCAGCCATATTCTCGCTCATTCTTTCCGTGGCATACTGCTTCCTTTCAAAGAAAATGGACGACGGAGCTTATTAAAAACGTGTAATACATACACATCGCTGAAAGGAGAGACTAATGTATAATCAGGCTGAGGCAGAACGGATAGCAAGGCAGAGAGAATTTGCCTTCAACAGAAAAGCAAAGGGACAGGAATTCGCACACAATCTCGCTATCCTCAACCGCTGCAAAAAGAGCTATTCCATAATGGGCATAGTATACTTCATACCACTTATCATATACTTCATCGTGAGCCTTGTCTACGGATTTCTCACAGGCTCATTCACAGCCGCCATAATAGCATTGTTTGAATGTCCCCTGCTGGGATATCTGGCTCTCAGGAGCTTCTACAGCCATAAGGACATCACACTGATACTGATACTGGCTATACTTGGCGTTGTTCAGCTGATACTGTTCATGCTGGCTCCCCTTGAGCCCCAGGGCATATTCAAATTCAATATCGCAGGCAAATGCGGCTGGATACATCTGGTAATGACACTCATCGTAGGCGCTATGGCTGTCTGGAATATCCGCACCAACATAGCCTACCACAAGCTTGAGGCTGCCGACGGATTTCCACACTTCAACGAGAGATTTTTCGAGCAGGAAATGGATATCCGCGGAAGTGCCATAAAGGACCCCTATCAGCAGCAGATGGAGGACCGCATGAGAACAGCCTCCGACGCCATGAGCGACGTTGGCTCTTCGGGTCAGGAGCTCAGCAAGTATACCGAGGTGCATACTCCCAGCGAAATGGACAGTATATAGCGGACGGGCATAAGTCAATGTGTATTTTTCACAGAAAATCAGCAAAAATTTCTGTAAAGAAAGGCGGCACGGAGCCGCCTTTTTTATTGACATGAGAAGGTTATGATGATATAATTAAATTGATATTTTATGCGAAAAACGCAAATGAATTTTAAAGGAGAACATTTCAAATGAGCGGTAATATCAAAAGCTATGAAAGCCCTTTCTGTACACGTTATGCCAGCGAGGAGATGCAGTATGTCTTCTCTGCCGACAAGAAGTTCGCCACCTGGAGAAGGCTGTGGGTGGCTCTGGCAAGAGCCGAAATGAAGCTGGGTCTCCCCGTTACCGAGGCTCAGGTAAAGCAGCTCGAGGGGCACATCAACGATGTGGACTATGAAATGGCTGCCGAGCGCGAAAAGATAACACGCCACGATGTTATGGCTCATGTTTTCACATACGGTCAGGCTTGCCCCGACGCCGCAGGTATCATACACCTGGGCGCTACATCATGCTATGTCGGCGACAATACAGACGTTATCATCATGCGCGACGCTCTCAAGATAGTCCGCAGAAAGCTCATCAACGTCATGAGCAATCTGGCTAAGTTCGCAGAGGAGTACAAGTCTCTCCCCTGCCTGGCATATACTCACCTTCAGCCCGCACAGCTCACAACCGTGGGCAAGAGAGCTACACTCTGGCTCAACGAGCTCCTCATGGACTTTGAGGACTTAGAGTACCGTATGTCCACACTGAAGCTCCTGGGCTCAAAGGGCACCACAGGCACTCAGGCTTCATTCATGGAGCTTTTTGAGGGCGACACAGACAAGATAAAGCAGCTTGAGAAGATGATAGCCGAGGAAATGGGCTTTGACGCAGTAGTTCCCGTTTCAGGTCAGACCTACTCACGTAAGGTGGACTCAAAGGTGCTTGAGCTCCTCAGCGATATCGCTCAGACCGCAAGCAAATTCTCAAACGATATGCGTATCCTCCAGTCCTTCAAGGAGATGGAGGAGCCCAGAGAGAAGAAGCAGATAGGCTCTTCCGCTATGGCTTACAAGCGTAACCCCATGCGCTGTGAGAGAATAACCTCCCTCGCACGCTATGTGATGATAGACAGTCTCAACCCTGCATTCACAGCAGGTACACAGTGGTTCGAGAGAACTCTCGACGACTCCGCAAACAAGCGTATCAGCGTTGCTGAGGCATTCCTTGGCGTTGACGCTATCCTCAACATCATGATGAACGTTACTAACGGCATTGTGGTATACCCCGAGATGATACGCCGCCGCGTCATGGCAGAGCTCCCCTTCATGGCAAGCGAAAACATCATGATGGACGCTGTAAAGAAGGGCGGAAACCGTCAGGAGCTCCACGACCGTATCATGGATTACTCCATGGAGGCAGGCGCAAACGTAAAGGTACGCGGTCTCGACAACAACCTCTGCGAGCTCATCGAAGCCGACCCCATGTTCATGGTAACAAAGGAGGAGCTTGACGCTGTGCTCAAGCCCGAGAACTACACAGGCAGAAGCTCACAGCAGGTGGACGAGTTCCTTGCTGAGTGCATCAATCCTATCCTCGAAGCCAACAAGGACATTCTCGGCGAAAGCTTTGAAATGAAAAACTGAGCGCGGAGCGCCCCCGCGGCGTTTCACTGCAATAATTATGTGTTTGCGGAACGGCGGGGGCGCCGTTCCCTACTGACGGCTAAGGGCTAAGGGCTAATGGCTAATGGCTCAGAATTGGCTATTTCACGCACTCTACGAAGCGTAGACTCCGCTTTATATCATAATTCTACGGCTCATGGGTGTACTTTTTCTCCGCAGCATGATACACTTTTCTCAGAAAGGAGGACACATGAATGGATCAGGTAAAGATCGGTAAATTCATCTCTCAGATGAGAAAAGAAAAAGGACTTACACAGAAACAGCTTGGCGAAGAACTCCTTATCAGCGATAAGACAGTTTCCAAGTGGGAGACAGGCAAGGGTATGCCCGAGGTGTCCCTTATGTTACCCCTCTGTGAAAAGTTAGGTATCAATGTCAATGAGCTCCTCACGGGCGAGCGTATCCCCGACGAGGACTACAAAAAGAAAGCGGAGGAAAATATTATGAATATCATGCGTGAAAAAGAAGAAAGCATCAGAAAGATAATTGTTTCTGTTATTGCGGGAGTTACAGGTATACTCGCAGGCTGTACCCTCATACTCGTTTCAGGCGTATTCAATATGGAGACATGGCAGAGAGGTCTGCTCTTAGCCATAGGCATTATAGTTATGATCGGCGGAATAGCCGTTGCAGCCATCGAGGATATGACCGCCGGCACTTACGAGTGCAAGTACTGCGGAACTCGCTTCGTACCGTCTGCAGCGAGCTATCTCTTCGGTGTTCATACTATAACAAGGAGAAGTCTCACCTGCCCCAAGTGCGGCAAGCGTTCTTACTGCAGGCGCAGACTTACACATTAACTACGATATATCCGTCCCTATGACCAAGGAGATAAAATGAAAAAGGAATATCTGGAAGCAGGCAAGATAGTCACTACCCACGGTATACGGGGTGAAGTGAAGATAATGCCCTACACCGACAGCCCCGACCTCCTTGCGGAGTTCGACAGGCTTTTTATAGGAAAAAATCACGAGGAAGTGTTCATTGAGCGCTCACGCGTGTTCAAGAATACAGTCATCGCCAAGATAGAGGGAGTAGACACTCCCGAGGCGGCGGAAAAGCTCCGCAACAAGGTGCTGTATATGCACCGCGATGACCTTGAGCTGGACGATGACACCTACTTCATTCAGGACCTCATCGGTCTTGAGGTACGCGACGCCGATACGGACAGGGTCTACGGCAAGATAGCTGATGTTATGCAGACAGGCGCCAACGACGTCTACGTCATCAAGGGCGAAGACCGCGAGTACCTTGTGCCCGCTATCGGAGATGTGGTCATCTCCACGGACATTGACGGCGGCGTTATGACTATCCGCCCTCTGGACGGGCTTTTCGACTGATATGAAAAAGAGCAATATCATCGCTCTGGCAGCGCTGTGCGCGGCTTTTGCAGCTATTGCAGCATGGTCTCTGTCAGTGAGCGGCGGTCTCCCCGAAAGCTGGTTCGGACTGCCCAAATGGGGTATTTCAGTTGTGGGGATAGTTTTCCTGCTCATGCTGTTCATACCCAATATCATCTGGAGCAAAAAGCAGCCTCAGGGCTACGAGGAGGCTTCAAAGCGGGAGAACAAGGTGCTTCTGGCACTTGAACGGGCAGGAGAGGCTCTCGTGTCTGTACTTGTGCTTATCGACAGACGGCTTGACAGCTTCTCAATCTCGCCGAGACTGGGCTACATGATACTTGCGCTTATACTTATGATACTCTACGAGCTCTACTGGCGGAAATATTTCCGGAGCAGCCGCACTCTGGCGGATATGTACTCGGACTACTGCGGTTTTCCCCTGGCAGGAGCTTCACTTCCCGTTTTTGCCGTATTCCTTCTGGGAATATACGCCTGCAGCGTCTTTCTTACTGCGGCGGCAGTCATACTTGGCATAGGTCATATAGGCATTCATCTCATGCATAAAAAAGATATAGAAAAAGAGATATAAAGAACAAAGAACAAAAGAAAAACGGCGGTATTCCGCCAAAAGGAGGCACTCATCATGAAAAAATTCTTAGGCATTCTGTTTCTGCTCATCGTTATCGCTGTCGGAGTCACGGCATATTTCTTCCCGGGCATACCTTATTATTATAAGTGTACCCATGACCTTGAGCTCCGCGATAACATCACCCATGAGCTGCCCGCAGACCTTGCTCCCCTGCCCGATGACTTTGCCGACTACGCTAATCTCGGAGTCCGCATGACTGCGTGGGGCGATATGGAGGCTCAGCACACCGGTGACAAAAATCAGGCGCTCTGGGAAAACAAGGACAAAAGCCATTCAATATCAATATATGCCGAGACTTTCGGCGAAAACTACGATTTTCTCGACAGAACGGGCATTTCCCATGAGGACCTTGACCGCTACTGCAAGGCTGTCAAGAAGACAACTCCCGAGACCGGCTACGAATTCGTCAAGCTGTTCTGCTCACTTACCATGGACGACTTCGATATACATGATATGAAGAACTCCAAGACCTTCTACAAAATGATGAGCATGAAAAATGACCTGTACATGGGCGAGGAACACCCTGTGGACCTGTATATCGTTGACGGCGTGGGCTATCACGGCTACATGGTCACCGCAGAAGCTCCTGAAAACCATAAGGAAGCCATTATCAATATCTATCCCGATAAGAGCAAGCGCAAAAGATACGTTATCGATCTCAGCTTTACCGACAGGGACGAGATACTTTCCATCGCAGGAAATATAAAGCTTACGGAATAAACTATAAAAGGACCGCTTCGGCGGTCCTGTGTTCTTGAAAAGGAGAAAAAAATGCATATTGAGATAGCAACTCTCTTTCCCGAAATGTGCGAAGCCGTTCTCGGCGAGAGCATAGTTGGACGCGCAAGACGTGCAGAAAAGCTCAGCCTTCACTGCCGCCAGATAAGAGAATACACCCAGGACAAGCACCGCCGCGTGGACGATACTCCCTACGGAGGAGGCATGGGTATGGTAATGCAGTGCGAGCCAATTTACAACTGCTACAAGGCGGTCTGCGAGGAGCTTGGCGCAAAGCCACATACTATTTATATGTCACCCAAGGGCAGAGTATTCGATCAGAAGCGTGCTGTGGAGCTGTCAAAAATGGACAACATCCTCATCATCTGCGGTCACTATGAGGGCGTGGATCAGCGTGTTATCGACAAGATCGTGGACGAGGAGCTGTCTATCGGCGACTATGTCCTGACAGGCGGCGAGCTGCCTGCAATGGTAGTGGCTGACGCTGTTGCCCGTATGTGCGAGGGCGTCCTCTCAGATGAGGTGTGCTTCACCGACGAGAGCATTTACAGCGGTCTGCTGGAGTATCCTCAGTACACACGCCCCGAGGTCTGGGAGGGTGAAGCCGTCCCCCCTGTGCTCCTTTCAGGTCATCACAAGAACATCGAGACCTGGCGTCATGAACAGAGCCTTAAAATAACAGCTGAAAGAAGGCCCGATCTTTTAGCTAAATTTAAGGCAGAAAATGACTGACCAAAATTTGCGGTGAAAAATTTCTCCTTTCATTTATTGCTGTTCCACACATTAACTGGCTGTATATACAAAAAAACATTCTCCGCTTAGAAGAATTCAACATATTCCTATGTTGAAAAATATGCACTTTCAACAATTACTGTCAACAATTTTTTGTAGTGATAATAAACAAGCTTGTTGATAAAATTTCATTCACATTTAATCTAAATGTAGAATTTAGCGAAAAGATGGATTTTAATCGCAAAAATCCGTTGACGGGGCGAAAAAATGATTGTATAATGATATCAGCAAGTGAAACATATTTGCAAACGGCAACGCAGTCCTGTTGAGAGGGGCTGTAATACAGAGAATAGGAGAGTTGTATATGTTTGTAAGAGAAGTAATGGTTAAGAATCAGGTTGGACTTCATGCAAGACCTGCAACCTTCTTTATTCAGAAGGCTAATGAGTTCAAGTCATCAATCTGGATCGAAAAAGAAGAACGCAGAGTAAACGCTAAGAGCCTGCTCGGAATTCTTTCTCTCGGTATCGTAGGCGGTACAAATGTAAAGGTTATCGCTGACGGAGCTGACGAGAAGGCAGCAGTTGACGCTCTTATCGAACTCGTTGACAGCGGTTTCAGCGAAGAAAACAGATAATCAACACAAAAACTTGGGGCGTTACTTTCCGTAACGCCCGCTTTTATTCCCGGAGAGGGCTATTTCATGCCCTCTGCCATGTTTTCCGCAAAAATACCATAGCCCTGAGCAGGGTCGGCTACAAATACATGGGTAACAGCTCCCGCAAGCTTTCCGTTCTGGATAACGGGGCTGCCGCTCATGCCCTGCACTATGCCGCCTGTGCGCTCAAGAAGCCTCTCATCGGTTATGCGTATCACCATATTCTTGGAGGTCCCGACGCTGCCGTAGTCAACACTGACTATCTCGGCGGAGTACCTCTCCGGCGTATCACCATCGACCGTGGCATATATCTCCGCCGCTCCCGTGCCGACTTCCTGTCGGCGTGCCATTGTGAATTCCTCACAGCTTTCAGAGATCGTGGCAAGTGCCCCGGGAGAAAGACGGCCGTATATGCCGCTTGACTTGTTACGGTCAAGGATACCGAAGCTTCCGCTTTTTGAGAAGGCTCCCCGGAGCTCTCCCGGAAGTCCCCGCGCGCCGCGCTTTACTTCGGTAATATCAACAGGAACAGCTTCACCGCTGTGTACAGGAACTATCCCTCCTGTGTCGGAATCGCATATGGGGTGCCCAAGTCCGACAAAGCTGCCTGTTTCCTTGTCAAAAAAGGTCATGGTGCCTATGCCTGCAATACTGTCGCGGACCCACATACCGCCCTTCCAGCCTCTGCTCCGTCGGGACATAACAGGCTGGAGGTATGCGGTAAAGCATTCTCCGTCACGGTCTGCGGAAAGCTCTATAGCTTTTCCGCAGGAGGACGAGATCAGCTCCTGGAGCTGATCGTTGGAGGTGAGCTCAACACCGTCTGCACGGCGTATGACATCACCCTTCTGTATGCCTGCTTCCTTTGCAGGACAGATGCAGACACCGTCGGTGGTCTCAACGTCCCCCAGACCTGTGACCATGACACCCTCCATAAGGAGCTTTATGCCGAAGGGACGTCCTCCCACAGCAAAAACGGGAGCTTCCTCCCTGTGAACTTCAACATTTTTAACGGGAATTGCCCCGAAAAGCGAAAGCGTGACCCGTTCTGTATCCGAACAGGTCTGTGCGGCAGGTATAGCCGCCTCTGTGTCAGTACAGCAGCTCAGCTCGGGAAATCCCGCTATTTTTATATCCTCTGCCCGTTCCGCCGTGATAACGTCGGGCAGGCGGGCGGAATAATACCCTGCTGTGCCGTATAATCCTAAAAAAGCCGCAGATAATAGTGCCGCAGCAGTTTTTATAATTTTTCTTTTTAATCGCATTTTCTTTCCTTTCTTTCATGTTCCCGCGGGAACATATCTATTATGCGGCGGCGGACTGTGTTTATGTCTGAGAATTACACACAGCCGTAATATTCATGTGGAGTAAAAAATGAACGCAAAAAAAATGAAAAAAATGCCGCGGAAACGCTCGCCCATTATGACTGCCGCAAAGGCGGTGATGCTGGTGCTGAGCTTTGTTTTCTCCTGCGCCATGCCTGTCCTTGCAGGCTCGGGACTTCTCTATAACCGCGAAAGCTACGGCGAAGACCTGGCAAAAACAGGTATATTCATGATTATTTCTGCCATACTTATGACAGCGGGAGCCGTTTTGTGCCTTTTCAGAAAAAATCTGCCTAATATCCTCGCGGTGCTCCTCTCGGCAGGAGGTCTTGTCCTCTGCCTTGCCATGCTGAAAACACTCACGGACCACGCCGACGCAAGCGGCTGGACGGACAAGTACACGCTCTCCCCTGTCAGCGGAATGTATGCCGCAAGGATACTGCCCTGTATCCTGCCTGCCGCAATGGCGGTCATCATAGCGGCGGTGCAGCTCTGCTCCTACGACCTGAGAGAACAGCGCCGCGCAAAAAAAGCCCGTAAGCTTGCGGAGAAGAACGCTCCCGCGCCGCCCATCGTCTGAGAGCCGCCGTAACAGCACTAATCTCCAGGAGCTGCTTCTGATAAAATTATATACCATAAAGGACGGGAAAACCGTCCTTTTTTGTTTGGCATAACTGTTTTTTTCCTCTTTTTCTGTATTTATCTTGCATTATATATTTTTTTGTGGTAGAATATTGTTAATAATACCGAAAGGAACATCCTATATCATGAACGTGAAAACCGAATTGCTCTCAACCCTTGCCGGTGCAGGCGATCAATTCATTTCGGGAGCCGCCCTTGCCGAGAAGCTGGGCGTCAGCCGCAATGCCGTCTGGAAAGCGGTGAAATCCCTGGAGGCAGAGGGTTTTTCTATCACCTCAGTTACATCAAAAGGATACAGACTCAATAATGACAACAATATTCTTTCGGAAAGCCTTATAGCTCCCTATCTCAATACCAAGGAGATAGGAAGGAATATGAAGGTGTTCGACACAGTTGATTCCACAAACAATATCTGCCGCGAGCTGGAAACGGAAAAGGCCCCCCACGGTACCACGGTCATCGCTGACAGGCAGACTGCGGGAAAGGGCAGGATAGGCAGACATTTCGTTTCCCCGTCGGGAAAGGGTGTATACCTCAGCGTGCTGGTGCGTCCCAATTTCAGCCTGAGCTTTGCGCCAATGATAACTGCGGCGGCTGCCTGTGCGGCGGCTGAAGCCGTTGAGACCTTCTGCGGCGGTCAGGTCATGATAAAATGGGTCAATGACCTGTACATGAACGGCAAGAAGATATGCGGCATACTCACGGAAGCCTCTCTGGGTCTTGAGATGAGAATGCTGGACTGCGCCGTCATAGGGATCGGCATAAATGTCAGAAAGGTGGGAGACAGCTTCGACAGCGACCTGAAAAAGACCGCTACCTCCATTGAGGACGAAACGGGACTGGTAATAAACAGGAACAGGCTCTGCGCGGAGCTCCTCAACAAGCTGGAGATATACCTGGGCAGGATAGAGGACAGGAGTTTCCTTATCCGCTACCGCGAAAGGGAAATGCTCACGGGAAATATCATAACCGCCAATGTTGGCACAGAGACTATCGTGGGTGAAGCCCTCGGTATCGGCGATAACGCCAATCTTATCGTAAGAATGCCCTCGGGTGAGATAAGAGAGCTCAGCTCGGGTGAGGCTAATCTTTGCAGGATAAAAGTGTGAAGGAGCTCAGCTCCTCCGCTTTAATATAATTTTATTTAATAAGGAGGGTATGTCCGTATGAGATATACTATCATCGGTCAGACAGTTCCTGCTGTTGAATGTGAACTCAACGCAGGCGAATCCATGTACACACAGTCAGGCGGTATGATCTGGCAGTCACAGGGTATCAAGATGACAACAAACGCAAGAGGAGGCCTCGGAAGAAGCCTCGGAAGAATGTTCACAGGCGAATCGATTTTTATGGCTAATTACACCGCAGAGGTCGCAGGCGCTAAGATCGCTTTCGGCTCAACCGTTCCCGGCTCCGTGGTTCCCGTTAATATATCTCAGGCAGGTCTCATCTGTCAGAAGGGCGCTTTCCTCTGCGCAGAGCAGACCGTTGACCTCAAGGCTATATTCACAAAGAAATTCACAGCAGGTCTTTTCGGCGGCGAGGGCTTTATCCTTCAGCAGCTCTTCGGACAGGGCATGGCTTTCCTGGAAGTAGACGGCGATATGGTAGAGCGATTCCTTAACCCCGGCGAGGTCCTCAAGGTTGATACAGGTAACGTTGTTGCCTTCGAGCCCTCTGTTCAGTACGAGATCGAGACCGTAAAGGGCCTCGGCAATATCTTCCTGGGCGGCGAGAGTCTCTTCCTCACACGTCTTACAGGTCCCGGAAAGGTTATTCTCCAGACCCAGAACTTCAACGACTTTGCAGGAAAGATCCTTTCACTGGCTCCCAAGCGCTGATGAAACACTGGCTCATTGCAGTCGCTGTTGCGGTAATATACCTGCTTTTCAGCGTATTCACAGGACTCTGGGCGATCTCATGGATCATCTGGGTGTTCTATGCAGTATACAGGCTGGTGGACTACATAAAGTCACAGCAGTAGTTCCGCCCTGCCGTTTTCAGCTCAAGTGAGGTAAAGCTTATGTTTATCTATGGTTTCCCCGTTGTGGGACTTCAGTATATGACACGAGCCGACGACCTGTTCCGCATGGCGGCGGAAAACCGCACTGTCCCCTCATGGACAGGCAATGTGTGGAACTGCTCCTGCGGCAGGACGAACGAGACTAAATTCTGTCCGGACTGCGGTGCAAAGGCACCCGTAAAGCCCTGGAAATGCACCTGCGGAAAGGACTGCGCCACCAATTTCTGCCCCGACTGCGGCAGCCGGGCCCCTGAAAAATAAAGGAGCTCCGCTCCTTTATCAGAGCCGACAACCTTCAGCCCCTTCTTCTTCGCGGCTTGCCGCCTTTTAGTGCTGAAGGCTGTCGGCTCAGTAATTTTTCTGCGAAAAATTACCTCAGGGGCTTGACAAAAGAAATTTTTCGTTGTACAATGAAATCAATAAATGCGATGAAGGGAATAAAAGCTTGTATCATGGCTTCACAGAGAGCTGCCGTTTGGTGAAAGGCAGTATGCAGGTATGAGAAATAACTCCTCCCCGAGCAGCCGACCCAAAGAGGCACAGCTTCAAGTAGGCTCGGACGGGCGCTCCCGTTACAGAGATATGCGTTGATCCGACGCAGATGAGTGGGTGTATACTTACATCAAGAAGAGTGGTACCACGGAGTATTGCAAGTAACTTCGTCTCTTCCATGCCGGGCATGGAGGAGACTTTTTTATTACCCTTCATACAGTCGGCAAAACGGATCGGAATGGAGGTTTTTATATGAATAACGTAAACAAGTACACAAGACAGTTTTTTGAAGCCCCTGCAACGGAGATGAAATGGACAAAGAGGTCATACGTTGACAAGGCCCCCATATGGTGCAGCGTAGATCTCCGGGACGGCAACCAGGCACTGATAATCCCCATGAGTCTGGGTGAGAAGCTGGAGTTCTTCCAGATGCTGGTGGACATCGGCTTCAAGGAGATCGAGATCGGCTTCCCTGCGGCGTCCGAGACCGAATATGACTTCTGCCGCACCCTCATCGAGCAGGACCTCATACCCGACGATGTGACCATTCAGGTGCTGACACAGTCAAGAGAGCACATCATCGAAAAGACCTTTGAGGCGCTGAAGGGCTGCAAGAACGCCATCGTCCACCTTTACAACTCCACCTCTGTGGCTCAGCGAGAGCAGGTGTTCCGCAAGAGCAAAGAGGAGATAATCGACATCGCCGTCAGCGGTGCAAAGCTCTGCAAGGAGTACCGCGAGAGGTACGAGGGCAATTTCCGCTTTGAATACTCTCCCGAAAGCTTCACAGGCACCGAGCCCGAGTTCGCTCTGGAGATATGCAACGCCGTGCTGGACGTATGGGAGCCCACTGCTGAGGACAAGGTGATAATCAACCTCCCCGTAACGGTGCAGCTGTCCATGCCTCATGTCTACGCAAACCAGATAGAGTATATGTGCGATAACCTGAAATACCGCGAGAACGTCATAGTCTCCCTCCACCCACACAATGACCGCGGCTGCGCAGTTGCGGACACGGAAATGGGTCTGCTGGCAGGCGCCGACAGAGTCGAGGGAACTCTCTTCGGAAACGGCGAGCGCACGGGAAATGTGGATATTGTTACACTGGCTATGAATATGTACTCACAGGGCGTTGATCCTCAGCTGGAATTCGGCGATATACCGTCAATATCCGAGCTGTATACCCGTGTGACCCGAATGAACATCAACGAGCGCCAGCCCTATTCGGGCAAGCTTGTGTTCGCTGCCTTCAGCGGCTCTCATCAGGACGCTATCGCCAAGGGCATGAAGTGGCGCGAGGAAGGGCACACTCAATACTGGACCGTTCCCTATCTGCCTCTGGACCCTGAGGACGTGGGCAGAGAATACTCCGCAGAC
Organism: Bacillota bacterium; assembly: GCA_029572815.1. Classification (GTDB taxonomy): domain Bacteria; phylum Bacillota; class Clostridia; order Oscillospirales; family Ruminococcaceae; genus Ruminococcus. Next base: position 58,385 of record JAKPUQ010000089.1, on the reverse strand, counting down.
GTTATCCGCATCAACAGCCAGTCCGGCAAGGGCGGTATCGGCTATATCCTGGAGACCCGCTTCGGCTATGACCTGCCCAAGAAAATGCGCGAGAGCGTGGGCTATCTGGTCAAAAGCGTTTCCGACCACAAGCACAAGGAGCTCCTCCCCGACGAGGTCTACGAGATATTCAAGACCAACTATGTGGACATAATCACTCCCATAAACATCACCGAGACTCACTTCGTTCAGCGTGACGGCATCGAGGCTACCATAAGCTTCAGCTATAACGGCAGGAACGTCACCGTCACCGATATGGGTAACGGTCGTCTTGACGCCGTCAGCAACGCTATCCGCTCCTATACGGGAGCTGAATACAGCCTGAACACCTACTCCGAGCACGCCCTTGAAGTGGGCTCGGCTTCAAAGGCTGTGTCCTATGTGGAGATAATCGCAGGAGACGGAAAGAGCTTCTGGGGAACAGGCATAGACAACGATATCATCACCTCCTCTGTAAAGGCTCTCGTCAGCGCGGTAAACAATATGCTGACAAAAACTCGTTAAATCGCACAAATAGGACCGTTGAAAATCACATACACAGAGAATATTCCCCGAAAAATGCCGCTTCTTATTGATTTTGCACCTGCAAAGTGTTATAATTCAGTTATATTATCAGAAGGGAGCGAAGAATAATGAAGATCGCTGTTATGAAAACAGGTCATGTCATTATTTCGGGCGCAGTCATCAGCGTGAACGGCTGCGGTCTCTTTTCGTTCTGTCTGAACGGCGCTCTTGCCTGATATATAGCTGTATATCAGTTGTTACAAAGAAGCCTTGCCCTCCGACAGAATGTCGGAGGGCTTTTGTTTTTCATCAGATACAAGACATTAAAGTAAAGGATTTTGATACTATGAAAATTTCAGGTGCAAAAATCGTTGTTGAGACACTTATCGAGCAGGGCTGTGATACTATTTTCTGCTATCCGGGAGGTCAGGTCATAGACCTTTTTGACGAGCTCTACACTGCCCGCGACCGCATAAAGCAGATACTCTCCGCCCACGAACAGGGGGCGGCTCATGCCGCAGACGGCTACGCAAGGGCTACGGGAAAGGTTGGCGTTGTCATCGCCACATCGGGCCCCGGCGCTACAAACCTTGTAACGGGCATAGCTACGGCAGCTCTGGACTCTGTCCCCATGGTGGCAATAACGGGAAACGTCCCCTGCGAGCTCATCGGAAGGGACAGCTTCCAGGAGGTGGACATCGTCGGCGTGACCATGCCTATCACCAAGCATAACTTCATCGTAAAGGACATAAGCGAGCTGGCGGACACCCTCCGCACAGCCTTCAAAATAGCCAAATCGGGACGTCCGGGCCCTGTGCTGGTGGATATCCCCAAGGACGTTCAGACTGCACTTTTTGAATTCGAGGCAAATGCTCAGCCCGTTATCCCCTATCCTATCACCTTTGCCTCAGAGGAGAAGCTGAAAAAGGCTGCCGAGATGATAAACAATGCCGAGAGACCCTATATCTACTTCGGCGGCGGAGTCATCAGCGGCAAGGCTTCCGCCCAGATAATCGCTCTGGCGGAGCAGATAGACGCGCCTATGGGCTGCTCACTTATGGGACTTTCCGCAGTTCCCTGCGACCACCCGAAATTCCTGGGTATGCAGGGTATGCACGGACACTACGCCTCCTCAATAGCCGAGGACGAAGCCGACCTGGTAATAGCTCTGGGAGCTCGCTTCAGCGACAGGGCTACGGGAAACAAATCCCGCTATGCAAAGCACTTCAGCATAATCCATATTGACATAGACGGAGCGGAGCTCCACAAAAACATCAACGCCGACCTTGCCATAAGGGGCGACATAAGAGACGCCGCAGAGCGCCTTATCGCCATGACGGAAGCAAAGAAGCGTCCTCAGTGGGCTCAGCGCATCGAGGAGCTGAAAAATGAGGAGGCTGCAAGGACTGCCTCCGCAAGAAAGACCAAAAGCGGCTTCCTTCACCCCTATGACATCGTTGACATCATAAGCGCTCACGCAGGCGATGATACCATAATCGCCACCGACGTAGGTCAGCACCAGATGTGGACCGCTCAGAGATACCCTCTGAAAAAGCCCCGCACCTTCCTCACCAGCGGCGGTCTCGGCACCATGGGCTACGGTCTGGGTGCAGCCATAGGCGCCTGTGCAGCTACGGGCAGACGTGCCGTACTCTTTACGGGCGACGGCAGCTTCGGCATGAACCTCAATGAGCTGGCTACTGCCGTATCACAGCAGACTCCCGTTACCATCGTCATCATGAACAACGGAGTGCTGGGCATGGTGCGCCAGTGGCAGACACTTTTCTTCGACAGACACTACTCCTGCACCACCTTCAACAGAAAGACCGATTTCGTAAAGCTGGCTGAGGCTTTCGGTGCAGAGGGCGGCAGAGCCGCGACCAACGAGGAGCTTGAAAAGCTGGCGGAGAGAGCCTTCGCCTGCGAGGGACCATTCGTCATTGACTGTGCAGTTGACTGCGACGAGTTCGTTCTTCCCATGCTTCCTCCCGAGGGCTCGGTTGACGACATAATTACTGAGATAAAGTGAGGTGACAGTTATGGATCAGTATGTAATAGGAGTTATAGTTGCCAACGTTTCGGGTGTTCTTTCACGAGTTTCGGGAATGTTCACCAGACGGGGCTTCAACATCGACAGCCTTACCGTGGGCGAGACAGAGTCAAGCGGTTTTTCCCGTATAACCATAGCCTTCCACGGCGACGAGGACATCAAGGAGCGCATACTCCAGCAGCTCCAGAAGCTCCATGACGTCAGAGAGGTAGAGGTGCTGGACAGCAAGGATACCGTTATCAGGGAGCTCCTCCTCATCAAGGTAAGGAACAAGACAGAGATAAGACAGGACATCATGACAGCAGTTGAGATATTCCGCTCAAAGATAGTTGACTATTCCCCCCACGGCTCTTGTATGCGAGCTCACGGGCGAGACATCAAAGATAGACGCTTTTATCCAGCTTCTCAAGCCCTATGGCATCATGGAGATGTGCCGCACGGGTATCGTGGCTATCGAGAGGGGCGAGAACTGCCTCAAGACAGCGAAATAACAAAGCGGAACAGCTCCGCGGCAAATATATACGAAAGAAGCGTGTAAAAATGGCAATGACAATGACGCAGAAGATACTTGCGGCTCACTCGGGCAGAGAGTCCGTCAGCGCAGGAGAGCTTATCTTAGCCGACTTAGATCTGGTCCTCGGCAACGATATCACCTCTCCCGTAGCTATCAAGGAGTTCGCAAAGCTTGGCAAGGACAGCGTGTTCGACAAAGATAAGATCACCATGGTCATGGATCACTTCGCTCCAAACAAGGACATAAAAGCGGCAGAGCAGTGCAAAATGTGCCGCGATTTCTGCGGAGAAAAGGAAATAACCCATTTTTACGATGTGGGAGAAATGGGCATTGAACACGCCCTGCTCCCCGAAAAAGGACTGGTCACCGCGGGAAATGCAGTCATCGGCGCCGACTCCCACACCTGCACCTACGGCGCTCTGGGAGCCTTCTCCACAGGCGTCGGCTCCACGGATATGGCTTGCGGCATGGCAACGGGCAAGGCGTGGTTCAAGGTGCCCTCTGCCATTAAGTTCAACCTTACGGGAAGCCTCCGCAGATACGTTTCCGGTAAGGACGTTATCCTCCACATCATCGGAAAAATAGGCGTTGACGGCGCCCTCTACCGCTCTATGGAGTTCACAGGCGAGGGACTCTCCTCACTGTCCATGGCTGACCGCCTCTGCATCGCCAACATGGCTATCGAGGCAGGCGCAAAGAACGGTATCTTCGAGGTGGACGATATCACCCTTGACTATATCCGTCAGCACGGCGGCGCAGAGCCCGTTGTGTACAGTGCCGACCCCGACGCGGAGTATGACGAGGTCATTGACATTGACCTTTCGGCAATTGAGCCTACCGTGGCTTTCCCCCACCTTCCCGAAAACGCAAAGGCCTTCGGTGAAATAGGCGATGTGAAGATAGACCAGGTGGTCATAGGCTCCTGCACCAACGGCAGGCTTGAGGACCTTATCGCTGCCGCAGAGATAATGAAGGGCAGAAAGGCTGCAAAGAACGTCCGCGTCATAGTTATCCCCGCGACCCAGCAGGTCTACCTTGACGCTATGGAAATGGGACTCCTCCGCACATTCATCGAATTCGGCGCGGTAGTCTCCACCCCCACTTGTGGTCCCTGTCTCGGCGGATACATGGGCATACTTGCCGCAGGAGAGAGAGCCATAACCACCACAAACCGCAATTTCGTGGGAAGAATGGGTCACCCCGAGTCAGAGGTGTACCTTGCAAGCCCTGCAACTGCCGCAGCAAGCGCAGTAACAGGCAGGATAACAAGCCCATGGGAGGTAATGGAAAAATGAAATACACAGGAAGCGTTATAAAGTACGGCGACAACGTGGACACAGACGTTATTATCCCTGCACGTTACCTCAATACCAGCGACCACAAGGAGCTTGCAAGCCACTGCATGGAGGACCTTGACAAGACCTTCGTCAGCCGCGTAAAGCAGGGGGACATCATCACCGCAGGTCAGAATTTCGGCTGCGGCTCCTCCCGTGAGCACGCTCCCATAGCCATAAAGGCAAGCGGAGTCTCACTGGTCATCGCCAAGAGCTTCGCCCGTATCTTCTACCGCAACGCCATAAACATAGGACTTGCAATCGTGGAATGTCCTGCGGCTGCTGAGGAGATATCCGAGGGAGACACCGTGGAAGCCGACCTCGACAACGGTATCATACGCAATATAACTACGGGTAAGGAGTACAAGACAGCTCCCTTCCCAGAGTTCGTACAGAAGATAATCGAAAACGGCGGACTTATGCAGGCTATCGTGAACGAAGCTTTCTGAGGCGCAGAAAATGACAGCAAGGATAATCGTAAAATGTATAATCCACAATAAAAAGCTGAACCGCTTTCTACTTGTCAGGCGCAGTGAAAATGATGACACAGGCGCAGATACATGGGAAAATGCAGGCGGCAGTGTCGAAAGCGGAGAGACTCCCGAGGAGGCAGCAAGGCGAGAGGTCAGGGAAGAAACAGGCATTGAGCATATCAGGATAAGCAATATCGCTTATATTGCGCTCTTACACCATGAGGTCCCCGATCTTATCATAGCATATCTGTGCGAAACAGATGAAGAAGACGTAAGGCTGAGCTCTGAACACAGCTCATTTGTATGGGCTGACGAACAGAAGTGCCGTTCCCTGCTTCCTGCTGAGATAATCAGCGATTTCGAGAAGAACAATGTTTTTAACATTCTCAATGAAGGAGACCATCATGACTGACCTGAGCTGCCTTCTGGCAGGACTTACAAATCTGCTGGGGCCGCTGCTCCTGCTGATATTCTGGCACAAAAGGACAGGAGCACGGATACTCCCCGCACCTGTTGCACTTGCGGTATGCTTCCCTGTATTTTTTGTCGCGGGAGCAATACGCTCAGGCTTTGACCGCAGCGACTACCTCTCATTCTATTTGCAGCAGGCTCTGCTCTACGGCATATTTGAGGAGGGCAGCAAGTTTGCTGTGCTTCGCTGGCTCCTCAGGTCATATGACCACCGCAGGGACGCAGTCACCTACGCAATAGGCCACAGCGCCTTCGAGAGCATAGGCTCGGGATTTACCTGCATAAACCTTATCGGCACAGGCAGGGCAGCCGCGGATATCTTCCCCGTGAATTTGTTTGGCTTCATCGAAGGCGCGGCTTTCTGTATCGGCGTGACCGTCCTCATATTCTACGGCATACAGATGAACAAGTCGATCATAATGCTGCCCATAGCGGTATTTCTGCACTTCCTTGGCAACCTCGCAGGAGCGGTGTTTATAATGCCTGTCTCAATGGCGATCAGGCTGTTCCTGACAGCAGGCATATGCTATGCCGCATACCGCTGCTACAAGGCAATGGGAGCCTCCTATGAGCATGAAACATATATATAGTATGCAGCGCGCGTTCTGCGCGGCACTGCATTTTTCATTAAACGAAAGGAGTAATTATGGAACTGAAAATAGCATTGCTAAAGGGCGACGGCATAGGTCCCGAGATAGTGGACAGCGCCGTGGCAGTCCTTGAAAAGACAGCAGAAAAGTTCGGACATAAATTCACCTTTAACCCCTACCTCATCGGCGGCTGCGCCATTGACGAAACAGGACTCCCCCTCCCCCAGGAGACCGTGGACGGCTGCCTCGCTTCGGACAGTGTCATACTGGGAGCCGTGGGCGGTCCCAAGTGGGACGACCAGCCCGGAGACAACCGTCCCGAAAAGGCCCTTCTGGGCATACGCTCGGCTATGGGACTGTTCACTAACCTGCGCCCTGCAAAGCTCTACCCTGCTCTCCGCGGAGCTTCTCCACTGAAGGACGAGATAGTGGGTGACGGCTTTGATATAATGATAGTACGCGAGCTCACGGGAGGAATCTACTTTGGTGACCGCGGCTACCGCGAGGGAAAGTACGGTCAGGAGGCATTCGACACCGAGGCTTACAGCGTCACCGAGATAGAGCGTATCGGCAAGGTCGCCTTTGAAGCAGCTATGAAGCGCAGCAAGCGCCTTTGCAGTGTGGATAAGGCAAATGTTCTGGAGTCCTCAAGGCTCTGGAGAAAGACCATGCATGAGCTGTCGGAGCAGTACCCCGAGGTGGAATACAGGGATATGTTCGTGGACAACGCCGCTATGCAGCTGGTACGCGATCCCAGGCAGTTCGATGTGATAGTGACCTCCAATATGTTCGGAGATATACTTTCAGATGAAGCCTCGCAGATCACAGGCTCCATAGGAATGCTGGCTTCGGCGTCACTGGGCGCTTCAAAGCGTGGTCTCTATGAGCCCATACACGGGTCTGCACCTGATATCGCTGGAAAGAACCTGGCTAACCCCATTGCCACTATCCTTTCGGGAGCTATGATGCTCCGCTATTCATTCGGTCTCATAAAGGAGGCTGAGACTATTGAAAACGCCGTGGATAAGGTGCTTGAGGCAGGTCTCAGGACCGCCGATCTCATGGGTACCGACAAGGGCGAGCCTCTCAGCTGTACGGAGATGACAGAAGCTATATTAAAGGTTATATAAACCTATGACGAGTTCACATGAACTTCACAAATAATTTAAAATTTCCTCATTGACTTTCTGTGTAAAAACTATTATTATATATACATAAAATATTTGCGTATATATTTTATATATTGCAGAAATATCAGGAGGTAAAAATGAAAAAAGGATTATTGGGACTTTCAGCACTTATTTTCGCAGCAGCGCTCGTGGGGTGCGGCGCTGACAAAGAAAAGGCTTCCGACAAGGATAAAGCCTCTTCCAAGGCAGAAACTACTGTTGCAGAGGAAACAGCTGCTGAAAACAAAACAGAAGAAACAAATAATGAAGGATCAACAGCTAAAGACGCCGATCCCGAAGCTCTCAAGGCTCTTGCAGGTCCATACCACTACACGGGGTATATGACCATGGGCAATGTCCCCGATGAGCTTGATCCCAAGAAGCTCAACGAGCAGTACAAGGACGATCCCATCTCCATCTCAGAGGACGGAGTCCTCCACCTTTACGGCAAGGACTATCAGCTCGTTGCCGAGGGAATGAAGGACGAGGACACTGTTTTCAGCATCGAGGGCAGCGGCTTTGATATGGATAAGTACATCAAGTCATCAAAGGTGGCTGACGAGGACTATGAGGGCCCCTGCGCACTTGTTGAGCAGGTATCCCACATGAAGGTCAACGACGAGGACGTAGCCTACACTCAGTTCTGCATTTTCATGACCAAGAAGGGCGACGATGAATACTTCGGCTATGTCAACATTGATGCAGGCGAGAAAAGCGAATCCAGCTGGGACCGGAACTGGGACGACGACGATGACGACGACTGGGACCGGGACAGCGAGGACTGGGATGACGATGATGCTGTATGATCCCATACGGAGGATAATACTATGATAAAGATACACACAGAAAAGGCTCCTGCCGCAGTAGGTCCCTATTCACAGGCAATGGTCTCAAGAGGAATGGTCTATACCAGCGGACAGATCGCTATTGACCCGATCACAAACACAGTAAAGGGCACAACTATCGAGGAACAGACAGAGCAGGTAATGAAAAACCTGGGCGCAGTTCTCGCCACAGCAGGTTCCTCATTTGAAAAGGCTGTAAAAACTACCTGCTTTCTGGCAGATATGAACGATTTTGCCGCTTTCAATGAGATCTACGGCAAGTACTTCACATCGCTCCCTGCAAGAAGCTGCGTAGCAGTAAAGACTCTTCCAAAGGGTGTGCTTGTAGAGGTTGAAGTTATAGCAGAAAGCGAACTTTGATATATAAGCGACAGAGGCGCTGTTCCATTTGGACAGCGCCTTTCTTTTTTACTTGAAATTATATCGTATATGTGGTATAATCAATAAAATGGGCAAATTATAATCAAAGGTGATATATTATGGGAATTATTATTATAGTCAACCTCATAACTTCACTTACAATACTCCTTGGTGGCTGCTGCATGAAAAAATATGCTTCATCTCCTGTCGATTATACTATAGGATTCAAAACCCAAAGGTCAATTGCAAGCAAAGAAGCATGGTATTTTGCCAATAACAAATGCGGCAGTATATGGCTCGCTATAGGAGCAGCAGGCTTTGTCCTGACTTTAGCTGCATTTTTTCTTATCCACCCGATCTAAGCAGTATTTCAGGCGATCATACTCAGTTTTTTCTGCTTATACTGCAAAGCGCAGCGATCATTTTTTCATTGATACTTACTGAAAATCAGTTAAAGAAGAAATTTGACATAAATGAAAAGAAATGATAAGTTCAAAAAGACATAATGTTGAGCTAAAATCACAGGAAACGCCGTCTGCGGCATTCCTTGTAACTAAAATGAGAGGAAGTAAAACCATGACCGTAAGAGAATTACAGGACAAGATAATAAAGCTAAAAAAGGAGACAAATACAGCTATTCTCGCCCACTGCTATCAGGCGCGTGAGATATGCGAGATAGCCGATTTCGTCGGCGACAGCTACAAGCTCAGCGTTGATGCAAAGGGCGTTTCACAGGAGAATATCCTCTTCTGCGGAGTTCACTTCATGGCTGAGACCGCAAAAATGCTCTCGCCTCAGAAGCGTGTATTCCTTTCCAACAGGCACGCAGGCTGCCCCATGGCTGAGCAGATGGACAGGGAAATGATAAGCGCTGTCCGCGAAATGGAGCCTGACCGCACTGTTGTGGCTTACATCAACACCACAGCCGCGCTCAAGACCGTTTGCGACGTCTGCGTTACCTCCTCAAGCGCTCTGCGTATCGTAAGAGCTCTCGACACTGACAAGATACTCTTCATTCCCGACTGCAATCTGGGAGACTATATAAAGAAACAGTGCCCCGAAAAGGATATAAAGCTCCTTCAGGGCGGCTGCCCCACTCACGCAAGGATAACCCCCAAGGAGGTACTGGCTGCAAAGGAGGAGCACCCCGATGCTCTCTTCCTTGTTCACCCCGAGTGTACTCCCAAGGTGGTAGAGCTGGCTGACTATGTGGGCTCCACCACAGGTATCATGGACTATGCAAAGAAGTCCGACAAGAAGGAGTTCATCATCGGCACGGAAAATTCCATCGTAGAGCACTTGCAGTATGACTGCCCCGGAAAGAAATTCTGTCCCGTCAGCCGTGACCTCGTCTGTCATAATATGAAGCTCACCACCCTCCCCGATATCTACAATACTCTCGTCGGTATCGGAGGCGGAGACGGCGACGCCTTCGAGATACTCATGGACGATGAGCTCATCGCTCAGGCAAGAAAGTGCATAGATGAAATGATAAGGCTGGGCGGCTGATATGACAGAACTTGCCGAAAAGCTTTACAAGACAGGAGACCTCTCCGACAGCGAGCTGAAAGCCCTCATTGAGACCGATGACAGCGACACCGCAGAGCTCCTCCGCAGGCACGCAGATGAGACAAGGCAGAAAAGCTACGGAAAAAAGGTCTTTCTCAGGGGACTTATCGAGGTCTCCAGCTATTGCAGGAATGACTGCCTTTACTGCGGTATACGCCGCAGCAACAAAGAGGCTGACCGCTACCGCCTCTCCCGCGAGGAGATAATGAGCTGCTGCGAAAACGGCTACGGACTGGGCTTCCGCACCTTCGTCATGCAGGGCGGCGAGGACAGCTTCTTCACCGATGACTTCATGTGCTCGGTAATATCTGAGATAAAGGAAAAATATCCCGACTGCGCTGTTACACTGTCCCTGGGCGAGCGCTCCTATGACAGCTACAAGCGCATGAAGGAGGCAGGCGCGGACAGATACCTGCTCCGCCACGAAGCCGCCTCAGAGGAGCTGTATTCAAAGCTCCACCCTGCCGAGATGAGCCTTGCCCACCGCAAGGAATGTCTCTTTCAGCTCCGCGAGCTGGGCTATCAGGTAGGTGCAGGCTTCATGGTGGGCGCTCCGCACCAGACCACAGACCACATCATCGCGGATCTGCGCTTCCTTCAGGAGCTGCGTCCCCAGATGATAGGAATAGGTCCCTTTGTGCCACACCATAACACTCCCTTTGCGGAGGAAAGCGGAGGCACTCTCGCACTGACCCTGAGACTTCTGGGCATACTCAGGCTCATGTTCCCCAAGGTGCTGCTGCCTGCCACCACCGCCCTCGGCACTATCGCTCCCAACGGAAGGGAGCTGGGGCTGAAAACAGGCTGCAACGTTGTAATGCCCAATCTCTCACCTGTAAAGGTGAGGAAGAAATACGACCTGTACGACAACAAGATATGTACGGGCGAGGAAGCCGCCGAATGCCGCGGCTGCCTGCAAAGACGGATAGAGTCCGCAGGCTATGAGGTGTCCGCCGAGCGTGGAGACTGTATATAAGCCGTCAGACATTAGCCGTTAGCTGTCAGCCATATTGCTGATAAGGCTTTATAACAAATAAAATATATACTTCGATCCAAGGAGAATAAAACATGAGAGTTCGTTTCCACCTTCCCGATTTTTCGGGCAATTTCAAGCTCAATCTCCTCTTTGCGGAAATGCTCAGGCACCGTCCCGAATTCTTCCGCGAGGGTGTTGAGATAGCTTCATTCTACGGAGTATTCCCGCCCTCCATCTGGAACGGCGGCAGAACTCAGGGAGGAGTCTGTGACAAGACCTTCGTAAAGCAGGTCATCAAGACCTTCAACGAGAGAGGCATACCCCTGAGATTTACATTCACAAACCCTGCACTTGAGAAAAAGCACCTCAGCGACCCCTTCTGCAACATGGTGCTGAATATGGCGAACAACGGTCTCAACGAGGCTATCGTGATGTCCCCTATACTGGAGGACTATATCCGCCGGAATTTCCCCGACTACAAGCTTACCAGCTCCACCTGCAAACGCCTTGACACACTTGAGGGACTTCTGGGCGAGCTGGAAAAGGATTACCATATAGTTGTAATGGACTATGACCTGAACAACCGCTTTGAGCTCTTTGAAAAGATACCCATGGAGTACAGACCCCGTATCGAGTTCCTTTCAAATGCCTGCTGCGAGCCGGGATGTCCAAGGCGCTCTGCCCATTATCACTCCATAGGCGTCCAGCAGATAGCCTATAACGAGCATATAAAGAAGTACCCCAATCTCCCCTTCAATGTGGAGAAGTACGACCCCGACCACTTCCGCGACTGCCCCTACTCACAGAGAGGTATCTTCGAGATAAGGAGCCTCCGCACACATATCTCCCCCGAGGATATATGGGAGAAATATGTGCCCATGGGCTTTGAGCAGTTCAAGATAGAGGGAAGGACAGCAAGTCCCATAAACGTGCTGGAAACATATATGTATTACATGGCAAAGCCCGAATGCCGTGACGAGGCAAGGTTCACCCTGCTGAAGACCATGGAGAATTCAGGCGCTCTGTCATTCAAGTAAGGAGGATAATCATGCGAGTTAGATTTCATCTCCCTGATTTTACGGAGCATTTCCGCTTCAATCTCGTCTTTGCGCATATGCTGAAAAACCGCCCCGACTACTTCCGTGAGGGCGTTGAGATAGCTTCATTCTACGGAGCCTTCCCCCCGTCATTATGGAACGGCGGAAGAACTATCGGCGGTCAGTGCGACGAGAGCTTCGTCAAGGGCGTCATCAAGACCTTCAACGACCTTGGCATACCGCTGAGATTTACCTTCACCAACCCCGTTCTGAAGGAGGAGCACCTCTATGACCCCTTCTGCAACAGAGTCATGGAGCTTGCCAACAACGGCTTCAACGAGGTCATCGTAAACTCTCCTCTCCTTGAGGATTATATCCGCAAGACCTACCCCGACTACAAGCTCACCAGCTCTACCTGCAAGCGCCTTGACACCGAGGAGGGCTTCCTTGATGAGCTGAAAAAGGACTATAACATCGTGGTCATGGACTATGACCTGAACAATAAATTCGACATTCTTGAAAAGGTGCCCATGGAGGACAGACCCCGTATCGAGTTCCTGTCCAATGCCTGCTGCAACCCGAAATGTCCCAACCGCAAGCTGGAATATGACCTTATCGGTGAGCAGATGATTTACTACAACAAGCACCTTCAGGAGCACCCCGAGCTCCCCTTTGACATCAACGATTACACCGAGCGCAATGTCAACAAGCTCATACACTGCAACTGCCGCCAGCGTACTCTCTATGAGATAACAGACCTGCCCACACACATCTCTCCCGACGCTATCTGGGGCAAGTATGCTCCCATGGGCTTCGAGCAGTTCAAGATAGAGGGAAGAACAGCAGGAAATCTCTACCTCATAGACATATATATGTACTACATGACAAAGCCCGAATGCCGCGACGAGGCAAGAATGATGTTCTTCTACAACCTGGACGCCAACGGCGTTATCCAGTACGAAAGCTAGGGAGGCGCTATCATGAGAGCAAGATTTCATCTTCCCGGACTGACCCGGAATTTCTCCTTCAATCTCATATTTGCACACTTTATGAAGAACTGTCCCCACTATTTCCGCGAGGGCGTGGAGATAGCCTCATTCTACGGCGTATTCCCCCCTGCTGTATGGAACGGCGGAAGACCCGTGAGCGGCAGGTGCGACGAGAGCTTCATAAAACAGGTCATTTCTGCCTTCAATGGTCTGGGCATACCTGTACGCCTCACCTTCACAAATCCCTGTATCACAGAGGACCTCCTCGAGGACCCCTTCTGCAACAGGCTCCTGGAGCTGGCTTACAATGACCTCAATGAGATAATCGTAAATTCACCGCTGCTGGAGGACTATATCCGTGACAAGTACCCCAACTACAAGCTGACAAGCTCTACCTGCAAGCGCCTTAACACCGTTGACGGTCCCATAGGCGAGCTGAAAAAGGACTACAGCATTGTTGTGCTTGACTATGACCTGAACAATCAGTTCGACCAGCTTGAGAAGATACCTCAGGAGGACAGGAGCAGATGTGAGATACTCTGCAACACTCTCTGCAACCCAAAGTGCAAGATGCGTAAGGAGCATTACAGGCTCATAGGCGAGTATTCCATCGCCTACAACGAATATGTCAACAGCGGCACAACCAAGCCCTTCGACATCAACGACTACTATGAGATAAACGAGACCAACGTCATAAACTGCGGCTGTTTCTCGCGAAATGCCTTTGATATAAGAAAGCTTCCCACCCATGTGAGCCCCGATGATATCTGGGAGAAGTATCTCCCCATGGGCTTTGAGCAGTTCAAGCTTGTGGGCAGGACAGCAGGAAGGATATTCCTCACCGAGAACTACCTCTACTACATGGTGAAGCCCGAGTGCCGCGACGAAGCGCGTCTCATGCTCCTCTACAATCTGGAGCGCAACGGCATTATCCGCGTGGACAAATAAGAGGTGGAAACTATGAAAGCAAGATTTCACCTCCCGGGTATAGCCACCCATTTCAAGTTCAATCTCATTTTTGCCACGGTGCTGGAGCAGTATCCCCAGTACTTCCGCGATTTCGAGATAGCCTCCTTCTACGGAGCCTTCCCTCAGTCCATCTGGAACGGCGGAAGGACCCAGGAGGGACTCTGCGACAAGAGGTTCGTGAAAATGGTGCTGAAGGAGTTCAACGACAGGGGCATACCCGTCCGCTTCACCTTCACCAATCCCGCTCTTGAAAAGAAGCACCTCAACGATAAGTTCTGCAATATGGTCATGAGCCTTGCGGACAACGGCCTCAACGAGGCTATCGTGGTGTCTCCCATTCTTGAGGAGTATATCCGCAAAAACTTCCCGAACTTCAAGCTGACCAGCTCCACCTGCAAGCGCCTTGACGACGGGGAAAGACTTGCCGCAGAGCTGGAAAAGGATTACAGCATAGTTGTGGTGGACTACGACCTGAACAACAAATTCGACATACTTGAAAAGCTCCCTCACAAGGAGAAGTGCGAGTTCCTGGTGAACTCAAACTGCCGCCCAGCCTGTCCCAACAGGAAGCAGCATTACTACAACGTGGGCGTCCAGCAGATAAACTACGCCAACCATATGCGCAAGTACCCCGACAAGCCCTATGACCCCATTATCTTCGGGGACGGCGCCAATCAGAACTGCCCCTTCTTCACAAGAAATCTCTTTGAGATAAGGGACCTGAGCACAAATATAAAGCCCGCCGATATATGGGACAAGTACCTTCCCATGGCTTCAACCAGTTCAAGATCGAGGGCAGGACAGCCTGGCTCTTCAACCTCATAGAGACCTACATATACTATCTGGCAAAGCCTGAATTCGCCGATATAGCAAGATATACCCTCATCGACTTCTGCAACGAGAACGACGTTCTTTCAGTAAACGAATAAGGAGATCTTCACGCAATGAAAGCTGCTGCTGTATTCAGTGACAACATGGTGCTGCAGAGAGAACGGTACGTCCGTATCTTCGGCACCTGCACCAATAACGAAAAGGTCATAACCGTCTCCGTGCCCGAGCTGCTCATATCCGTAAGAGCCATCATAAGAAAAGGCAGGTGGGAAGCGCTGCTGCCCCCTATGACGGAGTGCAGCAAATGTACCCTTGAGATAGCCTGCGGCGCCATAAGAAAGGTGTTCCGCAATGTGGCTATCGGAGAGGTCTGGCTGGCAGGCGGTCAGTCCAACATGGAGTTTGAGCTCCGCAACGATAAAAACGGCGTCCGCGAGCTGGTAAGCTGCGGCGAGGAGGACGTGAGGTATTACTACACGCCCAAATGCGCCATGCCCGAGGAGCTTGAGGGAGCCGAAAAGAATACAGGCTGGAGCCTGCCCTCTGCGGATAACTCCGCGGCATGGTCGGCGGCAGGCTACTACTTCGCAAAGGAGCTGAGCCGCAGGCTTGGCGTCACCGTAGGCATCATAGGCTGCAACTGGGGCGGCACCTCCGCCTCTGCCTGGATGAGCCGCGAATACCTTGAACAGGACAGCCGCCTCCGCCCCTATGTGGAGGACTACGACAAGGCTGTAAAGGGCAAGTCCCGCAAGAAGATGATAGCCGAGTATGACGAGTATGCGGCATACCAGGAGGGCTGGGAGAAGCGTGTGGCTGCCTGCTACGCAGAAAAGCCCGATATTGAGTGGCACGACCTGCTTGCAGAATGCGGCGAGAACAGGTACCCGGGGCCCATGGGCATAAAAAATCCCATGCGTCCCTGCGGTCTCCACGAGACCATGGTGAGCAGAATAGCTCCCTATACTCTCCGGGGCGTGCTCTGGTATCAGGGCGAGTCCGATGACCACCGTCCCCAGACCTACTATGCGCTGATGAAGGCTCTTATCGAGAACTGGCGCCGCGACTGGAGAGACGACAAGCTGCCCTTCGTAATGGTACAGCTCCCCATGTTCAGGTACAAGGACGATCCAGACACAAAGAGCTGGGCGCTCATAAGAGAGGCTCAGGAGAGAGTATTCCGTACCGTGAAGAACACGGGTCTGGCAGTCTGCCTTGACTGCGGAGAATTCAACAATATCCACCCCACCGACAAGGAGCCCATCGGCCACAGGCTCTACCTTCAGGCTATGAGCGAGATCTATTCTCAGATGAGCAGGAGCGAGTCACTGCCGCCTATGTATGACGGCTTCGAGATAAGAGGAAGATGTATGCTGATACACCTTGCCAACGTGGGTAAGGGGCTGGGAGGAAAGGACGAGCACTGCCTTGAGGGCTTCGAGCTGGCAGGCAGCGACGGCAAATTCTATCCCGCACAGGCAAGGGTGGCTCTGCCCTATATAGAGCTTAGCTGCGATAAGGTGAAAGCCCCTGCCGCAGCCCGTTTCAAGTGGACAAACTATGCGGACGTAGGTCTTTTCGGAGTCAACGGGCTCCCTCTCGCCCCCCTTCCGCACCTATACCGACTAATTTTTATTCAGGAGGAAAACAATGCTTTTAGCAGTAGATATCGGAAATACCAACATCGTTTTCGGCTGTGTTGACGACAAGGACGAGGTAGT
This sequence comes from Bacillota bacterium, assembly GCA_029572815.1. Lineage (GTDB taxonomy): Bacteria > Bacillota > Clostridia > Oscillospirales > Ruminococcaceae > Ruminococcus. Next base: position 41,944 of record JAKPUQ010000089.1, on the reverse strand, counting down.
CCTCTTTGAAAGGATCAGCACAGACCACAACGCCACAGCCGCAGAATACGCTGTACTCATCAAGACTATCCTGGAGATGAATAGCTTCAACGTCTCTGACATCGATGACGCCATTATGTCATCGGTAGTGCCCTCTGTGACAAATACTGTCAAGGAGGCTGTCCGTAAGCTCTTCGGAGTTGACGTAACGATGGCAGGTCCCGGAGTAAAGACAGGACTAAATATCCTCATCGACAACCCTGCACAGCTGGGAAGCGATCAGGCTGTGGACGCCGTTGCGGCTATAAACCAGTATCCCGTTCCCCTCATCATCATTGATATGGGGACCGCCACAACTCTCTCTGTTGTTGACAGTAAGAAGAACTACCGCGGCGGACTTATCCTCACGGGCATGAAGGTAGCTGCCGACGCTCTCACGGCAAGAACAGCACAGCTCCCCAAGGTGAATTTCGAGGTGCCGCCCCATGTTATCGGCACAAACACCATCGACTGTCTCAAGAGCGGCATACTCTACTCCAACGCCAGCGCCCTTGACGGCATAATCGACCGCATAGAGGACGAGCTGGGCGAGAAGTGTACAGCAGTGGCAACAGGCGGACTTTCCGAGCTGGTAGTTCCCCTTTGCAGGAGAAAGATAATCCTTGACAACAACCTCCTCATAAAGGGTCTGGCTATAATCTACAGGAAGAACAAGAAGTGATGTTAAAGCCCTTAGCCTTAAATCATAATTTAGCTTTGCTATAATTATTACTATATTTTTCGGAGGACTATCATGTGTCTGATATGCGACAGGATAGAAATGATAAAAAATGGAGAAAATCCCTATTTTGTTAAGGAGCTTGAAACGGGATATGTGGTAATCGGCGATAATCAGCATTTCCACGGCTATTCCCTCTTTCTTTACAAACACCACGGAGACAAGACGGAGCTTTTCCATCTGGAGCCTGCCGAGAGAGCAAAGTTCCTTGAGGAGATGTCCGTTGTTGCGGAAGCTGTGTCAAAGGCTTTCGGAGCTGAGAAGATGAACTATGAGCTGCTTGGCATGGGCGACGCACATCTTCACTGGCATCTGTACCCGAGAGTCAGCGGTGACATCGGTAACTACGGAAACAACGGCAAGGGACCTGTCTGGTGGTATCCTATGGAGAAGATGTACTCCGACGAAAACAGACCTGATGAGGAGCAGCTTGAAAACATGAAAAAGAAGCTCCTTGATGAACTTGAGAAATTGCTGTGATACAGCAGACGAATAAGAAGCCCCGAAGCGCTTTGAAACGCCTCGGGGCTTTATTTATGTCAGTTTTTATCCTTTTTCTTGTCCTCTTCCTTCTTCTTGTCAGCCTCTGTGTTGAAGCTGTTGGTGGTGTTGAGGAAGAGTGCCGGGTCAAGGCATATTCCCAGGTGCCTTACCTCGAAATGACAGTGTGAGCCGAAAGAATTACCCGTATTGCCCACAAGTCCGATGAGCTGTCCGCGGGAGACATACTGGCCGTCGGATACCAGCACCTCGCTCATATGACCGTAAACTGTCTGGTATTCATCTGTATGGCCTATCTGCACGAAGTAGCCGTAGCCGCCTATGTTCCAGCCTGCGGAGACTACCTCTCCGTCAGCAGCGGCATATATCTCCGTACCCGTTGAAGCCGCTATATCCATGCCCTTGTGGTTTCTCTCGCCGCCGAAGCCGTCGCTTACCCAGCCGCCGTCAACAGGCCATGCGAACTCGCCGGAGCCAGTCAGTATAGTATCAGGGCTGTCAGGTCTTGCGGCGTAGATACCTATGCCTATCTTCTCAACCACAGGCTCCTTGGTTATCTTGCTGCTTATGGTCTTGCGGGAGTACTCCTTGCCGTCAACGTAGGTTATCTCGATATGGCTGGTCTTTTCACCTCGCCTGCCCACCACAAGTGTGTCTCTTACGCCCACGTTGAGGGAGCTGGTCTCTACCTCCACGGTCTCATAGTCAAGGAAGGTAACGGGGTCCATTTCGCGGACATACTGTATGGGAAGGTAGCTCTCTGTCTCAATGACGTTTACTATCATACCCTTGCTGCACTTCTTGGTGATGCCCTCGTTGAGCTCCTCAAGCTTGTCGAGGTCCATATTGTACTTCTGGGCTATGGTTACGGCAGTATCCCCCTTCTGAGCGATATATACAGCCTTTTTCTCCTTTGAGGAGGTGAGCAGGTCTATGGCAGCCTTTTTGTCCATAACGCTGCTTGCAAGGTAGATACCATGTGAATATTCGATATTGTTCTTGTAGGATATATCCTTTACCACACCGTCAACGCGGTAGTTGAGTATCCTCTCGTTGAGGGCGTCCTGTACGGGCTCCTTATCGGTAACGGCGCCTATGAACTTACCATCGATGTAGATACCGTAAGCCTCTGTGAGAGCCTCGTCGGAGGCGGCAAGCATTTCATTTGCCAGCTGTGACGATGAGATTATCTTGTCGTTTTCATTTATGATACGCAGGGAATATCTGGCGGAGAGGTCGATGGTCTCGTCGCTGTCGGCGTAGGCTATTCTCTGCTGGACCTCCTGCTCGGCAGCCTCAAAATCTGCCTCTGCGGTTATCATGCCTATCTCCCTGCCGTTGTACTCGACGCTGAGACCGTATTCAAGTCCCGAGCCGTAGCGGATAATACCTATGAGGAAGGCTACAGAAACCACGGGGAGGATATAGTTGAAGGCGGTATAGAAGACGCCGTCCTCGCCGAAAAGATATGAGCACCAGAACTCCAGCAGTGCCTTGTTGTACTCGGACTTGCCTGCCTTTCTGGCCTTCATGACCTTTTTCTGCATATCCTTGTTTATATTGAATCGTTCCCTCAGCGGAGCAGTCAGCTCCCTGAGTATCCAAAGGAGCACCTTCAGCAGTGATACAGCAAGCTCAAGCAACTCTGAGAGTATGAGCTTGACACCCTTGACCAGTCCAAGAAGCAGGGCAGCGCCTACCTTCACAGAAAAATGACCCACTCTTGCGAAGAAGTTCAGCTTCTCACCGCCGGCAGCAGGTACAATATCACCTGTTTCCGCGGAAAAGTCCTGATTTTCCGTATCCATGACAACAGCTCCTTTCTTTCATGATAATATATGTTCCCGGTCTGCACCTGAGAACAGCACTATTTATTATAGCATATTTTTTTAATAATATCAAGTGAAAGTTTAGTGATGAGTTGTAAGTGCTCAGTTATCAGCAGAGGCGGATAATATCCGCCTCTGTTTCTTTTATCGCTTATGCTTTGAAGGGTATGCGTCCCATGCCGCTGTATGCTCAGTTCTTGTCGAAGTGCCAGGAATAGTCCAGCATTTCCACTGTGTAGTCCTGAAGCTTCTCCAGAAGAGGCACAACGTCCTTCTTTGCGGAAGCAAGGTCGTGCTCGCGATAGTTTCCGCACTCTACCTCTGTGCAGCCGGGTATCTCGTCATTGTAATCCCTGATGAAGGTGTAGGCGTCACGCACCAGCTTTATGGCGTTTTCGTGGGAAAGTCCCCTTGTGAGCAGGTAAAATCCCGTGCGGCAGCCCATGGGTCCTACATAGACGATGTTCTTGCCGAACTCTGAATTTCTTGCAAAGGTGGCAAAAAGGTGCTCGATGGTGTGCATGGAGGGAGTCTCCAGATATACGCCGCCGTTGGGCTTCACCATGCGGACGTCGTATGTAACAATGTCATCGTCAATACGGGATATGTACATACCTACGCTGAATTTTGTGTGGTCTACCTGAAAGCTTGCTATCTTTTCCATATTATACCTCCTGTTGGAAATAACGCTTTTATATCCCCGGGAAGCTCCGAGGAAACTGTTATGGGCTCACCTGTCAGCGGGTCATTGAAGCTGAGCCTGCCGCAGTGGAGAGCCTGTCTTGTTATATCATCACGGAGCCCGCCGTAGAGGTCGTCCCCTGCGAGAGGAGCTCCGATATGAGCAAAATGCACCCTTATCTGGTGGGTTCGTCCCGTTTCAAGGTCTATCTCCGCAAGGGAGTACCTTTCGCTGCCAAGCAGCTTAGTGTAGTGAGTCACGGCGCGCTGACCATCCTCACGGACACAGCGCAGGATTATGGACTCCCTCTCCCTTGCTATGGGAGCGTCGATGGTGCCCCTTTCGGGGATATCCCCGTGAACTGCCGCATAGTACACCTTTTTGCAGCTTCCCTGGAGAAGCTTTGCCGCAAGAGCGTCCTTTGCGATGATACACAGCCCCGAGGTGTCGCGATCCAGCCTGTTCACAGGTCTAAAGGTGAGCCCGGGATAGCGGTGGGCGAAGAAATTGCCAACAGTGTCCCCCTGATGCTTTACCGAGGGGTGGACGGGCATACCGCTGGGCTTGTCAAACACCACAAGGCTCTCATTCTCAAAAGCTATGGGCACATTGAGGGCGCCGTTTGGCTCAAGAAAGCTGTCGTCCTCAAGGGCAAGAACTATGACGTCCCCTTTATTCACGGTGTCAATGCTGCGGACAGTCCCGCCGCCGCGGGTCATGCCGCCCTCCACACGTTTAAGCCTTGTCAGCAGCCGCCTTGACACGCCCTTTTTTACGAGAAATTTTTCCAGCGTTACGGGCTTTTCGCTGTCCACAGTCAGCTCTATCCGTTTCAAGATATTCGTCCTCCCTGATGAAAATGTCAATACTCAGCGAAAATGCGGTCATGAGCCTCATGAGCGCATAGGGAAGCCCCGCAATGGTCAGCATCTGCGGAAGATATACCGCTAAAAGCCCGAGAAGCACACGCTTTCTGCCCCTCATGAAGCCTACGGAGCGCAATACTATGCGGAAAGCCGTCAGCTGTGGATACCTTGCCAGCAGGAAGGGCACCGCCGCGAAGCTCAGCTTCAGTGACAGCCACAACACCGCCGATACCGCTCCGAGAAACACTGCATTTGCCGCAAGAAACAGCTCTGTGCCCCGAAGCCTTCCCCTGAGGAGCTCATAGCCCCAGGCTCCGAAGAAGATAAGGGGCACCAGTGCAAGAAGTCCAAGGACTCTTGTCCAAAGGACAGCGGAAATGCTGCGTCTGAGAGTGCGCTTGTTGAGGACTGTCCGCGAAAATGGCACTGTCCTCCTGTGCGGGAGCTCTGCGGTGATGAGGTAGAGCCTCTGTGCCGCCCCGTACATCAGCGGAGCCGCCGTCAGCCACCTGAGCAGTGTGCATACTCCCGTAACAGAGAGCTGCACAGCGCTGCTGCCGCTGAAAAGCTCAATGGGCATACTGCCGCCGAAATACAGCAGCAGGCTGAACACCGCCGCCTCAGCGAAGCGGAAAAACAGCTCCGCCCCGAAGGGAAGCAGGCATATCACCATTGTCCTTGCCCGTCTGCCCTCCAGCAGCCGCCCTGAATAGCGGATAAGCTCCTTTATCTTCATATCTGCGCCTCCGTAAAAATGGTCTTGCAGATATTATTGACTGTCTGAGCCCGATTATTCGTCCTCCTCCGAGGGGAGCCTGTCATAGGGGCAGTATCCCAGTATCTCGAATGCCTGAGAATTCAGCCACATCTGAGCCGTAACGATTATATCGAAGCCCATGCCGAAGTCGCAGCTGAGGGTCTTTGCGTCGTATTTGGGCAGTCCGAAGCAGCTGAGCATATTGGATATGATGCCGCCGTGAGTTATAATGGCACAGTGGGTGAGCCCGTTTTCCATCATATCGGTTATTACGCTGTGGACAGCCTTATATGTTCTGGCGGTCATCTCCTCAAGGCTCTCGCCCTTGGGTGGACGGGCGTCCTTGCCGCCTCTGAGCCAGTCATTGTAGTCCTTGCGCCTTGCCAGCTCATCAATGCTCTTGTTTTCAAATTCGCCGAAATTCAGCTCTCTCAGGTCGTCCACGGTACAGAGCTCAGTATCGGGGAAGAGTATCTCCGCGGTCTCCGTACATCGGCGCAGAGGCGAGGAATAGACCCTGTGCACCCTGGGGTAGTCATACTCGTCAGTCTTTGCAGCCAGCTCCGCAGCTCCCTTGTCGGAAAGGGGCAGGTCTGTACTGCCGATATAGACGCCTTTTTCGTTTGCCTCCGTCATACCGTGACGGAGAACGCTTATCCTGTAGCCTTTCATATAGGTCTCCTTTTATAAAATGTCCTGTGAAACACAGTCACGAAGCTTCTCAAACATACAGATAGGATAATTTTGCACAAATTTACTGCTCGTTTTTTTAACTCTTAGTAAAATTAACGAAAAGTGCCGATTTTTTTCTCTAATTCTTTCATACTTCTCCATATTTACAAATTATACATTTTGTATTATAATAATAGTAACGGATTTTTAGTAAATAAATTTCGGGAGGTTTTTTCAATGAACTCAGATTTCGCAAGAATTATCACTTTGCAGCGTAAGGAAAGACATATAAGCCAGAAGCAGGCTGCTACGGACCTCGGTATATCCCAGGCTCTGCTCTCTCACTATGAGAAGGGCATCCGTGAATGCGGTCTCAACTTCCTCGTAAAGATAGCTGATTACTACAACGTTTCCTGTGACTACCTGCTGGGAAGAACTCCCGAGCCCGAGGGAAAGACCATAACTATCGAGGATATTCCCGATGATGACGGCAACAACAGCATGAAGATGCCCTCGCCTGAGATAATCAACTTCAACAGAAGAATAATCAACAACTCCATAAGCCTGCTGTTCAGCCTTGCTCAGAAGGCAAACAGCATCACCCTCATCAAGGAGGTATCGTCCTACCTTATGCTCTCGGTGTACAAGCTTTTCCGTATCGTCTACAACGCAAACCCACACAATGACCAGAAGCTTTTCCGCATACCCAAGGTGATCGCAAATGACAGTGCCAACGCTATCGTATCCATGAGTGAAGCCAATATCAAGGCGACTTCCAGCGGAATAGCCCTTGACGGAAATGACTGCGTAGACAATTTCGATACCCTCTATGTTACCACAGCTACTCTCCAGAAGGATTTCGCCCAGTACTCATCGTCCCTGCTAAACCTTATAAAGAGGAGCGAGGAGAGCATCTCGCGCACCCGTGCAAAGTACAGGAGCGACATCAAGTAAGCTGTACACCTTATTATTATACCACTTTTCGCAGCTGTTGAAAAGGCTTTTTCCGCAATTTCCCTATATATCTGTTCTATTACGGGTAATAGGAAGGTTTCATAAGGCAAACAACGGTCCCTTCGGGGACCGTTTATCGTTCGCGGCTTAGCCGAAATGGCTCTGCCAATTCTGCGGCTTTTTCAATTTTACAACACTTTTCTACTGCTCATCACTCTGATTTTTCGGCATTTTGGGGAATTTCAGCCGCCGCACTTGACATATCGCCTTATATATGATATAATTCACCTTGGTAAACCGATGAAGAAGAATAGTAACTCATGTCTCTGCATTTCAGAGAGTCTGCGGCAGGTGAGAGCAGATATGCAGTTCAGAGCGAATGGGCTTCCGAGGGCGAGCTGAAGGTGCGGCGCGGTCAGTATCGACTGTATGCGCAGACAGACGTTGTACAGACTTCAGGACGGACAAAACAGAATGACAGCTGTACGGCATTTGACAATACGCACTGTGTAGGCAAGACGCAGAAGGGTCTGCGTTAACAAAACCACTGTATATATGTACAGATCGAGTGGACGCTGAGCGTCAAGCAGGGTGGCACCGCAGAAGTTTTACGGCTTCTGTCCCGGCAGAATTAATGCTGGGACAGGAGCCTTTTTATATTCCGTCTCGGCATAGTACACACGATCCAAAACTGACGAAAAGGAGAATTTACTATGTCAAACGAGAGAATACCTTACAAAATTTATCTGGAAGAAAATGAGCTTCCCAAGCAGTGGTACAATGTACGCGCTGATATGAAGAAGAAGCCTGCTCCCCTCCTCAATCCCGCTACAGGCAAGCCCTGTACACTTGAGGACCTGAGCCACGTTTTCTGTGAGGAGCTGGCTAAGCAGGAGCTGGACGAGACCACTCCCTATATTGACATTCCCCAGGAGATACAGGACTTCTACAAGATGTTCCGTCCCTCTCCCCTGGTAAGAGCTTACTTCCTTGAGAAGAAGCTGGGAACTCCCGCTAAGATCTACTACAAGTTCGAGGGCAACAACACCAGCGGAAGCCACAAGCTCAACTCCGCTATCGCACAGGCTTACTACGCAAAGAAGCAGGGCCTCAAGGGCGTTACTACAGAGACAGGCGCAGGTCAGTGGGGCACAGCTCTCTCAATGGCCTGCTCATACTTCGACCTTGACTGCAACGTATACATGGTTAAGGTAAGCTACGAGCAGAAACCCTTCCGCCGCGAGGTAATGCGTACCTACGGTGCAAACGTAACTCCCTCACCTTCAAACACAACTGAGGTTGGAAGAAAGATCCTGGCTGAATTCCCCGATACCAACGGAAGCCTTGGCTGCGCTATCTCAGAGGCTGTTGAGGCAGCTACAACAAAGGAGGGCTACCGCTATGTTCTCGGAAGCGTGCTCTCACAGGTGCTCCTCCACCAGACCATCATTGGTCTCGAGGCTAAGGCAGCTATGGACAAGTACGGCATCAAGCCCGACACTATCATCGGCTGCGCAGGCGGCGGTTCAAACCTTGGCGGTCTTATCGCTCCCTTCATGGGTGAGAAGCTCCGCGGCGAGGCAGACTATCAGTTCGTCGCTGTTGAGCCTGCATCATGCCCCAGCCTTACAAGAGGTACCTACGCTTATGACTTCTGTGACACAGGCAAGATCTGCCCCCTCCAGAAGATGTACACACTGGGCAGCGGCTTCATGCCTTCGCCCAACCATGCAGGCGGTCTCCGCTACCACGGCATGAGCGCTATCCTCTCAGAGCTCTACGATCAGGGACTCATGGAGGCTCGCTCAGTTGAGCAGACCTCTGTATTCGAGGCAGCTGAGATGTTCGCAAGAGTTGAGGGAATCCTTCCCGCCCCCGAGAGCAGCCACGCTATCCGCGCTGCTATCGACGAGGCTCTCAAGTGCAAGGAGACAGGCGAGGAGAAGACTATCCTCTTCGGCCTCACAGGTACAGGCTACTTTGATATGTACGCTTACGGCGCATTCAACGATGGCAAGATGAGCGACTATATCCCCACAGACGAGGAGATCGCAAAGTCTCTCGCAAACCTCCCTAAGATCGAGGGCTGAAAATAAAAAAGTGTTCATGAGATAATACAAATAGTCCCGAAGCGGCTGAAAAACTGCTTCGGGACATCGTTTTTATCAGTGAATGGCAGCACTATGCTGTCCGACAGGAGCCGTTCATGGCTATATATACTAAAAATTCCGCTCAGAAGGCTGAAGTTCGGTGATTTTCACTCTTGAAAAAGCCGCTGAAAATGTGTATCATATAATTACATACTGATAAGTTATGCACGAAAGAAGGTAAAATATGAATAAGATATTCGCTTCTATAACAGCTTCCGCACTTCTCTGCGCAAGTCTCGCTTCCTGCACAGTTGAGACCTACAGCGGCACTTCCTCACGCTCTGCACAGCAGTTCAACATAGAGGTAACTCCCTACACCACAGCTGCACAGGAGGAGAATGCACCGGCTTCCAATACTCCCGCGGCTACACAGGCCGCCACTACAGCTGCGGCTCCTCAGGAGACCAAAGCTCCCGAGCAGAAGGCTCCCGAGATAACTGCTCCTCAGACCACAGCTGCTCCTCAGGGAAACAATGTTTCACCTGAGTACATCACAGCCGCAAAGAGCATTATGATCAATCTCAACGATATCGATATGCTGGACGGCGGCGCTGTCAGCACAGGCGGCGATGTTATAGATGACGGTATGTACAGATATTCCAACGTGACCGACCCACGTTTCTACTCCCTCTGGGACGTTGAGACCTACGTTGAGTCAAGGATATGCGGCGACCTGCTCTACAAATACAATGAGATATACACAGGCGACGTTCCCATGTTCAAGGAATTCAACGGCGAACTTTACTATTTACAGGGCGGCAGAGGCTGCGGATACAGCTACACAGGCGAGCCCACTGTCAGCAACGTATCTGGCGGCTCATTTACATTCACAGTTCCTGTGGACTACTTCGGCGCCTCACAGACTCTGGTCATTGACGCTGTAAACGACGGCGGCTTATGGAAGGCCTGCTCACTCAATCGACAGTAGGCATATAAATATTTTGCCCCTGAGTGATCTTTACGCTCAGGGGCATTGTGTTTATTTGATTTGGGTTTAGAGTTGAGAGTTTAAAGTTGAAAGTTGTGGAGTCGCCTGCGGCGACAATATTTAAATATTGTGAGCGAAGCGAACACAATAACTCTCAACTCTCAACTTTCAACTATCAACCTAGCGCATACGCGCTAAATTTTGATTTATAAAAAGAGTGTGCCGACAAAACGCCTGCACACTCTCTTTTATTCTTCGTCAATTATCCTTCGTGTGTCAGCAACGACCTGTGCAAGCGTGGTGCTTTTCAGCTCGTTTTCGAGAGCTGCCTGAGCTGCTGCAAGCCGTCCGTCCATAGCTTTATGGATATTCCGTCCCACGGGGCAATCCGCATTTGGATTTTCATGGAAGTGGAACAGTCCCTCATCATCTACGCAGTCAACCGCCTTGTAGATATCGTACAGCGTTATTTCGTCAAGTGCTTTTGCAAGGTGTGCGCCGCCGCTGCCCTGACGAGTTTCAACTATCCCTGCCGCTCGAAGCTGTCCGAGGACATTGCGGACTATCACCGCATTTACCCCTGTACTGCCCGACAGAAAGTCGCTGGTCACTCTCATCTGACCGCCAAAAATGTCGATGCAGGTGAGGATATGCACTGCCACGGTGAATTTACTTGTTATCTGCATAGATGTTCATCTCTTTCTTACTCTCTTACCACGCTGATACGCTGACCGATGTGATTGCCTTTTTCGATCTCGTCAACCATAGCAATAGCGTAATCTGCATAGCTAATAATACTCTCGCCCTTAGAGTTGAGCGTCAGTTCCTCACCGCCGAGAAGATACTTGCCTGTACGCTCGCCGTCCGCCTGAAAATCTCCGGCAGGGCTGATGTATGTCCACTTAACATCATCATACTTGCGAAGCTCGTCAAGCGCTACCTGGTGTGCCTTGACAACAGGAATTGCTGCTTCGGGGAACGGTGTTACATCAAAAACGGTCTTGGTATGCTCCTTATCAACAAACAAACTGCCTGCACCGCCAACAACTAAAAGCCTTGTATCTGTTCCTCTGAGAAGATCAGCGAGATATTTGACAGCATCAGGAACAACGTGAACAGTATCAGGTGTCCACGCACCGGCAGCGTCAATGACTGCGTCAAAAGGCGCAAGGTCGTCCTTGGTGATCTCAAAAAGATCTTTGATAACAGCATTCGGAGCAGCGGACTTGTTCTCCCCGCGAATGAAAGCTGTAACATCTAACCCTCTGTCTACAGCCTCTTTCACGATGAGCTGACCTGCCTTGCCGTTTGCACAAACTACTGCGATTTTCATAATAATTACCTCCTGAATTATAGCATAAAAGTAAGCTTCTGTAAAGTTGTAACGTTTTGTGTTTCAACTTTCTGACGCTATTATAGCACACTGTTTTAAGGTTGTCAATATTATTATTATAACTTTGAGGATCTGCACAAAAACAAAGCTGATCAATGCGCATATTATACAAATGTACGAATACATTGAATACGACCTGTTCTCATATGAGCAGAAAAAGCCGCAGTACAAGGGGCTGCTATTTTGTAAAACTGAAATAACGCTTAGCTTCCGTAAATCTTAACCTTAAAATAACAGCGGCACAGAGAGCGTTCTCTGTGCCGTCTGAAACAAAGATCATCCTGCAAAGCTGCATCCTCTGATCTCTTTTTTGAGTTCAAGCGTACCGTCCAGATATTTGCTGACAACTGTATCTGCGTCATCGAAATTGCCGGTATACAGTTCGATACCGGCTGCTTCAAAGGCATCTGCGCCGTGCTGCCCTATATTCCCGACCAGGGCAATATCCACGCCGTTATTCTTCAAATGCGTGATGAGTCCGGTATGCTCATAGCCGCCGTTGTCAATGACTCTCGTTGAAACGATCTTTCCGTCCTCGATGTCATAAAGCTTGAAGTATTCGCTTCTGCCAAATGCCGGGTTGATCTTGCCGTCAAGATATGTTACTGCTATTCTCATATTATGTCCTCATGTATTGGTTAGTATGTGGTTAGCCGCTCATTTTCAAAGATACTCCGGAACGATTGTCTCCAGCAGATCACACAGATCATCGTCCATGTAACTGTAATCATCAGTGATATTAAGACAGATGACTGTTTTATCCGCAATGATATCTGAGTACTTTTCTTTTATCCTCCGCATATGCTTCTTCTCCATGCAGAAAATTATATCAGCCCACCCAAGCATTCCTGGTGTTACTTTAACTCTGGCATTGTTCTCCGTTCCGGCAGACCGGGCAGTGTGAGACTCATAGCCCTCAAACAGCCTTTCAGCGGTCAGGGAACGTCTTTTGTTCTGGCTGCATAAAAATAGTAAATGCATATTTCTCCTTTGTAAATCTTATGATGATCAGTATGCTTATTCAAAAAAGGCATAATTTCTGCTTTGGCCGCTGACTTAGTCGGTAGAGCGATTAACATTCTTTCTATCCTTCAATTTCCATTGTCAGATATACATTTTTTAAGGATGTTCTCCAATGCTGAAACCGCCGTTTTTACGTTATTTTTAAAAGCCTAATCCATCAAGCCAGTCACGTACAGACTGTTGTGTATCAGAACTGAATTCCTGCGCTGTCTTGCCTTGGATCGCCATACCGTCAAGCACCTGTGCATTAGGCAGATAGCTTGCGATCGCAGAGTATGTTCCCGATTCGCCGCTGCCTTCATGGGTGTTGAACGGGATAACTACCTTGTCAGAGAAATCGCAGCTGTCCATGAAGGTATAGACTGCCATCGGCATATCGCCCCACCATATCGGGTAGCCTAAGAACACTATGTCATACTGCTCCATGTTATCAACTGTTCCGTTAAGCTCGGGACGGGCTTTGTCGGTCATACGCTTTTCTTTGCCCACGCGGCTACTTTGCTCTCCGACTCGGCAGCCTCAGCACCGTGAACCGACAGTCCAGCCTTTACAGTTGCGCCCTTGCAGAGATTTTTCAGATCACGCTCACTTGAACCCATACCGCTGCCCTCATTGGTGCAGAACGGAATGATCGTCTTGCCTGTGAGGTCATACTTTTCAAGCAGAGTAAACATACACATAGGCATGGTCCCCCACCAGTTGGGATAGCCCACAAAGATCGTATCGTAGTCGTCGAAATTGTCGGGATAAGCCTTGATCTCCGGGCGAGCCTTAGCACGCAGATCCTGCTTTGCCTCTTCGATACAGGTCATATAGCTCTCGGAATAAGGCTTAACGGTATCGACTTCAAAGAGGTCGCCGCCCACTGCGTTCTGAATGAACTCGGCAACCCGCTCGGTGTTGCCCTTTGCAATTGTTTTCAGACCGCCGTTCCAGTAATTCTCACCCTTGCGGGAATAGTAAACAATAAGTATATTAGCCATAATGATTACCTCCGTGATTTATTTGGTAATTATAGTCTAACATACTTTTGGATATAAATCAATCTGGATTTCGGCTTATTAAGATAAGTTTTTCTTATGCATCTTTCTGAAAAAACGATCAGCCTTGCGTGGTTGACCGTTTTTTATATTATTCACAGTGGTCTGTTCTTTATTTCAGAGGTATCTCGTATGCGGAGTTTGAGAGGATGATCGCCCGGATCGGGGAGAATGTACTCAGACTGGTACAGCATATATCTGAACTTTGTACCGGATTCAAATTGCTGATGCTCAAAAGTATATTTCTTTCATATTCTCCGGCATAGACTCAAACATCATCTGCACAACAGTTTCCGCAGAGGTGGTGTTGTCGTTCAGCAGCCACTCCTTTGTCATGCCCACAGTACCGTAACAATACAACCGAATAGAGAATTTAATCTGAGTATCGAGGACTTCGGTATTCAGCTTTTCTTTTGCGATCAGCTCATAGCGCTTAACGAAGTATTCCAGCATATACTGCCACAGAGCGTTCTGCGAAACATCGTCATAGGCTCTCTTGTAGAAGATGAATTCCTGCCGCATTTTCGCCATTCCATGAGCTGCAGACTCTGCGGAAATAACGTCCGTATCGTAGGCATCGCTAAGGAATATCCACGCCACAAGGTCGTACTTATCCTTGAAATGATAATAGAAGGTGGGACGTTCTATCTCGGCAACTCTGCAAATTTCGGTCACTCTGATCTTGTCCAGAGGCTTGGTCTTCATCAGCTCTTTTATCTTGTCGGCTATCCATATTTTGGTGCGTTCTGCCAAATTCATCACTCTTTTCTTACATAATTTAAAAAGTGTAAGACTTTCTATCAATATTATAATTCTGTATATTGAATAAGTCAAGTTCTTCGGGTAAAATAAGAGTAACAAAGGCGACAGCCTGCAAGAAAGGAAATGATCTCATGAACAGAGTATGCGAAATTTTAGGAATAACTAAACCCGTCATTCAGGCACCTATGGCTTGGATCACCTCGCCGGAGCTTGCGGCGGCAGTATCGAATGCCGGAGGACTTGGCGTTCTCGGTACAAGCGCAGGTTCGGAGGAGATCAAGCGTGGACCGGAGGAAACTGTGGAGGATATGCGCCTTGCAGTCCGTAAGACCAGAGAGCTTACCGACAAGCCTTTCGGTGTGAATGTTTTTCCGTCCGTCATTGATCCCTACGGTTTCAGCAAGGCTATTATAGAAATGCTGAAAGAGGAAAATGTGAAAATTCTTGTTGTTGCAGGTGCTATCGCTCCCGAAGAGTTCAGAGCGTGGAAGGCTGACGGCTTCACGCTCATCGTCCGTGAAATGAACCCCACCGTCCGTGGTGCGATCGAAGCTGAAAAGGCAGGCGCAGACATCATCGTTGCAACAGGCTGTGACGAGGGCGGCTGTATGCCGTCGCTCACATCGGGAACAACTGCGGTTACGGCTCTGCTGTCGGAGTATGTGAATATTCCCGTGCTTGCGGCTGGCGGTATCGTCAATGAGAAAATGGCACTCGCCGCTAAGGTGGCGGGAGCTGAGGACGTATTCGTCGGAACACGTTTTATTCTCTCAAAGGAGTGCAGAGCCGCCGATGCAACAAAAGCCGATATTATGGCAACTCACCCCGATGATTATATCGTGTTCACGCAGATGGACGGCAATGCACGTTGGAGAACAACTCCCCATAAGCACGGCATTGAAGGACTTGAAGCAAACAAGCGCGGCGACCTGAATCCGCCGTCGGGAAGTTTCTTCTACGGTATGCTGAAAGGTGATCCCGATGCGGGCGTGAACACTGTTGCCAACGTTACAAGCCTTATCAAGAGCATTGACAGCTGTGAGGATATTGTGAGCGAGCTTGCAAGACCGTTTGAGGAGGGATAAATATGCATTTTACAGGAACCGTTTACCGCAACCCCTATTGGAAGACATTTCCGCTGTTGCAGATAACACAGGGCTGCACCCACAACAAGTGCAAATTCTGCACCATGTACCGTGATGTGCCTTTCAAAATGCAGCCCATGGAGTGGATAGAACAGGACTTGCAGGAGATAGCTTCTATCGCTCCAGACGCAAGAACGATACAGCTTTTGAGTGCCAATCCGCTTGCTATGACCTATGACAAACTCGCCCCGATACTTGAAATGATAAACAGGTATCTGCCGAAAATGGAGTACATCTACGCCGCGACAAGAGTTACCGACATTCGCAACAAGACAGTGGAACAGCTTAAAATCTTGAAAGAAATGGGACTCCGTGAAATTTCCCTCGGTATCGAAAGCGGCGACGATTGGACGCTTGACCGTATCAACAAGGGCTACACCTCTGCTGATATTCTGGAGCAATGCCACAAGCTGGAAGATGCAGGTATCGACTACTGGATGACGTTTCTCAACGGCGTGGCAGGCAGAGAGCGTAGCCATGACCACGCAGTAAACTCTGCAAAGATATTCAGTCAGTGCAAGCCTATGCTTGTCGGCACTGGCGGTCTGACGCTATTCCCCGGCACACCGCTTCTGGAAGAAGCGCAGAGAGGGGAGTTTGATCCTCTCTCTGAAAAGGAAATGCTGTGTGAACTGAAAACCTTTGTGGAGAATCTGACCTGTGACTGCTCATTCATCACGCACCACACCATATCCGGCAAGAACCTGACAGGTCCGGACTTTCTGAAACGCAAGGAGAGCATTATTGCAGCTCTTGAACATGAAATAGAACATGGCGATCTGGACGCTATGGCAGAGATCAGGGGCAGGAAAAGGACTTTATAATATTAACACCGAGCTGTAAGTCCACGCTTGCAGCTCAAAAATAAAGCATATCAATTCGATAATACGGGAAATATAAAATATAAGAAATGAGGCAATGTTATGAATTACAACGGAACCCTCTACCGTCCGCCGATAGAGGCGCACACTATGCTTATACCCGTGACTCAGGGCTGACACGATATTCATGAACGAACACGCATCGAACCTTTTCCATGTGAAATGCCGTATCCCCGAACAGAAAGAGGAACTGCTTGAATATATCAGAAAATTCATGGAGGAAAGCGACGAAAAAGAACTGCGAAGGTATCGTGAAAGGATAACGAGGGCGTTCTGAGGTGATATAGATCTGTCGCTGTCAGAAGACTGATAGACAGCGCGGAGATAATGCAAACACCCGGGAGAAATTATACTGTTACCAAAAAGAAAAGCCCTGAGAAACTCAGGGCTTTGTGATATTTAGTTCCGATTGGATATGCGCAGAACGCGGTATGCTTTTATTTTAGTGCACCAATTATCTCAGCGGTCAGCTTTTCAGCAGAGATACCGTGAGCGTCAAGCAGTTCCTCTGCCTTGAATTCTGTGTGGAATGCCTTTGAAATGCCGTGGCAGTGTACACGCATATCGGTATCACCGTAGAATGCTGCGATATTCTGTCCGTAGCCGCCCATGACCTCGCCGTCCTCAACAGTGATAACAAGGCTGTGGTCGGATTTTAATGTGTTCAGCAGCTCCTCGTCCACACCGCTGACAAATCTCGGATTAATAACTGTGATATCTGTGCCCGTCTGCTCTTTTACCTTGTCAGCTGCTTCCAGCGCCATGGGAACAAGTCCGCCCACTGCAATGAGTGCTGCCTTGCTGCCCTTGCGTTCTATCTTGTTTTTCAGAACGGAGTAATCCGTATCATCAGCGACACCTGTCGATATAAGATTATCAACAACTCTGATAGCAACGGGGTGCTGCTTCTGAGTTGTGGCATAGCGGAACATCTGCACGAATTCCTCATTGCTTGCAGGCGCAAGATAAATGAGATTGGGGATATGTGCAAACATCTGTATATCGCAGAGAGCGATGTGAGTATTGGAGTTCATACCGTATGCGCCGGGGCTGAGTATCAGGAAAGTTGCAGGACTGTCATTGAGGCACACATCGTGGGACATCTGGTCGTATGTACGCTGATAGAAAGGCGCGAATGTGCCGAATACAGCTGTACCGCCGTTTCGTGCGATGCCGCCTGCCATAGCGACTGCATTTTCCTCTGCGATGCCGACATCGATGAACTGCCCGCGGTCAACATACTCCTCACGGACACCCTGCACAAAGCCCAGTCCCATGGGAGTTGCGGCATTCAGAACAATGGCATTTTCGTTGGTATCAAGCAGCTCCTTCAGACAGTCAAATACAACGTTTTCGCCGCCCTCATAAGGGTACAGCGGTGAGCCGTCCTCAACGTGGAAGGGACCGCCTGCGTGCCAGCTTTCACGGTCCTTTTCGGCGTAGGGCAGACCTTTTCCCTTGATAGTGTGGATATGGAGGACAACAGGGTGGTCGATACCCTTCACGCTCTCAAACAGCTCCACCAGCTTTTCGGTATCGTGACCGTCATCAAGATAGCGGTAGTCCAGTCCCATTGCACGGAAAAGATTATCTTCGGCAGTACCGTTTGACTCGCGGAGCTTTTTCAGTGTTTTGTAGAGTCCGCCGTGGTTTTCAGCGATACTCTGGTCATTGTCGTTGACGATGATTATGAGATTCTTGTCATACTCACCTGCGTAATCGAGAGCTTCGAGAGCCTCACCGCCGGACAGTGAACCGTCGCCGATAAGGGCGATTATATTCTCACTGCGCTTATTCAGGTCACGTCCCTTTGCGAGTCCGAGAGCAAGGGAGACAGAGGTGGAAGTGTGTCCGACAATGAACATATCGTGCTCGCTCTCGTTGGGATTGGTATAGCCTGTCACATCGTGAAAATGCTCCTCGTCGAGGAAGGCTTCCTTACGTCCTGTCAGTATCTTGTGGGGATAGCACTGGTGTGATACGTCAAAAACTATCTTGTCCTTGGGTGAGTCGAAAACATAGTGGAATGCCACAGTCAGCTCCACAACACCCAGGTTAGGTCCCCTGATGTCCGCCGGCTTTGCTTATCTTGTTGATGAGTGCGGCTCTTGTCTCGTCCGCAAGTGTCTGAAGCTGAGAGGCCTCCAGCTTTTTGATGTCGGCAGGGCTGTTGATTTTTTCTAAATACATAGTTTTATCCTCCGTTTTATACTTATTATCACAAAGACATCTTAATTATCTCCTCAACATCAGCAGGGGAGAGAGTTGTACCTCCTTTTATCCTTGTCTGTAAGGCATAAGTGCAGGTTTTAAAATGGTTTCGTAGAATAGATCGGTTTTCTCCGAGCCGATCACAGAAGCATCGGTCATGCACCACGCAACCATAAGCCCGTAAAGCTGTGCGTTTATAAACAGCGCAAGCTCGCCTACCGGGACGCCATCGGTCAGCTCGCCTCTCCTTACGCCTTCCTCAAGGAGAGAACGCATCGCAATATAGTCATGCTCATATTTTGTGGTTTCCCTGTCCGAGATGACCATCTTGACGGGAGCGATATTGTTGCGTATCCACTGCCTGCAGATCGCTATCCCGACACGTTCAATTTCAGCCAGAAATTCGCGGCAGTAGTATTTCATCCGATCATCAAAGTCCTTGTCTGTCATCTCATTGGCTATCTCCGCAAGGCGATAGAAGTTTACCTGGTTGAGCTCCTCAATAATATCCTCTTTTCTTTTGAAGTAGGTGTAGAAGGAGCCTGTTGATACCTCGGCTTCCTTAGCAATATCCTCGACAGATACGTTCTCAAAGCCGTTTTCCGTGATAAGTTTTTTTGCTGCCGAAATAATTCTTTTTCGTGTTTCGGCTGCTCTTACCTGCCTGATCTTTATTTTTTTCTCCATTGTATCCGCCCTCCATGAGCTTGTCCTGAGAGTATTCTATCATAGAACTGAATTAAAGTCAATGAATTGCATTCAGTATTTACAAAAAATTCATAATTGCTCAGTATCTTTCACACATTACACTTGAAGGTATAAGTAAATACATTGCAGTACGCATGACGCCCTGTGCGCTATAAAACTTTTCTCATCGTGAAATTGTTATGGGGAATTTTGAAATGGCATAAAAAATGCAGAGCTGGTGTTGCTCTGCATTGGTTTTATATATGTTGTAGGTTAATAGGAATCCACAAACTCAAATCTCCACTCATACGATCGTGGATTTGCTTTATACTTATTCAGGTCGGATTTGTCCAAAATAAAGCTGTCCGGAAGTAAACATTTTCCACCTGATTCAAGGTCGTCACAGTTGCTTGCAGGTAGCGGCGTATAATTGTTTTCATAATGAATCCTGTCCAATTCGCAGATAAATTTCCTTAGCAGCATTGCTCCTCTTAAAAAGGTTTCCTCATCATCCTGTATTGAATCCCATCTGATAAAACTAAGTTTTTCTGATTGTTGCCGGTATGGTATATCGTTTATCCTTCCTCTGTTTTCAGCATCCCAGAACCCTTTTTTCCACAGATAATCATAACGATCACATTCGGGTACAACAGCATAGCTGAACAGGCAGCTTGTCATTTCTCTGAGAGCAGTTTGCGGAAAAGTGATACGGCGATCTTCTTCCGATCCGCTAATATCTGTATATTTGCTAAGTATTTGACTCCACATCATCGCTGTAACTTTTGCCGTATCATGACAGTCCCAATATACAGTAAACCATTCTTCTGAAATACGCTTTCCAGTCGACCTTTCAAAGATAGTTGCATTTATATATGTATCTTGTCCCATTTCAATCTCCTTATAAGATAGTGATTTAAATCAAATTAATTCAAGTTAATCAAGTGATAGCTGTTGCTTTTCATTATACCATTTTTTCCCCGAAAAAACAATCCCATTTCCGAGAAATCCACCCTCCGAAATCGCCGTCATCATCAACAGAGATCCCATGCACCAACTATACAAGATTGAGGATCATAAACTTTATACGGCTTGTCAGTAGTTGCCTCCTTACATGATGTGCTGTAAAAAGTATATCGGTTTTTTGCCTGTTGTCAAGATGACCACCGGCTTCCCTTGGAGTTTCATTGACTTTTTTCCTGTGTGTATGATATAATAGAACTGTTCTTATAAATCAGGAACACTACCGATTACTATCTATTTAAGGGAGGGAGAAGATGAAACAAATGAAGCATTTCATGAGGGCATTTGCCCTGCTGATGGCATTATCCGTTCTTCCTCTGTTCCTTGCCGGCAACAATATCAGAGGAGCTGACAGTTCACGATCCGGATCGCTGTATCCAGATACAAGGATAGTGGGCAGTAATATACTATCCCTTCCTGTTGCTGCATACACAGAAGAACTTCTCCCCATTAGCCGATCGAGAATTACGAGTGTACACTCCGTAAGGCGATTTGACAGACCACAGCTATTCAGTATTTATTTTTATGGAGGTCTGGTTTTTTTACAGATCTCGCTGCTGCTCCTGGCTTCGGCATTACTGCTCAGGAGCAGAGCCGATTACAGTCAGAAATCGATCATAAAATATATTCATGACCAGGATGGGCGCAAAAAAATTCTCCGTTTATTGTGAAAGGAACAAAACTCAAATAACAATATGACGGAGGCATAATTTATGTTTAAGATAGTAATGGTAGTTTTATGTGTTTTATTGATAATCGGAATGCTCGCACTCGATTTCTTCATTTCAAGAGACACGAATCGTCCTGCTGAAAAGAAGAACGAGAGTGAGGCGGATGAGCATGAGGAAGACTAAGATCATCTGCACGACAGGTCTTGAAACTATAAGTTGACATAATAACACAGCCGTATTCTCACATCGGGAATACGGTTGTGTTTATCAATACAATTTTGGAAAAAACAAGGTGCAGCACATATGAAAGGAGAAGTGAGCAATTGAGAAAGATAAGATCAGTCATGAAAGAACTTGAGCCTAAAGTGTTTATCGCACTTACGATCGCAGGTATCATCAACGCTTTCGGTGTTACAGTTTTTCTTTTCCTCGTAAAGCTGTATGACAGCGGAATTTCAGGTTTGTCGATGCTGCTTGATCAGGTCACACCGTCAGGTATGACACTATCATTATTTCTGCTACTGCTGAATATCCCGATATTTGCCTTTGGACTGAGAAAGCAGGGCATCGCATTTACGATATATTCGATCTTCACAGTCGGTGTATATTCACTGATGTCATTTATGATAATGAATGTGTTTCCGATAGATGTTTCCTTCATATCTCCGCTTGCAGGCTCAGACCTTTTGTTGTGTGCTATTTTCGGCGGTGTTATTTCGGGTATAGGCAGCGGACTTACGATCAGGTTCGGCGGTGCTATTGACGGCATAGACGTTCTGTCTGTAATCTTTTCAAAGAAGATAGGCATTTCTATCGGCACATTCGTTATGGTATTCAATACCATTTTGTATATCATTTGCGGAATTACGATAAAAAGCTGGATATTACCGCTTTATTCAATCGTGACATACTATATCGGCTCACGCACAGTTGATTTTGTGGTAGAGGGAATTGACAAGTCAAAGTGTGCTATGATAGTTACCACAAATGCAGGCGAAATATCTGATGCACTGGCTGAAAATTTTGATTCAAGCGGTACGATAGTAAATGCTATCGGAGGGTATTCAAAGGAAAGCAAGGAGATCATTTATTTCATCGTGAATCACTTTCAGATCAACAAACTCAAAAAGATAGTCCACCATATTGATCCTGCTGCATTTATCTCGCTGCAGGAGGTCTCAGATATTATCAGAAAAAAGGATATGTAAAAAGAAATGGCTCGGAGATCCTGAGCCATTTTTTATCGAATATATAATACGATCTGAAAATGCAGCGGAAAAGATTCAGCCGCAGCGACCGCCGGAATGCTTTCGGGAACAGCTGAACGATGTGTGGTTCGATGTGCCTGATGTGCTGACTATCACAGAGGTGTCAGCTATAACAGGCTGCACTCCCGATGCCGTGGACCGCATTTTCTGATATAAGGCTGAAAAACACGATATCGTCTCCTTGCTTTTTCTTTGGTATTGATGTATAATAAAATATAGGCACATACAGTATACTACTGATAAGAGGTGTTAAAATGGATATTCTGAAGCATAACTGTATCAGTATAAATGATAAAATGTACGAAATTGATCCGAATGATGAAGATGAGAAGCCGTACATAAAGGTGTTCTATACAGATGCAGATGATATCATTATTGCTGGAATGATTGCATTCCACGGAGTATATTGGCTTTCCGTCACAGATATCAAAGAAACGGATACAATTCGGAAGATCTTTGCGTATGTTTCTGCACTTATTCCAACGAAGTGTGCAAATATTCATGCAGTCATCGGAAACACATACTATAATGATGAGCAACTAAAGCTGTTCCCTTATAACTTTCCTGCCGCAGCAGATGAGATTTTTTCACACTATTCAAGAATCAAGGACAGTTTCAGCCTTTCAGGTGCTTTTGAAAAATACAAGGACATTCTGAAGTACAACTTTTTGGTGCCTGCAAAGCCGAAATATATGCCCAACCCCGCACATCGCTGTATTCAGGTCTACTATGCAGATGACAATGAAATTATGATTCTTGGCGTTGCGGATAACTGCTATCTCTACTGGCTATCCATAACGAAAATGGATGATATTGAAACGAATCGTCTGATCGTTGAGTATATCTCTATGATTGAGCCAACCGTGTTTGGAAGCTGGGGCTTCACAGTCGATAAAACTAAATATACCTATGATCAGTTCAGATCTTTTTATTATACAACAATCACCTGTGCAGAGGACATTGAGACGCATTATCGACGGGCGAAAAATCGCAGCGGAAAAAGCAATGCAAAGGACAATCAGCTCATCAGCAAGCTACAGAAATATCTGGCAGTTATGTCTCAGTGCAATGATAATCCAATGGATTTCTATAATAGTCATTCTGAGATGTTCCGGGACATCTGGTCGATGAAACATCTGCGCTGCTCCGATAACTCTAAGCTCAGAAATCTGTTTCATCAGGTTGAACAGAGAGCTTCAGACATCTATAATGCGTATATGACTGAAGCGCATTAAAGAATTGATAAAGTTCAGGGGCGGACATAATGCCCCCATTACACATTCAGCGCATTCCGCGTCATACGATAAATCTCCAGCCGTGACAGCGACTTAGGCGAGTTATTCGTCTGATTAACTGTGCGGCTGTTGTCGTTATTGTATCCTACCTGCGCAATTACATTTTCGCATGAGTCATCTGACGGAATAATGATCAAGACTCCCTCGGGAACAGAATCAGAATGTCCTGGTATTCTTTCTTCCACTGGAGATGAGAAGCCACTGTAGTATTCTCTGCTGCGGAGAGTGATCATGGTGGATGGAACACTGTACGGTAATGCCTGACGGTGAGCATTGGTTTCACACCGGGGAACAGATGCGGTTTCTGACAGAATGGCTTGAGAAAAGGATATAAAAGCAGTGATCTGCTCGGCCTGTTGACAGGCTGCACTGACATCATGCTGCTGATCTGTATCAGCATCAGAATGACCGCCGCCCGCAGCCTAATGACACAGAACTATCCTGATCGGCTTCCCGAGAGGATATTTCGCCTTGAACTTACCGCCAGATTATGCTATAATAGTAATATCACAACGAACAGGCGGTGACCCACTTGAAGCGAAAGACCACAAAAGAGATACTTGCCGAGTCTTTTCAGGAGCTTGCAGCACAGAAGCGTATCGACAAGATAACCATAACCGAGATAACAGATAACTGCGGAATGTCGCAGCCGACTTTCTATAATCATTTCAAGGACAAATATGACCTCATCGTGTGGATATATACTCACGAATCGAGCGATATTATGTCAAAGATCGGTGATAGCGGCTATTTGTGGAAGGATACTTTGCTTGACGGAGCTAAGTATTTCACTGCAAACAGGGAGTACATCATCAATGCGCTCCGCCACACCAGCGGTCACGATTCGTTTATGCTGTATGTCCAAAAGGTCAACAGTGAGCTGATGCTGACCGAGGTCCGCAAAAAGCTGATGACGGAATATATCCCCGATGAGATATACGGAATGATAAAGGTATATACTTACGGCACTGTCCAGCATATGCTGGAATGGCTCATGGGCGATATGTCACTTTCACCTGAAAAAGTCGCTGAAATATGGGAGCATAGTCTGCCCGAACCTCTGAAACAATACTTATACGATTGAACTTTTTGTAATTCTGCAAAAATACAAAATATTTTTATAAACGGCTGAAATTCTAAATGGACTTTCTGCCGTTTTTCTGTTACAATGGAATTACCAAATAAATTCAGGAGGTCATTCAAATGGCAGATAACAAGAAAATTCTCGAAGGATTACAGATCATCGTAACAGATTTAGCACAGCAGGCAGACGGTCATGCTATCCAGTCCAAGATATTCGCCGCACAGGGCTTTTCCAAGCTGGGCGAGAAGTACGCAGAGCACGCTTCTGAGGAGCGCGGCTATGTTGACAAGTGCATCGACCGTATCCTTGACCTCGGCGGTGAGGTAAAGAACGGCGCAAAGAAGGAAGCTCCCGTTTACACAGATGTCATCGAGTGGATAAAGTACGATCTTCAGGTATCAAAGGACGGTCTTGCGTGGCTGAAAACACTGGTTGAGGAAGCCCGTGACGATTACACCACATTTGATATCCTCAAGGAGTACTATCAGGACGAGGAAGAGGATATGTACTGGGCAGAGCAGCAGCTTGAACTCATCGAAAAGATAGGCTTGCAGAACTGGCTGAACGGGCAGGTGTGAAGCAACAGCCATGATCCCCGATAACGTAAGAAAGCTGTTTCAGGAGCATCTGTGGTACATCGCCACTTACGATGACGAGCCGAATGTTGTTCCCGTGGGATTTAAGTGCGTGTGCGATGACGGCAGGCTTGCGATAGGCGCTGTTCTGCTTGAAACAACGCTGGAAAACCTCATAGCAAACGGCAAGATCGCTGTTTCCTGCGCCGATCCGCTGACAGGTGAAGCGTATCAGATAAAAGGGACTGCCGAACTTGTTACCGAGGGCGAAGCATACGACCACTATCAGAAGCTCACCGAGGATACATTCAAGGGGGCAATGTCACTGAAATGTACAGTCATCATAACTCCCGAAAAGCTGATAAACTGCTCACCCAATGAGCATAATAAGGAAGAACTATCTCTATGAGGAGGTCATACAAATGGCAGAAAAAGAACAGATCTTAGAAGCAATGAAAAAGGCAGGCGAGCCGCTGAACGCAGGCAAGATCGCCGAGCTGACAGGTCTTGACCGCAAGGTAGTTGACAAGACTATGACAGCTATGAAAAAAGACGGCTCTATCGTTTCTCCCGTAAGGTGCAAGTGGGAGCCTGCTGAAAAATAAGTGCAAAAGGCTGTCGGTGGACATCGGCAGCCTTTGCTGTAAGGAGGAAATAATCATGGAAATTAAAGCAGTAAAATTCAGAAAAGACGGATTCTACGGTCAGCCCTTTGTTATGGGCGGTGAGGAAGGTGCGGATAAGTTCGACAACAATATCCGCTATCGTGGAAGTCTGCAAAACTATCTTATCGACACAGGTGATGAGGTCATTCTCGTTGATACGGGAATTCCCGCAGGCACTCCCGAAGAAGCCCCCGATGAGAACAGTCCCGCTTATACGGGCAAGGACATCTGCTCCTATATGGAGGCTTTTGCGGCTCTCGGTTACAAGCCCGAACAGGTGACGAAGATACTCCTCACACATAAGCACTCCGATCATTCGGGTGAGCTTAAATCCTTTCCCAATGCGAAGATATATGTGAATGCTGATGAAACTTCCGCAGACGAATTGCAGGGACTCCAGAACATCGTTCCTGTCACATTCACAGACGGTGCATATCACAACTTCCCCGAAAGCCAGAAGATAGCCGAGGGCATTTACTTCATCAAGGCAAAGGGTCACACCAACGGCAACAGCCTTATCATAGCCGAAAACGAGGGACTTTTCTATATGTTTGAGGGCGACATCACATATGTTGACGAAGCGCTTTATGAAAACAAGCTCTCAGTCGTTTTCGATGACCTGTCCGCCGCAAGGGAAACCCTCGATCGTGTGCGTGAATTTGTCCGCAATAATCCTACCGTTTACTGCGGAACTCACACTCCGCAGGGCTATGAGAACCTTGAAGCAAAGCGTGTTATGGACCTGGATAACCCCGTTCCTACTGTACTTGCAGAGGTGGACTTCTCGGCTATGCAGGCAAGCGGAAAGTATGTCTGTTCTATATGCGGATATGTTTACGATCCTGCCGAGCATGACGGTGTAGCTTTCGAGGACTTACCCGATGACTGGAAGTGTCCCAGATGCAAGCAGGGCAAGGAGAAGTTCAATAAGGCGTAACCAATGATATAGTGTCAGTTTACGAAACGAACAGCACCCTTTCATCTTTTGAGAGGGCGCTGTTTTTATCGGTCATCAGTTATCATACTGCTACGCCAGTTCGGACGGTTCTGAGGGGCTGTCAAGCAGAGGTCGGCTCTGCAATCTCATGTTCCGCTTCGTATCCCCCCTCAATCTGAAAATGCACTTGTGGGCAGGTGTGCGGTAACACATATTGCAGCTCACGCACTTTGCGGGAGAACGTTCGCCCCTCTGCCAGCGGTCGATCAGGTCAGGCTCTCTTATCAGCGGTCGGGACATCGACAGGTATTCAATACCGCCCTCGTTCAGTACATTGTTCATGTTGTCGATGCTTCTGTGACCTCCCACAAGTATCACGGGAATATCCACATTCTCCGCAAGGGGAAGTGCGAACCGCTTGAAATACGCTTCGTTCACGCCCGGCCGTATACCGCCCACCGATGTGCCGTTTCCGCTGACCTCGATACTGTCAAGATAAGGCGCACAGGCAAGACAGATACGCATACTGCCGTTCTCATCAAGACCGCCGTACATAAAGTCGCTGGAGTTGATTTTTATTGTGATATGCAGATCGGGGTGACGCGCACTGACAGCCTTTGCAATGTCGATGATAAGCTGTTCGGGATTCGCACTGCGGTTGTGTGCAGGACTTATGAAACGACTGAGAAAGAAACCGTGTGCGGCGTGTATCTGTATTCCGTCATAGCCGGCAAGAACGGCTCTGTCGGCGGCTTTTATGAACATCTCACGGATATTGCCTATGTCGCTGTCGGTCAGCTCGCTGATCTCCTTGTTCTGATATTCGCCCAATGCAAGCTGTGCGATGATCGGAATGTCATTGCGGTGAACAATGTCGGTCAGCCTTGTATGCTCTGCAATAAGCCCGTCATTTGAAAGCCTTGCCATACCGCCGAAATAGCGGTCATTGTCGGAAACAGAGGTAAATCCGCTGATGATACAGCCCACACCGCCTGCGGCAAGCTCGTCATAGATGCGGTATATTTCATCGTCAAAGTGACCGCTTTCGTCCGCAAGTGCCTCCCATGTGGCGGAGCGGAAAAGGCGGTTTTTCAGTTTCAGATTTTTTATCTTGGTCTTGTCAAAAATGGTTTTCATAGTCAGTTCTCCTTTAACTGCTCGATGATCTCAACGAATGACTCATAGCTTATCAGATT
The DNA here is from genome assembly GCA_029572815.1 of Bacillota bacterium. Taxonomy (GTDB): domain Bacteria; phylum Bacillota; class Clostridia; order Oscillospirales; family Ruminococcaceae; genus Ruminococcus. The sequence goes on along the minus strand of JAKPUQ010000089.1, from coordinate 13,995 downwards.
GCGGATAATGACCGATCTTTCGCCGTACTGTATCATGTAGGCAGGAAGTGTGCGAATGTTCAGCTTCCGCAACATATTCAGATCATGTTCAAGCATTGTCTGCGCCGTGCCGTCATTGTAATACTGCGTGAATTTATCCTCATCAATACCCGTATCACGCACAACTTTCAGTATCACATCAAAATGCGTTGTCGGCAGAACATCAACGATCGTTGCATGATGCAGGTTCAACAGGAACTCGTCAGCCCTGTCTATGTCCGCAAGCTGTGCCGCCTTGTAAGCTAAATTCAGCGGAAGTGAGCTGCGGTGCTGTTCGTCAAAGAGGCGCAGGTCGGGCATACTTATCGGCAGACCGCCGATACTCTGCTCATTTTCGTATATCGAAGCCAGCCGCTTGTTGTACTGCGCTATGGTTTCATTCGGGAGCATGAAATCGCTCACATCTCGCACAAGCAGGCTCATCACCCAGCGGAATTCTATCTGCGGATAGCGCACTTTCAGCTTGTCATATATCGGCTCACATTCGTAAGTCAGCCCCATCATCGGATCGGTAAATGTTGTTATTATCAGCTTTTCCATAAATGGCATATCAATACCCCCATTCTTTCATCGTTTCAAGCAGAATGTCTGCAAGCTGCTGTTCCTTCTGCTGATAGGTGTGACCTGTCCCCTCAATGAATATCAGCTTGTTCTGCTTCGCTGTCGGGATATGGTCGTTGATATTTTTCAGAAACCCAGACGGATCGCCATAGGTAAAACGGTCAAGCGTACCGATCAGCAGAGCACCCGTGTGGGTGATCTGCTCCGTCTGCGAGAAATCGCCGTCATGCTCCACATGAACATTGTTCAGCGTTCCCGAAATCCAGTCATAGGCGGTGTAGGAGATGCACTTCACCCAGCCCATGAAATAGAACGGCAGAAGTCTGTCGCCCCGACCTTTCCCCACCTCGCTGCGGATATAGTCCTTCTCACGGTCAGTCACACCGCTCATCATGTGGGTGAGGTTCGCAGGACTGAGGAAAATGAACTTCTCCACCCGATCATCGTGATGACGGGAAAGGTAGTAAATTACCTTGTTCGCACCGAGGGAATGCCCTGCGAGAATGATGTGCTTGTAGCCCAGCTTTTCGGCGTATGTCAGGTAGGCATCAATGTCATCATCAGTGAACACAAAGCGCTCGTTCCATGAGCCGATAATCTCAGGCTCATTCGTGCGGACATTCAACGTTTCGATCTGCCCGAAGGCATCGTTTGTCTGAGCGTAGATGAAGTCGATTCCGCCGCCGTTCAGCGTGTTTCCGATGTTATAGTAAAACGGATTTGAGTAGAAATTGCCGTGTATGCCTGTTATCGCTATCATCACGGTGTCCGAACCGCCGCCGAACAAAACACCGTCCAGCAGCACACCTCTTTTTGTGGGGACTTTCAGTTTTCTCATGGTTGTCACTCCTTATTTTATTTATCCGACAATTCTATAATATTCGATTTGAAGTGCACTTTTAGAGAGCGGACACCAACATGACCGCTCTGATTTTATTTGTTATTTCTGATATTGTCGAATTGATATGCTCGTTTTATGAGCTGCAAGCGTGGGCTTACAGCTCAGTTTTGATATACTCTGCAAGGCACTCAAGCGTTTTCTCATTCCTGCGGTAATAAGTCCACTTGCCGTGGCGCTCGGAGAGAAGAAGTCCGGCTCTCTGCAAGGTGTCAAGATAATTCGATACCGTAGACGGCGAAAGATTCGCTTTTGCCTGTATACTGCTCACGCAGACACCGCCTTTGAGGTCAACCGGCTCACTCAGACAGCCGCCCTGCGGTGGGAAATTGCCTTCGGGATCTTTGAGCCATTTGAGAATATTCAGCCGTGTTTCGTTGGAAAGCGCCTTGCTGATCTCGATCATATCTATGTCCATTTTCACACCTTCTTTCCTGATGTTAGATATATTATATCATACATTTCGGAAATTGTCAATATGTAAAAATGATTTTTCTTTAAATTATCATATAAACGTGTGTTTAAGAAAAATGAACAGACTTTTGAAAAGAATCAGGACTATGCCTTCCGTACACGGTCACGGAGGACATAGCCCTTTCCTTATGCTAACGGTAAGCAAACAGGAGCGTTGCTAAAAACAGCAGCGCTCCTGTTGGTTTATGATCTCTTTTATTCTTATCAGTTGACCGAGATGGTTCAATGCCAATATTAGGCTACATCTCTGCCGCCAGATCTGTTTTTACGATATTTGACGGTATATGGGATATTGTCTTGCTATTCACTGCTTTCATCAATATTACCGCAAGCATTGTCACCAACACCTCGGTGATAACAAATGCGAACCATACCGTATTTACTGTGCCCACCTTTGAGAGTATGATAGCTGAGGTCAGCATGATCACAAGCTGCACAACAGAGGTCAAAAGTGTTTTCCTGCTGTTGCCGAGTGCCTGAAAGAAAGCACCGAGTATCAGCGTCAGTCCCGAAAACGGGAATACAAAGCTGACGATACGCAGAGCCACTCTGCCGATTTTCAGCACCTCGCCCTGTGCATTGAACAGTGCAAGCAGTGTATCAGGGATAAGCTGGAAGATCAGAAGTCCGCAGATGGTGATCGCTACTGTTGCGATCAGGCAGATACGGATCGTTTTCAGGATACGCTCACGCTTGCCTGCACCGTAGTTGTAGGAAATGATCGAAACAACGGTATTTTTGAGTCCCCATATGGGTATCAGAACGATGCTCTGTAAGCGGACATAAATGACATAGACCGCAGGCGCAGCTTCGGTGAAGCCGAGAAGTATCTGATTCATACCGAATATCATGGTCGGACTGATGGACTGCTGAATTGCCGCAGGAAAGCCCACGTTCCATATCTGCTTCATAGTGGCGGCTTTCGGTATCAGCATTCCGGGGTGGAAATGTATCTCCTTGTTGGCTTTGAGATTAAAGCCGAACGCCACTGCTGCTGCCGAGAACTGTGCAACAACCGTTGCGATAGCGGCACCTTTCATTCCCATTTCGGGAGCGCCGAGATAGCCGAATATCAGAATCGGATCAAGTATCAGATTGACGATAGTTCCCGTCAGAAGCGAGAACATGGAGCCGAGAGAGCGCCCTGTTGCTACGAGCATACGCTCAAACATCACCTGATTTGCCACACCAAAAGAAAAGATACAGATGATAGAGGTGTAGTCCGTGCCGATACGCTGAATGGTCGCATTATCGGTTTGCAGGCGGTAGAACATCGGCACAAAGAACAGCCCGAAGATCAGGAATATGCCTGCCACGATCCAATTGACGAGAATACCATTGCCCGCTGCCTTGTTTGCTCCGTCAATGTCACCCTCACCGAGCTTCTTGGAAAGCTCCGCATTCATGCCCGCGCTGAAGCCAACTGTAATGCAGGCGATCAGGCTTGAGATCGGTGTCGCAAGTGACATTGCAGTCAGCGTATTATCTCCGAGCCGTGAAACGAAAATGCTGTCGATAACGCCGTAGAGCGTTGAAACGAGCATCGAAAGTATCACGGGAACGGACATTTTCATAAGGAGTTTGCCGATGGGCAGCGTTCCCATGATGTTTTCTTTTGTATCTGTCATGACGTTCTCCTTTTTAATTACTCAGCTTCCACGCTCCGTCCAGCTTGACGAATTTCTGATTTGTTGTCAGTGTCCATGTTCCGGACGAACCGTAGACCTTCGCTTCCAGTGTTGTACTGCCTGTCAGAGTGGCAGTGTCGCCGTCCACGGTAACGACCGGATCATTCAGCTTGTAGGAATAATAATTCAGTGTACCGTCAGCGATCTCTCCGAAAAATTCCTCTTTGGTCTGAGTTTTGCCGGACATATGCGTGAATGTCTTATCCTCAGCAACAAGTGAATTCAGCGTATCCATATCTTTGTCGATCATTGCCTGCTCGAATTTTTCATACGTTTCAAGGACTGCACTTTCATCTGCTGTGATAGTAGCAGAGCTTGTCGCATCGACATCCTGCATATCATTCAGGTATGCTCTTTTCATCAGGCAAAGATCAAACACGGTCCATATACCGTCACCGTCGAGGTCATAAGGCTTGCCTCTCAGGTCTTCTTCCGTAGGCTTAGCGAGAAGAAAGTCCTGCAAATTACGGATATCCTGCAGGGTGTAATGCGTTACCTGCTTCCTGGCAAGTGCTTCAAAGTTGTTGGAATCCAGCCAGTTCTGCACGATCGTCCTCGCACTTGCACCGTCATTCTGCGCTACGGAACCACGCACGGAAAATCCGCTCATAACATCTGCACCCTCGTAGATTCCTTTGATCGTTGTGACGGTATTTGCCTGACCGCTGCCCTCGTGGGTATTGAACGGGATCACGGTCTTGCCGTACCAGTCATAGCTTTCGAGGAAGGTATACATTGCCATAGGCATATCGCCCCACCAGATCGGATAGCCAACGAAAATCACATCGTAAGTATCGAAATTCTCGATAGATGTTTTCAGTTCGGGACGTTCCTTGTTGGTGCGTTCCTCTGTGGCAATGGTGAGCATTTCATCGTATGCGGTCGGGTATTCCTTAACAGTCTCGATTCGGAACAGTTCTCCGCCGGTCTCCTCAGCTACGATCTCAGCAAGGAGGTCGGTGTTTCCACGCTCCACAACTCCCACGTTGTAGTTTTCTCCTGCCCTTGAAAAGTATGTTATCAGTACGTTGTCATGATGTTCTGTCTCAGCCGTGACTGTGGGACTGCTGAATGTGACGGAAACAGCGGTCATCACACCTGCAAGTACCAAAGAAATAAAGCGTTTCATAAAAATACCTCCGTTCTTATCTGCTACTTATATTGTAGCATACAGAGCGGAGGTAAGTCTAATTGAAATATTAAATAGCTGATAGAAAAATTAAATCGTCATACAGCAAGCGGATCGTCTTTGTATTTATCCTGTATCATTTTCACAAAGTCCAGCACGAACTTTCGGCTCTCGGATTTGTGGGTATAAAGGGCGCAGGGCATTTTCTCCTGACAGTCAAAGGGTATCCATACAAATTCGCCCGTATGGTCGTTGAGGAAACCCGGTGACAGGCATATTCCACGCTCCGATGCCACATTTGTCAGCGTGGTGTTGTGGTCGGGACTGTTGAAATAGCTGATATTGCCCCCTGCGATGAGCCTTTGCTGCACGGCTTTCAGTTCGGGCGGTGAGGTATTGCCGACCATCAATGTGCGTCCGGAAAGATCGCTTTCACGGATAAGCCGCTTGCGTGAGAGCATATCATTTTTCTTGCAGATGAGGTAAATGCCACTGTCGAAAAGGTGATGCTTTTTCACGTCATGAACACGCTTCATCTGATGTTCGAGAGAGAAAGTCACGTCCATTTCGCCCGAGAAAAAGTGCTCCAGATAGCCCGAATAAATAAAATACGGCGTGACGGAAATATCGGGATAGACCTTAGCAAACTCCATGATGATCTGTGGCAGATAATAAAGTGCAGACCGCACGGGCATACAGATATTGATGTTGCCCTTGTATTTTGAACTGAAATTCTGCCCGTTTTCAATCGCCTTGTTCAGCTCAGTCAGCACACTTCTGATCGTCACGATAAACTGCTCACCTGCGGGGGTGAGCGTTGCACCCTTGCCTGAACGTGCGAATATCTCAAAGCCGATCTCCTCCTCTAACAGCTTGATTTGATAGGTCAGTGTGGGCTGGGAGATAAAAAGGTTTTCCGCAGCACGGTTGAAATTCTGCGTCCGTGCAAGCTCGGCGGCATAGGTAAGCTGCTTTGTGGTCATGGTATCACCTCAATAAAAAATTTCTATCGGTAATCTAAAAATCCTATTGGACATTTTCATTATAGCATAGTATAATAAAAATGTAAAGGCTACGGCTAATTTTTTACAGGAGGTATCAATTATGGAATTTGTAACACTTAACACAGGTGCAAAAATGCCGCTGGAGAGCTTCGGTGTATTTCAGGTGCCCGACCCAAAGGAGTGCGAGGACTCGGTCTACAGTGCGATCAAGGTCGGCTATCGTCTGATCGACACGGCACAGGCATACATGAATGAAGAAGCCGTCGGCAAGGCAGTTGCAAGAGCGATCGCAGACGGTCTGACGTCCCGTGAGGAGCTGTTCATCACAACAAAGGTATGGGTCTCCAATATGAAGAACGAGGACGCGGCTTACGAGTCCATCAAGGTATCTCTTGCAAAGCTGGGTCTTGACTACGTTAATCTGATCCTGCTGCATCAGCCTATGGGCGACTATTTTGCTGCATACAGAGGTGCTGTCAAGGCTTACAGGGAAGGACTTGTCAAGGCAGTCGGTGTTTCCAATTTCTATCCTGCGATCCTTGCAAACCTCTGCGAGAATGTGGATGTTATCCCTGCGGTCAATCAGGTGGAGCTTCACCCGTTCTTTGCGCAGGAAGAAGCCCTCAAAGTTATGAAGGAATACGGCGTTGCACCGCAGGCGTGGGGACCGTTCGCAGAGGGAAAGCACGGTATCTTCACCGATCCGGAGCTGACTGCTATCGGTCAGAAATACGGCAAATCCGCTGCGCAGGTGGTTCTCCGCTGGAATGTGCAGAGAGGTGTTTCTGTTCTGCCGAAGTCCGTTCACGTTGACCGTATGGAGCAGAATTTCGATATCTGGGACTTCACCCTCACCGCTGATGATATGGCAGTGATCTCTGCCAAGGACAAGGGGCACAGTGAGATCGTCGATCATAGCTCTGTGGAGTTTGTAAAGTTCATCAACGGACTGAAAGTCTGATCATCTCATACCTCGCTTTTTCGGGGACGTTCCTTTGCGAGCGTCCCCGATTCTTGTATATAGCAATTTAATTTTTCTATTGGTTATTAAAGTTTTCGATTAGACTTATCGCTATTCGTGTGATAAAATGGTATTAAAGAAATCTTTATGAGGTGATCTGTATGACAAATTTTGACCTGAACGATAATACAACAATTCCCGTAACAGGATTCGGCGTATTCATGGTGCCGAACAATGGTCCGACGGAGGAAGCCGTCACAATTGCGCTGAAAGAAGGCTACCGCCTGATCGACACGGCGGCGGCTTACCAGAACGAAAGCGATGTGGGCAAGGCTGTGAAGAAGTCGGGTATTCCCCGTGAGGATATCTATGTGACCTCGAAGCTGTGGCTTCAGGACTACGGCTATGAGGCTGCGAAAAAGGCAATAGACACCTCGCTTACTAAGCTGGGGCTTGACTACATGGACTTGTATCTGCTCCACCAGCCCTACGGTGACACCGCAGGTGCGTGGAAAGCCCTTGAAGAAGCAGTAAAGGCAGGCAAGATACGTTCTATTGGTGTGAGAAACCACACGGTGAAATTCCTTGACAAGCTGCTGCCGAAAATGGAGATACTGCCCGTTGTCAACCAAATGGAATGTAACCCGTATTTTCAGCAGAAGGAGCTGCGTGAGTATCTTGCAAAATACAATATCCGCATGGAGGCATGGTATCCTCTCGGTCACGCAAACAGGCAGCTTCTGACCGACAAGGTGCTTGTGGGACTGGCTGAAAAGTACGGCAAATCAGTCGCACAGATCATTCTCCGCTGGCATTATCAGGAGGGCATCATCGCACTTCCGAAAGCGACTTCTATTGAACATATCCGTGATAACATCAGCATTTTTGATTTTGAGCTGACAGATGATGATATGACTGCTATCCGTGCGCTCGATAAAGGCAAGGGTACGCATAACCCTGACAATATGGCAAATGCGGTGACGCTTGGAATGTATAAAATTCACTGAGATGAGATCAAGGAGGAAGTATGACAAAATTAAAGTGTATTATCACTCTTGTGCTTTGTACAGCACTTGCTTCCTGCGGTGCAAATGACAGCGGTTCTGTTTCAACACCTGATCATACAACCGCAGAAGTTTCCGCAACTGCTGTAACATCAGCCAAAACAGAGGTTGAAGTCATTTTCGACGAAACAACAGAATCACAGCAGGAAACGGACAATTCAGGCTATCCCGAATTTGATTTCGACACGAAAACTGTCACTCTCAACAGCGGCTATGAAATGCCGATACTGGGTATAGGCTGCTTTTCTCTTTCGGACGAGGAGGCGGAGAACTCGGTCTACTGGGCGCTTTCGGACGGTTATCGGCTTATCGACACAGCCCGAATTTACGGCAATGAGGAGGCAGTTGGACGTGGTATTCAGCGAGCCATAGACGAAGGCATCGTCACCCGTGAGGAGATCTTTGTTACCACCAAAATGTGGACCTCCGACTATGATGACGGTGAAGCTGCGGTGCAGGCTTCCCTCGACAGGCTGGGGCTTGATTATATTGATCTGATGATACTCCACCACTCTCAGCCCGAGAATGATGTGCAGGCTTATCAGGCTATGGAAAAGGCAGTAAGCGAGGGTAAGCTGCGAAGTATCGGGCTTTCCAATTACTACGAGACGGAGGACTTTGACAGGCTTGTAAATGCAACAAGCATAAAGCCGGCACTATTACAAAATGAAACTCACCCCTACCACCAGAGCAAGGAAATGCAGTCGCATATCGCACAGTACGGAACGGTGCTTGAATCCTGGTTCCCGCTGGGTGGTCGGGGAAACACGCAGACGCTTTTCGATGATCCGACTATCCCGGCTATCGCTGAGGCTCACGGAAAGACCTCTGCACAGATCATTCTGCGGTGGCGCTTGCAGGCAGGGAATATTGCGATACCCGGCAGCAGCAATCCCGACCACATTCAGGAAAACTGCGAGATATTCGACTTTGAGCTAAGTGCTGACGAAATGACACAGCTCACAGCAATTGATAAAAACGAACGCTTTGCGGACTATTAAGGAGGTATTTTTATGGCTATGGTATTTGACAGGAACGAAAACAAAAAGGTCGCTGTACTGCTTGGTGCAGGCAGCATGGGAACTGCAATTCTTCGCCGTGTTTGTGCAGGAATGACACTGCTTTTCGGTGACATCAGCGAGAAGCGTCTTGATGAAGTAAAGCTTGAGTATTAGGGGTACGGCTATGCGGTGGAAACTATGGTGGTCGATGCCAACAGCAAAGAGGGCATCGAAGCCTTTGCCGCAAAAGCAGCTGAGCTTGGTGAGGTGAAATACTGCATTCACACCGCAGGACATTCGCCCAATCAGGCAAGCCCTGAGAAGATCATCGACCTTGATCTCATCGGCTCCAAATATGCACTTGATGCCTTCGGTAAGGTCATCGCAAAGGGCGGTGCAGGCCTGCTGATCTCCAGTCAGACAGGCTATATGTTCCCGCCGCTTTCCGCCGAGGAGGAATATCAGATCATGACAACTCCTGCCGATAAGCTGAAAGACCTGCCCTGTCTGTCACCCGAGCGTATCACAAATTCAGGGACGGCATACATCGTTTCCAAGAAGGCGAATCATTTGCAGGTACAGTATGCGGCAGCCCATGAATGGGGCGAGCGTGGTGCGAGGATAAACACCATCAGCCCGGGAGTTATCGTAACGCCCCTTGCTTATGACGAGTTCAATGCGAATGGTGCAGGCTATCAGCGAATGATCGACGCAACACCGATGCGCCGTGTGGGTTCGCCCGACGAGATCGGTGCGGCAGGTGCGTTCCTGCTCAGTGATGCCGCAAGCTATGTGACAGGCACAGACCTGCTTGTGGACGGCGGAACGATAGCTGCGCTGAAAAACAAAAAATTCAACCTCGGCAGATGAGAAGTTCACGATGAAGACAGCTATTCTATTAGTCGCAGCAATGTTTTGCCTGACCTCTTGCGAAAAAAAGACGAGCGATCAGCTTTAAGTATGGCCTCTGAAACTGCCACGATCGAAAGCGGTGATGATATGAAGAATTACAATTTTTATGCACTGACAAATGTTGAGTTGATAAATGCAGACCTCGGCTCTTTGACCGATGAACAGCTTTCTGTTCTGTACGCACAGGCGAGATACTGTCAGGCTATGACCGATGCGGACATTGACACGATGCGTGAGCTTGTCTCCGAGGATATGACCTACACCCACATGAGCGGTATGACACAGACCCGTGAGGAATACTTTGCAGACATCGCCGACGGCAGCCTGCGGTACTTCACGATCGGTATGGACAGCCCGAAAATCGAGGTCAGCGACGATACCGCAAGTGTGACTTATACTTCGGTATTGAATGCCAATGCCTACGGCGCAAGAGGAACTTACCGCATGAAAGGTACGCATTACTACGAAAAGCGTAACGGTGAATGAATCGCCGTAAATTCGCCTGACCGATAAGGAGGAGTCATAATGCAAACAAGAAAGCTGAAAGATATAGAAGTTTCCGCAGTCGGCATGGGGTGCATGGCGTTTTCCCACGGCTACGGCAAGATACCGTCCGAGGAGTACAGCATCGATGCGATATGGAATGCTTATCAGCATGGCTGTAATTTCTTTGACACGGCAGAGGTCTACAGCCCGAACCTTTCGGGGATAGGTCACAACGAGCTGATAGTCGGCAAGGCGCTTGAAGATGTGCGTGAGAATGTGGTCATTGCGACAAAGCTGATTCTTGTCCTCGTACATAAGGTCTCTGGCAGCAGTTATCGCCTCATGCTCCTGATATGGGTTTGCTTTCAGCCTTTCAAAGTCGGAGTGAGGAAGGAATACCCATTTCTCAACCTCACAGCATTTGGTGTTGTGATCGGAAGCCTTGTGTATCAGCTTACCGTTCATGTAGAATTTGTTCATCTGATTTCCTCCTGTCATAATTATTCCATAGACAGCAGGCGTGATCTGCTTTCTATGTATCTGCCACAGGAGGCTCAAAAATCGTTCACAACGGCTTTAGCTGCTCTAGGTGGTGCAGTTTCCCGACCTGTCACCGATGTCGTCAAAAACGGCTCACAAATGACAGTATACCTTTTTGGAACTGAATAACTTAAAAGCCCTCGATTCATATTGAGGGCTTTATTATTTTAATGAAAAATGCCGAAAACATATTGACAAGCTTCAATATGTGTGATATAATATAGAAAATCATCAATGTGAGGTGAGCAAATGAAACTGACAAACAAGCAGATCACCGTGATATTCAAGGCTCTGTGCGATGAGAACCGTGTGCAGATATTCAGGCTTCTGCAAAACGGCGAGAAATGTGCCTGCAAGCTGCTTGAAGCAATGCAGTGTACCCAACCTACGCTTTCGCATCACATGAAGATACTCTGTGACAGCGGTCTTGTGGTCGGAAGAAAAGAGGGCAAGTGGATGTATTACTCCATTTCTCCGGAGGGTACGGAGATAGCCGTGAATGTTCTGCGTGAACTGACAAAAGTGTCTGACAGCGGAGAATGCTGCTGTAAATAAAATGTCCGTGGGAACACGGATTTTTATTTACAGTTCGTATAGATAAATTCAAATATATTTATTGGAGGTAAACTATGAAACACACAGAAATTGCAAGTGAGCTTTTCTCAAAGCGGTATTACTGCTCTCAGACGGTGCTTGCGGCATTTGCCGAGGAGCTTGGAATGACGAAGGAACAGGCATTGAAAGTCGGAGCTTGCTTCGGCGGCGGTATGTGCAAGGCTGAGGTCTGCGGAGCGTGTACGGGTGCGCTTATGGCTTTAGGGCTTAAATACGGTATGTGCGAGGACGGTGACTTAGAAAGCAAAGAGAGAGCAAACAGCTATGCCGTGCGTTTTCTTGATGAATTTGCAAAACAAAACGGCTCTTATATCTGCCGTGAGCTGCTTGACTGCGATATTTCCACCGATGAGGGAAAGACTTATGCAAGGGCAAAGGGGCTGTTTGCAACGGAATGTCCGAAGATGATAGAGAGTGCTGTGCTGATTGTCGAAAAGCTGATAAATGAATAATTCTGCCGTATGAAAGATACGGCTTATGAATAGAATGATTTCAATTAATAAATATTGATGGAGTGATACTATGGAGCAAAAGAATAGCGGTATCAGCGTGTTTCAGCGATACCTCACGATCTGGGTGGCGCTGTGTATGGTGGTGGGAGTGCTGATAGGACGGTTTCTTCCCCAGATACCAGAGTTTCTGAATCAGTTTGAGTATGCAGGTATCTCCATACCAATGGCAATACTGATATGGTTTATGATATATCCTATGATGATGAAAGTCGATTTTCAGAGTATCAGAAATGTCGGCAAGAATCCGAAAGGGCTGTTTGTTACTTGGGTAGTAAACTGGCTGATAAAGCCGTTTTCGATGTACGGTATTGCAAGTCTGTTCTTTTTGGGTGTTTTCAAGGCTTTCATTACTCCCGACCTTGCTACGGAATACCTCGCCGGAGCTGTTCTGCTCGGTGCTGCTCCTTGTACGGCTATGGTGTTTGTGTGGAGTACGCTGACGAAAGGAAATCCTGCCTATACTGTTGTACAGGTCGCTACTAATGATTTGATTATCCTTGTTGCATTCGTGCCTATCGTTAAGTTCCTGCTTGGTGTATCGAATGTGCAAGTGCCAATGAATACGCTGTTTCTTTCTGTGGTGATGTTTGTGGTGATACCGCTTATTCTTGGTATTCTGACAAGAGTTATCGTAAGCAAAAGCAAGGGTACAGAATACTTTGAAAATACCTTTATCCATAAATTTGACGGAATCACAACAATAGGTTTACTGCTCACCTTGATACTGATATTCTCGTTTCAAGGAAGTGTCATTCTTGAAAATCCTCTGCATATACTGCTTATCGCTGTTCCCCTTGTATTGCAGACATTCATTATTTTTGCTGTCGCATATATCGCCTGCAAGGTGTTAAGGCTGTCCCACGATATAGCCGCTCCTGCGGGAATGATAGGAGCGTCCAATTTCTTTGAGCTTGCCGTTGCGGTGGCTGTCGCATTATTCGGTACATCTTCTCCTGCTGCACTTGCGACTACGGTGGGAGTGCTGACAGAAGTTCCTGTAATGCTGTTACTGTGCAGAACAGCAAATCGTACGAAAGGGTGGTTTGATAATGAAAAAGCCTAAAATAGCATTTATCTGTGTGCATAATTCCTGCCGCAGCCAGATAGCAGAAGCACTTGGAAAGCATCTTGCTTCGGATGTTTTTGAAAGCTATTCAGCAGGAACAGAAATAAAACCACAGATCAATCAGGATGCTGTGCGCTTAATGAAAAAGTTCTATGATATTGACATGGAACAGAATCAGTACAGCAAGCTGATAAAAGATATTCCCGAACCGGATATTGCAATCTCAATGGGCTGTGATGTCGGCTGTCCTTTCATCGGCAGACCTTTTGATGATGATTGGAAACTATCTGATCCGACAGGCAAAAGTGATGAAGAATTTGAAAAGGTCATTGACGAGATCAAGGAAAAAATACTACTTATGAAACAGAAGATTATAGTAAATAAAGTGTGAATATACTATGATAAAACGTTAGTTTTTGGAGGTAATTTATGCGTGTATGGGACTTCATACAAGACGAAATTCTCGGTATGAAATGGCTGAACAGGCTTATCGGCTCGTTGCTGAACGCCTGCGGTCTTGATACAGATGGAAAGCTCGGCGGAAGTGTGCAGTTTTTCATCTATGATGTGATCAAGATCATGGTTCTGCTCGGTGTGCTGATATTCCTTATATCCTACATTCAGAGCTATTTTCCGCCTGAGAGGACAAAGAAGATACTCGGACGGTTTCATGGTATCGGTGCAAACTGCGTTGCCGCCTTGCTTGGTACGGTCACACCGTTCTGCTCCTGTTCGTCGATACCGTTATTCATCGGCTTCACAAGTGCTGGACTGCCGTTGGGAGTGACATTCTCATTCCTGATCTCATCGCCAATGGTTGATCTCGGCTCTCTTATTCTTCTGATGAGCATATTCGGCTGGAAGGTCGCTGTGGTGTATGTGATCGTCGGGCTTGTCATAGCTGTGGTCGGCGGCACGCTGATCGAAAAGCTGCACCTTGAAAGTGAGGTCGAGGAGTTTATCCGCAACGGCAAGAGCATTGACACTCCGCAGAATGAGCTGACAAAGCGTGACAGGCTGAAATATTCATGGGAACAGGTCACGG
>JAKPUQ010000081.1 GCA_029572815.1 Bacillota bacterium | reverse complement strand
GCCGCCTGCGGCGGTGGCTGGTTTTGCCTCTGGTTCGGAATCTAAGAACAGCATATCTATCATGAGCAATTGCATCAGGCAGGGTTCATTTTATCTGTCCATGGTTGCAAAATTTTGTCCACGGTTTGGGGTACACTTTATGACATGATCTTCTCAAAGTCATAATCATAGTAGTTTTTTCTATTCAAAGCGTCTGAGTCTTCACTTTCAAGCAGATCGTTAACGCCTTTGAGCATATAGTCCTTTGGCATAACTGCTACCCATTTGCTGCGTTTGGTGTCAAGCCTTGTTTTAGCTGCTTCTTTGCTTATATAATTCAGATCATGCTCTGAACAATACTGCTCAAGTTCATTTTCATCTAAAGCATATAGCTCCTCAAATGTCAATGAGCCTGCTGAAGCGTCAGCTGATATTGGTGCTGTGAAAGGGAGTATGGCTGTTCCGACAGGTATCGCTGCACACATTAAAGCTGCTATTATTCTTTTACATTTCATGATAGGCCTCCTGTTCAGTATTTTAGATTTTTTCAATTATGTCCATGATCTTCTGACACGTCATGTATGACGTGATCATCATGTCTTATTCATTATATCACGTCACATAAAAAATGTAAATACATAAAAGAAACCTCTGAAACAGCAGAAGAGCCATATATCCATAGTCAGAGAAGCTGGCGCAGCAATAATCACAGCTGCTTTGAGCCGTTCCGCTTGACAGTGTTCTTATCGGGAGCAGGGACTATGAGTTCCGGACCGAAGCATATCATGGAGTGCCCGGGATTATTTTGTAATTTACAATGTAATAAAGCAGGAACGTTACGCATATAATCCAGTGGCAATATCATCGCAGGAGCGGAAGGAGTTACTGATATGAAAAGAGTTCACAGAAAAATCGTCAGCGGAGCATTACTGTGCGGCTGTGCGCTGTTTACACTGTACGGAGCGTCCCGTGTGGCAGAAAAAAGCGAAAAGGGAGCCCTGCCCGTTTCACTTTCGGGAGAGGGTGAGGAGCTGCCTGTAATTGTCCTCGATGCAGGTCACGGCGGTATCGACGGCGGCTGCACCTCTGCGGAGGGCGTTCCCGAAAAGGGCATAAACCTTGACATACTCCTCAGGCTCAGGGACCTTCTTGAGATAAACGGCTATGAGGTTAAGGTCACCCGTGACACTGACAGGTCCATACATGACGAGGGAGTGGAGGGCATTGCCGCACAGAAGAGCTCCGATATGGACAAAAGGCTTGCCATATTCAATGAGAGCAAAAATGCGGTCTGCCTTTCCATTCACCAGAACCAGTTCACCGACCCGAAATACAAGGGCGCCCAGATGTTTTATTCCGGCAGCAACAGTACCAGCGAAGCCCTTGCAAGGGCGCTGCAAAGTAGGTTCAGGGAGCTGCTCCAGCCCGATAACGACCGCGAGATAAAGCTCTGCGGCAAAGAGCTTTTCCTTTGCTATTACAGCGAAAATCCCACGGTCATGGCGGAGTGCGGCTTCATGTCCAATCCCGAGGAGGCAGCACTGCTGAACACGGAGGAGTACCGGGGCAAGGTGGCATTTACGCTGTTTGCAGGCATAAACGACTTTGTTCACCGTAAGAAATAAGGGTAATGACAAATGTCATTATAATAGTGACATTTGACATCTTTTTAAAGTCACAAGAACGTGATAGAATAAGGGCATGACACAGAGATAAGAAAAAGGTCAGGCGCCAGACATTTTTCAAACGGACAAATCACTTTTTCACAACCAGAATAACAATAATATTATTTAAGGAGAGATATGTTATGCCAAACGAAAATATACGCAAAAGAATTATAGGAGCAGGACTTGCAAGCACAGGAAGACGTACAAGACCCACATCAACAACAACTTCAGAAAAGGCTAATTCAGTCATCGGATACGGAATCAATGCATTGACCGCAAAATACCCCGGAATAAGAGATGTTCCCCGTGTTCACCCCATACTCAATGCAAGCGGCAGATCAGAGAGCAATATTGACGAGATTTCTGTACCGTCAACTGACTTCAAGTGTGCTGTAGAGGAGTCACTCACAGAGCTGTCAGAGAAGTTTTCTTTTAAATCTTCTGCAAATGCTTCCTTCTGTGGATTCAAGGCAGGTTTTGAAGCTGAGTATTCAAATTCAAAAAACAGCAGTGAGGAAAGAGCCTTCACAAAGATATATGCACTGACTACTGTATATCGCGAACATTCAAAGCTCAGCAATTATGCTCAGAATCTCGATCCTCAATTCTCTGCTGATCTTAATTCGTCCTTGTCTCCTGCCACATTCTTTGAAAGATACGGAACGCATCTTATCGTAGGAGCATACTACGGCGGACGTGCAGATGTCAGCTTATCAACTCTTAAGAGAACAGATGAGGAGACATCGGAAATCAAAACCAAGGCAGAAGCAGGATTTAAGGAGATTGCCAAGGTGAGCACCAGTACTGAATGGAATCAGTTCGTAAAAAGTATGTCATCACGTTCGGATTTCCATGCTGCTTCCATTGGCGGTACAGCCTTTGATACAACATCAATGGACAGTTTCCCGTCAGCATATAAGAGCTGGCTGAATTCCTTTAATAAGGATAACAGCGTATTTTGTGGTATTCCGGAAAACGGTGCATTTATCCCTGTATGGGAACTAACTGCAAATTCCTCACGCAGAAGCGAGCTTATGAGATATTACGATTCAAAGCTCGCTGAGATAGACGGAGCACTTTCAGCAAATGACTCATATGTAACTGATATTGTTATCGTTTATGACAGCAAGCCGAATAGAGCAAAGGAAAAGTGCCCCAATGGCTATTATCTCATAGATAAAGATCTCAATAAGGGCTGTGGCTCTGATACGGACTATATTTACCTTTGCTATAAATTAGGCGGAAAGGCAAATGCCGTCAGAAATGTACTGTGTGAATATGATGATAAAGCACTGGGAGCAATGACTTATTCTCTTACAGCGCCTGACGGTAAAAGGGCATCGTATAAGCGTCATTCGCAGGACCTTAATCATAACGGCGGCGGAAAATATATCTATCTGCTTACCACCAAGGATAATTGCTACAATCCTATTAGGCGCATTGATGTGGATTGCAGCTCTATATCAACACCAAAGGGGCGTGACTGGAGCACCGTAACATGGAAGAACAGCAAAGAGATCGCTGATGTTAACAAGGGGTGCGGCGGTAAAACAGACGATATTTATATCCGTTACAAGAGATGATCTGTACAAAAAATACTCCCCCACTGTAGTGGGGGAGTATACCTTTGGGGGATAAAAACATTTTCAGACATAATGAGAGATTTTGACGTGCGCTCTCATGCTTGTTATTCTCCTGCTCCAAGTATCTTGTAAAGCAGGCGGTAAAGCTCCTTTGCTTCATCGGGGGAGAGGTTCACGCAGCCGCCCACCTGAGGAGGGACCTCCGCTGCTTTTTCCCTGAGCTTGTCGCCCTTTTCGGTTATCTCAACCAACAGCACACGCTCGTCCTCTGTGCTTCTTGACCTGTGGACAAGCCCCTTGGCTTCCAGGCTTTTCAGCACGGGGGTGAGAGTACCGGAATCGAGGAAAAGCTTCTGACCTATCTCCTTTACGCTGAGCTTTTTGTGCTCCCAGAACACCATCATGGCGATATACTGGGTATAGGTAAGATCAATGGACTTCAGAAGCGGATTGTACTTCTTGATTATCTCCCTTGAGCAGGCATAGAGCGGGAAGCAGAGCTGATTTTCCAGCTTAAGGCAGTCGTACTTGTCCATTTTTCACCTCACGCGGTCTTTGTTTTTTCGTAGGCTTCGCGTACAGCCAGGCAGAGCTGGTCTGCGCAGGATGTAGGTCTTCTGCCGCAGGTATTGCCCTTGAGCTTGGCTTCTATCTGTTCAACGGTCCAGCCGTCCAGTATCTTTGAGATAGCCTTGAGGTTGCCGTTGCAGCCTCCGTAGAAGGAGATATTGGTAATAACATCGCCCTCGATATGAAAGCTTATTTCCTGTGCACATACCATGCTTGTCTTGTAGGTGTAATCCATAATATCCTCCGTTTCTTTAAATCAAAAGGGTTTATTGATTGAGTTCAATTTAATTTTACACTATTTTATCGTGCTTGTCAATACCTTTATCTGAAAATTCTGTGAAAACTCTGCCAAAGTGACGGAAGTGTTATTATCTTCTGCGAAAATAATGTTTACAAAGAGCGAATTATGTGGTATTATATACTTACAGAAAAAAATACTACCAATGGAGGAAATAATGGCAGACAACAGAAAACGCATACGCTTCAAAAGTATAGCTATACTCGAAGCTATAATCATACTTCTTCTTGCTCTCGGACTCATCTGGGTGGGCTTCATAAAGGGCAGGAAGGACGCGGTCCCCGCAAATGCTTCCAACAAGCCTCAGGTCCGCAGAAGGGCAGTCATTGAAAAAGAGGAGTCCTTCTACCAGCTTGATGGCAAGAAGCTGCTGATGAACGACAGTACATACGGCGAGATATTCGTCCCGATATATGGTGATGTTCCTGCAAGTGACCTTGACCTCAGCGGTCTTACCATGAGAAACGGCTACGCCTATTATGAGGAGGGCGGCAATGTCATCTCCACCACAGGCGTTGACGTTTCAGAGTTCCAGGGCGAGATAGACTGGGAGCAGGTAAAGCAGGCTGATATCGACTTTGCATTTATCCGTGTGGGCTACCGCACCTACGGCGACGGCATAATCACCTACGATAATCAGTTCCAGCGCAATATCGAGGGTGCACAGAAGGCAGGCATAAAGGTGGGAGCATACTTCTACTCTCAGGCTACCAGCGCCGATGAGGCTGTTGAGGAAGCCGACGCCATGATAGACGCTCTTGCGCCGTATAAGATAAACTGCCCTGTTGTTTATGACTGGGAGATAGTACATACCGACAGCGCCCGTACCGATGACGTAAGCGTTGAGGCTCTTGCGGACTGCTGCGTGGCATTCTGCGAGAGGGTAAAGGACTCGGGCTACACACCCATGGTCTATCAGAACACGGGAACGGCAATGCACAAGCTTGACCTTCCCCGTATCAAGGACTATGACTTCTGGCTGGCTGAATACAGCGACAGTCCGTCATACTACTATGATTTCAAGATATGGCAGTACACCAACGCAGGACACGTTCCCGGCATAGAGGGAGACGTTGACCTGAACATCTGGTTCAGACCGGAAAAGGAATAAACAAAACAGGCTTTTGCACTGCAAGAGCCTGTTTTTATTTATCTGCTGAGCTAAATTTTGATTTGAGTTTAGAGTTGAGAGTTTAGAGTTGAAAGTTGTGGAGTCGCCTGCGGCGACAATATTTAAATATTGTGAGCGAAGCGAACACATTAACTCTCAACTCTCAACTTTCAACTATCAACTTAGCGCA
>JAKPUQ010000078.1 GCA_029572815.1 Bacillota bacterium | reverse complement strand
ACGGCAAAGCTGGCGCTGATACTGTGCATAGCCCTTGATAAGAAGTTTGAGGATTTATTTTACTTTGACTAAAAATCGGATGCTCCATTGGAGGCCTGCAAATGTAAATCAAAATTTTGCTTCGCAAAATTATGATTTAAGTTTAGAGTTGAGAGTTTAGAGTTGAAAGTTGTGGAGTCGCCTGCGGCGACAATATTTAAATATTGTGAGCGAAGCGAACACAATAACTCTCAACTCTCAACTTTCAACTATCAACTTAGCGCATACGCGCTAAATTATGATTTACCCGAATAAAACAAAATGCCTCTGAGCGATTTAAAACGTTCAGGGGCAAAACTTTTATATTGGTATCCTTTTGATTAGTTATTCCTTGCGTCCTCTATCATTTTAGAGGCTTCCTCGATGGCAGCCTGAGCCTCTTCGGTCCTTTCCTTTATCTCCGCCTCAGCCTCTGCGATCTTCTCCTCAAGCTCAGCCATATTCTCGTCTGACTTCAGGTCCTCGATCTTCTTTTTGATCTCGTCGATCTTAGCCTTTGCCGCCTCATAGTCCTCGGAGTCCTTCATTTCCTCGATAGCCTTTTCGTATTCGGCCTGGAGCTCCTCCTTTGCCTTGCCAGCCTCGTCCTTGATCTTCTCCCCTGCCTCTTCCAGCTTCTCCTCTATCTTGGAGCCGCCTGACTGAACGGGTATGGAGTTTCCGTCCTCGTCGAAGAACACAAGGTTGTCGATATAGAGGTCGGACTCGTTGGCGATACCCCAGCGCATGATGAGGAAGTTGGGGTCCTCCATGTCCTCGCTCCAGCACTGTCCGCTGTCAGCGAGAAGGAACTTGAACTTGACGTGAACGGGCCCCGAGGTCTCGAAGTCATACTCGCCGCCGTCGAACTCCTGGAAATCGTACCACTTGTCATTTGCAGCAGTTACAGTACCGCCGCCTCCGCCTATCCAGCCGGGAGCTCTTACGTTCTCGGCGTCATTGGTCTTGAGGCCGTCCTTGGTAGCCTGAGCGTAAAGGTCGAACTCTATCCTGCGGACCTTTGCAGCGCCCTCAGCGCCCAGCAGCGGCAGCACACGAATGTCTATCTTCTGCACCTTGCCCTTGAGGGGAACTGAGTTGTCATCAGTGAACTTCAGCATTTTATTGCCCATGAGTTCCTCAACGGAAAGCTCACCCACAGCGCAGTCCGGGTCATCGGTCTTGACCTCTGCGAAGTCGAAAACTCCGTCATCGAAGGTGATGGCGTTGGGGTCGTCAGCCTCTACAGGCGTAGGGGGCTGCTTCTCCTCGGTGGTCTCCTCCTCTGTGGTCACCTCTGCGGTAGTCTCAGCAGCGGTGGTGGTTGTATCCTCGGACTTCTCGCCCGAATCCTTCTTGGCGCAGCCCGCAGCACAAACAGCAAGTGTCAGGGCTGCAGCGCCTGCCATTAATTTTTTATAGTCCATATCTGTTTCTCCTTTTTACGTTACAATGTGAATGGTCTGTTTTTACAACCTCATTGTAGCACAAAAACAAAGGCGTGTAAAGTAACATATCATACAAATCCCTACACATTTTTTAATACACAATACACAAAAATTGCGGCTGTAATCATATCTTGACCAAATATTGCGGCAAGTATTATTTCTTTTCCCTGTTCTGATACAGCAGCTCCACAGTCTCCCTCATCATGTCGAAGGGGCGTATTTTCGGGGATATTTTCACGGAAACATAGGACTTGCCTACGCCGTTGAAGGTTATCCTGCCCTTGTAAACCTGCTGGAGCGCAGCTATCTGCTCGGGCACAAGATACTCGGTATAGAAGTACATAGCGCCGTTCTTCTGAGATATTTCTGTGATACCCATGTGTGCCGCCTTGTTTCTCAGCAGGGAGACGTCTATGAGTCCCACCACTGATTTCGGCGGGTCGCCGTAGCGGTCTATGAGCTCGTCTATGAGGTTTGACTTGTCGCTGTCCTCGTTGACCAGCATTATCTTGCGGTACATATCTATACGCTGATTAAGGCTTGATATGTACTTCTCGGGGATATGGGCGTCTATCTGTATATCCACAAGGCACTCCGGCACCTTCTCGGGCTGAATGCCCTTTTCCTCAGCGATAGCCTCGGAGAGGAGCTGCAAATACATATCATAGCCCACGGCTTCCATATGACCGTGCTGTCTGCCGCCCAGGATACTTCCCGCGCCTCTTATCTCCAGGTCTCGGAGGGCTATCCTGAAGCCGCTTCCGAACTGTGTGAACTCCCTCATGGCGTTGAGTCGCTTTGTAGCTATCTCCGTCAGCACCTTGTCGCGCTGATAGGTGAAGTAGGCATAGCCTCTGCGGTTGGAGCGTCCCACACGTCCGCGGAGCTGATAGAGCTGCGAGAGACCGAAGCGGTCAGAGTCCTCGATAATAAGGGTATTGACATTGGGAACGTCAACACCCGTTTCGATGATAGTGGTGCAGACCAGTATATCCACCTCATGCTCCACAAGCTGCTCCCAGATATCGGACATTTCGTCCTCGCTCATCTGACCGTGTGCAACGGCGATGCGAGCCTCGGGAAGCAGCTCCTGCAAACGTGAAGCGCAGGCGCGGATAGTCTCCACGCGGTTGTGGATATAGTACACCTGACCTCCGCGGCGGAGCTCCCTGACGATAGCCTGTATTATGGTACCCATGTTGTACTCGATGACATAGGTCTGAACGGGATATCTGTCCTGAGGGGGCTCCTCGATGACGGACATATCCCTTATGCCGCTCATTGCCATATTCAGTGTACGTGGGATAGGCGTAGCGGACAGCATGAGCACGTCCACGCCCGTAAAGCTCTCCTTGAACTTCTCCTTGTGGGCAACGCCGAAGCGCTGCTCCTCGTCTATTATAGCCAGTCCCAGGTCCTTGAACACCACGGACTTCTGGATTATCTTGTGAGTACCGATGAGAAGGTCTATGCGCCCCTGCTTCAGCTTCTTTATTATCTCCTCCTGCTGCTTGGGAGAGCTGTAACGGCTGAGCAGCTCTATGTTCACGGGGAAGTGCTCAAATCTGCGGAGTGCCGTCTGGTAGTGCTGATAGGCAAGCACCGTAGTAGGCGCAAGTATAGCGCACTGCTTCCCCGAGAGCACGCACTTCATGGCGGCTCTCAGTGCCACCTCGGTCTTGCCGAAGCCCACGTCGCCGCAGAGCAGTCTCTCCATGGGACGGGCGCGTTCCATATCCGCCTTTATCTCGGCGATAGACTGGAGCTGGTCGTCGGTCTCCACATAGGGGAAGCGCTCCTCGAAATCGTGCTGTATCTCGTCATCGGGATAGAATGCGAAGCCCACGCTCTTTTCGCGCTTTGCATAGAGTGCGATGAGCTCATGTGCCATATCCTTTACTGCGCGTTTTACGTTGCTTCTGGTCTTCTGCCACTCGCCTGAGCTGAGCTTGTTGAGCTTTACGCCGCTGTCGTCTCTGGGACCTATGTATTTCGACACCATATCCAGCTGAGTTACTGGGATATAGAGCTTGTCGGTTCCTGCGTACTGTATGGTGATATAGTCCTTGGTAACGCCGTCCATTTCCAGCTTTCTTATGCCGATGAACCTGCCGATACCGTGACCGGAGTGTACAACAAGGTCGCCCTCGGTGATGTCCGCAAGTGAGCGTATCTCCTCCGCCTTGTTCTTCTTTTTGCGGCGCTTTCTGCGGACCGCGTCCATAGAGCGTCCCTGAGTGATGAGAACAGTCTTGTTCTCGGGGTACTCAAAGCCGCCGCCGAAGCTGCCCGACATGAGCAGCACCCTGCCTGCTGCGGGCTCGATGCCCTGTGAGAGCAGGTCGCAGGGAATACCCTTGTCGCAGAGGTCCTGCTGTATTATTGGAAGTGTCTTGTCGCTGCCTGCCGCAAGTATCATGCGGTAGCCGCGGCGATGATAGTCCTCAAGGTCCTCGATGAGCTGCTTCATCTCGCCGCTCCAGGGAGCGGTCTGCATAGCCTCGAAGCTTACCAGTCTGCGGTAGTCTATACGCTCTCCGCCCTGCATGAAGCTGCTGATATAGAGGCAGACGCGCTTCTCAGCCCTGTGCTGTATATCCGCCAGCTCAAGGACATAGCCGTCCAGCCCCTTGCAGAGCTGACCGTCCTCCATAAGTATCTTCACGTCCTCGTTGTGCCTTGTGAGCACACCTGCGGCGGTGTCCATGATGTCGGAATAATCGCTGAAAAGCACCGCTCCGTCGATATAGTCGAAGACAGTGGAGGGCTCTCCGTAGACCAGAGGGTAGTACTTGACGCTGTGGGCAAGTATCTCCCCTGCCCTCAGTCTATGAACGTCCGCCCCCAGATGCTCCCTTATCTGCTCCATGCGCTTTCCGCGGACCTTTTTGCACAGCTCCTCTATCTTATCGGCAAGCTCCTCGTTATCGTAGAGCACTTCCCCCGAGGGGTATATCTCTGTTTTTTCAAGGGGCTCGGTACGGCGCTGAGTGTCGGTCTCAAACTCCGATATGGAGTCTATCTCGTCGCCCCAGAGCTCTATACGGACGGGCTTATCCGCCTGTACGGGGAAGATGTCCAGGATAGAGCCTCTTACGGAGAACTGCGATGCGCCCTCAACCTTTTCGCAGCGCTGATAGCCGCACTTTGCCAGTGTCACCGCCATCTCCTTCAGGTCTATCTCCTGTCCCTGAGAGAGCTCGATACCGGAAGCGATAAGGACTCCAACGGGGATAACGGGCTGCATAACAGCCTCGATGCTTGCGCAGATCACGCTGCAACGGCTTTTAGCCGCCTTTATGAGGGCGGCTATACGCATATGCTCGTATTCATGGTTGGTACTGTCGACGGGAGTAAAGACCAGCTCCTTTGAGGGAAAAAGCACAGCCTCCTCCGTACCTGCCATCATGTTTATATCGTCGCAGAGCTTTTTCGCCTCTGCCTCAGAGCCCGTGATGACCAGGTTTATCTTCTGACCGCTGAGGGCGTGTATGAGCTGCGCCCTGTGTATATGGGAAAGACCCGTCACAGAGACGGGTGAGATATTCTTATCGACGGCTTCCCTGAGGCTTTTGAAGCCTGAAAGCTCGCCGAACAGGTCTTTAAACAGATTCATTGTACATCTCCGTTATCAGGAATTATACTTGTTCATGGCTTCATCGGTCTTGTCCTGCACCATGAGCTTTATGCACTCGCAGGCGTTCTTCACAGACTCTGCCATTTTCTCCGAGTCCTCCTTGCCGAACTTGCCCAGCACCCATTTAGCCAGGTCATAGTCGGGGTGAGGCTTCTTGCCCACGCCCATTTTAATGCGTAGGAAGTCGTCCCTGCCTGTGAGCTCGCATATGCTGCGGAGGCCGTTATGGCCGCCGTGGCTGCCCTTGCGGCGTATGCGGAGCTTTCCGCAGTCAAGGGAGATATCATCGCAGACCACGATGAGGTTTGAAACGTCTATCTTGTAGAACTCCAGAGCCTGCACTATGGCTTCACCGCTGTTGTTCATAAAGGTAGTGGGCTTGAGAAGCAGACAGCGCTTGCCCTCAATAGTGACCTCAGCGGTCTTGCCCTTGAACCGCAGGCGGCTTATGTCCTCGCCCAGCTGCTTTGCCAGCTCGTCCATGGCCATGAAGCCTGCATTGTGGCGTGTGTTTTCGTATTCAAGTCCGGGGTTGCCCAGACCTGCGATAACATATTCTATTTTACCTCTTGCCGAGGAAGAATTTGCGGAAATCCTGTCGAACACATCAAAAATACTCATATTATCCTTCCTATCTCAACTTTCAACTCAAAAAACTTGACTTTTTGCCCCCAGACCCGGAAGGGCCTCAAGGACTGTCAGTCCGTACTTTTCTGCGAATGCCCTGCCCTTTTCCATAGCCTCGCTGTCGCAGAGAGCCTCGGGCACATGGGCGTCGCAGCCGACAATGGCGGTATTTCCCACTCTCTGAGCAATGCGGAAGAACCTGTCCGAGGGATAGTGCCTGCCGCCTGTCATGCCCAGCAGGTTTATCTCCACTGGTATATCCTTTGTTTTCAGGTACTCGCACAGCCTTGTGAAGTGCTTTTCGTATATCTCCTGACCGCCTGTGAAGTCCAGCAGGTCGGGGTGCGCCAGATAGCGGTATCTTCCCGACTCCATGCCCTCGATTATGCGGTCCACATACTTGCACAGCACCGCCTCGTCACCTGTGGGGACTCCCATATAGACCTGACAGTACTCCGGGTCATTGAAGTGCTGACCCATTATCATATAGTCCAGGGGATAGTCTGCAAGAAGCCTGTCCTGTGCCTCGATGAGCTGGGGTATGTACTCCGCCTCAAAGCCTATATATATAGTAATATCATCGGCGTATTCATTTCTCAGGTCGGTGAGAGACCTGAAATAGCCCTCCACCTCTTTATCGGTCATTCTTATGCCCGACCTGTAGCTGTCCCCGAATACCCAGGGGCAGTGGTCGGCAAATCCCAGCACCTTCATGCCGTGAGCGATAGCGCTCTCAACGAACTCCCTGTCCGTACCTCTGGCATGACCGCAGCGGGCGGTGTGGGTATGGTAATTTGCAAACAAATCCTATTCTCCTTTCGCTCAGGCTCATCTCTGCCTGAGGAGCACCCCCGCGATGTCTATATCCTCGGGAGTGGTTATCTTTATATTGGTGTAGTCCCCCACGGTCATGGCGACCTTGCCGCCGATAGCCTCTACCAGCTGGCAGTCGTCTGTGAAGTCCAGACCGTGCTCCAGAGCGAAGTCGATACCCTCGAAGCAGAGGTCACGCTTGAATATCTGGGGAGTCTGGGTGATATACAGGGAGCTTCTCGGCGGGGTATCAATGATAAGACCGCCGTCCACGGTCTTGATGGTGTCCTTTACGGGAACGCCCAGAGTCGCGCCGCCGAATACGGAGGCGTCCTTGATGACCTTTTCGATATGCTCGGGCTTGACAAGGGGACGTGCGCCGTCGTGGACTGCCACAAGCTGAGTCTCCTTTGATATTTTCTTAATGCCGTTGATGACGCTCTCCTGACGGGTAGCGCCTCCCGTAGTACAGGCGGCAAGCTTTGTGATGCCTGCGGCTTCCGCCTCAGCCTGAATGGCGGGGATATCGTCCTCACGGGCAACGATTACTATTTCGCTGACGCTGTCGCAGGCCTGGAAAGCCTGCATGGTAACGCCGATGACCTTTCTGTCTCCCAGGGGGAGGAGTATCTTATTAACGCCGCCCATTCTTGTGGAATTTCCTGCGCATACAATAACAACGGAAGTTTTCATAGCAATATCTCCATTATGATTTCTGTACGTTACCGCATAAACGGTACCTTATTATTATAATATACCTTAAAGATGATGTCAAATCATAATTTTGCGAAGCAAAATTATGATTTGAGTTTAGAGTTGAGAGTTTAGAGTTGAAAGTTGTGGAGTCGCCTGCGGCGACAATATTTAAATATTGTGAGCGAAGCGAACACATTAACTCTCAACTCTCAACTTTCAACTATCAACTTAGCGCATACGTGCTAAATTCTGATTTCCCCGGATA
>JAKPUQ010000075.1 GCA_029572815.1 Bacillota bacterium | reverse complement strand
CATACGAACATAAACCTCAGACAGTATCGGCAAGGGAGCTTTCCCTTGCCGAAGCTGATAATTGCAGGCGTGTGTTTGCATATCTCTGCAAGACCAGAGGACTCGACTATGATATGCTTTCCTCACTTGTAAAACAGGGTGTTATCTCTCAGGAAGAAAAGACAGGCAATGTTCTTTTCAAATACTTTGACGATAAAGG
This sequence comes from Bacillota bacterium, assembly GCA_029572815.1. GTDB lineage: Bacteria > Bacillota > Clostridia > Oscillospirales > Ruminococcaceae > Ruminococcus. The sequence continues at coordinate 9,893 of JAKPUQ010000075.1, read as the reverse complement.
AAAAGTCATCGGTGCTGAAAAAGTCGGCACTTCCACTGAACATAAATTCAAGGGCATCATGACAGGCTCGGCAGGCGGTCATGGCTTTGAGGTTATCCGAGGCACAGGAAAAAAGGCTTTTTTCTTTGAGAGTGCGATAGATATGCTCTCCTATCTGCAAATGCACGATAAGGAGCTGACGGATTGCAGACTCGTTTCCATGATGGGCGTGAAACCGAATATCGTACTTGATACGATGCTGCGTCATAATATCCAGCCCGAAAATGTATTCCTATGTTCCGACAATGATACCGCAGGCAATGATTTTGCCCGAAGGCTCATGGAGCAGTATCCAGATATGAAGCGTATCTCTACCCCCGATACATATAAAGACTGGAATGATATGCTTCGTGGTATCCCAAAAGCAGTAGAACATGAGACTGATATAAAGGAGGCAGACAACAAGAATATGCTGTATTACGGCAATGAAATGTGGAACAAGGCAACAGATAACAGAGATAAAAGCCTTGTTACCGTAAGTATCAACGATTACCCTAAGCTGCAGGAACAGCTTGAAAATGCAGGCATCAACTATTACGGCTATGCCCGTGATAATTCCGTTGTTATGGCGATCAATGATAAGGATATAGAGTGGTTTAAGCGTATTGCAGGCACTCCCGATCTCGAACCATATAAATCGGGAAAGCCTTATTCTCCGCCTGAAAAGAATATTATCGGTAATGCCGAGTACAGATATATCCCGAACAAGGAGTATCTTTCTGCTGACCGTGACCTTATTCTCAAAATGGCTGAGATCATGGATAAGCAAGGCATTCAGTTTTCGGGCAGACTCTATCCGTCCGGCAAAGGTACGCTTACAGTTTCTCACGCTGACCTTTATACCGTCCGCAATATCAGGGACTCTGTTGTAAATATGCGTAAGCAGTTCGCAAGCCCCGAACACGGCGAGCCAGTGGGCAATCGTGAGTATCGTGCAAACCGTGATACCCATTATTATATGTCAAAGCTCACTCCTGAGCAGTTCAAGGAAGTCAAGCCTTTCCTTGAAACAAGTGTGAATTATCATGCTGTTGCTCATGACGGCAAGGTTGCTTTTGCAGTCGATAAGGAGAACGCTCCTGCTTTTCACAGAGCATTGGAGAACGCTGTCCGTGAGACAAATATGCTCCGCAGTATGGCTGACCTCGGATTGACAATGGAGCAGAATGTAGCTCTTTCTCCTGTTGTACATCGCCTTGCGGTTGAGGATATGAAGCTCAATCTTGCTGACTTCTTTGACAAGCGTTATGACGATGCTCAGTTCGGCGAGATGCTTTCCCTTGTCAACGCATATATCGCTCAGGCTCCGGCTGAACGCTACGGTGAAAACAGCAAGCTCACCGATATGCTCGAAGCAAAGTCGAATTTTGACCGCAGTATCGAGCTTTCCGACTTCTTTTCTATGCACGATTTCTCCGATGAACAGCGAGCTGCAATCACAGCTATGTTTGTCGGTGATGTTACCAGAGGTCAGATTGACAGCATTGACGAGACTTTCACGGCTGAGGATATTCAGGCTTATGATGAAATTCTGCATAACGCATTGCAGGAATCCGATGTAGCCGATTTCCTGACCGCCCATAAGCAGACTGTTATCGAAAGAGAGAACGCAAACAGAGTTCCGACTGAGGAAGAAGTGCTGTTCCCGAAGGCTGACCTTGCAAAATTCATTGCGGAACGTACTCCGTCCTCAGATGAATGGGAGGATATGGCGTATCCGCTGTTTGAACGTGGCTATCTTGATAATCACAAGCCTAATGACAGGGCCGCTTTCGGCTATCACATGAGTGAACCTGAGTTCTATGACCTCGCCCATCGTTATCATCAGGGTGACGATATTCGCCGTGACCTTGCTCTCGGACTGTTAGAGGGCGGCAATTCGTCTGATATTGAGTTTGTCTTTGAACAGGGCGAAATGTCTGATCGTACCTACTATTACGCTGAAAACCTCCGTCACTCCCTGCATTTGGAGAGAACTGAGGACGGCTATAACTGCTCATTCAGCGGTATGAACCGTTTTGTTTCCTTTGAGGAGATCGGACAGGCTTTCATTGACCGTATTCATGAGGAATTTGATGACCTCGCTTTTTGGTGGGTGCGTGATGATTTATATGAAGCTATCCCCGATATTACCGATGAAAAGATAACTGACCTTATTACCGCTTTTGACGGCGCAGCTATGCACGGTTGGGAGAACGGCGATAATCAGCCGAAACTCAATCGTATCAAGAAAGCTCTCCATGACATTCTCGGTGATGAAGTGCAGACCGAACAGGTATTTGCAATCATCGCAAAGGAAAAGTATCATGTGAGCTTTGAGCCTGAACAGCCCGAAAAACAGCCTGACAGCCTTACGTTCCATTTCGGCAAGGGTGACGGTGATAAATGGGTAAGCGAAAGTGACATCGTTCACGATTTTGCCCAGGCTCACCCCGATTGCAGTTTTGCTCTCGGTAATGCTGTTATGGAGTATCTTGATGATAAACAGCATCAGGAGCGTATGATTCCTGAGCTGAAAGCAGGATATTATAAAAAGACCGATTTCAGCATTACTGCGGTCATTGACGGCGAGGAGTTCAACTACGACGGCCGCTTTGACATTGGTGACGGCAAAGGCACGGGCGGCGGTTCGCTGATTGACCATATCCGCACCTATAATGAGGGCATCCTCGGCTATACGCAGTATCCTTTCAATCAGCCCGAATACAAGGAAAGAGCGCAGAGAATGCTTGACATTTTCATTCCTTTCCTTGAAACTCATTCCGAGCTGACAGCGGAAGAACAGCGTATCTTTGAGGATTTCAAGGAACAGAATCCTATCCGCACTCTTGATGATGCAGAAAAGACTCCGACTAAGTATCATATCTATCAGCTTCCTGACGAGGATAAGTATCACGGTATCCGCTTTGAGAGTATGGAACAGCTCAAACGTGACGGTGTACAGCTAAATCTTGAAGATTATCAGCTTGTATATGAAGATACAGTTGATGATTTCAAGGGAAATGATACGCTTGAATCCCTGTTCGCTAAGTTCAATATTGATCACCCCGAAGATTTCAAAGGTCACTCCCTCTCCGTTTCTGATGTTATCGTTATTTCCATTGACGGAAAGGATACAGCGTATTTCTGTGATAGCTATGGTTTTGTAGAAATGCCCGAATTCTTCCTCGAAAAAGAAAAGGTACATGAAAAGTCTGCAAAGGTATCCGATCTCGCTGTCGGTGATGTTATCATGTATGACGGCTCTCGCCGTGAGGTAGAGAAGATCAGCGACAAGAGTATTTCTCTGAAAGACCTTGATGCTCCTGATTACGGCGGTATTCTTCTCAGCACTTCCGATGTGCTTGCCTATGACGGCTGGCAGCAGGATATGGAGGAAAAGGGCTTTGAGATCATCTCCAAAGCCGAACCACAGGAAGAAAAGCTCCAGACCTTACAGCAGGTTGTCGATAAGTTCTTCGGCACTGACTGCGAATCGGCTGAAACTGAGCGTGGTACATGGAAACTGGCTGTCGCTGACGGCGATAAGGTCGGTGAACTGTTCTATGACGGTGAAGCTGTCTGCGGTATTTATAACCGTGTCGATAAGATGGAGATAGAGCCGTACCGTGAACTGACAACATTTCCTGCGCTCCTTCGTACTGCGATGCTTGAGCATAATCCTGACAAACCTGTGGAGATCATGGACTTTGAACGTACCTTTGAAACTCCGCTCGATAAGGCGAAGTATCTTATCAACGATTTCTGTGAAGCGGAATATCGTGGCGGTGCTGATTTCTCCGATCTACATAACGTAGGACTGGCTCATACTACACTGACCGATGATGAACTGCCTGTTCAGGTTACGGCTGACCTTGTGGACTTCAAGATAACCTACGAATTTGACGGTGAAGTATATAGCACGGAGCAGTATGACAGCATTGAGGATATGATCGAGAACGGTCTGACAGGACTGGATTTCTCTGACCTTGTTTCCGTTCCCGATGAAGTAATCGACCGTCATACCGCAAAGGAAGAACAGCCTGTAACACTTATGAGCGATGCTTCTGAGGTTCAGGATATTCCTTCTCCTGCCGATGATGTTCAGGCAATCACTCTGAGATACAAGGGCGATACTGAAAGCCTTAACGAGATTAAGGACAAGGCACTCTCCCTCGGAGCGACAGTTCTTATTGACAATGCCGAGGGTGTTATCACGGTTGATACCTATGATAATCACAAGTCAGAGCTTGACAGCCTCGCTTATACGCTCGGACTTCTGACTATTACTGAATACACATCTGCTATTGATAAGCCATTATTTACCGATGAAGATGTTATCGCTGATATTCAGCGTGATGAAAATGCAGACGTTCCGTTTTGGGAAATGCCCGAAGTTCAGGGCGAACAGCTCACGTTGTTCGGTGATCCTGAGCCTATCCAGCAGAGGAAAACTGAAAAGCCAAAGCCTGAATTTGCAAGCGGTCCGGTAGTTGATGGCGTTCAGGTATATGAAGCACTCGCAGCCGAGATCGACCGTGGAACAGGCTTTGTTCACGGTAAATTCCGTGTTCAGGACTTCTATGAAAAGAGCCGTAGTCAGCCAAATCACCCTACTACTAAGGAATTAGCTGACTTTCTGAAAAAAGAATACGGCACGGGCGGTCATAGCGGTGAAGGAAAGATCTCACTTGTCAGCTATGACGGCAAAGGTATTGATTTTTCTTTCGAGAACGGCGAAAAGTTCCGTCATACTTGGTTCAATATGGCGGCAATGGTCGAACAGCGTTTAAGAGAAAACACCTATCTTTCTGAAAATGAAAAAGAAAAGTGGCAGGCTATAAAAGCAGAACGCTCGGCAGAAGAAAACAGCGAACCGTATAAGGTTGAGATAGGTGACCGATTTCGCCACAAGGCTACTGGCGTGGTTTCGGAAGTTATTTCGCTGACAGGTGCATTACCGTATTATGAAGACGAATGCACAGTAAAGAGATTAAGCGGTGCTTTTGAAATCACTGAAAATCTCAGCCAAGATTATCTGCTTAAAAGTGGTCTGTATGAATACATCGGCAAGGCTGAACCCGAAAAGGAACAGCCTGCACCCGAAAAGCCTGATGTTACAGAGAAAACTAAGGTGTCAGACAAATCAAAGACAGAGTCAGGTGAAATTAAGACACCTGATACCCTGCCTGTTGTAAAGAACCTCTCTCAGCTCAGAAAAACCATCAAGCCGGGTATGATGTTTGAGATAACCGATCATCTCCGTCCTGAATGTATCGGAGAACGCCGTATTGTTACGAGTGTCAACTCCGTTGATTTCACTTCCAGAACGCTTGACGAAAACGGTGAGCCTACGGGCAAAGACCGTCACATGGACTTCGATAAGGCGAAGAACTGGAGCTTTGACGGCAGTGAGATGACGGCTCGGCTTGATAACGGCGATATGCTTATGAGCTTTCACTTTATCGACAGCTTGGAGCGTGAACAGCCCGAAGCAGAAGTTCAGGCTGATATTGCAGAACCTTCTGTCTCAACAGCTAATGCTTCTCCTGTGGAAAAAGCCCCTGCGGTTGAAACCGACAAGGGCGATAATTTCACTATTATAGATGATAACCTCGGTGACGGCGGCGTAAAGACAAAATTCAGAGCCAACATCGAAGCTATCAGAACACTGAAAGCTATTGAATTTGAAAAGCGTCCTGCAACGGCTGAGGAAAAGGAAACCTTGTCGAAATACGTCGGCTGGGGTGCTTTATCTAAGGCTTTTGACAAGAATGATGAAAAGTGGGCTGCTGAATATAAGGAGCTTTCTGAGCTGCTTACTCCCGAAGAATACCGTCAGGCAAGAGCTTCGGTCAACGATGCTTTCTACACCTCTCCTACGGTTATAGAACGACAAAATGGATATAAAAGTGTTTTCAAATAATTGCCCTGATAATCACATCAGGGCATTATGTTTGTTGTCAAGCTCTTTGTCGATGAGCTTGTAATAGATGTGAATCTCCCTCGGACGGCTCTTATCGTCCTTGTTGAGATCATCTACGGTCACATATTCGATAAGGTCAAGGCACATCTGGCGTGTAAGCTCAGTCGCTCCTGCATAGCTTTTCAGACGGGAAATAAATTCGTCAACGTCCTTTTCGTCCTGCTGCTGCATTTCGGAGCGTTTCTTGTATTCAGCACACTCAGCCTGCAAAGACTTCTTTTCAGCCTGATACTTTTCAAGCAGGCTGATACATACTTCTTCGGGGATCTTACCGATAACCTTATCTTCATAGACGGTCTGGATCAGGTTGTCAAGCTCTGCAATACGACTTGTAGCTTTCTGCATACGCTTTTTATCGGAACTGTTCTGAGCATCAAGCACACCGTGCTTGCGTTTCAGAAATTCTTCCTTTGCCTTTTCCTCGTCAGCGGCTTTCTCAATCATATCCTGAATATCCATAAGGATATACTGCTCGATCAGCGGGCGGCGGATATAATGTGTCGTGCAACAGCTCTTGCCGAAGCGATTATGATAACCGCACATATAAGCCATATACTTGCGGTTGGCTGAACCGACCTGACGCATCTTGCTCCCACAGCTATCACAGTACAGAAGTCCTGAAAGCGGAGCTAACTCACCGATCTTGTCTCGCTTGCCACGGCTCACCGAAGCCTCGATCTCACGGACTTTTTCCCACAGCTCCATAGTAATGATAGGCTCATGATTGTTTTCACGCATAAGCCATTCAGATGAATCCTTGCGTATCCTCTTGTGATTCTTATAGCTCACAGTAGTTGTTTTCATCAGTGCAAGCGTACCGATATAGATCGGATTGCCGAGAATACGAAGTACTATCGAAGAACTCCAGAGATGTACTGAAGCGTGGGGATTTACCTTGTTTTCACGCTGATACAGATAGTCCATAGGTGTTGGTATCTGTTCTGCATTAAGTGCATCAGCAATCTGTTTAGGCTTTTTGCCTTCTGCCCTCATCTCAAAGATATGGCGGACAACAGGTGCAGCCTGCGGATCAATAACAGGAGTGTTCTTCTCATCATCGCCTTTGAAATATCCGTAGGCACAGTATGTTGTGCGATACTTTCCGGCTTTTGCATTTGAGTTAATAACAGCTCTCAGCTTCTTGGAAGTATTGGCGGCGTGCCATTCGTTAAAGACATTCATGATCGGCATCATATCCATTCCCGTGCTTTCCGAATTAGCTGTATCAACATTATCGGTCAGTGCGATAAAACGGATATTGTACATCGGGAATATGTAGTCCGTGTATTGACCTACCTGGATATAATTACGCCCGAAACGGCTCAGATCCTTGCAGAGTATCAGATTGATCCTGCCGTTCTTGGCATCATCGAGCATTCTCTGCACACCTGGACGGTCAAATGTAGTGCCTGAAATTCCGTCATCGACGTACTCATCATAGAGTGTCCAGCCCTGTTCGCTGATGTAGTTGCTGAGAATCTTACGCTGATTCTCTATTGAGAGAGACTCTCCGGCTCTCTCGTCCTCGTTTGAAAGGCGGAGATACATTCCCACCTTGTATTCAGTCTGCTTTGGTATCATTACTACTCCTTTCCTCCAAAGCAGCTTTGATCAACATTACAGTAAATAGTATAGCGCGCAATGCCGAAAAAAGCAAGTACTTATGGAAAATTTTTTCAGGTTGTCTGAGGTGTACGGTTCATCGCCATAACTTCGGAAAACGCTCTTTCAAAAGCATTGCGATACAGCACTTCACTGAGGTCTTTATCACCGCAGAAGTGCCGGACGATAACACATCTCTCTTTACCGACCTGGTACTCACGTCTTTCGGTTTTGCAGTTTTTATACTGCTCGTTCATTGCCTGCATTGTCTTGCCGTTTACTGCCTTCTCTCTGTCTGCGGCAGTGTTGTTATTATTCATAGCTTGTTACTCCTTTAGCTTGTCTTTCTCTACGCTTATAGAGCGAGGGGATCGCTTTCTCTATCTGCCCCTCTTTTTTGTTTGTGGTCTTATGATGACAGCCGTGCGGAACGGCAGAGCCGTCCCATATCACAGCTATCATTTTATGTTAGGATTCAGGTTTTGTTGTCAGCATCATAGCATCTCTCAGCTCGTGCTGCATCGTGTAAGTATCACAGCCCCAGTTATCCGCATACCGCTTGCAGACGGCAAGCTGAATATCCACAGGTCTGCGGCAGAGCGTACCCTCTGTCATACGCAGGAGCTTTGCCACCACAGGGATAAAGAACAGATAGTCTTTATTCCTGCGATGTTCCTCGATCTCACGGCGAATATCCGCACACTTATCAGAGGTAAGATTTTCAATGATCTCATCAACAGACTCCTTGTAATCACCATCATAATCGAAGATGATACTCTCCTCATCGTAGCGCCCCTTGAAAGGCACTCTGCTTGCAGTGAGGGCAACCGTTATCTGCTGTCCCTTATCCGTGGACAGGATAACATATTCTTTATTGATACAATCATAATCGTTACCGATATGATAGATGTAATCACTCATTCAATGCCCCCTCGCTCATGTTATTACGGGGAAAACTGCTGTGCTTTACCGCAGTATCACCGACCGTAGAAGTGCTGTCCGCATCATCATCGGACTGCTCACCCTCACGGAGCCTTTCCAGCTGATCATGCTCACGTTCGATAGCGGAAAACAGGTCTTTGCCACTCAGCTTGTACTTGTTGGCGAGAGCCGTCAGGTAGAGCTTGTTGTACTCCTCCATTTCCTTGTCGAGCTGCTTCTGCTCCTCAGCAATCGTTGCCTGTCGCTTGGCGATCTTCTTTTCGAGCTTCGCCAGCTTGTCAGCGATAGAAGTCGTAGCCATATCATCACCACCATTCTGAATTATAGTCAAGCCGAATTACTCAGCCCCACGATAATATTATAGCGCGCTCAGATACCAAAAGTCTATTCGCAGTGCGCATGAAGTTGAGTGCGCCATAAAACTTTTCTTATCGTGAAAATGTTATGGGGAAAATAAAAAAGCTGCGGAGCGGAATGCTTCACAGCCTGTGTGTATTCATATGCGGTTTAATAAAAATTACTATGTCCCTGAATCCGTTTCAATTCATCAAAAAATTTCTCCAAAGAAGTGAGTATGTCATATATGTAAGACATATCTATCTGAAGTTCAAAAATAATTCCGCTGTTATATCCGTCAGACGCATTCTTAAAACAGCCATTAACATTACAATGCCCTAATTTATCGAATGTAAATGTCATGTTTGTACGGTTTAATGTTTCACCATAATTCTTCAAAACTGCAACAGGCTCAATACCCGGAAGACATTCATATACGTTTTCCAATTCGATATAAAAATAATACAGATTTCCTATCGTAATATCGCACTCAAAATTGCTATCTATTCCACAGCACTTATATGTAACTTCAAATTTTCCGGTTACTCCGCCTGCCTGTATTGAATACTCTGTTTGATTATCATCGAAACACTTGAATGAAAAAATGAACCGCTTTTCTCCATCTTGAATATCAATCAGGTTGTATGGCAATTCAAGGTTACTTTCAACCTTTATTGTCTTAAACATAAGCACCACCTCCGAGAAATATTTCCCGTTTACTATGATTTTGTTGAAGACTGTTTCTTACCCACAAATTATACCATATCCGCCTTGAAAAAGCAATCCCATTTCTGAGAAATCTACCCTATGGAATCATCGTCATCATCAACAGAAATCCTGTGTTGAAACTATGCACAAGGGAGAATCACCATGAACAAACTGTAAACTTTTCAGGAAATCATGCCCGAAACCTCAAATTTCACGGTAGATAAGTAGAGGGGTATTTTCATGGGCGGTCATACGGGGCAGAAATTTGAATGTAACGATAAGCATATCGACATTCAAAATC
>JAKPUQ010000054.1 GCA_029572815.1 Bacillota bacterium | reverse complement strand
CTCATCCAGCTCTGCAAGTACGCGGTCCGGAACAATGTCCGGGGAAAGCTGTCCACAAAGCGCAGCCAGCTGGGGCCTGACACAGTGCAGGGCAGCACGGCGCAACAGGTCATCAAAGTCCGGAGAAAACTGCCTGATAAGCAGCTCCGCCCTCTCTGCCGTACCGGAAACGTCAGCACGCAGTGATAACAGCAATAATTCAAATTCAGGGGAAAACATGAGACGAAAGCCGGAAAGAAAATGTATCCTAGCCTGCCCGAGGAACACCTGCCACAGCCTTTTCCGGACTCTCCCTCCGCTTCACATAATTGTAAAGAAGCGTGGTTGAGATACCGCAAACTGTAAGCAGCAAGAGACCCAGCCAGAGAATACCTATCCCGTCAAGCAGAAGCGCCAGGCCTATCATCACAATATTGAAAAGGGAGATATAAAGCGTGGCCTGCCTGTGGGTCAGCCCTGCGCGAAGCATCATATGGTGAATGTGCCGGTTGTCGGCCACGAAGAAGCTCTGATGACTGCGCGCCCTGAGCACAATAACGCGGAGCGTGTCATACAGCGGGATAAGCAGTACGGCAATCGATACCGCCGGAGCAGACTCAAGCGCCACTACGGAACGGCCTGACGCCACCAGCTCATTAAACCTGATTGCAAGAACCGCAAGGGTGAACCCGATCACAAGCGAGCCGGTGTCTCCCATGAAGATTTTTTTAGGCCCGTTGGAGATATTGTAAAACAGGAACACTATAAGCGCACCCAGAAGCGAGGCAGCCAGTATAGTATAGCCGTAATCGCCCGAGAGAAAGAACCAAACTCCGAAAAAGAGTGTGGAAATGATTCCCATTGAAGCAACCAGGCCGTCAATGCCGTCAATAAGATTCAGGGCATTGATTATAAGAACAATGACGAAGACAGTTATTATATAATATACCCAGACCGGCAGCGACTGTATCCCGAGGAATCCGTGAAGGCTGGTGAAGTGTATGTCGGTGAAGAGGGCGATTATAACAGCCGTCAGCGCCTCGGCTGCAAACTTTTTCCAGGGGTTTATATAGATCAGGTCGTCCTTCACCCCTATAAAGAAGAGCAGCATTGCGGCAGCGGTGAAGTAAGAAACATAGTGCATGTAACCGTTAACCCCCATTAGAAATCCGAAGATGAAGCCGGCAAAGATGCCAATGCCACCAAGGGTAGGTGTCTCCTTCTTGTGAATCTTGTGCTTGCCGGGTTTGTCTCCAAGGTGCCTTTCGTTGACAACCTTCAGTACCTTGGGCAGATAATACCATGTAATGGCAACCGAACTGGCAAAAGCCAGAAGAATTGCCGGCCAACCTTTAATTACTAATTCAGGCATGGGACGAAGTTAGATTGTTTAGAAATAATTGTAAAATTTAATTATCAACAATATATCTTCCCCTCATTTTTAGCTCTGCAGTCATTTTTATCTTTTCTCTTACGAGATAAAAAAGAAACAACGGAGTGGAAATAAAGTTCCGTCTCCAGAGTCTCTTCGGCTCCCGGAGCAGCCGCGGCAGCCATTCCAGGCCCATCCTTATCCAGAACTCTCCCGATCTCCGTACTGTTCCCGCGTAGAAGTCGAACACGGCTCCCACGGGGCATATCAGAGGTGCACTGAGCATATCCCTGTGCTCATGCACCCATTTCTCCTGTTTTGGGGCTGTCATCCCGACGAACAGCGCCTCCGGCGCGAAGCTGTTGACCGCGGTTATCATCGCACGGTTCTCCTCCTCAGTGAATACCTCCCTGAACGACGGGCTGTAAGTACCGACTCTCAGTGACGGGTGTTCTGCCGCCAGCCTCTCTTTTATCTTCTGAAGTGTCTCATCGGAGGATCCCAGGTAGAAGCACGACCCGCCTCTCTTGCCGAGGGTATCAATAATCACCTCGTGCAGGTCAGACCCTGCTATTTTTTCTATCCTGCGCCCCCGGAGCACCCTTGCCGC
>JAKPUQ010000052.1 GCA_029572815.1 Bacillota bacterium | reverse complement strand
GTTCATCATGGCAAATCCGCCGGATTTCCCCATATCCAACAAGTGCTGTGAATTTGCGAAGAAAAAGCCAGCAAAGCGTATCGTCAAGGAACACGATGCAGATTTGGATATAACAGGTATCCGGCAAGCTGAGGGCGGTATTCGTTCCGCAGCTTTCAAGACCTGTTTCTCCGAGTGCAAGTCTAAGGGGTGCAACACCTTCCGTCCTGTGTTTTGGTATACGGACGGCGACAAGCGTGACTATGAGGAAATGTTCGGTGTGACACACTCTCGATGCTATACGGAGTACGGCTTGCGTAGGACAGGCTGTGTCGGCTGTCCTTTCAGCAAGCACATTACTGAGGAGCTTGCGGTCATCGAGGAACATGAGCCGATGCTTTACAAGGCGGCGGTCAATATCTTCGGCAAGTCCTATGAATATACAGCGAAATACCGTGCTTTCGTCAAGGAAATGAAAGCGAAAGAGAAAGAGGAGAAGAAACGTGATAGACTACGCAGCCTTAATGGAACATCTGCCTGTGATACTGGTGGTGACAGCGGTGCTGACTCTGCTGATCGGAGTACCGTATCTGCTGACCACATTGCTCCTGAGATCAGAAAAGGAGCGTGACAACAATGTTCGATCCTGAATTTCAGCGAAAAGCACTGAGCCTTGTAATGGGCTTTATCATGCAGTTTTCAGAAACTCCGGCAGAACCCGAAGTGCAGGAGCTTTCGGTCAATGACCTGAATGTTTCGACTATTTCTGTTTCCTGCCTGAAAGTGGCTTGGGACGGTGATACTGACCGTGATTATTATGTGAGCTGCACGGCTCACGATGATGATTACGCTTATGCGGACAATATGTATTTTGAGTTCAAGTCAAATGAGCTTTGCTACATAACAGGTCTGCGTGAGGGTACGAAGTACACGATAACAGTCGAGCCTATTCTTTCAGATGATGAAAAGGACGGCTATACCGCAGTTTCCGCAAGTGCTGACGGTAAGACGGAAACGGTCGAGGTGATCTATGAATTTCCGTATGAGGACGGTTGGACAAACTGTTTCGCAGGAGAACGTGCTTCGGGCTTGACTGCAATGCCCAGCTCAGGAGCAATATACGGCTCAAAAGTCGATACCATAACAGACACGGGCATACGCCGTGATGATTATGGTGATTACTGCTGTGCTATGGGCGTATGGTATGGCTACTGCAATGACAGATTTTTGAT
>JAKPUQ010000048.1 GCA_029572815.1 Bacillota bacterium | reverse complement strand
ATAAGGCACCGCTGCACGGCGGAAATCCTCGACTAATTATTTATAGGGGGATAACAAATGAAGAAGATATTCGCATTCGCAGTAGTAGCTATGCTCCTGCTCGCCATCCCGGCGGCAGCAGCCAACTACAAGCTGTCAGGCACTTTCGCCGGCAGCTATGACTATTCGAACGGTGCAGGCACCGATAGCCTCAGCCTGTCCCTCAACTTCACGTTCGACGAAGCAGGGCTTCTGACCGCTTATGCTCCTCTTAACCTTGTCGGTGGCGTAGGAGTAACCAACGGTTGGTACGCTAAGTTCGCAACCGAGCCGTTGAACCTAATCGTAAGCGACAACTACTACAAGAGCGCTGCTCAGTATCAGTGGGCAGGTCTCGAAGGTACCTTCAGTCTCTTGGGCGTGAAGGCCTCCAGTTCTTCCGCAGGCAACAACTTCAAGCTGTTGGGTGGCGCGGTAGCAACTACGGATACGTTCAGTAAAGTATGGGGCAAGCTAACTCCGAACCTTTCGTACGCTGCCGAGGCAGTTGTCGACTCCACCTCAGAGTACTACGCTATCGGTGGACAGGTAGCTGCCAACCTGCCTCTCGACCTCAAGCTGACTGCCGACTTCGGCTGGCTGTATGATTCTGAATACAGCATGGGCCTCGCAACAGCCCTTACCGGCAAAGTACCGGTACTTGGCGGAGACTTTAAGGTAGCCGTAGGAAACTTCTCCGAGCTCGAGATGCTAGTCGCTCCGGATCCAGCGATGTTGTTCTGGGGCACTGAGGACCTCTGGGCATTCGCCGCTTACGCTGGCGTAACCGGCGTGAATGTTGGTCCTATAACGATCGATGAGCTGTCATACAAGTTCGGTATGCCCAACATCGACGATGACCTCCTTTATGGTGGTTCATTCTACGTGCTGGACCTCATGGAAGCAGTAGCAAATGTATCCGGCAAGTTCGGTCCCGTTGCCGTAGTCCTCGAGAACGCTGTATGGTTCCCGTCGACGTTCAACACCCCGCTTGGCGGCTATAATGCTAACCTGGACGTAGAAGCTGGTTTCGGCGGCCTGACCGTCGGACTCAACTTCGACTCCAAACTCAACTGGATCGACTATGCTCCTAGCATCGAATGGGGCTGGATCGCTGAACTCAGGGCCGAGTACGAAGGCGCATTCGGCACCGTCGGTGGCGATGTCGGTTATAACAGCAACTGGGAAGGCGTAGACCAGTACGAGATCAACGAAGCTGACTACGGCGCGGACAAAGTATACGCTGACCTGTATTATGATGCCCCGTTCGGCCTGCACGTCGAAGCATTCGGCGAGTACGACCAGAAGGGCACTAACTATGCTAACGCAGGCCTCTATGCTAAGTACGAGAACACATTCACCAACGTACCTTACGTAGTCGACCTCAAGACCTTGGTAGCCGGCCGCTTCGGTTATTCATGGACCGAGGTACCTTCAAGTGACTTCGAAGCTATCGGCATGCTGAAGCTCGACTCGACCGTGAATGGCCAGTGGAGTGGCGGACTGCTCTTCATCACGAAGAACGCAGGCAGCCCTGCACTAAGCTTCGAGCCCATAGCGAGCATCTACGCGAAGTACCTGGCCACCGACATGGTAACCGTAACTGGTACCGTAACCTATCGTATGTTGGGTGTCGGCGATCCTCTTAAGGTACACAACGTATTCGCACAGCTCAAGGGAGACATAAAGATCAGCGACAACGCAACCGCTTCCGTGTACTGGGGCTCGACAGGACTCAAGTCGGTTTCTTCCTCCAACGCGGAGTATAAGAAGCCTTGGGGCGGCTACTTCGCAGTAGCATCCCCGATGTACTGGGATACCTTCGGCGCCGGCTTCACAGTCAAGTTCTAGTCAAGTAACCAGAAGAAAGGGCTTCCTTCGGGAAGCCCTTTTTCTTTTATTGATCTCAATGAAAACTTGCAGGAACTAATGAAACTATAAGTAGCAATAAAAGCACAGATATCTAATACCAATTGATGAGAGCCTAAGAAGACATAATTTCGAAGGAAGAATAGGGCTTTATAAGTCTTTACAATAAACAATAAGAAGGTCGTGTATCTACGCATCCTACGAAAAAAGATGAAGGTAAAATAGCACCTAAAGCGAATAATTCAAGAATAAGAAATATACAGAAGATAAATAGTAGTGTAATATACTCCTAAAAGGTATGTATGAAAATGGAAATGAACCCAAAGAGGGATAAAGAAAGCTAAAAGCCTCAGTGTAGGAAGATTGCTGACCACTCGTGCATGTGGAGGTAGTCACATGAGAAGAACGTTATTATTGGTGATAATCTCTGTCATGATGCTAACTGTCCCTGCATCAGCCGCAAACTTCAGATTCTCGGGTACATTTGCCAATGAGTATTTTTATTCTAACGGTGACAGCCAAGACAAGATGGAACTAACACTAAACCTCAATTTTGACGAAGCTGGGCTGCTAACTGCCTATGCGCCCTTAACATTGACGAGTGGTATAAGCATAGCTGACGGATGGTGGGCAATATTCACCACAGAGCCATTTAACCTCATGTTGAATAGCGTAAACAAATGGACATCGATAGAAAAGACGTTCGGCATGCTTACGACAGGTATAACGACCAATAGGTACAGTAAAATGTGGGGCAAGATAACACCAAACCTAAGCTATATAGCCCAGGCGCTCGTTTTAAGCACAAGCACCACGCCGATAGACAAATATATGATCGAAGCCGAGCTGACCTATGATCTGCCCAAGGTCGTTAAAGTAGTTTCCGACTTCGGTTGGACGTACAACGGGCTAGGAGATACGGGCTACAACATGGGACTGGCTACGGCGGTCACATTCCCGGTGAACACGAAGGGTGGCAACATGAAGCTTGCGCTGGCCAACTTCGCCGACCTGGACTATACGGTGTATCCAGGGATGCTGTTCTGGAGCACGGACGACCTCCTTGCATTCGCAGCTTACGCAGGCCTCACCGGCATAAAGCTGGGAACTACCATAACACTGGACGAGATATCATATAAACTAGGCCTTTCCCAGGTCAACGGATACCTTCTCAAATCCACCTCCTTCTATAGGAGGGGGCTGCAGGAAGCAGTGTTCAACATCTCCGGGAAATTCGGACCCGTCAAAATTAAGC
>JAKPUQ010000012.1 GCA_029572815.1 Bacillota bacterium | reverse complement strand
CATCATAGATTTTGCCGTCCTCGTCACGGAGCACACGGTTCAGTTCGCTTCCTTTCAGTTTCGCTTCTTCGTCGCAAATAATGGCGACAGGCTCATCGTAGGGATAAACGGCTTGAATATAGCCGCCGACCTCGTGCTGCAAAGAAGAAAGCCCCGACGAAATTTCTTTCGCATAGGGCTTCTTCTCCGGTTCAACTACGAGCACATTGATTTTCTCATTATCCATCAGCGTACCTCCTCTTTGGATTTTTTCGGTTCCGTCTTTGTCTGCGTTCCATAGGAATGGAGCTTTTGCAGAACAGACGGTTTTGCGGATTTGGCAATCTCGGCTCTCGGCGGAGCTTCTTCTGCCATAGCTTCCAGCGGTGTCTTATCGTCGATGTTCAGAGCAATATTCAGTTCAGCGAGCCTTGCCGCTTTCGCTTTCAGTTCTGCTTCCTGCGGAAACGGCTTGCCAAGCTCCTGCTTTGCGGTTTCCATCTGTGCATACAGGCTGTCGAACTTGCCTTGCACGGTGGTAAGGCGTTCAGCCATACCATTCAGAGCATTGTCAATTCTCGTCAAATTACCACGAGGGTCTTTGCCGAGCGTGACACGATGGGTCATTTGTCCTTTGAGGGTCAGAACGAAATCACGTCCGAAGTCCTCCAACGTGAGCGACATCGTAAAGCCTCGGTAAGTGCCAATCTGCACAGGGTCAAGCCCCTTAACATCTTTGAAAGCATCGACGAGAGCTGCGCCTGCGTTTTCCTTATCGGTCAACACATCACCTCTGACCGTCATACCGGCGAAGCCGTCAACAGGGTGCGGATGCTCTGCAAGGGTTTTTATATCGGCATTGAAGCCTTCAATGAATTTCTTGTTCTGCTCAATCTGTTCGGGGAAATAACGGAGCAGATTGTCCTCCAAGCGATACTGCTGACTTTGGTGGTTTGCCTTCATCAGCTTGAGTCTCGCAACGTCAACATCCAAGTCCATCTTTTCCTTGATACGCTCGTCACCGGCACACAGAGCCTTGATTTCCGCATAAGAAAGTGCGGTTTCATCAATGTCGTCGCAGGCTCTTACGGGAGATTTGGAAGTCATAATCTGCGAGATAAACTTCTGCTTGTTTTCCAAGGTCTGCCACAAGTAGGCGTCGAAGGTCGCCTCCGTCACATAGCGGTAAATATGAACTTCGGGGTTCATATTACCTTGACGGATGATACGACCGGAACGCTGTTCCAAGTCGCCGGGTCTCCATGGCGCATCCAGGTCGTGGAGAGCAATAAGTCTGTCTTGGACGTTCATACCGGCTCCCATCTTAAAGGTGGAACCCATCAGAACTCTGACTTGACCGGAACGGACTTTGCTGAAAAGTTCTTTCTTGCGAGCCTCGGTGTTTGCCTCGTGGATGAAAGCAATCTGTTCTCTCGGAATACCACGCTCCACCAATTTGTCTCTGATGTCGTCATAGACGGTGAAACGCTGTTCTTCCTCCGTGCCGCCGTCCTTTTCTGCAAGATGCTCCAATGCTCGGATTTCCGGGCTATCAAGGTTTCCTGCGGGAGCTTTGGCAGCTCTCTTGGACGGTGTGTTTTTCGGTGTGCTCAAATCGCAGAACACGAGCTGGGTCAGCTTGTCAGCGTGACCGTCCTCCCAAATGCGATGAATGTTATCCACGCACATATTGACCTTGCTTGTCGGTTCATCGGGAAGGTTGGGGTTAATGATACGTTGGTCGAGACCGAGCTTGCGACCGTCTGAGGTAATGCGGAGCATATTGTCCACGGACGGGTCAACCTTACCCGAATGAACCGCAGCGGCTCGTTCGGACAACTCCTGCACCATAGCCTTTTGGATTTCCGTAGGCTGTGCCACTTCGTTGTGGTAGATAGGTGTCGGGGTCGGTAGGTTGAGCTGGTCGGCTGTCTTAATGTCTGCCGCTTCTTTGAACAGGTTCATCAGTTCGGGCAGATTGAAAAACTTTGCAAATCGGGTTCTTGCTCGGTAGCCCGTACCCTCCGGTGCAAGCTCAATGGCGGTTGTGGTCTCACCGAAAGTGGAAGCCCAACAGTCAAAGTGAGCGAG
Source organism: Bacillota bacterium (assembly GCA_029572815.1). GTDB lineage: Bacteria > Bacillota > Clostridia > Oscillospirales > Ruminococcaceae > Ruminococcus. The sequence continues at coordinate 10 of JAKPUQ010000012.1, read as the reverse complement.
TCCCTTGCCT
>JAKPUQ010000205.1 GCA_029572815.1 Bacillota bacterium | reverse complement strand
GACGATTATGATTACCCGATCAAGGCAACGCAGGAAAACTTCGATGCCTTCTAAAAAGCACATCCTTTCCGGCTGGCTGCGGATCCTGTTCGGGCTTGCTGTTTACTCCTTCGGTGTGCATCTGACGATAGCCGCAAACATTGGTCTGGCACCTTGGGACTGCCTCGGCATGGGTATTGCAAAGCACACTCCGCTGAACTACGGCAATTCTATGGTGCTGATCTCTGTGACTGCTGTCCTGATACAGCTTGTTCTCAGGGAAAACATCGGGTTTGCGACAATACTGGATGCTGTTATAACCGGAAACCTGACACAGCTATTGAACGATTATTCCCCATATACTGAGAATCACAGCATTAGTCTCGGTTTTGTACTGATGCTGTTCGGATTTCTGTTTATCTCACTCGGAATGTATCTGTATATGTCCGCAGAACAGGGCTGCGGTCCGAAGGACGGGCTGCTGATTGCTATCGGAAAACGAATGCCGAAGATACCAATCGGTGTGGTTGAGATACTGCTATGGGCAGTTGTCACATTTGCTGGGTGGTTTCTCGGCGGCACTGTTGGTATTGGAACTATCATTTCTGTATTTGTCGGCGGTGGTGTGATGCATCTGTTTTTCGGTACAATCGGATTTGAGCCAAGGAAGCTGAAACACAAAAGCCTGTCAGAAACCATAAAGCTCCTGGCAGGCCGTAGTTCTTAGTCTATATGCTGCTGTAACCACGCTAATAAGTATGCCTCGTCAAATTCACCTGCGGCGATGCCGAGGATAAGATGAATCAGTTCAGTATCCTCATACTGCATTTCAATATGATTGACAGCAAGAAATACAAGCATAGCGTGTGTACCGATTCGTTTATTACCGTCCACAAACGGATGGTTTTTTATCAGCCCGAATCCAAGGCGGGCTGCTTTTTCAAGAAGAGACGGATAAAGTTCGTCGCCACCAAAAGTCTGAAACGGAGCGTTTATAGCTGAATCAAGCAGTCCTTCATCACGAATCTCCACAGAGCCGCCTGATTCGGCTATCAATGCTCTGTGGAGCATCATGATCTGTTCTTTCGTTAGTCGTTTCATTTGGCGAGTTCCTCATAAACAGCGGCGTTTCTTGCAAGCAGTCTCTTGGAGATCTCTGCGACCTCATCGCTGTCTGCATCCTGCAGTGCATCAGCTTCCTGAAACTCCACCACAAGATAGCGAGGAGTGTTATTTTTCAGGATAACAGCGGAGCCGAACTGATCTACCAGTCTTGCAACCTTGGAAAAATTCTGGTTAGCTTCGGTCATCGAAACAATAGTGTTGGTATCAATTTTCATGCTAACACCTCCCACATATAGTATACCACACTTTTAGGATAAATTCAACCTATTTTTCAGATTTTTTTGTAAGGAAGGCAGGTGATCCGCATGGCAAACAGAATCAAGGGTATTACCGTTGAGATCGGCGGCGATACCACGAAACTCAGCAAAGCCCTTGAAGGTGTCAATAAAAACATCAAAAACACGCAGACACAGCTCAAGGATGTGGAAAAGCTGCTGAAGCTCGACCCGACCAATACGGAACTGCTGTCGCAGAAACAGCGATTGCTTGCCGATGCCGTATCATCGACCAATGATAAGCTCGAAACGCTGAAAAAGCCAGCGAACAGGCCGCCAAAACCAAAGACAATTACGATGCGTGGAAGGCAAAATACGATCCGATCAAGCAGAAAATAGGTGAAACTGAGACAAAGCTCCGGGAACTGAAGGAGCAGAGCCGCATCGCCGATGAGCAGCTTTCCCGCGGTGAAATTTCGCAGGAGAAATATGATGCCCTGCAAAGTGAGATCAAGCAGACCACCGATGAGCTGAACGGCTTGAAACAGCAGGCAAAGGATGTCTCTGATGAATTCGGTCATCCGATACCCTCGGAGCAGTACGACGCACTTCAGCGTGAAATTGTCGATACGGAACAGGAACTGCAAAACCTGCAGCAGGAAGCCGCAAATTCTCAGACGGCACTTGTAAAGATCGGTGAAGCGGGAGCGTCTATCGAAAAGGTCGGCGACAAAATCGCAACGGTCGGAACAAACCTGACAAAATATGTAACTGTGCCGATACTTGGACTCAGTACTGCTGCTGTCAAAACCACAGCAGACTTCGATGCATCCATGAGCAAGGTCTCCGCTGTATCCGGTGCGACCGGTGAGGATCTTCAGGCACTGAGAGATAAGGCCCGTGAGATGGGTTCTCAGACGAAATTCTCCGCATCGGAAGCCGCTGATGCCATGAACTATATGGCTATGGCGGGATGGAAAACCGAGGATATGCTGAACGGTGTCGAGGGTATCATGAACCTTGCCGCTGCTTCCGGTGAAGACCTTGCAACTACATCGGATATTGTTACTGACGCGTTGACTGCTCTCGGTATGAGCGCGGATGATTCCGCACATTTCGCAGATATCCTTGCAGCAGCATCTTCCAACGCCAATACAAATGTGTCTCTCATGGGCGAATCCTTCAAGTATGTTGCACCGATCGCCGGTTCAATGGGAGCTTCTGCGGAAGACCTGTCTATCGCCCTCGGCCTGATGGCTAATTCAGGTATCAAGGGTTCTCAGGCTGGTAACAGTCTGAAAAACGCTCTTGTAAACCTCACAAAACCGACAAAACAGCAGGCAGCGGCAATGCAGAAGCTGGGATTTATCAGCACAGAAACCATTCAGAAAATCGACTTTGAAAAGGTTGAGAAAGCAGAGCATGCTGTTGAGGATGCGACGATCTCCCTCGATAATGCACAGGTAAAACTGAACGATGCAATCAGCAAGTACGGCGAGGGCAGCTCTCAAGCCCAGCTTGCAAGCAATAACTACGAAAAAGCACAGCTGAAACTTGCTCGAGCACAAGAGGCACTTGCCAAAGAACAGGAAGGTGTCTCAAAGGAGATCGCCGGGGCAAATACACTCATGACCGATGCAGACGGCAATATGCGGTCGCTCGGAGATATCATGGGTATACTCCGTGAAAAAATGGGCAAGGTCAATGTAGAACTGACAGATGCCGAGGGCAATGCCCGTGATTTCGATGATATCGTTGCGGAACTGTCTACGACCACAGAGGGTCTTGCACAGGCAGAGCAGATGCAGGCGGCTGCCGCTATCTTCGGTAAGCAGAATATGGCAGGTATGCTTGCGATCATCAATGCCAGTGAGGAGGACTACAACAAGCTCTCTACTGCCATTTACGGCTGTGAAGGATCTGCAAAAGGCATGGCAGACACCATGCAGGACAACCTTGCCGGACAGATGACCATCCTGAAATCTCAGCTGCAGGAGCTTGCTATCTCTTTCGGCGAAATCCTGATGCCTGCAATCAGGTCTATTGTTACCCGTATTCAGGCTCTTATCGATAAATTCAATGCGATGTCTCCGGCAACGAAGGAGACTATCGTGAAAATCGCTCTTGTGGCGGCGGCACTGGGGCCGCTGCTTCTCGTCATCGGCAAAACAATGGTCGGTATCGGCAAGCTGATGCAGCTTGTAGCGAACCTGCCTTCCATGATCGCAGGAGCGAAAGCAGCATTTTCATCCTTCGGCGCAGCTATCGGCGGTATCTCCGCACCTGTAGTCGCTGTCATTGCAGTTGTCGCTGCACTGGTAGCGGCTTTTGTGCATCTATGGAAAACAAATGAGGACTTCCGAAACAAGATCACTGCGATCTGGGAACAGATCAAAAGTATCTTTTCAGGATTCTGTCAGGGTATCGTTGACCGAATCAATGCGTTGGGCTTCGACTTCAAAAATATCACCGAGGTCATCAAGGCTGTGTGGGACGGACTCTGCAAGTTCCTGAAGCCAATCTTTGAGGGGCAGTTTCAGCAGATCGCAAATATCTTCAAGGCTGTGACAGACATCATTCTGAGTGTTCTGGATATTTTCGTCGGCATCTTCACCGGCGACTGGAGCAGAGTGTGGGACGGCATCAAGGGTATCTTTTCTGCTGTATGGAATTTCATCAAGGATACGCTGAAAAATGCGCTGAATATGATCTGCGGTATTTTCGGCACCGATCTTGGTGAAGTAAAAGAATTCTGGGTGAACGTCTGGACGAGCATCAAGAACTTTTTCGTCAACATCTGGAACGGTATAAAGAAATTCGTAAGCACCGTCCTAAATGCGATCAAGAACTTTTTCACAACTATCTGGACGGGTATCAAGAACTTTTTTGTCGGTATCTGGACTGCGATTTATAACAGCGTCGCAGAGAAAATCAACCTCATAAAAACTGTTATCACGGTCGTTTGGAATGCCATTCATACAGCAATCACCACTGTTCTGAATGCGATCTGGTCTGTTATCACAACTGTATGGCAGACAATATACGACTTCATTTCTCCGCTGCTAGAGGCGTTCAAGTATCTGTTCGAGACGATTTTTGAAGCGATCCATGTGATTATCTCCCGTGTTATGGACTGGATTCACGAAAAGATCACGACCACATGGGAGACCATTAAGGCTGTCGTAACTATCGTTCTAGAGGGAATCCGGACATTTTTTGAAACCATCTGGAACGCGATCTCTACCACTGTCAGCACGGTAATGGATACCATTTCCAATGTGATCTCCACCGTATGGAATGCAATCTCCGGCTTCATCTCCGGTATTCTGAACGCCATCTGGTCGGTGATCTCCTCTATCTGGGAGAGTATCAAAAATCACATCACAAATACACTAAACGCTATTCATGCAGTCGTATCGGCTGTATGGAATGCGATCAGCGGATTCGTATCATCCGTGCTTAATGCGATTTCCTCTACAGTATCCAACATCTGGAACGGCATCAAAAATACAGTCAGCACAGTCATGAACGCAATAAAAAACACTGTCTCCAATATCTGGAACAGTGTGAAATCAGCGGTCACCGAAAAGATCACAGCCATCAAGGATACGATTGTCAACGGCTTCAATGCGGCAGTAAACTTCATTAAAAACCTCGGCTCACAGGCATTTCAGTGGGGCGCGGATATCATCAACAACATTGTCAGCGGTATTAAAAACTGTATCGGCAAGGTTGCGGACGCAGTAAAGGGCGTCGCGAACAAGATCAAATCCTTCCTGCACTTTTCTGTGCCGGATGAAGGCCCTCTGGCTGATTTTGAAAGCTGGATGCCTGACTTCATGCAGGGACTTGCGGACGGTATCAACCAGAACGCAGGTGTTGTCGGCGATGCTGTCAACGGCTTTGCAGGCAATCTTGCAGAAACGATCAGCACTGTTATCAAAACCGCTCTGTCCAATGTTGTCACAGCGGTGCAGGGCTTCATGGAACAGGTCTTTGATACTGTAAAAAACGTCTGGGCGAATGCAAATACAGCAATTGATGCAACCATGTCACAGATCAAAAACGGCATCACAGGCGGCTGGAAGGCCATTGTATCCGTGGTTGAAAATGCGCTCGACAGCATCAAAAAGGTCATCACCACAACATGGAAAGCGGCTGCGTCTGTTATTGAGGCTGCATTGAACGGTATCAAAAAGATCGTGACAACGGTATGGACGACGATGAAAACGCTCATCAATACCGGACAGCTCGACATCAAAAATGTGATCTCTACAACGTGGAATGCTGCGAAAGATGTGGTAAACACTGCTCTGAACGGCATCAAATCCGTGGTGCAGTCTGTCTGGAACGCTATGCCGGATTTTGTGCGAAATCCGATGAATCAGGTAAAGGACGCTGTGCTTTCTATCTGGGATAATATCCGGAACGGAATCGGCGATCGGCTCGGCGGCGTGCGGGATGCAGTCAGAAATGCAATGAGCGCTGTCTATGATGCAGTCATGGAAAAGGTCAACAGCTCGTGGTCGTGGGGACGAGACCTCATGCAGAACCTTATCAACGGTCTGAACTATATGCTCGGCAATCTCATCAATACGGTTGCGGATGTGGCACGGACAATCAGCGATTATCTGCATTTCTCCGTACCCGACAAGGGGCCTCTGACGGAGTTTGAAAGCTGGATGCCCGACTTCATGAAGGGACTGGCTGAAGGCATCAACAAGAGCAAGAAGTATGTTGAGAAGGCAATCTCCGGTGTTGCGGATGCCATGACCATTGCGATGAATTCCGACTTCAATGTGGATATGTCCGGTGTGACCGGCGCAATGGTAGGCACAGGCGGCACGACTGTTGTAAACAACTACAATAACGACAACAGCCGTACAGTGAATCAGACCAATAATAGTCCGAAGTCGCTGTCACGGCTGGAAATCTATCGTCAGACGCGAAATGCGCTGAATTTGTAAGTATATGGGGCGGGAGCAATCCTGCCCTATAAATATTCAATATAGAAGAGTCTAATCATTCAAAAATCTTTTTTATAAATTGTTGAGATCTGGTATCCTGACTATTGAAATTCATCATAGGTATTATTGGGTATCCATACTCATCTATTATATCATTAAAGAGCCCTATTACTCTCATAAAAATAATTTCGATATCTTTATATGTAAGCTTTAATTTTTTGAAACGCTCATTTTTGATAAACTTATAATCCAAATGTGCCATCATATTATCACGTAAAGTGGCAAGTTCATTTCTCTCTGGCATACTTGATAATTGCGTATAAAACCCTTTCCAGTAATTGCTTTGTTGAGCTATTTCTTTTTTTCATCTTGAGTTTTACCAATGGCAGATTGGTCAATTAAGTTGAGCATCTTGCAAAATGAGATGCTACTATTATCTTTTGGCTCATCTAACAACCCGTCCAATCGTACAACTATGCATTGCGTAATTTTCTCATTCAGGTATAAGAGAAAATCCTGTCGATCATCTTCTAAGGTCTGAAATCTGTTTTCGTCAATAGCATTCAAATAATTGACGACACCAATATCTTCTTGAAGATCCGAAATGACTTTTATCATTGAATCAAAAATGAAATCTAACTCTTTAGTTGTTTTCATAATGTGCCTCCTTACGTTTTCATAAATCATTGCTTTTAGTATATCATACATATGCAGAATAATCAAGGGGGTGTTATCATGTTTTTCAGCCTTATATTAGAAAATGCAGCCGGTGACAAAATCGACATGACGGCTACAGCAAATCAATATATGACTTCTCAGATAGAGGGATTGTCGCCTCCGCCCGGCACGATCAGCACCTCCTCCTACGCAGGTATGGACGGCAGCTACCTCAACAACGCTTTCATTGAAAAACGGAATGTGGTCATTCACTTTGAGATGAGAGGTGTGGGCGTAGAAGCCCGACGTCATCAGCTATACAAGGTGGTGAAACCAAGCAGATATGTCAAGGTCTACTACAAGACAGCAGGCATAGATGTTTTCACTGAGGGTTATGTGGAAACCTGTGAGGTCAGCAACTTTGAGCAGCTTGTCACCGGACAAATTTCTATTCTCTGCCCGGACATCTACTGGTATTCCACAGAATCTGTTATGGCATATTACAGCCAGATCACGGGTGCATTCACATTCCCGTTCCCGACAGAATCCAATCCGGAGCCGTTTGTACTGGGCAAATACAATACACAAAACATCATGGAGATCATCAACGACGGCGACGAAATAGGCTTTACCTTGCAGATAGAAGCCCTTGAGGACGCCAGATCACCCACGCTGTACAATGCGGATACCGATGAATATTTGCAGATCACGGGCGATATTCTCGCAGGTGATATCATTACTGTTACCACAAAGACAGGTCATAAGACAGTAACGCTCGACCGAGGCGGCGTCAAGACCAATATCATCAATCGACTTGTTTCCGGCTCAACCTGGCTGACGCTGCGTGAAGGAAAAAACCGCTTTTATCTCCGCGGCACTGGGCTGCAAAATCTCAGGGTGACCATCGTACACACAAATGCTTATCTGGGGGTGTGATATGCAGATTGAAGTATACAGAATGGACTCAGAGGCGGACAGCCTGACGATCACACTCGAAGCGGTATGCGACAGCTTTTCTTCGCTCCTGTGGGATATTGAATATTATCAGTGCGGCAGCTTTGAGGTGTATATCGCCGCCAATCCGGAGAATCTTTCGATTTTTCAGACCGGGCGCATCGTGGGCAGAGATGATGACAGTCAGCATTTCGGCATGATTGAGTCCGTACAAATCGACACCGATGCAGAGAACGGCGACTACCTGACAGTGCGGGGGCGCTTCCTCATGTGCCTGCTGGAGCGCCGCATCATTCACCCGACATATAATGTCACGGCGCAGAAGGCATACAGCGAAATTGTGCATGATATTGTCAGGCAGAATACACTTCTCAATGATAACCGCCGCATTCCGGGCTTATCCCTCGGCACTGTATCTGGCAGTTGCTGGGAGCAGACAACGACGTTGCAGGTATCCTATGAAAACCTGATGGAATGGATATACACCATCTGCGAGAAAATCGGCGGAACGGCGAATATCAGGCTTGTAAAAGATGTTGGTGAGACCTACAGAATGGTGGTTGACCTATCGGAGGGGACTGACCGTAGTCTGATGCAAGAGGACAATCCACATATCATTTTCTCCGACGCCTACAGCAATCTATTGTCATTCTCATACGCTTCGGATACTGCAATCACACGCAATTTCACCTATATCTACGGTCACGGTGAGGGTTCGGAGCGAAAACATACCACATATTGTGTGGATAATGAGCCGACCTATCTCGACCGCTACGAGCTGTATGTTGATGCGAAAGACATCTCCGAGGAGGAACAGGTCGAAGGTGAAACAGTGCCGATTCCGGAGGAGCAGTACATTGCACTGCTGAAAACACGCGGGTCTGAAAAGCTGGTCGACCCGAAAACTGCATCGGAATCGGAAATCGCCGCCAATTCCACACAGTATGTCTACAACCGTGACTATTTCGTCGGTGACTATGTGACTGTCGAGCATAAGCGTTTCGGAATGATTCAGCCGAAAGCGCAGCTTATCGGTATGATAGAAGCGTTTGACCAGAACGGATGCAGCCTGACACCGACATTCAGAAAGGAATGATATTATGGCATTTTCATGCGGCTTTTTCAATTCAAAAGGTCTTGACAGAACCTATACCGCGGAGAACTTCACAGAATATCTCAGCAGTATCATCTGCAACGGTATTCTTGACACCTACGGTCAGATGTTCAGGCTGACAGCGGTGAGCAGCGGTCTGAAAGTTACGCTCGGCACAGGCAAGGCATGGATCGACGGACACTATTTCGTCAACGACTCCCGCTACACCATTGACCTGACAGAGTATCAGGATGAATCCCTGCCGAGATATGTTGCGATCGCAATTCTGCTGGATGTAGGAGAGTCAGTGCGAAAGGTATCTCTTGAGATCACGCCCGGTACACCCGCGGAAAATCCGACTCTGCCTTCGCTGCCGACAGATGAAAATAAAACACGACTGCTCATGTATGCGGTGCGTCTCAATCCCGGAGCGACGGAGCTGTCCGACCGTGACTGGTATGATTACCGTGAGGATGCAAATGTCTGCGGATACTGCAAGTGCATCCTCGGCAAATGCAAGGTCACGGAACTGATGTCACAGATGGCACAGCTTATTATTGAAGTGCAGGAAAACAACCAGACAATTGAGGAGCTTACCAACAAAGTGGACGAATTGACAGCAGAGGTTGAAGATATCGGTGATGTGATCTTAGCCGGACAGTGCGGCGACAATGTCTACTATGTGCTGTACTCCAATGGTAAACTGCTCCTGAAGGGTACGGGAGACATGTATGATTATGATAATCCGCTCAATCCCACCGGAAACGACTCTCCGTTCTTCAATAATCAGAATATCAAGAATGCGGTTGTTTCCGAAGGTATCACAGATATCGGTGAGTATGCATTCCGTTACTGCGACGAGCTTGAAACGGTATCTCTGCCAGGAACGCTGACGAAAATCAGCAATTTTGCATTTTATCCGCATCAGGATCCGGCGGCAACGCCGACTGTTACACACGAACTTAAGGCTGTGACTATTCCAAGCAGTGTGACAGAGATCGGATACTGCGCCTTTGCGGGTAACAGGCTTACAACCGTTACAGTTCCGAGTACCGTAACAACAATCGGAGAGCGTGTCTTTACGGCTTGCGCCAATCTGACAACAGTACGCTATGAAGCACCTGTGATCAATGAGTTTATGTTCGTCAACTGCAACCGGCTTGTAAATCTTACACTTGCAAGGACGGTGACGGAAATTAAATCGCACTGTTTCAATTACTGTCATGACCTTACAGAAATCACTTATGAAGGCAGTCTGGCAGACTGGGCAGCGGTCACAAAGCGCAGCAACTGGGATGCACATGGCGGTTCGATCAGCCAGACCAATCTGACAAGAATCAATTGTCTGGACGGATTTATGGAATGGGATGAAGAGAACCATGAGTGGAAGGTTGGTGAAGAATAATGTGGAAATTCCTCGTAAAAAATCAGAGCATTGAGATCGTGGAGCGTGAGATTCTCGCAGACCACCAGATCCAGTATGTGCAGTTCAAATTCAATTTTGACGGAGACTGGAAGCATTTTCACAAGGTCGTGCAGTTCTCGCAGTGTGATGAGGTGTATTCCGTTGTTCTCGGCACAGAGGGAACGACCTTGTATCTGCCTGCGGAGCTTCACGCAGGTGCGGCAAAAATGGCTGTGTTCGGCTATGATACGGAATCGGATACAACTGTGAGAGCTACAACAGTTCCGGTTACACTGAATATCCGTGAATCCGGTTTTGAGGGTGATGATCCGCCGATCCCGCCGACACCCGATCTGTATACACAGCTTCTGAAGCGTATCGAGGATGCAGAGCACGGTCTTGACGGCAAATCTGCCTATGAAATTGCTGTGGATCACGGCTATGTCGGCACAGAGGAGGAATGGCTGGCATCATTACACGGTAAAGACGGCATTACGCCGGATATGTCGGAGTATCCGAAAACAACGGAGGTCACTACGATAATTGAGCGTGAGATTGCCCCCGTAGCGGAGGAGGCACACAGCCACTCCAATAAGGAAACGCTCGACCGCCTGACACCGGAACTGATGCAGGAGCTTAATGGTTTGCAGCAGTTTGAGGACAGAACACAGTACGAGATTCAGACATTAAACGAAGCAGTGGAGAACCTCAGACCTAGCACGCACAGCCATGCGAATCTCGATGTGCTGAATGCGCTGACGGCGGCACTCCTTGCTGACCTGCAGGGCTTACAGCAGTTTGAAGACGCCACAAATTACGATATCCATGATATCCGTGAAGCACTTCTCCCGATCAGTTCTGCGGCGCATACACATAACAATAAGGATGTACTGGATACCATCACAGAACAGTATATGCGTGATGAAGCGGCTTTCCATGCGCAGACAGCAGACGCTCTGCACGGACTGTCAACCGGACTCAGTGAGATCTCCGCACAGGCACATTCGCATACTAACAAGGCAGTGCTGGACGGCATCACACAGGAAATGCTTGACGATATCGCATCCATCGCAACAGTTGTCGGACAGGCGCATTGGCATCATAACCTCACAACGCTGAACAGTATCACAGAATCCCATGTGACACGCTGGAACGAGGCATACACGACTGCCATGAATCTGACTGAGCGTGTGGGTGTCAATGAGGGTGTATTCGAGCGCTTCAAGACTGAGATCCTCTATGATATGCAGGGGTGCAGGTCGAGTATTTCGGATATTCTCACAAGGCTTTCTGCTGTTGAGGAGGCTCTCTCCGGCGTAGAGATCGCACTGGCGGATATTGTGGAGGTGAGCGAATGAGTATCGGAAACTATCTGACTGCTCTCGATGAGCAGAGAGATGCTTTAGCACGAAATCTTGTGACAATGGGCGTACAGGCCTCGGAAACGGAAAAGCTGAATACTCTTGTGCCGAAGGCGCTGCAGATCCCGCAGACAAAGCCGGATGTCACACTGTTCAGGGCTTCCATTGACGCGCTCCATGATTACGGCGAAAAGCTTTACACCTTCTACAATGACGGATACCGTTCTCTTGCCGGATTCACTGAGAATTATCCGCATTTCTGCTGCGAAGAGAACGGCTATGCGATCTACTACAATCAGCCGGACTTCAACTGGGGGCAGACCATTTATACGATGTGTGTTGAGCCTGTTCACATCAGCAGTAACAGAAAGATCATGCTGAGCTATAAGTCGGGCGCTACGGATATCGGTGAGATGTGGCTCGTTCCTAAAAACAATCAGCAGCTTTCTTCAGCAGAAACGGCAAGGTATATCTATGAGGCTATCCAGAATCATAGTGCTATTGCAGTTCCGTTCGGCTGGCTCGGCACTGTGGGCAACTATGTCAATGTACTGCATGAATGTAATGATATCAGTGCCGGCGATTATTATCTTGCATGGAAAGCAATCACCGACAATACCAGTCCGATGATCCGCGCTGTGAAGGTAGTGGATGTGACAATTTGAAAGGATGATTGAATGAAAGAAAATATCTGTACTGCCGCCGGGGTGATCGGCGGCTTTTTTGCGGCGCTGCTCGGAGGGTGGGATTCAGCATTGGCAACACTCCTCATTTTCATGGCGATTGACTTCACAACCGGACTGATTACCGCATCTATGGGCAGAAGCAAGCACAGCAAGACGGGCAGACTCAGTTCCAAGGCAGGCTGGGTCGGGCTTGCGAAAAAATTCTGCATTCTGCTGATGGTTGTTGTAGCAGTCCGTATGGACATTATGATCGGTACCACATATATCCGCGATGCGACATGCATCGGTTTCTGTGTGAATGAACTGCTCTCAATCATTGAAAATACCAGTCTGATGGGTATCCCGTATCCGCCCGCAATCAAAAAGGCTATCGAGGTGCTTCAGAAGCGAGCATCGCATATTGATGACGAGATTCAGGAAATGATCGATGATCTTGAAGACGGAAAAAAGTAATGCAGCCGATCACTCGACTGCATTATTAAAGGAGATGGTGTATTAAAGATTGATCTTGAAATCAGGTGAACCTTCACCGTTTACAGTGAAGTATGCCACTCCCTCTTCGGGCTTGACATAAACACAGAATTCTGTTACAGCCTTCCGCTTGTGTGTGGACTTGTATGCCTTAAATGCCTTTGCAGCAATATCCGAGATATCGTACTCTGCGTCTCCGACCTGTACAAGTGTGGAAAGAACAGGCTCAGACTTTTTGTCCGCCCTTTTCGCTCTCGGCTTGCGTGGTTTCATTGCGGGAGCATCCGGGAACGGTGTTGTAGGTGCAGGAGCATTGATAAGCTCTTTCAGCTCGCCGGGCGCAAGCGTAGCAACCTTTACGATATCATGCTTTTCGGGCTCAGTCTTTTTCGCAGCAGGCTTTCTGCCTCTCTTTTTTACAGGCTTCTCAGCAGCCGGTGCATCAGCAACAGCAGGAGATTCTGCAACAGCAGCTTCAACGACAGCTTCTTCAACTTTCTTCTTACGTGTTGTTTTCTTAACAGTATCGGTTTTCGGGTTTGCAGGTTTTCTTGGCATTGTTCATGCACCTCCGCGTTTTTTCTCATTATAACATTTTTATAATCTGCTGTCAAGCCTATATACCGCGATTATTCGCAGAAAGGACAAGAAAATGATCAGAAAATATGAATATGGTGACACTACACAGATCACCCAACATTTCAATGCAAAAGATTTCCGCTGTAAGTGCGGAAAAGAGCACGAGTTCAGTGTGTCTGATGAACTGGTACAAAAGCTGGAACAGCTGTATGCCACCCTGAACTGCTCCAAGATCATTGTGACTTCCGGCTTCAGATGCTCAGCTCACGATAAAGCAGTAAAGGGCAGCGGAAGCGGACAGCATACACTCGGCAATGCCGCTGACATCTGCTGTTACGGGCAGGACGGACAGCCGATTTCATCTAAGGTGGTCTGCTGCAAGGCACAGGATATCGGGTTCAGGGGCATTGCAAATATCACAGCAGCCTATCAGTACACACACGTTGATGTGCGTCCTAATGGCAAGTGGTATGGCGATGAAGTTCACGGTAACAGCACTGTGACCGATGACTTCTACAAATACTTCGGGGGGTGAGGATATGAAGGGCATTGATGTAAGTGTACACAACGGCGATATCGACTGGGGTAAGGTCAAAGCTGACGGCATTGATTTCGCAATTATCCGTGCCGGCTTCGGCAGACTTGAAAAGCAGAAGGATGAGAAGTTCGAGCAGAACTACGCAGGTGCAAAGGCGGCGGGCATTCCCATCGGCGCGTACTGGTACAGCTACGCCATGAGCCCGGAGGAAGCGGAACTGGAAGCAGATGTGTTCCTCTCGGTCATCAAGGGAAAGCAGTTCGAGATGCCTGTGTACTTTGACCTTGAGGAAAAGAAACAGTTCGACCTCGGCAAGGAACAGGTCTCGGCTATTATGCGTGCGTTCCTCAAAAAGGTTGAGAGCGCCAGCTATTTTGTCGGTCTGTACGGCTCCGCATCCTCTTTGACCACGCATACCGCCGATGATATCAAGTCCTGGTATACGATCTGGCTGGCGCACTGGATCGATCAGACCAATTACAGTGGTGCTTACGGCATCTGGCAGCACAGTGAAAAGGGCAAGGTTGCTGGAATCAACGGCAATGTGGATCTGGATATCTGCTATAAGGATTTCCCAACCATTATCAAAGGCAAGGGGCTGAACGGCTGGGGAAAAACGCCTACTCCTGCGCCCGATGTGCCGGATACTGAAGTTTCAGTGACTGTGCAGATCGGCAAGGACAGCTACAAGGGTACACTGAAGAAGGTGTGAGCGTGAGTGCCTGTCAGGAATTTATCCCGGCGGGCACATTTCTTTTATGGAGGTAAACTATGGAGCAGAAAAAAGAGCCTGTGGTTCCAATTGGCGAAAAGTACACCCTGACGCTCAGAGAAGCAAGCGTATACTTCGGCATTGGCGAAAAGAAGATCCGGCGTCTGGTTGAGGACTATGACGGCGTTTTTTCCGTGCGCAACGGTAATCGCTTTCTGGTGATCAGACCAAAGTTTGAGCAATTTCTCTGCGAAACTTCTACCATCTGATTTGGAGTTTATCTGGCGTAAGTAGTTGCTTTTTCACCGAAACAGAGTAATATAGTAGATAGCCTGAAACGGCAAAAATGAAGGAGGCTATCAGTATGGACAATATGAAGTCATCAGATAAATTTCTGCTGACTCTCAGAGAAGCATCTGTATACTTTGGTATCGGTGAAAAGCGACTCCGCAGACTGGCGGAGAACCATGAGGGCGGATTTGTACTGATGAACGGGAACCGAGTTCTTTTTATTCGTACCCGTTTGGAGGAGTACTTTATCCAGATTGCAGAGAATGGAGGAAAGTTTGATGGAGAGAGCGACACCGGAGAATAAGGATTATCTGATGCCCGCTGAGGCGGTTGAGTATTTCGTACTCAGCAGAAGAAAGTTCTCAGAATGGATTCAAAAAGAGTCCTCTCCGTTCCTGATTGCGAAATACGGTAAACGAAAACTGATCAACCGGGTCGCGTTTGAAAAGTATCTGAACGAACATCCGGAATTAAGGAGGAGAGACTAATGGGAATGCGAGGTAATATTCGCAGAGACTCCAAGCACCGCATCCTGCGCGCAGGTGAAACCATCCGTGCGGACGGAAAATACCAGTTCAAGTATTATGTGAACGGAAAGGCGAAATTCGTATATAGCTGGCGACTGGAGCCTACGGACAAGCTCCCGATTGGAAAGAAGCCGTGCCTGTCGCTGCGTGAACTGGAGAAGAAGATCGGCTATGATCTCGACACCTTATGCGATCCGGATCAGAAAAACATCACGGTATTGGAGCTTGTGGAGCGATACCTGAGAACCAAAACAGGTGTAAAGCCGCAAACAAAATCAAATTACGGCTTTGTGGTGAATCTTCTGAAGAAGGAAGAGTTCAGCGGAAAGAAGATCGGCTCGATCAAGACTTCGGACGCAAAGCTGTTCCTGATCAAGCTGCAGAGCGATGGCAGAGGCTACAGTTCTGTTAAGACCGTTCGCGGTGTACTGCGCCCTGCATTTCAGATGGCGGTCGATGATGACATTATCGTCAAGAACCCCTTCGGGTTCCAGCTTGCGGGTGTGGTCGTCAATGACAGCAAGACCAGAGAAGCAATCACGAAAGAGCAGATGCGGAAGTTCCTGAAATTCGTACACGATGACAACACCTACTGCAAATACTATGAAGCGGTTTACATTCTGTTTCATACCGGAATGCGAATTTCTGAATTCTGTGGGCTGACGCTGAAGGATATTGACCTTGAAAACCGGATTGTGAACATCGACCATCAGCTTCAGCGCACATCAGATATGAAGTATGTCATTCAGTCTACCAAAACAAGCGCGGGTACTCGGAAGATTCCAATCACCGAGGATGTGGCATACTGCTTTCGGTCGATCATTGAGGACAGAGTGGAACCCAAGAGAGAGAAATTTGTGGGCGGTTACTGTGGTTTCCTGTATATTGACGATGACGGCATGCCACTGGTCTGAAATTGTCAAGAAATGTGCAGTCAGAGAATACCCAAAATCATGGATAGGCAGGAGTCAGGCGGCGTGATGAGCCAGCTCAGTTGAAGTTCTTAGTGCCACAGGTGGGAGGCCGCCTTCATTGAAGCTGTTGATCCTTTG
>JAKPUQ010000181.1 GCA_029572815.1 Bacillota bacterium | reverse complement strand
TTCTTTGCGTAATTCATTAAGGATTGACGAAACTTCATATCTTGTGTTATACTATTCATGAGAGATAGGCTTCCTTTCTGATTTGAATTTGGTGTGGTAACTTTATTTTATCAGATTTTTGTCTATCTCTCTTTTCTTTTTACTTAATTTTGTCCAATATCTATTGTAGCACTACATTACGTTTTGTACGAAAATAATAATAGTTATTGACAAATCTCACTAAATGATGTATTATATTAATATGTTTACGGCTTGCGCCGAATTATCTTATTTTCTTTCAAGGGGGAAACTTTTATGAAAAAAGATTCACTTGCAGGACCTATACTCGTCGGACTCATTATGATAGTGCTGCTACCTGGAGCACTGCTGTTCATGGCACTGAATATCCTTACAGTCCCGAAGGACGGCGTGCTTACAGACTGCGTTGTTACAGACTTCGTCAAGGTCGGAAAAACCAGTGAGGTCCACGTTGACTATGTAAACTCCGAGGGCAAGACCATAAATGCCCGTATCTCAAACGGTATCGGCGGAAAGTCTACATTCGTGGGTGAGCACTATGAATGCTATGTAGACGAGGGAAATCCCTTCGAGGTCTACAGAAAGCCAGATAAGCTGGCAGGCATACTCATGTTCGCAGGTGCGGCTGTTTCTGCGCTCATCGGTATCATACTGGTGATAAAGATGATGCTGAACCGCGGTGTGCAGGGCTATCTTATCAAGAACGGCACACAGACCCAGTGCGTTATCACAAACGTGGGCATCAAGGGCGGCGGACGCGACGGCTTTACCCAGTGCGTCTGTGACTATCAGTTCACCGACAGCATGGGGCGTCTCCAGACAGGAAAGCATACCTTCCTGCCCAATAAGCGTGTGAGCATAGGCAACTATTTCCCTGTGATGTACGCAGAGAAAAAGGGCAAGATGCTGTCGGATATAATCGAATAAGCAAAAAGCGGCGTGCCTCTTAGGGCAGCCGCTTTTTTATGATATCAGACCCTGTATTTCCATTTCACTCTTTTTCTTTGCTCTTTCACTCCGGAATTATTGAAGGGAAAGGAGCATTGAGTATAATAGGGAATGTAAGATCAATACAGCATAAAGCTGTAGGAACCACATAATACTCTCTATTACGAAAGGAAAAGAAGAAAATGAAAAACATGATCAAAAAGATAGCAGCAATAGCAATGGCATTTACTCTCATCGGAACAGGAACAGCCGCAACAAAGATCATCTCACCCAGATCCGTCAACACACTTACTGCAAGTGCGGCACGTAATACAAAGGCATACAGAGTAAAGTGCAGATTTGCCTTACCGATTTCATTTTCATACGCAGATGCATTACTTACCAATACAAGTCTCGATCACGCTGTCAGCGGAGGCGGCAATTTTGTATTGAATCTCACAATCTATGAAGGTACAGTGCTTGAGCTCGATTCCAAAGGAAAATGCGTAAGCGGTTATAATGCTAAAACAGGCAAAAATCTGAAAGGTGCAGATTTCTCACGCTTTATGCATAATATGCAAAGGCTTTATTAATTGACAGATATATAGGTATATCTGTTTCTTCCCGGGTTATTGCCCGGGAAGATTTTTGTAGGCATAGAAAAAATCTGAGAAAACACTTGACAAAGAGAAAATAATGTGATATAATAATCAAGCTGTGAAAAACAGCATCGTATTCTAAAGACAGCTGGCAGAGCGAATGCTCAGTAAGTCCCGCCGAGGAATAGCAATCGATAGAAGTATCATTGTCCATTCTGCGCTGTCGGAATGGGCTTTTTTATTGCTCTCTCTGAATACGATCATAATTCATTCGGAGGTGAATACACACTATGCCAAGCAATGCAGTACTCGAAGCTAAGAAGGCAAAGGTCGAGAAGCTCACCGAGATCATCAAGAACTCCGTTTCAGGCGTTCTCGTTGATTACAAGGGTATCACCGTTGAGGAGGATACCAAGCTCAGAAAGGAGCTCCGTGAGGCTGGCGTCAACTACTTCGTAGAGAAGAACACAATGCTTCTCCGTGCTTTCAAGGAATGCGGTATCGAGGGCTTTGAGGAGTCTCTCAACGGCACAACTGCTCTCGCTGTTTCCAACGACGATCAGACTGCTCCCGCAAGAATCCTCGGTAAGTTCGCTGAGAAGGCAGGCGACGACAAGTTCAATCTCAAGGCTGGCTACGTTGAGGGTGAGGTTTACGATCAGGCTGGAGTTGTTGCTCTTTCCAAGATCCCTTCAAAGGATACCCTTCTCGCACAGCTCGTTGGCTCTCTGCAGGGTCCCCTTCAGAAGCTGGCAGCTACACTCAACGCTGTTGCAGACAAGAAGAAGGAAGAGGAAGCTGCTTGATAGCTGCCTGAACCTTCACTACACATCCGCGGAGATATGCTCCGCAGCTTAAATCAAAACGCCCAAAAGGGCAAATATTATTAAAAAGGAGATTATTATCATGGCTTCTGAGAAGATCACAAAATTTGTTGAAGATATCAAGACTCTTTCAGTTCTCGAGCTTTCTGAGCTTGTAGACGCAATCCAGGAGGAATTCGGTGTAACAGCTGCTATCGCTGCTGCTCCTGCTGCTGGCGGTGCTGCAGGCGGCGCTGCTGCTGCTAAGACAGAGTTCGACGTAATCCTTGCTTCCTTCGGTGACGCTAAGATGGCTGTTATCAAGGTTGCTAAGGAAGTTCTCGGTCTTGGCCTTAAGGAGGCTAAGGAAGTAGTTGAGGCTGCTCCTAAGGCTATCAAGGAAGGCGTTTCTGAGGCTGAGGCTAACGAGCTCAAGGCTAAGTTTGAAGAGGCTGGCGCTACAATCGAGATCAAGTAATTTTATTACTTTGATGTTTTCAGACGGGGACCGTACCTTTGGGTGCAGTCCTTTGTCTATTGTGCTCAGCATTGCTGCCGCTCTTTGTGGAAAATACTTCAAAATTTTCTGAATTGTTGACTTGTACAGTGCTATATGCTATAATGAAGAAAATGCCCCTGCAGATACGCAGATCAAAGATCTGCTCCCTGCAATCGGGTGATTATAGCATAACGCTTCACTTATATGCTATAAGTGACGCTATTCGGCATTAGTATCCCTTAGTGGTCATTAAGAGGCATTTAGAACCCTATTTTACGTCATTATTTGAGGTAGAAACCTCTGAAATCGCGCTATTTCGTCAAACTCAAAAATCTACCTGATTTAAGATTTTGGGTAGAAACTTGGTAGATACCTACCGCCGATAAGGTTGGTAGAAAGTTGGTAGAAACCCTAAAACAAACGGTAGAAAGCCTGTTGACAAAGCAAACTGAATAATGGACAATAGCGGACGGTGTTTCATAACAGAAGCGCTGTCCGCTATTTTTATGCCCAAAATTGAATACCGTACATCGCTTCTCAGCAATGAGGAGCGATTTTTTATTTCAGATGAACAATGTCAAGGAGGTCTTTCTATGCCAAACCCTACGAGAATCAGCTTACCGAGGGTAAACTACAACTTCGATGCTAAGGCTTGTGTTCCGGTTCTTACCGTCATGCTCAACAAGGTCGAAAAGGATTATTCCACTGTCGATGAACTGTGTGACCACGATGAACTGTCGAAGTTCACCCGTGATGAGATCAAAAATGCTGTATCTGAGCTGAACGGCAGAAAGTTTCTCCTTAAAGTGGATAAGCCGTATGGCTGCGTTTATGCGGTAAATAAGCTGTACATAGCAAACATGGAATTTGTGTACGGCAGATGAGCTGAGGGAGGAATGGAAATGGACAAGCGTAACAGGAAAAAGAAAACCGTGGACGATACCGTCTGCGAGATACATAAATTCAGCGGTTATGCCGTTCTGAGCAACTGCTTCGTGCGGTCTACCAAACTCGGCTGTCCTGCTATCGGTCTGCTCGGCAGAGTTATGGACTTGCCTCCGACATGGAACTTTTCTAAGGCAGGGCTTATCGCACTATGCCCTGATGGAGAAACGGCTATCGACAGCGCCTTGAAAAACCTGAAAGAATGTGGCTACCTTGAAATTGAAGTAAAGATGCCGAATGAGAACCCGACAGGCAGGATTCAGACGGTCTATAAGTTCTATGAGTATTCAGCGAAGGATACCTCTATCCCTCAGTATGACTATGAGCTTGAAACCTTTACGGTGGATAACGCTGTGCTAAACCGTGTCAAGAAAGTCGGTAACTTCACCATGATCAGCAGCAAGCTCCTGCGGAACAAGGAAATTCCCAATAAGCTCCTCGGCTTTCTTCTCAAAGTGCTTTCTCTGCCTGACTACTGGAATTTCTCCATGTCGGGACTGAAAGCAATATGCAAAGAGGGCAAGACTGCGGTTCATAACGCTGTGAACAAGCTCATTGATATGGGCTACCTTGTTCGCACTCAGCTTCTCTCTAATGAGAGTATCCATAACTGCTTTGAGTATGTATACAGCTTTTTCGATATTCCTGTCAGCAAAGAAGAAGCTGACGAGCTTGATGCAGAGACCAGACGTAAGGCGATCACGATCCGTGAAGGCGGACGGGCGAAAACTGACATTTCTTCTTTAGGTGAAAAACAGAGGGTGGAAAACCCGTATCCGGACAATCCGCCTGCTGAAAGTCCGCTGTCTGAAAATCAGGGACAATATAATAATAACAAAACATTACAGAAAAATCAATTACTGAGTGATAAATCCTCTATCATTCCTTCTGCGGGAATTTCACAAGTTTTCAACGGTGGAAATGTTGAAAAGAAGAATGAGGGATATAACGCAGAAGAAGTTGAGTATTACACGGAAGTCGTGAAACAGAATATCGACTACGGCTATCTCGGAGACTGGCTGACCGCTGACGGTCGGGACGGCTATGCAGAAGCAGATAATATCGTCGGCTTTATCGTTGACGAGATCTGCTCCCCTC
>JAKPUQ010000179.1 GCA_029572815.1 Bacillota bacterium | reverse complement strand
AGGGAGAGCCTCGATTTATGAGCCTCACAGAGCAAGATTACTCCCCCTGCTCCCTGTAATAATCCCGCTCTCCCTGGAAGAAGAGGGCCCGTTCTCTCGGAGTTGTGCCGGGATTCTCAGCAACGCTCGCTCAAAGGCGGGATCCATCCTCACCACCGCCCGGACTCGGACCACTGCCAGCTATCACACTGGCAGTAATCGGAGCTTGAATAAAGCTCTGCTAGGTCATCATCATCAATCCGTAAAGCCTTTCCACAATCGGAGCAGTAAGAACGCTCCTTTTGCTCAAGGAAGGGTTTAAATATTAATGCAGTAGGATAGTACATAATTTGACCTCGTTGTTCTTTTGAGAGAGGGACACGAGCCACGCCCGCCGGACGCCTAGGAACGTTCGGCACCTTACTATTTTGTTTAACATCTCTTCGCCTCAAGGCCGGCGGCTATTAGCATCCTAACAGCTTCGCCTACACTGACTTCTTGCTCATCTGCGAACTGCTCAAGTGCTGCTCTTTGTGGGGCAGGCATCCGAGCGGTTAACATAGTCGAATATTTCCGTTTCATTTCTTGTCTCACCTTTCCACAGTATGTATGGTGTAGTACATGTCACAAGAGCATATATGCTTTTCTATTTTTTATTATTAGTGCGTCCGGTGTAAAAGTGCTTTTACATACCGATAATAAGATTAATAATTCTAACAAACTATCTAAAACAATCGAGAGCTGGAGCGTCACAAGGGCAGAGAGATTAAAAGCAACAAAGTGACAGAAAGTTACAACTTTCCGTACCTATTTGGAAAGCATGGTAAAAACATGGTGCGCGAGCGCCGCTAAAAAAAAGAAGGTTTTCCCGGATAAGGGCTTGCCTCCAGCGCCGGATCACGCGAAGGCGGTTAGCCTCCGATCTCCTCCGGTGCCGCCCTCCTCCCCATCGGACAGGCTGACCTCTGCGAGAACCCCATCCTCAAGGGCGGCGGCCATTTCAAGCGGCCTCCCTGCATTCATCTACCGGCCCGTTGTGGCCGCCGGGCCATCCTGGCAGGCTATCGCGAATGCTGCTTTCTTCTGGTGGTCTGGCAAGCCTCTTTGCGGTGTTGTGGTGGGCCTCAAGGATCGCTTCTCCTTCAGCCTCAAGCTCTTCCCTGCTCTTCTTAGGCTGAGGAAAGTATTTTCTCTGATGCTTGCAGGCCATGCCGGGGTGATAAGTCATGGCGGGGCAACTGCAGGCCTTCGCGGTCACGGTATAGAATGCGTCTCCCTTATTTGAT
>JAKPUQ010000153.1 GCA_029572815.1 Bacillota bacterium | reverse complement strand
GGCTTGGCTGATCGTCTTCGTTAAAGGCAAAGGTGCTGAACTGAAAAATACTGATTCCAAAGAACTTGTATTCATAGCTCTGTCCGGGATTGCCACAGGCGCATCATGGCTCTGTTACTATTACTCCATACAGAACGGCGTTGTCAGCGTTGTCGTACCGATCGATAAGCTCAGCATTATCGTTTCCGTCGCTTTTTCCTATTTCGTATTCAAAGAAAAGTTGAGCAGAAAGGCGCTTGCCGGGTTGATTCTGATTGTTGTCGGCACTTTGGCGATGGCGATCTGGGCATAGGAAACAAATAACGGCAAATTCCGATTTGTAAAGCTATCCCCAAACAGCAAGGAAACCCTTGCTGTTTTTATTTACCCCTCTCCGTTCTCCACTGATAATAAACCTTGCCGTTATACGGATTCTCCACGATCTCAGGGCGGACAATCGTCTTTTTGCCCTTTGATGTGTAGCTTGTTGACTTGCCGTCAAGAAGTCCCTTGACCTGGGCATCGGAAAGCTCCACGCCGTACACCTTTGCGATATTCATACCGCACTTGCCCTTGCAGTAGAAGCCAAACTTACCCTTGACTACATCTGCACCGCACTTCGGGCATTTGCCGATAGGCTCACTACCGCCGTCAGAAAGAGAAACAGACTTAACCACAGAGTCGTATTTACTGCACATCTCAGTGATAAATTGCTGAATGCCCGACATAAAGACTGCTTCGGGCAGGCTGCCGTGTTCAATCTGCTGTAACTTCGATTCCCATTCAGTGGTCAGCTTTGCGGACTTGACCTCATCGGGAACAACGGTCACAATCTCCTTGCCCTTATCCGTTGCCCTGAGCTGTTTGCCGACACGCTCCACATAGCCATTTTTCACAAGTGCTTCGATCGTAGCGGCCCGTGTCGCAGGAGTTCCGAGTCCCTTTTTCTCGGTGTCCTCGTCATAGTCCTCATTTCCGGCTCTCTCCATAGCCGATAACAGCGTATCTTCCGTGTAGGGCTTCGGCGGAGTTGTGAAGTGTTCACCCTTGCTTGCTGCTGCCGTGAAGGTCTGTCCCTCAGATACCGCAGGCAGAGCCTTTTCCTCATTCTTCTTGTCGGACTGCTTTGCATAGGCTTTCCAACCCATTTCAAGCACCGAGCGGCCCGTTGCCGTGAACTCCGTACCGTTGCAGATACCTGTCAGCTTGACAGCTTCATACTTGTGCGCCGGAGCCGTTGCACAGATCAGCTTTGTGGCGATCAGCGTGAGGACATTCTTTTCACCCGACGGCAGAGAAGAAAGGTCAGCGGTTGCAATACCGCTTGTGGGGATAATTGCGTGATGTCCGGAGACTTTAGCATTGTTTATGACCTTTTTTATGTCAGGAGTATGGGATATACCAAATCCGAAATAGCTGTCACAGAGCTTTGTTACTTCAAGAGCAGTCTGAGCCATATCATCGCTGAGATACTGGCTGTCGGTACGGGGATAAGTTACGAGCTTCCCCTCATAAAGTGATTGCGTATAGTCAAGTGTCTGTTGTGCCGTGTATCCGAAAGACTTGTTTGCTTCACGCTGTAAGGTTGTCAGGTCATAGAGCTTCGGAGCTTTGTCGGTCTTGACCTCACGCTTGAACGAGCTGATTGTGACCGACTTGCCGTCACAGGCAGAAACGAGCGAATCAGCGGCATTTTCATCGTCAATTCTTGCAGAAGAAAGAATGAAGTCACCGCAGTTTAGGTCAGCAGTGAAATACTTCTGCTTCACAAAGCCGTTTACCTCAGCATCACGCTGTACGATCATAGCAAGTGTAGGTGTCTGCACTCTGCCGATGTTGAGCTTGCCACCATAACGAACGGAAAACAGACGAGAGCCGTTCATTCCCACAAGCCAGTCAGCCTTTGCACGGGCATAGCCTGCATTGAACAGGTTATCGTATGCAGACATAGGCTTCATCGTTGTGAGAGACTTACGGATAGCCGACTCTTCAAGAGAAGAAACCCATAAACGCTTCACAGGTTTGCGGCATCTTGCCATATTATACACATAACGGAAAATGCACTCGCCCTCACGGTCAGCGTCTGTTGCACAGATGATCTCCGAAATATCGTCCCTGTTCATAAGGCTTTTCAGGAGATTGTACTGAGCCTTTGTGCTGTCCGTGACCTGAAACTGCCACTTGTCGGGAATCATAGGGAGCTGAGAAAAGCTCCACCTCTGGTCCCAGCCGTTGCCGTAGTTATTCGGATATTTCAGTCCGACCAAGTGACCGACACACCAAGAAACAATATAGCCGTTTCCCTCGGTGTAGCCTTTGTGTGCGGAAGAAGCACCAACCACGGCAGATATGGCTCTTGAAACACTCGGCTTTTCACCGATAATCAGGATACTCAATGCAGATCACCTCTGAGTCTGAAATAAACCTCAGTTGTGATATACACCGGAATGATGTAGTTGGAATGCTCATCACCGACATATCCTGCCTTGCGGAGAGCTGCGATCACCTTTGAAGCGGTGTTCCTGTCAACCTCAAGCCACTCACGGATCTGCTTGTTAGAGGTGTACTTGTCAAGCGAGATATGATAGACAAGCATCTCCATATCTTTATCCGAGATGCCGTCAACATGAACGGAATCAAGTGAAGCGAAGTTATGCATACTCACAGAAAAAGTGGGCATATTCTGCTTCTTAGGTGCAAGGCACTCATCGTCAGGCTCGTCCATATTATCGTAGAACCTGTAATCATCGTCCTCCTCGACTTCTATGTCCTCATCGTCCTCGTCACCGTACTTCTCACGGAAACGCTCGTTGACCTCACCGCTGCACTCACCGAGCTTGTAAGCTGCGTAGGCAACACCGCCGATCGCACCGAGTCCGATAATACCCTTGATGATCTTCTTTACGTTCATAATAGAAACCTACAAATTTAGTATTCTACGGGTTCGCCGTAGTTGATCTTTTTAATACTTGTGATATTGGAACTCAGGTCAAGCCCGTTCCAATTATAGTAGCCCCAACTTCCGCTGAATGCCACGCAGGACGGAAGTGAATTATCATCATAAATAAACTCTATGATACACTTTCCGTTGCCTGCACCGCCAAACCAATGGTATTTACCCTCACCATCATCAGCATAACCTTTACTG
>JAKPUQ010000149.1 GCA_029572815.1 Bacillota bacterium | reverse complement strand
CAAGCACTCCCTGATACTGTGCGATACGGCTTTTGATCTGCTCAGTTTCATAGAACCAGCCCAGCGTTCGGGCGCGAGTCATCTTCGCTCTCGGATTGCGTTCTTTCTGCTCGGCAAGCATAAATTTCAGGTCAATCTTATGGTCGGGATTGTACTCGACAAGCACTCCGAAATCAGCGCACTTCCGCAAAAAATCATCGAAGTCCTCGCTCTCCTTTATGACCTGATCTATCGTGTATTTCAGCTTTGCCTTCCACGATAGTCCCTGACGGTTCATATCCCACTCCCAATGGCTCTTACCCTTGCCCATTTCGGGGTGTTCGACCACGGAGAGATGGTGCCGCTTGCATACTTCGTCTGACAGGTCGATGAGCTTCTTCCACGCACGTTCCTTGACCTTG
This sequence comes from Bacillota bacterium, assembly GCA_029572815.1. Lineage (GTDB taxonomy): Bacteria > Bacillota > Clostridia > Oscillospirales > Ruminococcaceae > Ruminococcus. The sequence continues at coordinate 2,363 of JAKPUQ010000149.1, read as the reverse complement.
CCCTGATTCATATTCGACTCAAAAGTCCTGCCGTTGGCACGGCTCACGTTATTGAATATCACATGGATATGAGTGTGGTCGGTGTCAGTGTGGACTGCAAGGAAATACTGATACTCTCCCTTGAGAAATTTCTCGCATAACTCCTTGCCGACTTCCAAAGCCCTTTCGGGTGTGATCTCCCCAGGCTTGAAGCTCTGAATGAAGTGCTGAGACAGGACTGTATTAAGCCCCGTTCCACCAGCTCGGACGGCTTCAAAATCCTTGCTTGCCTGTGCAGGATCAGAGCTGCACCCGTAGGTGAAGATGAGCCTGCCGTTGTCAGTCTTTGAAGGATTGGCGATATAGGCTAACGCTTTAACTTCAGTAGTTTTGATTGCAAAGAGTTTAGTAGTTGCCAAATCTTATCCTGTCCCTCCTTGATGTTCACCATGTCCTCGGCATAGATCTTGTTCGTGCTGTTCACTCTCACGGCTATCTGATTGATGTTGTTGGAGATACTGCCGACGAGCCTGTACATCTTGTCAAACTTTTCATCATCGAAATGGACAATGTAACCCTCAAAAATCATAGCCCTGATGAACTCGCTCCGTGACCTCAGACCGCTGTTCTGAAACTTACGCTCGATGGCATCGTACTCTGCTTCGGTAAGGCGTATCTGCATATACCGATTGTGGGGTTCATTCTCTGCTATTTTTATCATCTCCTTTCGTTTCGGGGTACAAGGGGTGTCCCTCTTGCAAGCAGTGTGTCGGAACATTCAATTTCTGAGAAATTGTAATGCGGAGATACCGAGCTTGCTGGGTTTGAGTCACGCCCTCTGTGCGTGACTTCAATTTGAGCCTGCGGCTCTTGGAAGTTTCCTCTCTCCGTTAGAGGAATTGGAGCTTTGCGACTGCGGCTGAAAAAGCCCCTCACTTATCAAGTACATTTAATAGAAAAACGGGCAAGAAAAGTATGAGAGTTCACAGAAAATTTACATTTCAAAATGCAGAATACTACAACTTACCGAACATAGTGGTGGTATATACCGAACCCGATTGAAGTCGCCTGAGCAATATGATAGAATAATAAAAGAACCTCACCCATCTGAGGGTTCAGAACAGCGAGGTCTGTTGATGATATTCACCCTGTCCAAATAAGAATTTAGGACAGGGCGTTTGATTGTATGCGGAGGTGCTTTCTATGGACCAGGAGAGGATTATATACATACTCGATTATCTGTCAAGATACACTGATGAAAAGAAGTCGGTTTCTATCAAGGAAATTCAAGACCACCTTGCCAATGTCTGTAATCTGACAAGGGTGAATGATGTGACCATTCGCCGTGACCTTGACAGGCTCACCAATGCGGGTAATCACATCGTTAAATATAACCGTGAGCATAATACAGCTTACTACGCACTGATAGATAAAGGCTTCTCGTTCAATGAGATACGCTTCATTGTGGATTCTATCTCCATAAACAAGTTCCTGACTTCAAAGCAAAAACGGCAACTCATCAAGAAGTTTGAGGGTATGTGTTCAGATGCCGAGATCAGACAGCTCATCAGCAGAATCACTCTCAATGAAAAGTGTTCGCCGTCGCTTGATCTGCTCGAAAACTTAGACCTGATACACAGACTGATCGCTGACCGCAGGAAGATAAACTTTGAGTACGGGAAGTACGATACTGACAAGAAGATAAAGTATTACAAGAAGAAGCGTGACCTTCTGCCTGTGAGGGTGGTATATTTCAATGAGCGTATCTACCTGAAATGCTATAACGAAGCAGATGAACGCTGGCGTATCTATCGTGTTGACCGTATGAGGAGTATCGTGGGAGGTGATGTTTCACACACTCGGCTGCCAAAGGAGAAAAAGCCCGAAGGCTTGGTGACTGATATGTTTGAGCCTGAATACTTTGAGTATGTCACGCTCAGAGTGAAACGGTATCTGCTTGACGATATGCTTGAACATTTCGGGGACTATGCTTCAATTTCCCCATACTCTGAAACTGACGAGAGTGTGACAATTACCGTTCATGTTGGTGTCAATCAGAGGTTCTTTCTTTGGGTAATGAGCTACGGTGACGGTATTGAGCTGCTGTCTCCCGTGAAAACTCGCAGTGAGTATCTTGCTGAGGTCAGAAAAATGCTCGGTGCGTATCCAGAGTTTGAAAAAGAAGAAAAAACAGATTGACTTATAGATAGTTCCGTGGTATAATCATAATATAAACTGAATATCGGGAATGATGTTCTCCCACGGGAAACCGAAACCGCTTATCATAAGCTGATGACTTCTGCGTTTTACGCAATAGTTGTCGGCTTTTTTATTTTTATTGGAGGAATTTCTATGCTGTTATCACTTGCGATCATTTTTCTTGT
>JAKPUQ010000132.1 GCA_029572815.1 Bacillota bacterium | reverse complement strand
CTCTGTCAGCTTTGCTGACATCTCCCTACACCGTAGGGAGTCACTCGGCGTCCCGCGAGATATATTACACGCCCAACGGGACGCCGAGGGCGGCGTCCCCTACAAATGTAAATTGTGATTTATCATTGCAGACAAAAAAGCCCCTGAGCGTTTTGTAACGTTCAGGGGCGAAATTCTGCGTGGTATAACGACTGTGATCGCCGTTTTTATTACATAATGTCGTTCTTCTTGTCGCTTGAAGCGTTTGAGATAGTGCTGCCGATCTTGCCCTTTACCACCTTGATGCTCTGGAGATTTCTTGAATAGTAATTCTCGGTGTCATTGAGCATCTTTGCAACTGAAGCCGCAGCGTTCTGCTGGAGGTTCTTTGCTGCTGTCTGAGCCTTTGTGAGCATATCCAGAGCCTTCTTCTTAGCCTCTGTAACGATAGCCTCTCTTGAAACTATCTGAGCGGCACGCTCCTCAGCCTTGCGGATGATGGATTCTGCGTTGAGCTTAGCCTCGTTGAGGATACGCTGACAGTCAAATTCTATCTTCTTAGCCTCCTTGAGTTCGTGAGGCATATTCAGACGGACGTCGTTGATGAGCTCTCTCATTCTCTCTCCGTCGATTACCTTCTTGTGGGATACAAAGGGAACTGAGGACGCCTTGTCAAGAAGTTCGTCCATTTCTTCTAAAATCTCATCAATGCTCATAGTAATTACCTCTCCTTAATTAGTCTTTGTTTTATATCATCGAGTATTTCATTGGGAACGAAATGGGTGATATCGCCGCCGAAATAAGCTATCTGCTTTACCAGGCTGGAGCTGAGATACATATTCTCCGTTGCTGTGGTCAGAAAGACCGTTTCCGCTCCTGCGTAAAGCTTTTTGTTTGCCAGAGCCATCTGGAATTCATACTCAAAGTCGCTGACAGCTCTCAGACCCTTTACTATGGCGACAGCGCCCACGTTCCTGACGTAGTCCGCAAGGAGCCCGTCAAGGATATCTATTACAACATTGTCAAGGTCACGGGTGACCTGTTCTATCATAAGCATACGTTCCGTAGCCGTGAAGCTTGGCTGTGCCTTGCCTGCGTTTCTGGAGATGAGGACTATCACCTTGTCAAAGAGCTTTGAGGCTCTGGTGATGATGTCCAGGTGTCCCAGAGTAACAGGGTCGAAGCTTCCGGGGCAAACGGCTATTCTTCTCATTCGTCAGCCACCTCCTCGGATGGTTTGCAGAAGATCGAGACATTTATCTTGCCGTAGCGGTAGGTCTTTCTCAGTCTCATACCCTCGGGAGCCGCAGGCTCATCTGCTTCTGTCTCATACTCGCATATAATGATGCCGCCGTCCCTGAGCTTTTTTGCTGCGAAAGGGAGGATATTGGCGATATGGTTATAGCGGTAGGGCGGGTCGAGGATAATGATGTCGAAGGTCTGGGAGGTGAGCTTTATATAGTCATAGCTGTCGCGGTTTATGACCTCGGACTGACGCTCAAAGCCTGTATTCCTCAGATTTTCGTTGACACATCTTATGGAACGGAGCGAGCTGTCTATGAACACGGCGTGTTCTGCGCCTCTGCTCAGTGCTTCTACGCCCATCTGACCGCTTCCCGCGAAGAGGTCGAGGACTCTTGCTCCCTCCAGTTCAAACTGAACGGCTGAAAAGATGCCTTCCTTTACCTTGTCGGCAGTAGGTCTGACGTCCAGACCCTCGGGCGCCACAAGTTTGCGGCCTCTTGCAATGCCTGTGATTACTCTCATGTTTTAGTGCTCCGAAGCCGCAGACAAAACTGCGGTTTCCGCATTTACGGCATACGGATGCCGAATTATATATACATCTTATTATATATTATTTTTCGGGACTTGTCTATATTATTTCTTAAAAATAGGCGATTTTGACTAAAAAATGTTGTTTTCTTTTGTCCATCATATACACAGTGGTTAGTGAATAGTGGTTAGTGTATAGTGCATAGTGCTTAGTATTTCGTGTTCAGCGAACAACTAAGCACTACGCACTAAAAACTAATAACTGAAAATTTCTTTTGCAATTTTTCAAAAAGGTCTTGACAAGTGTATATACAGATGCTATAATGTGTATAATGTATATATACAATCATGCATGAGGTGAAATATGGATATTATTATCAGCAACTCATCGGGTGAGCCTATCTATCAGCAGATATCCTCTCAGATAAAGGCTCTTATCCTGAACGGTAAGCTGAAAGCGGGGGACGCCCTGCCTTCTATGCGTACTCTTGCTCAGCAGCTCCGCATAAGCGTCATCACTACAAAACGCGCCTATGAGGACCTTGAAAGAGACGGCTTCATCGAGTCCTATACAGGAAAGGGAAGCTTCGTAAAGGGGCAGAATACCGAGCTTTTGCGCGAGGAATACCTGCGCCAGACCGAAGCCCTCCTTACTCAGGTCTGCGATAAAGCCCGTCAGTGCGAGCTCAGCCTTGATGAACTCAAGGAGATGCTCGAACTAATTTACGGAGGGGCAGAAAATGAATGATTATGAAAATGCTATCGAGATAAAGGGGCTTACCAAGCGGTATGACGGCTTTACTCTCGATAACGTCAGCTTTGACGTGCCCAAGGGCAGCATTATGGGCTTTATCGGTCAGAACGGTGCAGGAAAGACCACGACCATAAACGCCCTGCTCAATATAGTAAAGAAGGACGAGGGCGAGATAAAGCTCCTCGGACTGGACAGCGTAAAGGACGAGTTTGAGGTGAAATCGCAGATAGCTGCGGTATTCGATGAGCTCCCCTTTGACGACAGACTCAATGCAAACGACATAAACAAAATACTCCGCGAGGTTTTTGAACAGTGGAGCAGCGAGACCTTTTTCGGCTATCTTGACCGCTTTTCGCTGCCGAGAAAGAAGAAGTTCGGCAAGTTCTCAAAGGGCATGAAGATGAAGCTTCAGATAGCTTCCGCACTGTCTCACAATGCAAAGCTCCTTATAATGGACGAGGCTACAACAGGTCTTGACCCCGTTGTCAGAAACGAGATACTGGACATCTTCCTTGAATACCTTCAGAATGAGGAGCACACTATCCTCATGTCCTCACATATCACCTCCGACCTTGACAAGGTGGCGGACAGCGTTACCTTCATCGACAAGGGAAAGCTGCTCATCAGCGGCTACAAGGACGATATACTGGACAGCCATGGCGTGCTGAAATGCACCAAGAACGACTACAAGGAAATAGACCCCGAGGACATCATCAGCGCCCGCCTTTCGGACTTCGGTGCCGAGGTCATGGTGGCTGACAGGGCTGAGTGCAGCCGCAAGTATTCGGGAGCCGTTATCGATCCCGCTACACTCGAGGAGATAATGATCTACTACGTCAACCGCAGCAAAAAGGAGTGGAGATGAATGAAAGGTCTTATCTATCGTGAGTTTTATCTCAGCCGCAAGCCTTTTATAATGATGATGCTGGTGTATGTGATCTTTGTGGGTATGTTTTCACTGGTCTTCATAAGTACCTATGCGGGAAATCTCGCAGGGACAGAAGGCGTTGAAGAAATGCGGAGCTCCATGTTTTCGCAGATGTACATTTATGCAGGACTTATCGCTATAGTAGGCACTGTATACGGTCATAACGACATCATAGAAAAGGACTATCAGTCTCACTGGCAGCTCTATTCATATACTATTCCAATAAGCGAAAAGAAAATAGCTGCTTCAAAATTCATTGTACGCGGAGCTTTTCTGATTCTGGGTATGGTGCTTGCCTATATTGCGGATATTATTTTTGCGGCAGCGGCAAAGCTGCCCATGAGCATGGGACATTTCAAGAATATCTTAATTGCAGGTCTGCTCTACGGAGCTGTATGCTTTTTGGATATTCCCAGTATGCTCAGATTCAGGACACAGGCAAAAAATGCAGCCGTAGGTCTGGCTATTGCGGCGCCTTTGTTTGCAGCTTTGGGCTACGGTGCATATAAGGTGATAAAGTTCGGCTATGCAGAGGCGAAAAGGCTCTATCCCGATCTGGAAGGCGATGTGGGAATGAGGAAGGTACTCATGCCCTATATTGTGAAGTACCGCGATATGGCTGTGTGGATAGCTCCCATAGTATTTGTTCTTACGGTCCTGCTTATGTATATATGGGCTGTGAAAGAGCTTAAAAGGAGGCGTTACTGATGGCAGGTTTCCTTTACAGAGAGCTCAGACTTAGCTGGTACAAAATAATATTATTCATGTTCGGCATGATGATATATCCTGTACTTATAGCGCTGCTGATGCGGAATTCTCCCGATATGAAGGACATATCGGGCGGTGTCAGTGCCTTGGTTTCGGGAGTCGGCGCAGTTATGGCGTTTCTGATAGGCGGCACATTCGAGGTCACCATGTTCAAGGACGATGAGCGCCGCAAATGGACGTATTATACAGCTTCTACACCCGACGGCATAAAGAGGCAGATCGGCGCAAAATATATTGTCACCCTGTTTTTTGCTATTGCGACAGTTACAATGCTCACCCTTGTGAACAGCTTTGCCTATGACGGAAATCACGATATAGCCATTGCAACATCACTGTATATGGTGCTGTTTTATGTTCAGCTCTTCATGCGCTCGCTGGAGTATCCTCTCATAGTGCGATTCGGCGGAAAGATGGGCAACGTTGTAAAGATGGTGCCTATTGCGGCAGTGGTCCTTGGCGGCGCTGTATACCTGCTGTTCGGCGATCTTTCGCCCTTTGCCGATATGAGCTCGTTCTGGGACAGATTGTTCGAGGCTCTTGAAGACTCCGAAACTGCCGGAAAAATAGCTCTTGGCACAGGTATAGCAGCTTTGGGGATAACGGTGCTGTACTACCTTTCCTACAGACTTTCCGTTAAATGGTATCTGAAAGGAGTTGACCACTATGCAAAGTAAGAAAAAAACTCTGCTCAGAATAGCTCTGTACATCGTACTTGCGTATCTGCCGATGTATGTGCTGGGATTTGCCTTTTCGGACAAGGAGGGCAGTCTGACCAGCGCACTTGCAGGCAACAGTCTCATGCTCTTTCCTGCCATAGCGGTGATAATCACAAGGCTCATAACAAAAGAGGGCTTCCGTGACGCCCTTCTCGGCACAGGCAGAAGAAAAAGCGGCAAATACTACGCTGCTGCTGTGATATTCCCCGTGCTGCTGCCGCTGGTAAGCGGACTAATACTACACCTCTTTATAGTAAAGAGCGGAAGCATAGGGGACAGCGCCTTCTGCGACAATGGTATGCTCACGACCGCTGTGCTGCTGACCACACCTGCCACGGGACTGGCTATGGCTGCCCACGGCTTCGGCGAGGAGCTGGGCTGGCGGGGCTATCTCACTCCCAAGCTTGAGGAACTCATGCCCACACCGCTTGCAATAGTGGTAACGGGAATGATCTGGGCGCTGTGGCACGGACCGCTCCTTGCATACGGCTATGACTTCGGCAGGGACTACGACTTCTTCCCCTACGGCGGCTTCATAGCAATGATAGTCATGTGCATCGCCCTTTCGGCTTTCCTAACCTGGCTCACCAAGCGCACGGACTCGGTATATCCTGCGGCGCTGTGCCATATAGTGTATGATATGACCTGTGCCGGCGAATTCACCATGTTCGCCATGAAGGCAGACGGCACTCCCTTTGAGTACAGGGTGTCGGAATTCTGGGTGCTCATACTCAGCATCTTCCCTGTATTGATAGTATGCGGCGCTGTGTGTATTATGCTGCTGCGCAAAAAGAGGATAAGTGATTAGTGTAGGGGCGCCCATCGGGCGTCCTTTTTTTGTCCGCCGAAAATGTTTTTTTGCAAATTCTTACCGAAAAACAGCCAACTGCTGCTCATTTGAAAAAAATCTCAAAAAAAATTTCAGAAAATGCTTGACAAACTCATTTTCCTGTGGTATAATTATTTTCGTCGCCAAGGATAAGGCGTCTGTAAAGTGGGGGTTTAGCTCAGCTGGGAGAGCATCTGCCTTACAAGCAGAGGGTCACAGGTTCGAGCCCTGTAGTCCCCACCACATGGCCTCGTAGTTCAGTTGGTTAGAACGCCTGCCTGTCACGCAGGAGGTCGACAGTTCGAATCTGTTCGGGGTCGCCAACACGCTTCTGTAGCTCAGTCGGTAGAGCAGGGGACTGAAAATCCCCGTGTCGTTGGTTCGATTCCGACCGGAAGCACCATATAGAACGCGGAAGCGTTCTATATACAATGCGGATTTAGCTCATCTGGTAGAGCGCCACCTTGCCAAGGTGGAGGTAGCGAGTTCGAGCCTCGTAATCCGCTCCATAGTACTGGGGTAATAACCTTGGTATTACACAAATCCCGAAGCAATAGTTTCGGGATTTTTTATATCCTAACGAAGATCGCGGACACAATGCTTATCGGCGTTAAAAACATACTCGCTCTCTTAATTCCGCACAAAGACGGCTCTTTGTCTTTGTGCGGAATTACTATATACAAATTTAAATATAAATGTTATAATAAATATGTATCACTATACTACTATGAGGTGAAATATGGAAAAGGAAATGCACTATGCCGTTCTTATCGACGCAGATAACGTTGCGGCAAAGTATACCAAGTATATCCTGGACGAGGTGTCCAATTACGGCATCGTAACATATAAGAGGGTTTACGGCGACTGGACCCGCCCGAACCTGGCAGGCTGGAAGGGAATGGCTCTGGACAATGCCATTACCCCTGTACAGCAGTACAGCTACACCACGGGAAAGAATGCCACGGATTCAGCTATGATAATCGACGCCATGGATATACTCTATTCTCATAATGTGGACGGCTTCTGCATCGTGTCAAGTGACAGCGACTTCACAAGGCTGGCTATCCGCCTCCGTGAGTCGGGAATGCAGGTAATAGGCATGGGCGAGCAGAAGACACCCAAGCCTTTCAGTACTGCCTGCAACGCTTTCAAGTACCTTGAGATACTTGCTGACGAGGAGCTCCAGAGCACAGGCGAGAGCGAAAAGCTTGAGCTCAAGACTCTTGAAAAGGCCATAGTCAGCATAATCAACGAAAACGCAAACCTGAGGGACGAGATAAATATCGGTGAGCTGGGAAGCAGACTTCTCAACCGCTATCCCGATTTCGATGTGAGAAACTACGGATATTCCAAGTTCTCACAGTTCCTCAAGGACTTTGACGGCCTCAGCTTCCGTCAGGAGGGAAGCAGCATACTTGTTTCCCAGAAGACCAGCATGACAGATCTGGAGCGCATTGAAAAGACTCTTGCGGCTATAATCCGCACCAACGGAAACAAGGGCTATAATCTGGGCGAGCTGAAGAAGCAGCTCTGTGTGAAGATACCCGGATTTGATGTGAAGACCTACGGCTATTCCAAGTTCAGCAAGTTCGTGGAAAATCTGCCGTCATTCAGGATAAATAACAACACAGTCATGATATCGGAGAACTGAATTGAAAAAGAAAACCACTGCACTGCTGCTTGTTATAGTATGTATAGCCTTCCTTGTGATAGGCGGAAGGTATATAATTGATTCGGGAGTGCTGAAAAAATATCCCGAAAAAGGGTATCTTTCCACAGTTGAGGCGAAGTACAGACCTGTCTACAGGCAGCTCAGCGACAAGGAAAAGACGGTCTATGCGGCTCTTTATCGGGGCATAAATGACCATAAGGAGGATATCCCGCTGCCCTGCGAGCTTGACGGCGATGAGTATTCAAAGATCTACTGTATACTCGAAAAGCAGGAGAGTCACTTCTTTTTCCTCGACTCTGTGTACTATACAGCTCCCAAGGTCAGAGATGCAAAGGTGGTCTACCGCGACATTTATGATCTTGACAGTATGAGGAAAGAGCTGGAAGATGCTGCCGACGAGGCGGTCAGAGGAGCATCAGGACTTGCAGGTGATGAGTATAAGGTGCGCTACATAAATGATTATATAGTAAGGAAGTGCACCTATGTCACCGGCGATGACGAACCCTTTGCGTCCACGGCATACGGCTGCCTTGTTGAAGGCAAAGCGAACTGCGAGGGCTATGCGAAGGCTTTCGGTCTTCTGGCTTCCGAACTGGAGCTGGAGAGCGCGGTCATAACGGGACAGACTGACGAGGGCGAAAATCATGCCTGGAATCAGGTGAAGGTCGCGGGGGACTGGTATAATATCGACGTGACCTGGGCTGATACGGACATAACCGGCGAGATGAGACAGATGTACTATCTCTGTTCTGACAGCGGCTTCAGAAAGACCCATATTGCCGATACATCGCTTTTTACGCCTTATGAGTGCAGCAAGGACGACAGAAATTATTATGTCAGCAGCGGCCTCTACGCCGAGACTATAGAAGGGGCGGAGGATATCGTCCGCAGGGAGCTCAGCCGCGGGAACGACAACATTGAGATACGCTTTGCCACTCCGTCTGTATATGAGGAGTTCAGAAATAACTTCATAGACGAGGAAAAGATCTTTTCTATAATCAATGAAACGGGGTATGAGTACGAGGGGGAGATCACGTTATCCCTTAAGGAAAATCGTCCTGAGCTGTGTATGACATTGGCGTTTTCGTAGGAATTGTGTTTTTTTGACACAATTCGATTTGAAATGAGAAGCAAGCTTGTTCAACATTCCGTGTTGACTTTATCGGCTTCACGTGCTATAATAATTAAGTCGCCTCGAGGGGACGCGAACAGTAAGCCTGCTGGCGCAGCATGGGAGCGAAACCGAGAAGATGAAGACGAAAAAATCACAGAAAATTTTTCAAAAAGGTATTGACAAAGAAAAGGAACTGTGATATAATAGTTAAGCTGTCTCGAAGAGAGATAGCGAAGACAGCATCTTGAAAATTGAACAATGCGAATAAAAAGTAACGACCCTTGAGATTCCTTTATGAGAATAAAGGGAAGTCAAGAAAAGACTTTAAAAAAACAC
>JAKPUQ010000130.1 GCA_029572815.1 Bacillota bacterium | reverse complement strand
GAGCCCCTTATTACGTCAGGCGCCTCGCAAGGGGTGAATCCCAAAACAGTCCGGTGGACTGTTTTGGGAGAGGGGACGCCTTGTAAGAGAAGGCGTCCCCTGGTTGAGCGGATGATAGTCGCCACTATAATACGATTTTTGCGGGACGCCGAGTGACTCCCTACGGTGTAGGGAGATGTCAGCCAAGCTGACAGAGGGTACGTGCAGCTGTTAGCTGCGGCGTCCCCTACATTAGCTAACGGCTAAGGGCTCAAATCATAATTTAGCAAAGCTAAATTATGATTTAGCTTAGCAGCGCACGATATTACCGTGTGATATTGCTTACCCACTTGTACTTCATGTAGTGCTTGTATACCGCAGGTATCTTCACGAACTCGTCAAGGGTGAGTATGAACGCCACCGCAAGCACGGGGAGCTTCAGCAGGAAGGCGGTTGCCATTCCCATGGGAACTACCACGCACCAAAGGGTCACGATGTCGCATATCATGCCGAACCTGGTGTCGCCGCCTGCGGGGAATATTCCCGAGATTATGGTGGAGTTGAGGGAGTTTCCGATGATATAATAAGCTGCCATGAACAGCATATACTTCAGGTAGAACTGTGCCTTCGGAGCCAGGGTGATGAACTGCATGAGCAGGGGAGTGAGCGCAAGAATGACAACTCCCGAAGCGGCGCCTATCCATATGGAGAAGCGCACGAAGCTGCCGCCTGCCTTTTTTGCTTCCTCCTTCTCGTCTCTGCCCAGCATACCGCCGATGATGATACCCACGCCCGAGGCGATGCCCCAGCAAAGGCTGGCGATTATGCTGCGGACAATGCCCGCTATGGAGTTTGCAGCAGTTGCGTCAGAGCCAAGGTGTCCCATGATGACTGAGTACATGGTGACGCCGCCGCCCCAGCCCAGCTGATTGAGCAGCAGCGGCATTGTATAGCGGATATAGTCCCTGTGGAGAAGGTGAGTATCCGAGCGGAGCATGAGTCTCAGCCGCAGGGGCGGACATTTCTTCATGGCGATGACAAAGAGTATGAACACGCACTCAAATCCGCGGGTGATGACCGTGGCGAGGGCGGCTCCTGCGATACCCATTTCGGGGAATGGTCCCACTCCGAAGATGAGACAGCCGTTGAGGGCTATGTTCAGCACCACCGCAAGGCTGCCGATGAGGGAGCTGAGTCCCGCACGGTCACAGACCTTCATAATGCCGAAATAAGCCTGCGAGAAGCCTGCCAGCAGGTAGGAAGCGGCAACGGTGCGCAGATAGACGGCTCCCAGGCGTATGAGGTTGCTGTCGGATGTGAAGATGTGCATTATTTGCCGCGGAAGCAGAGCGGCTGCCAGCGAGAAAAGTGCGCCTATTATAAGTGAATAGCGCATGGTTATGGCGAGGACCTCCTCAACGGTGCGCTGATCCTTTTTGCCCCAGTACTGAGCGGCGAGGACACCGCAGCCAGCCACGAATGCTCCGAAGAACAGGCTGTACACAAAGGCTATCTGCCCTGCCAGAGACGAGGCGGACAGTGAGTCCTGGTCGAGAAAGCCCAGCATAAAGGCGTCCGACGCCGAAACCAGTGACGACATCATGTACTGGAAGGCGATAGGCGCCACTATGGTGAACAGTTTTTTGTATAATCCTTTATTATCCTTCATAAATCTCCTTGTGTGATGTCATAAAAACAGGGGGCGCGCAGAGCGTGCTCCCATGCAGACAGATGAAAAAGCTGCCGCACTGTTGTGCAGCAGCCGTAATTATTATTAAACAGCAGCCTTGGCGTTGTCGGGCTTTGTATCCTCAGCCTTGTCGGGAACGCTTACCTTCTCGATGTCGGCGCCCAGTGCACGGAGCTTACCCTCCATACAGTCGTAGCCGCGCTCGATGTGGTAGATATCCTCGATCTCGGTGACGCCGCTTGCAGCCAGTCCTGCAATGATAAGTGCAGCACCTGCTCTCAGGTCACACGCCTTTACGGGAGCTCCCATGAGCTTGCCTGTGCCCTCGATAAGAGCAACCTTGCCGTTTACGGTGATGTCGGCGCCCATTCTTCTCAGCTCGTCAACGTAGCGGAAGCGCTGCTCCCAGATATTCTCGGTGATGATGCTGGTTCCCTCTGCGAGACAGAGGAGAGTAGCTATCTGAGACTGCATATCTGTGGGGAAGCCGGGGTGAGGAGCGGTCTTTACGTTGGTCTTTACCAGAGGACCGTCTACCCATACTCTTATGCTGTCGTCGAACTGTTCTATGTTGACGCCTATCTTCTCAAGCTTCTTTGTTATGGACTCCAGGTGCTTGGGGATAACGTTCTTGATGAGCACATCGCCCTTTGTAGCGGCAACAGCCACCATGAATGTACCTGCCTCGATCTGGTCGGGGATAACGGCGTAGGTAGTACCGTGGAGGTGCTCGACGCCTCTGATTTTGATAACGTCTGTACCTGCGCCCATGATGTTGGCACCCATGGAGTTGAGGCAGTTGGCAAGGTCAACGATATGGGGCTCCTTAGCCGCATTCTCTATGACGGTGAGGCCCTCTGCCTTGACGGCAGCAAGCATAGCGTTCATAGTAGCGCCGACGGTGACCACATCGAAGAAGATCTGGTTGCCCGAGAGCTTATCTGCGGTAAGGTCGATCATACCCTGGCTGAGGGTATACTTAGCGCCCAGGGCTGTGAAAGCCTTCAGGTGCTGGTCGATGGGGCGGTCTCCCAGGGGACATCCGCCGGGCATCGAAACTCTTGCCTTATTGAACTTGCCGAGGAGCGCTCCCAGGAAATAGTAGGAGGCACGCATTTTCCTTGCGTACTCGTAGGGAACGCAGAATTTATTGATAGTTGTGGGATCAATCCTGTAGGCGTCCTTGCCTACGTTTGTTACTTCAGCACCCATTTCCTTGAGGATACGGATACAGATCCTTACATCGCTGATATCGGGAACGTTTTCGATAACACAGGGTTCGTCCGAAAGGATGACTGCGGGCAGTATAGCAACAGCCGCATTCTTTGCACCGCTTATGGTAACTTCACCTTCAAGGCGTCTTCCGCCTTTTATAACAAACTTATCCAAATATTTTCTCTCCTTATTTTTCGGGGTGTTTTTATCTGCTCCCGAATTTCTTTCTTTTGTTCCTCGGCATAAGACGCCGAACATATAAATTATTAAGCCTTTGCTTAAAGATCATCATTTATAATCGGAAATATCCCAGCGGACTTCTTCCCCGCTGTACTGAGTAACAGTCATCTTTTCGATGACAACGTCCTTCTGGGGCTTGTAATACTCATCGACTGCTGTATTCTGAATATCGAAGACAACATCGAGACCGTCGAAGACCTGTCCGAAGACGGTATAGCTTCCGTCGAACCAGGGCAGACCGCCCTTCTCGGTGTAGATCTCCTTTTCACTGTCGGTGAAGGCATAGCCGTAGGATTCCAGCTGTTCAGCCTCCTCCTGGGTGAGCTTTTCGCCTGTGACGATGAAGAAGCGGCTTCCGTTGGTATTGGTAGAGCCCTCATTGGAATATGCGACAGCGCCTGCCGCGTGGATAAGATGGGGATCGGCAGTATCCTCATAGCCCTTGTCGAATATGGATTCACCGCCGGTACCGTCGCCGTTGGGGTCACCGCCCTCAATGAGCATATCCTCCATTACCCTGTGGAACGTGAGCCCGTCATAGTAGCCCTGTTCTGCCAGTGTGATGAAGTTCTCGACGCCTTTTTCGGTGTACTCGGGGAAGAGCTTGATCTTTACTTCCTGATCGTATCCCTTCAGCTTCATGCTGACTATGGTTTCGCCCTCTTTTGGGGCTGTGAAGTTCTTGATGTCTACGTTTTCCCTGCCCGAAGCCTGTTTTATCTCCTCGGGGTCGAAGGATTCGTATTCGTCGATGTACCAGTGGATGTCCTCGCCGTTATATTCGTCAACGGTGACTGACTCCATGACAACGTCCTTGTAGGGGAGGCTGCTGTCGGGATTTACCTGTACATTCTGTATCTTGAAGATAACATCGAGACCGTCGATGACCTGTCCGAAAACGGTATAGCTGCCGTCCAGCCAGGGGGCGCCGCCTGTCTTCCTGTATATCTCCTTGGCGTTATCGGAAAAGACGTAGCCCTGCTGAGCGAGAGCCTCGAAGTCCTCGTCGCTGTAGGTGGTGCCTGTTACCACGTAGAACTGGCTTCCGTCCGTAGATGTACCGCCGCTGTTGGCATAGGCGAGAGCGCCTGCCGCGTGGATAAGGTGGGGATCGGTGCCTCCGTCGAACTTTCCGCCCCAGAAGCTTTCGCCGCCGGTGCCGTTGCCGAGAGGATCTCCGCCCTGTATCATGAAATCCTTGATTATCCTGTGGAAGGTAAGACCGTCGTAGTAGCCCTTTTTAGCCAGCTCCACGAAGTTTTCCACGCCCTTGTCCGCATATTCGGGGAAGAGCCTGAACTTTACCGTTCCGTAATCCCTGATATTCATGGTGATTATGGTATCGCCCTTTTCGGGTGCTGTGAAGTTTGCGATTTCAACATTTTCAGCAGTTGGGGGCTGAGTGGTCTCAGCTTCTGACTGAGGCTGAGTTGTTGCAGCAGTGGTAGTTTCCGCTGTGCTCTCAGAGCCTCCGCTCTGCTTGCTGCATGATGTAACGGCAGAAGCCGCGATCATGAAACAGAAAAGACCTGCCAGGAATTTTCTGAGCATAAATATCACTCCTCGGAAAAAATCATCCTGTGATCATTATGAGTAATTATACTTCAACTTATATATTATACATCAAAAAATTTGATTTGTAAATAGTTTCCTGATAATTTTGTAGTCAGGATACAAAGCCTTTCCCTCAAAGGACAGCTTTTATCGCTGAAATCAACGAAATATCAGTCCTTTTTCTCACCATCGGTTATTTCATCTTCCGGAGAAAAAGTGCTTATGGTCACGGAATTTATGAGAATATCCTCCTTGGGGAACTTATAAACGCCCATTTCATTGGTCTCAAGCTGAGCCAGCTTTTCCGCAACGTCCATGCCGCTGTATATCTGACCGATGACGGTCATCTGCTGTGAGAAGTTGGGAACGCCGCCCTCTTCGATAAAGGCGTCCGCAAGGGCTTCGCTCTCGGAGGAGTTCTTCAGCTCCTCCTTGAATTCGTCATCATAGGTGACGGTATTCAGCATGATGAAGCGGCTTCCGTTGTAGTAGGTGCCGCCGCCCAGTATCTTCTCCTTGAAGGTCTGCTTTACGGTGGTGTTCATGGCGAGGACAGCGCCCTTGAAGGGCCACAGGTCCTGACTGAGCTCTCTCTCCACCAGCTCATGGGAGTTGTCCTTGGCGGAACCGTCCTTGTTGGGAGCGCCTGCCGCGGAATAGACTCCGCTCTCTGCGTGGAAAACGTAGGTGCCGTCATAGTAGCCCGAGTTTGCCAGCTCTGTGAAGTTCGCCACGGCGTTGGGGGACTGCTCGGGGAAAAGTCTGAACCTTACCTCACCGAGGGTGGTGTCCACGATGGCTATGGGATCGCCCTCCTTCGGGGGATCAAGCTGTATCAGCTTCATAGTCTCGGGATCGATGGTGATGTAGTTGTTGTTTCGTGCCCTCATCATTCCGCCTATCATGACAGCGAGGGAGGAAACTCCCATAATGAGGGTGAATATGAGTATAAGTCTTACGACATGGTTGCGTTTGAACATGAAATTATCCTTTCCGTTTCATACTGCTTTTATTATACATAAAGAGTCCCGATTTGTCAACATTTGGGAAGTTGAAAGTTGAAAAACGCAGCAGATCCCCGTCGCATACCGCAGGGGAGGCGCTCCGACACCCGCAAAACAGGGAAAAAGAAGACGGACGGCTTTCACCGTCCGTATGCGTTATTTTTCAACATTGTCGAGGTAGAGCTGCCAGAGGTCTAATTCTATGTCCTTGTCACGGCAGTGGATAGTGAGAGTATCGCCTTCTTTAACATTTCCGCCGCACGAAAACTGATTAGGGTGTTTGCCACGAATATCAAAAGGCAGCTTCACAACAGGGTATATCCACCTCTCCTCATGCGTTCTCATATCATTTATGCCCTCATCATTTACAAAATATTCGTAATCAGCGTCAAACCTGTAATTTATCATCTTGCAGTCCGCCTCAAAATCAATGCTTATATGATGTTCTGTTTCGACTTTTGCACCATCAGGAATAGGATAGAAATTGTTCATGTA
Organism: Bacillota bacterium; assembly: GCA_029572815.1. GTDB lineage: Bacteria > Bacillota > Clostridia > Oscillospirales > Ruminococcaceae > Ruminococcus. The sequence goes on along the minus strand of JAKPUQ010000130.1, from coordinate 11,166 downwards.
TTCATCACGGTATTCTTCGATATATTCACCGTTTTCGTTCGGCTCGTGCTTTATCATGTATGACTTGACCTCATATGCGGTCACGGTATAATGAAGCTTATCCGAGCTTATGGGGATAACTCCCACAAAAACGAACACAAAAACTGCGGACAGTACCACAAGTGTGCCGAAAATGGCAGCTATGACCCTGAGGGTGATGCGCTTTTTTATCTTTTTCAGCGGCTTTATGTCCTTCTGGTCGGCTTTTATTTCATCTTCCTTGTTGTTCATGCTCTCGTAGATATTATTGCACTCCTCGCACTCGCGGAGGTGCTTTTCTATTTCCTCGTTGCTGTCCTCTGAGGTCAGCTTGTCGCAGTACAGCGGCAGAAGGTCTCTGATTATACTGCATTTCATAATATCAACTCCTTTTTTAGTTGAGAGTTTAGAGTTGAGAGTGCAGAGTTATTGTGTCTGCTTACGCAGACAGATCTGAATACTATCGCCGAAAGGCGATACCGCAACTCTCAACTTGTCGGGCGGATATTATCAGCCCCTAAAGGCGGTTATTCCGCTTCGGGCTCCCGTTCATGGTGATGTGCTTACTTCGGGAGGGCGGGGCACCCTCCCCTACAGTTGCCTGTTTGCGGTCGTCCCTGCGTTAATCGCCGCGGGCTAATTTCTGCTTGGCACGGTAATAGGTCACACGCGCCCAGTTCTCGGACTTTCCGAATATCTCCCCTATCTCGCGGAAGCTCAGCTCCTGTGAGGCGCGGAGCAGTATCAGCTCCTTTTCCGTCTCGGGCAGGGAGTGTATCTTTTTCAGCAGCCGCAGCCGTCCGTCGGCGCTCTCAGCAGCCTCGTCGGGACGGGGAGCCGTGTCCTCCGCAAGCTCGCTTATCTCCTCGCCCTTATGCTTGCTGCGCTTGCGGAGCTCCTCCAGCCATGCGTTGCGTGCGATACTGCACAGGCATGTGTACACGGAGCTCTCGCCCTTGTATTTCCTCAGCGATTTTATGGCACGGTAAAAGGTCTCTTGAGTGAGCTCCTCAGCGGTGTCGGCATCGCCGCAGAGAGTCATTAGGTACAGAAAGACCTTCCTGCCGTTTTCCCTGTAATATTGCTCCATTTCTCCCGACACGCCGACACCTCCCTTCCGAACGTTCACTTATTAGTTGCGGAAAAAGCCTTTTCGTTACAGCTTTTTCCGAAAAATTTTCAAATTGACATTGCGGAATTAACGTGCTATACTGAAATGTACTTAATATACGTTATTATATCATTTTTTGCGAAATACAGCAACCTGTCCCGCCTATCTGCAATGCAGAAATTTTACCTCTTTACTTTTACATAATAATTGTGCTATAATAAAAGAATAGCGAATTGAACGATATGGGCGGATCGTCCGCCCGATAATAACTTCTTCTGAGGTGTATAATGGCAAATAAGTATTCTCTCGGCATTGACGTGGGATCGACCACGGTAAAGACTGTCATAACCGACAGCGACGGAAATATCCTGTATTCCAAGTATCAGCGTCATCTCTCCAAGGTCAAGGAGACGGTGACTGACCAGCTGAAGATAATACAGGCGGACTATCCCGATGAGGAGTTCACTATATGTATCACAGGCTCGGCAGGTCTGGGACTGGCAAATTCTGCGGATATTCCCTTCGTGCAGGAGGTCCACGCGGCTTTTCTCGCAGTAAAGCAGAAGCAGCCCGACGCTGACGCTGTTATAGAGCTGGGCGGCGAGGACGCTAAGATAATATTCCTGACAGGCGGCGTTGAACAGCGTATGAACGGCACCTGTGCAGGCGGTACGGGCGCATTCATCGACCAGATGGCTACACTGCTGGGCGTTTCCGCAGACCAGCTGGACGAGCTTTCCCTCCACGCACAGAAGATATATCCCATAGCTTCACGCTGCGGAGTTTTTGCCAAGTCGGATATACAGCCCCTGCTCAATCAGGGCGCAAGGCGCGAGGACGTTGCCGCAAGTATCTTTCAGGCAGTTGTTGACCAGACTGTTTCGGGACTTGCTCAGGGACGCTCCATCGAGGGAAAGGTGCTTTTCCTCGGCGGTCCTTTATTCTTCCTCCGCGGACTCAAAAAGGCTTTCGTAAGGACTCTCGGACTTGACGAGGAGCACGCCGTGTTCCCGCCCGAGGCTCCTATTTTCGTGGCTTACGGCTGCGCTATCTACGCGGCTACTGCCGAGAAGGCGTTCCATATAAGCGATATAATCGAGAAGATACGCACCGCAAAGGCTTCCGACGCCATAGTTACGGGCGAGCCCCTTTTCCGCTCCCACGCCGAGTATGATGAGTTCATAAACCGTCACAAGAAGTTTGACCTGGGCTATGCGGACATACGCACCTACAAGGGTGACGCCTATCTTGGTATCGACGCAGGCTCCACCACCACCAAGCTGGTGCTCATAACCGATGACAGACGTATCCTCTACCACCACTACTCCTCAAATCTGGGACAGCCCCTTGACAAGATAGCCGATCAGGTAAAGCGTATTTACAGCGAGATGAACCCCGGTATCACCATTAAGGGTTCAGCTGTAACGGGCTACGGCGAGGACCTCATAAAGGCAGGTCTCTCCGTTGACCACGGCATTGTCGAGACCGTGGCGCACTTCAAGGCGGCGGCTTATTTCTGTCCCGACGTTGACTTCATCATCGACATCGGCGGACAGGATATCAAGTGCTTCAAGATAAAGAACAAGAGCATCGACAGCATCATGCTCAACGAGGCTTGCTCCTCTGGCTGCGGCTCTTTCATACAGACATTCGCAATGGCGCTGGGCTACGATATAGCCGAGTTCTCGCAGCTGGGACTCTTTGCGGAGCACCCCGTTGACCTGGGCTCACGATGTACCGTATTCATGAACAGCTCCGTAAAGCAGGCGCAGAAGGACGGCGCCACCGTGGAGGATATCTCCGCAGGTCTGTCCTCCTCCATCATCAAGAACGCCATTTACAAGGTGATCCGTGCAAATTCTCCCGACGACCTGGGAAAGAACATCGTCGTTCAGGGCGGAACCTTCCTCAATGACGCGGTGCTCCGCTCATTTGAGAAGGAGCTGGGCAGGAACGTTATCCGTCCCGCTATCTCCGGACTCATGGGAGCCTTCGGCTGTGCTCTCTATGCTAAGGAGAGAGCAGGGGAGGAAGCCTCCACTCTCATCTCCGCAGAGGAGCTGGAGAACTTCACCTACACCTCGCGCTCTGCAAACTGCGGCGGCTGTACCGCACACTGCCAGCTGAATATCATCAGCTTCGGCAAGGGACGCCGCTTTATCTCCGGCAACCGCTGCGAAAAGGGCGGCGGAGCTGCCAACAGGAACACCGTTCCCAATCTCTATGAGTTCAAATACGACAGCATTCTCAACACCGTCAAGACCCATCAGCCCAGACGCTTCCGCGGCACTGTGGGACTTCCCCTTGCACTCGGCTTCTATGAGCAGCTGCCCTTCTGGCATATGCTGTTCACCACACTGGGCTTCAGGACAGTGGTCTCCGACGAGAGCTCCCGTGATATGTATTACCTCGGACAGCACACTATCCCCTCGGATACGGTGTGCTACCCCGCAAAGCTCACTCACGGACACATCGAGAACCTGCTGGACAAGGGCGTGGACTTCATTTTCTACCCCTGCATGAGCTACAATCTGGACGAGGGAGGCAGCGACAACCACTTCAACTGCCCTGTAGTCGCCTATTATCCCGAGCTGCTCATGGCAAACAACCCCAGACTTAACAGCAATAACTTCATTCACCCGTATATGGACCTGAATATCAGGAAGAACGTCATAAAGGTGCTGGGACAGGCTCTCAGCCGATACAACGTCAAGGGCAGGATACCCGACGCTGTGGACAAGGCTTACGAGGCGCTCCAGGCTTATCACAACTCGGTAACGAAAAAGGCTATGGAGATAATCGACCAGGCAAGAGCCGAGGGCAGAAAGATAATCGTCATCGCAGGCCGTCCCTACCACATCGACAAGGAGATAAACCACGGCATACATAAGCTTGTATCCAGTCTGGGCATGGCTGTCATCACCGAGGACAGCATCGCAGGACTTACCAGCACTCCCAAGCTGGGGGTACTCAACCAGTGGACCTACCATTCAAGGCTCTACCGTGCCGCAAAGTTCGTCACCACACAGCCCGATATGCAGCTCATACAGCTGGTATCCTTCGGCTGCGGCATCGACGCCGTTACGGGAGACGAGGTGAGACATATACTGGAGAGCCGCGGAAAGCTGTACACACAGCTGAAAATAGACGAGATAAACAATCTTGGCGCTGCAAGGATAAGACTCAGGAGCCTTGTTGCCGCTATGGAGCAGGCAGAGCAGAAGCCTGCGAAAAAGCCCCAGGTGCAGCCCGTCTGAGCTGCACAGGCTATGAAGCAATGATACGGAGGTCATTATGCCTGAATATGCAAAGTTTACCGAGGATATGATAAAGACCCACACGATCCTCGTACCCGATATGCTGCCCATACACTTCAAGATGCTCATTTCCATATTTGAAGCCAAGGGCTATAAGCTGGAGCTGCTGAGGAACGATTCCCGTGCAGTAGTCGATGAGGGACTGAAAAACGTTCACAATGACGCCTGCTACCCTGCGCTCCTGGTCATAGGACAGTTCATGGACGCTCTCAAAAGCGGAAAGTATGACCCCGACAAGACCGCCCTCCTCATCACACAGACGGGAGGCGGCTGCCGAGCTTCAAACTATATCCACCTGCTGAGAAAGGCAGTTGCAAAGAACTATCCCCAGATTCCCGTTGTATCCCTTAACTTCAGCGGACTGGAAAAGGACAGCGCTTTCAGGATAACCGCTCCCATGTTCCTTAAAATGCTGTATGCCGTGCTCTACGGCGACCTGCTCATGACCTGCTACAACAAGTGCAGAGCCTATGAGGTAAACAAGGGCGAGTCGAAGAAAATGCTGGACAAATGGCACAGGAGACTGTGCAATATCTTCCTGAAGGGCAGTAAGATGTTCCTAAGGACAAAGAAGGTATACAGGGATATACTTGACGATTTTGCCTCTATCCCTCTCAGCAGTGAGAAGAAGATAAGGGTGGGCATAGTGGGAGAGATATATGTAAAGTATTCTCCCCTTGCAAACAACCACCTTGAGGATTTCCTTATTTCCGAGGGCTGCGAGCCCGTTGTGCCATCGCTTCTGGAGTTTGTCATGTACTGCGCCGCAGGTACCTTCAATGACGCTAAGATATATGACCACACCACCAAGCAGTCCATCTTCAACAAGATAGGCTATGACCTTATCTACGCCAAGCAGAAGGAGCTCATCAAGGTCATGAAGGAGCAGGGAAGCTTTGAGCCTCTCCACGATTTCGAGCACCTGAGAAAGCTTGCTGACAAGTACATCAATCAGGGCGTAGTCATGGGTGAAGGCTGGCTTATTCCTGCGGAAATGGCTGCACTGGCAAAGTCGGGAGTCGAGAACATAATCTGCACACAGCCCTTCGGCTGTCTGCCCAATCATATCGTGGCAAAGGGTATGTCCAGAGCCATCAAGCAGGACAATCCCAACGCCAATATAGTCGCTATCGACTATGACCCGGGCGCCACAAGAGTAAACCAGGAAAACCGTATCAAGCTCATGCTTGCCAACGCAAGGCTTAAAGTCCATGTGAAGGCTGAGGGGAGAAGCTTCAACATGATAAAGACAAGAACAGGCGAAATAATCGTTACCAACGAAAATCAGAACAAGCTGCTGAAAAAGCTCTACGGAAGCGTCCTCGGAAGGGTGCTGCTGAAAACACTGACCGCTCCTGCGGTGTCTTATATCGCAGGAAAGTTCATGGACTCAAGGGCGTCTGCCCTGCTCATAAAGCCATTCATAAAGCGCAGCGGCATCGACACCTCACAGTATGTGATGTACCGCTTCCGCTCCTATAACGACTTCTTTACCCGCGTGGTAAAGCCCAAAAAGCGTCCCATAGACTATGCTCCGGACCATCTTATAAGCCCCTGCGACTCAAAGCTTACGGTGCATAAGATAAGCAGGAAGAGCATATTCCGCATAAAGGGTTCACGCTACAGGGTCAGCGACCTGCTGAAGAACGAATTTCTCGCAAACCGCTTCTGCGGAGGCTACTGCATGATATTCCGCCTTGAGGTGGACGATTACCACCGCTACTGCTATATAGATGACGGCACAAAGACCGACAATACCTTCATCGCAGGCGAGCTCCACACGGTAAATCCCATAGCTCTTGAGCGGTATAACATCTACAAGCGCAACAGCCGCGAGTACACCGTGCTCCATACCAACAACTTCGGTGACGTGGTACAGGTGGAGGTGGGCGCCATGATGGTGGGACGTATCGTCAACCACCAGGGCGAGGGTGCCTTCTGCCGCGGCGAAGAAAAGGGCAAATTCGAGTTCGGCGGCTCTACCATAGTAATGCTCTTCGGCAAGGACGCCGTCTGCCCCGATGAGGATATACTCCGCAATTCAGCGGAGGGAATAGAGACCGTGGTTAAATACGGTGAAAAGATAGGAACAGGCTGCCGCTGAGCGCAGTCTCAAAGAGGAGAATAACATGAAAAAGACCATTATTGTGCTTGCCTGCCTGCTGACAGCAGTATTCGCAGGCTGCACCGACAAGGACGATATATCGGTGCCCCATCTGGAGATACCTCCCATTGTGGAGCCCTATACGGTTCCCGAGGGAACCTTTGATGTTGACGCGGTGCGAAGCAATATCAATATCAAGGGTCAGCATTTCGACCTGCCTCAGTACCTTACCAAGCTGAGCAAGGACTGGTCGTTCAAGTTCTACGACAGGAAGGATTACGGACTTGACGAGGGAAAGGGTATGGCTTCCCTTTACTACAATGGTACGGAAATGGGTACCGTAATGCTGGAGAACTGCTATACAGGCCATGAGAAGGAAAGCGTAATGTACAGTATCGCCGTAAAGACCGCTGACAGCGATATTTACGGCATAACTCCCCTTGTGTCCACAGTTGCGGACGTTGAGAGGCTCATAGGCCTTCCCGACGAGAAGCACAAGCTGGAAAAGCCCTATACCTGCACCTACCGCTACGGTATCATGCTGGGCGAGGACGAACAGGGCATTCTCAGAGGCCATTCCATCGTGGTATCCTTCAATGAGGAGGATATAGTGGATATGGTCAGCATAACCTACTCGGATATGTCAGATAAAAACATGCCTGTGGAGACCACCTGAACAAGACAGTATACAAAAAGCGTCCTTAGCGGACGCTTTTTTCGGCAATATCCCGAATGTGGAGGAAATTTCATCAAGCCGCTTGACAAAAAAGGACAGATGTAGTATAATGTGTAAAGTGATTTTGCATTACACCCAAAAGAGGTGCCCGAAAAATGGCTAAAGAACTGAAATTCGTAATGCTCCTTGACTGCTACGGCGACCTGCTCACAGACCACCAGCGCAGTATCATGGAGATGTATTACTGCGATGACCTCTCCCTTGCAGAGATAGGTCAGCCCATGAATATCACCAGACAGGCAGTGCGCAGCATTATCAAGCGCACCGAGGATATACTCCTCAACTATGAGGAAAAGCTGGGCTTCGCGGAAAGACTGGGCAGAATGAGGGAGTGCTTCGGCAGGATAGAGGCTGCCGCAGAGCATATCACTGACGGGAATATAAGAAATACCATACTCTCCGAGACCGCTAAGGGCGCGGAGCTGCTGTAATATAAAGGAGGTTCGGCATGGCATTCGAGGGACTTTCCGAAAAACTCAATAACGTCTTCAAAAAGCTCAAATCAAGAGGTAAGCTCACCGAGTCCGACGTAAAGGAGGCTATGCGTGAGGTAAGACTTGCGCTGCTTGAGGCCGACGTAAGCTACAAGGTAGTTAAGGACTTTGTAAAGAGCGTAACAGAAAGAGCTGTGGGCGAGGAAGTGCTGGCAAGCCTGACTCCCGCTCAGCAGGTAATAAAGATAGTTAACGAAGAGCTGGTCTCCCTTATGGGTAACAGCAACGCCCGTATAAATATGGCTTCAAAGCCGCCTACGGTCATCATGATGTGCGGACTTCAGGGTTCGGGTAAGACCACCCACGCCGCAAAGCTGGCTAAGCTCCTCAAGAAGGAGGGACACCGTCCCCTGCTGGCTGCCTGTGACATCTACCGTCCTGCTGCTATCAATCAGTTACAGGTTGTGGGCGGAAAGGCTGACGTAAAGGTGTTTGAGATGGGGCAGACAGACCCCGTTGTCATCGCCAAGAAGGCTCTTGCCTACGCCAAGGACTATGGTCACGACATACTCATCATAGATACCGCAGGACGTCTCCACATCGATGAGGCTCTCATGGATGAGCTGGTAAATATCAAGAAGGAGACAAACCCTGACGAGATAATGCTGGTAGTTGACGCTATGACAGGTCAGGACGCAGTAAACGTTGCCAAGGCGTTCGACGATGCCGTTGGTATCACAGGCGTTCTTATGTCAAAGCTTGACTCCGATACCAGAGGCGGTGCGGCTCTGTCCGTACTCTCCGTAACAGGTAAGCCCATCAAGTTCGTTGGTATGGGCGAAAAGCTGGACGATTTCGAGCAGTTCCACCCCGAGAGAATGGCTTCGCGTATCCTCGGCATGGGCGATGTGCTCACACTCATAGAAAAAGCTGAGAACGTAATGTCCCAGAAGGACGCTGAAAAGCTTACCAAGAAGTTCAAGGAGAATAAGTTCGATATGGACGACCTCCTGGATCAGATGAAGCAGATCAAGCGCATGGGCTCCATGAAGTCCATACTCGGTATGCTCCCCGGTGTTGGCGACAAGATAAAGGACGCCGATATCGACGAGAGCCAGCTGGGCAGGATAGAGGCTATGATAACCTCTATGACCAAGGCTGAAAGAGCCAAGCCCTCTATCATCAATCCCTCACGCAAGAAGCGTATCGCAAACGGTTCGGGCACTAAGGTCGAGGACGTTAACCGCCTCCTCAAGCAGTTCGACCAGATGCAGACCATGATGAAGAAGTTCACAGGAAAGTCAGGCAAGATGAGTCTGCGTAAGGCAAGAAAGAACCTTGCAGGTATGAACTTCGACAAGTACACAGGCAAGGGCGGCGGAAATCTGCCCTTCTGAAAAGACTGACACAGCTTTCAATGCGACGTCTCCCGCCGCATGGAATATATACTTTTTACACGGAGGTGAATTCAAATGGCAGTAAAGATCAGACTGAGAAGAATGGGCGCTAAGAAGGCTCCTTTCTATCGTGTAGTCGTAGCTGATTCAAGATACCCCAGAGACGGTCGTTTCGTTGAGGAGATCGGTTACTATGATCCTACTAAGGAGCCCTCTGTTGTCAAGATCGACGCAGATAAGGCTAAGGACTGGATCGCTAAGGGCGCACAGCCTACTGACACAGTAAAGGCTATCCTCAAGAAAGAGGGAGTTCTTTGAGCTGAAGCTTAATGGAGGAGGAGAGGCGTAATGGTCTCTGCCTCTGTCCGCAAGCTTATCGGAGGTTATACTAATGAAAGATTTACTTTATGCTATCGCAGCAGGCCTCGTAGAAGATAAGTCCGCTATAAATATCACCGAGGACGAGCCCGACGAAGAGGGCGTTATCGTATTCCACCTTAACGTTGCTCCCGACGATATGGGCAGAGTTATCGGCAAGCAGGGCAGGATCGCAAAGGCCCTCCGTACTATCATGCGCGCAGGTGCAGCTAAGAAGGACCAGAAGGTCTCTGTTACGATCGAATAAGCAGAAGCTCCCCGACAGGGAGCTTTTTTGTTTGTATATATATTGACAAACAGAATTTTTTCTGATAGAATAATATCATTATGATAAAGGGGGTTTTTACCATGAAATGCAAATACTGTAACTATGAAAACAAAGTGGGCGACAGATACTGCGAAAACTGCGGAGCTATGCTGGAGAACGCGTCGGGGGGCAATGGACGATCTCTTTGCAGCTTCAAAGGCACCTGTTGACACAACAGCATCTGAGCAGCCTGCCGCAGACAGCCAGCCTACGGGCGGCGGTCAGACTGGCAGCTATGGACAGAACAATAACTATGGACAGCCTAACAATTACGGTCAACCCGGCGGCTATGGGCAGCAGGGCGGCTACGGTCAGCCAGGCAGCTATGGGCAGCCTAATGGCTACGGTCAACCCAATGGCTACGGTCAGCCCGGTGGCTACGGTCAGCCCGGTGGCTATGGACAGCCCAGCGGCTACGGTCAGCCAGGCGGATATGGCCGTCCTATCTATGGACTTGATCCGTCATTCTACAATCAGTCGGACGGAAGCCCCAGGTATGTAGGCTTCGGCGAGGCTATCAAGCTATATTTCAAGAATTATGTGAACTTCAGAGGACGCTCCACACGAAGCGAATACTGGTTCGGCTACCTGTTCGTCTTCATCGTGGGAATATGCGTTAGTACGCTCACGACCACCCTTAATACAGCACTTGGACCTGACGCATCATTAATAACAAAGATCATCAGCCTGGCTGAGTCAGCTGTGTTCTTCCTGCCTAATCTTTCTTCTCAGGTGAGAAGGCTCCATGATATCGGCAAATCAGGCTGGTGGGTAATAGGTACTGTTTTGATCGCCATAGGAGGCGCAGGCTTTATGATCGCAACAGGTGCTACAGGTAATATTGAGGCTGTTGGTGCAGTATTCTGTGTAACATTCCTTTTCCTGTTGACCTATGCGATAATAATGCTCATTTTCCTGTGCCGTCCCAGCGAGGGTCCCAACAAGTGGGGATATCCTGCAATGCCTAAAATGAGATTTTAAGCTGAGACCTCACCTCTGAGGCAAGGCGCATACCAATAATTTATGCCCCTGAGTGTTACAAAGCGCTCAGGGGCATTGTGTTTGTTATGGTTACTCTGATAAATCATAATTTATCATAATGTAGGGGACGCCGCCCTCGGCGTCCCGTTGGGAGTGTAATATATCTCGCGGGACGCCGAGGGCGGCGTCCCCTACATTAGCTAACGGCTAAGGGCTAAGGGCTCAAATCATAATTTAGCTCCGCTAAATTATGATTTATAAAAAAACGCTGCTCTTATTCCATCAGGCTACAGAAAAGGGCGCATTTCCGCGGAGAGCCGCTCCTCGGCGCTGATTATCCGTTTTGCCATGTCCTTGGAGCGCTCATCGGCTGCCTTGTACTC
>JAKPUQ010000080.1 GCA_029572815.1 Bacillota bacterium | reverse complement strand
GTTGGTGTGAACGAGGGCGTTTTCGAGCGCTTCAAGACCGAGATCCTCTATGATATGCAGGGAGCGAAAACCTCTATCACGGACATTTACACACGCCTTGAAGCCGTTGAAACCGCACTCTCAGGCGTGGAGGAGGCGCTTTCCAATATCGTGGAGGTGAGCGAATGAGTATCGGAAATTATCTGACTGCTCTCGATGAGCAGAGGGATGCTTTAGCCCGAAATCTTGTGACAATGGGCGTACAGGCTTCGGAGACCGAAAAGCTGAATACGCTCGTGCCGAAGGTGCTTCAAATCCCTCAGACAAAGCCGGATGTCACATTGTTCAGGGCTTCTATTGACACGCTCCATGACTACGGTGAGAAAATCTATACCTTCTACAATGACGGCTACCGCAGTCTGTCCGGCTTCACTGAATCGTATCTGCATTTCTGCTGTGAGGAAAACGGCTATGCGATCTACTACAATCAGCCGGATTTTAACTGGGGGCAGACCATTTACACGATGTGTGTGGAGCCTGTTCACATCAGTCCTTCCAACAAGATCATGATGAGCTATAAGTCGGGTGCTATGGATATCGGTGAGATGTGGCTCGTTCCGAAAAATAATGATACACTTTCTCCGGCGGATACTGCAAGATATATCTACGAGGCTATCCAGAATAATCAGGCAGTTTCTGTTCCGTTCGGCTGGCTCGGCACTGTGGGCAACTATATCAATGTACTTCATGAATGTAATGGTATCAGTGCCGGAGAGTACTATCTTGCTTGGAAGGCAATCACCGACAATACCAGTCCGATGATCCGTTCCGTGAAGGTAGTGGATGTGACCATATGAGAGAGGATGATTGAATGAAAGAAAATATCTGTACAGCCGCCGGGGTCATCGGCGGCTTTTTTGCGGCGCTGCTCGGAGGGTGGGATTCGGCATTGGCAACACTCATCATCTTTATGGCAATCGACTTCACAACCGGACTGATCACCGCATCTATGGGCAGAAGCAAGCACAGCAAGACCGGCAGACTCAGTTCCAAAGCAGGATGGGTCGGGCTTGCAAAAAAGTTCTGCATTCTGCTCATGGTCGTTGTGGCTGTCCGTATGGACATTATGATCGGGACCACATATATCCGTGACGCGACCTGCATCGGCTTCTGTGTCAATGAGCTGCTTTCTATTATTGAAAATACCAGTCTGATGGGAATTCCGTATCCGCCCGCAATCAAAAAGGCTATCGAGGTGCTTCAGAAGCGAGCATCACATATTGATGACGAGATTCAGGAAATGATCGATGATATGGAGGACGGAAAAAAGTAAAGCAGCCGATCACTCGACTGCATTACAAAGGAGATGGTGTATTATAGATTGATCTTGAAATCAGGCGAACCTTCACCGTTGACAGTGAAGTATGCCACTCCCTCTTCGGGCTTGACATAAACACGGAATTCTGTTACAGCCTTGCGCTTATGTGCGGACTTGTACGCCTTATACGCCTTAGCTGCGATATCGCTGATGTCAAACTCCGCATCGCCAAGCTGAAGTGTGGTGATAAGAACAGGCTCTGCTTTCTTGTCAGCCTTCTTCGCTCTGGGCTTGCGTGTTTTCTTTTCGGGTGTTTCAGCGACAGGGACTTCAGCGACAGTCTCAGCAATCGGCTCTGCGATGACCGGAGCAGTTTCAACAACAGCTTCGACTTTCTTTGCCGCAGGCTTTCTGCCGCGCTTCTTGGCAGGGGCTTCGACAGCAGGTGCATCAACGGCTGCTGTTTCTGCAACAGATTCTACAACTTCGGCTGCTGTGATCGGAGTGGTCTCTGCGACTGCTTCGACAGTGGCTTTTTTCTTGCGGGTTGTTTTCTTTGCAGTATCGGTTTTGGGGCTTGCAGGTTTTCTTGGCATTGTTCATGCACCTCCGTGTTTTTTCTAATTATAGCATTAGTATACCGTTTTTGTCAAGCCGTAATCAGCGATTTTACGCAGAAAGGAAAAGAAAATGAACAAGAAATATGAGTTTTCGGATACCACACAGCTTTCCCCACATTTTAATGCAAAAGAGTTCCGCTGCAAGTGCGGTAAGGAACATGAATTTATGATCTCCAATGAGCTGATTGAGAAGCTCGAAAAGCTGTATGCCGCCCTCAACTGTTCCAAGATCATCGTGACTTCCGGCTTCAGATGTTCCGCACACGATAAGACAGTGGGAGGTTCCGGCACAGGTCAACACACGCTCGGCGATGCCGCTGACATCTGCTGCTACGGTCAGGACGGACAGCCGATTTCTTCCAAGGTGGTCTGCTGTAAAGCGCAGGATATCGGATTCAGAGGTATTGCCAATATCACAGCAGCCTATCAGTACACACATGTTGATGTGCGTCCGAATGGTAAATGGTATGGCGACGAAGTGCATGGCAACAGCACTGTGACCGATGATTTCTACAAGTATTTCGGAGGTGAGGATATGAAGGGCATTGATGTGAGCGTACACAACGGCGATATTGACTGGGGTAAGGTCAAGGCTGACGGCATCGATTTCGCAATTATCCGCGCCGGCTTCGGCAGACTTGAAAAGCAGAAAGATGAGAAGTTCGAGCAGAATTATGCAGGCGCAAAGTCTGCCGGTATTCCGGTCGGTGCGTACTGGTACAGCTATGCTATGACCCCCGGAGGAAGCAGAACTGGAAGCAGATGTGTTCCTGTCTGTTATCAAGGGAAAGCAGTTCGAGATGCCTGTGTACTTTGACCTTGAGGAAAAGAGGCAGTTCGACCTCGGCAAGGAACAGGTCTCCGCAATCATGCGAGCCTTCCTTAAAAAGGTTGAGAGCGCCGGCTATTTTGTCGGTCTGTACGGCTCTGCTTCGTCTCTTACAACGCATACCGCTGATGATATCAAGTCCTGGTATACGATCTGGCTGGCGCACTGGGTCGATCAGACCAATTACAGCGGTGCTTACGGCATCTGGCAGCACAGTGAAAAGGGCAAGGTTTCTGGTATCAACGGCAATGTGGATCTGGATATCTGCTATAAGGATTTCCCGACCATTATCAAGGGCAAGGGTCTGAACGGCTGGGGGAAAACTCCTGTGCCTACACCTGACAAATCCGAGGATAAGCAGGATACCACCGTGACTGCTACCATCAAAATCGGAAACGACACCTACAAGGGTACACTTGTCAAATCTTGATTTCTTTTCGGGCAGGGGTTATCCTCTGCCCGTTCTTTTCATATGTATTATGATGGGAGGTATGCTATGACGGATTTACAGAAACAACAGATCACGCAGATGCGGGAACAGGGCAGAACTTACTCAGAAATATCCGAATCCTTATCAATTGCAGTTGGTACGATCAAGGCATTTTGCAGTCGGAAAGCTCCGAAAGCATCTGCTGTTCCCGTACCTGTCGTTCAAGCCACAATAACAGAAGGCCGCTGTAAACGCTGTGGTGAGCCACTCATCAATACACCGGGGGCATCGGCAGAAAACCTTCTGTTCTTCCTCATGTCAGAGAAAATACTGGCAGGAGCATAAAGAATTGCTTCGGCATGATTCCTTTGTTACGATTACCTGTCCTGCCTGCGGAAAGCAATTCTCTGATTATGCAGGCCACCGCAGAAAATACTGCTCACATTCCTGCTACATCACCCATCGCTACGGAGGTGCATCATATGAACCGAAACGAAATGACCTATCTGGTGACGATGAAACTGTTTCAAAATATGCTGAATAAACGCTTGATAACAGCAAATGAATACGCCGTAATTGATACAAAGATGAGGGCAAAATACCATCCGAAAATCGGCACATTATTTACCGGGTATCCGTTGACTTCTCCTCGATAAGGCGGTAACATGGTAGCTGATAAGTAAGAAAGGAGGTCTGTCAAATGGCAGGAAAAACGCCTGTTATTACGAAAATCGAGCCTGTTGTTCCGCTTATCAAACCGCGGCTCAGGGTTGCAGCCTATGCACGTGTTTCGATGGAAACAGACCGTCTGATGCACTCCTTATCGGCACAGATCAGCTACTATAGTGACCTGATTCAAAAAAATCCGGAATGGGAGTACGCAGGCGTGTACGCCGACCGCTTTATCAGCGGCACAAGCATTGAAAAGCGCTCGGAATTTCAGAGAATGATTGCAGACTGTGAAAAAGGGCTCATCAACATTATTCTTTGCAAAAGCATCAGCCGATTTGCAAGAAATACTGTGGATTTGCTGAACACCATAAGACATCTGAAAGAACTGGGCATTGAGGTAAGGTTTGAAAAGGAGCAAGTCAACACGCTCTCCTCGGATGGTGAAGTAATGTTGACGCTGTTAGCCAGCTTTGCAGAACAGGAATCACGTTCCATATCCGAAAACAGCAAGTGGGGCATCCGCAAGCGAATTCAAAAGGGCACGATTGGCACAGCAAACAAGCATATTCTTGGTTACCGTTTCGATGATCAGCTTCAGCAATATGTGATCATACCGGAGGAAGCCGAAACGGTACGCTGGATGTTCCGAATGTTTCTGGAAGGCTTGTCCTTTCAAAAGATCGCTGACGAACTGAATGCTGCCGGCATTCGTACAACGCTGAATAATTGCTTTCAGGAAGCGGGTGTTCGTCTGCTTCTTTACAATGAGGTTTATGCCGGAGATGCGCTGAAGCAAAAGTATATTATGACTGATCCAATCAGCAAAATAAAAGTACGGAATCGCGGTGAACTTCCAAGATATCTTTACTCAGATTGTCATGAGGCTATCATCGACCGTGAAACGTATGAAAAAGTAAAAATCGAGATGAAGCGTCGAGCAGATATGGCGCATCCTGTGTACTTCTTCACAGGACTTATCCGCTGTGAGGTCTGCGGCGGCTATTATTCCAGAAGGATGAACCACAGCAAAGGACACACATATATCAACTGGGCGTGCAGATATAAGCTGGACAAAAAGAACTGTAAAAGCATCAATATCCGTGAGGATAGGCTGATCGCTGCCTGCATTGAGACTGTCGGTGAGGATTATGAGAAGTTGATTTCATCTATGAGCATCGGCGAAAACGGAGATATTCACTTCACACTTTCTGGTGGAGAGGTCAGAACATGGACACACCCGCCGATTCCCGTCCGCATTCCAAAGCCAAAGCGGGAGCGTTCGCTTCCAAAGCATTTATTTGACGGCATGATTTTCTGCGGCGTCTGCGGACGGCGGTACGGCAGAGTAATCAGCGACCGGAAAGACCGCCATATGTACTGGCGGTGCAGAAGCAAGTCGGGCGGTCCGCAAACCTGTGACAGCGTGAATTACCCGAATGCTGATATCGAGCGTATCTTCTGTGAGGTGTTCGGCTACAGCTCTTTTGATGCAGATGTGTTCAAAAGTACGGTGTGCAAAATCACTGTTCAGCGAACAGGCTCTATTGATTTCTATACGGTTGACGGAGAGGTCAGGCACTATGAAGCCTTGAAGCTCCGTGAAAATATCAATTCAGGCACCCGTACCGCCGCTTTTCAGGATAGGATTCGATGCGCTCACTGCGGCAATCTCTACAGTCAATATGTCACAAAAGGAAAATATGTGTACTGGACTTGTAAAGGTAAGCGGCTGGCTCATGCGGAATGTACTGCCATCAATATTTCGGACTGCAAGCTACGGACAATTGCCGCCTATGTGTTGGGGCTGGATGATTTTGACAGTGAGGTCTTTGAAACCAGCATTGACTACATTCTTGCATTTACGGATGGCAGCCTGAGATTCATCTACAAAGACGGGAGTGAAAAGACATGGCAAAAAGTATAACAACGATTCCGGCGACAATCAGCCGCTTCACTGATGCACCGCTGTCGGCTCCTGTGAAGAGAAAGGTTGCTGCTTATGCAAGAGTAAGCACCGATCACGAGGAACAGCAGAGTTCCTACGAGGCACAGGTCAGCTATTACACTGATTATATCAGAGGGCGATCCGACTGGGAATTTGCCGGGATATTCGCTGATGAGGGTATTTCAGGATGCAGCATCAAGGGAAGAAAGGGCTTCCAGACAATGATCGAAGAAGCTCTTGCGGGAAAAATTAACCTTATCATTACAAAATCCGTATCCCGTTTTGCACGAAATACCGTAGATTCTCTTTCTACGATCCGCAAGCTGAAAGAGCATAATGTGGAGTGCTATTTTGAAAAGGAGAACATCTGGACATTCGATTCAAAATGTGAATTGCTCCTCTCGATCATTTCAAGCATCAGTCAGGAGGAATCACGCTCCATCTCAGAAAATGTCACATGGGGGCATCGCAGGAGAATGGCAGACGGCAAGGTCTCCGTTCCGTTTGGCAGATTCCTCGGCTATGACAGAGGTGAGCATGGAGAGCTTGTAGTCAATGAAAAGGAAGCAGAAATAGTCCGAGAGATCTACAAACTCTTCCTCTCAGGCTTAACGCCGCACAGTATTGCGAAAACGCTGACGGAGCGTGGGATCCCTACACCCGGCGGCAAGGTGAAATGGTCAAGCAGTACAGTCAGAAGCATCCTGACAAATGAGAAATACAAGGGTGACGCACTTCTGCAAAAGACCTTTACGCCTGATTATCTGACAAAGAAAACCAAAAAGAATGACGGGCAGATTCCACAGTATTATGTGGAGGGCAGCCATGATGGGATCATCACACCAGAAATCTTTGAAGCGGTGCAGGCGGAAATGGAACGGCGCAAGGGAAACAAAAGCCGATACAGCGGCGTGGATATTCTTGCATCAAAGCTCATCTGCGGAGAATGCGGCGGCTTCTACAGCCCGAAGGTATGGCATTCGACCGACCAGTACCGCAGAACCATTTACCAGTGTGGGCATAAATATAAAGGTGAGTATAAATGCTCTACGCCGAATCTGACTGCCGAAGAGATACAATCGGCTTTCCTTTCCGCCGCCAATGAACTGATCGCCAATAAGAATGAGATCATTGCAAACCTGCGTGAAGGCATGGTGATTGCATCGGATACGATAGAACTGGAAAAGAGCAGAGATGCAGCAAAAGATGAAATGGTGCTGCTTTCCGATATGATCGAGAACCTCATATCCGAGAATGCACGAATCGCTCAGGATCAGGCTGAATACAATAAAAAGTACAATACGCTGATAGAGCGATTTAAAGCTGCCAAAACACAGTATGAATCCTTTGAACAGCAGATTGAGGATACCCATAGGCGTGTTAAGCGGATAGAAGCCTTTATAAATAATGTAAGGGATTTGGGAC
Organism: Bacillota bacterium; assembly: GCA_029572815.1. Lineage (GTDB taxonomy): Bacteria > Bacillota > Clostridia > Oscillospirales > Ruminococcaceae > Ruminococcus. Next base: position 494 of record JAKPUQ010000080.1, on the reverse strand, counting down.
CGCCGACCGAGTTCGATGAGGAGCTGTGGGGTGTACTGGTCGAAAGTGTGACCGTGTACAGCAAGGATGATATACGGGTCGAATTCAGGAACTGAATGGCTACAACTGAATACAGATAATTGGGGCTGTGGCTGCCTGAGTGATACACTTCGGCAGTTGCAGCCCCATTTTTTGTTTTGTAAGTGAGGAGGGCTGCGTCCGGTTGCAACCCTAAATGCAACCATTGCAACCCTGATGCAACCCCAGATGCAACCATTGCAACCATCATGTAACCCTCTGATTCTCGAAAAGTCCGATTTTACGGCATTTTCGATATTCAGCAATTTGCAACGATTATTCCCGCATAGCTTTCATTTGAAAGTGGTTGCATTTTGACGCAACCGAATGCAACCATTTGCAACCCTAATGCAACCATGACGCAACCCCCAACCGCTGAAAATGCAACCCTTTCGTTACAAAAATCAGAATTGTATCAAGGTCGTAGTCAAGGTGGA
>JAKPUQ010000068.1 GCA_029572815.1 Bacillota bacterium | reverse complement strand
TTGAAACAGGGATTTTGCCGAGCTGAGAGTGACCGATAATAACTGCATCATAATTGCCCGTTGCGATTTTGGCAAAGAGCTGCTGTCGGTTCGCTTTCTGGAAGTCCTTTTTCGTTGCAACAAGAATGTTTGCACCTGGGTATAACTTCTGAAAATCGTCACCGATCTGCTCCGTCAGATGATTCGGGACAGCAAACAGGCTCTTAGTACACAAGCCCAATCGCTTTGATTCCATAGCTGTTGCGATCATTTCAAATGTTTTTCCGGCACCAACGCAGTGCGCAAAAAGCGTGTTACCGCCAAACATCGCATGAGCGATTGCATTTTTCTGATGATCGTGGAGCTTAATATCCGAAGTCATCATCGGGAAAGAAAGAGCCGAGCCGTCATACTCACGGGGACGAATACTATTGAACAGTTCGTTGTATTTCTCAACGATAGCTTCACGGCGCTGCGGATCTTTGAAAATCCAAGCCTTGAAAGCCTTGCGAATATCATCGGCTTTACGCTGTACCACACGGGTTGCATCAATATCCACTACACGCTTTTCCTTTGTATCGCCCAAGCCGTCCGGAACCTCGATAGTCTTATAGACCTTCGGTTCTTGCAGATTCAGGAGATGTTCAAAGATGTCATAAGCATTCATCTTGTGAGAGCCGTACTTTTGTGTCGCAAGCACCGACCTGTCGGAAGATTTGTTGCTGACATGGAAAGAGTTAGCGTGTACGGAATATTCCACGCCGATGATAGAACTCTTATTCCACCTTGCGGACGGACTTGTACTACGCTGATACTCAGGTGTCTGCAACAGCTCATACATGAACTGTTCATAGTATTTCGGATCAAGCCAAGCGGCACCGAGCTTAATGTCAATATCTCCGGCTTTCAGCGGTTCAGGCATAGCCTGTTTCAGCGCCGATACATTGATATTGAAGTCAGGATCGTATTCAGCGATCTCCTCAGCTTCACGGAGCTTCTTGCGAATATCGCCCGACAGATACTCCGAAGCCGTCTGATAGCCGTTCTCTGTATGGGGAATCTTGAAAATCGCCCCTGTCAGGTCGCGCTTCAGCTCGTCCTCCGTCATACTCGTCAGACTGCTCATGTACTCAAAATCGACATGAGCCTTTTCAGCCACGGAGAGCGTAAGTGCTTCAAGAGCCGTGTCAACATGATCAACTGCTTTCGGCGGCACGATAGTACGCTTTGTGAAAATATCGGACTTCGCTTTCAGCTCAGTCTTATCATAGTCCTTTTCAAGCCCTGCCACAAGGTTATATGAAACATCTTCCGCAAAGTAACGCTTGTTTGTCTGAGAGTGGATAAGCCCGAATTTCTTGTAAAAATCGTCATAAGCCACATTCAGCTTTGCCTGCAAATCCTTGATAACGCTATCAGGTTTGTCAAGCTCCATCGCTTCAATCAGTTCACGGGTGAGGTCACGAAGCTCAATAAACGCCTTGAAACGCTTGTGCTGTGCTGTTCCTTTGTCAAAGCGGAACTCACAGGCAGCGTTATTTTTCTTGAAGAACACCTGATCGTCAGAGAGGAAAAAGCTGTAATTACGCAGTTTA
>JAKPUQ010000056.1 GCA_029572815.1 Bacillota bacterium | reverse complement strand
TCGTTCTTAATATGAACTGCAGCTCATCTTACCGTATCGACTCGACCATGAATAATGATTAGTGGCTCATTATTTTTTTATCAAAACTGGCTCACTTTTTTATTAGCGCTGTGGCTCAGTTTTTTATTGACAAAGGCACTTTACTTCTTCTGTGATTATAGTATAGCACGCTTTACATTTTTTGTCAAGCTTACTTTACATATTTTTATTTTTTAACATAAAAATCTCCCCGACACTCAGGTATCGGGGAGATTTTACTATCTACTCACTATTTATCGCTTGCTCTCATAAGCTTTCTGTACTTTATCCTCTTGATGATAAAGAGTATCTGCCAGAAAATCATCGCAGGGAAAACTGGCACAAGGCAGCCGAAAACAAGAATGCCGTTCCAGGAAAAGGTGTCCCAGAAAGCCTCTGCTCCGTACCAGGTATCGCCCATAAAACTGAATCCCTCTGAAATACTGTTTAAAGACTCTATTATCAGCAGTACAAACGGCAGGAATGACAGTATAAAGCTCAGCAGATAGAGCCCTGATACAGGCTTCTTCCCTGCCTCTGCACGTTTTCTGAGCCTCCATGAGACCAGCACTGCGGACAGACCTGCCAGCGACACAAAGGTACACCAGTACGGCACCACTGTTATGCCATCGTCAATATAGCCCAGTCCCTTCTCAAGCCCGTACCAGATATACAGCACCGCAGATATGGATAAAACAGAGCACAATCCGAATATGGCAAGCAATGCCTTTTCATATTTTTTCATATTATCAGCTCCTTTGTGTGTCAGTCGCCTTTTTGTACTTCCCTGCCATGATGCCATAAAGCACCTGCCAGAACAGCATAAACGGAAAAATCGGGATAAGTATACAGCCCAGAAGTATGCCGTAGAGAACTACAGTGCCCCAGAGCACGCTCCAGTCGAAGCCGCCGCCGACTGCGCCTGCGATACCTACTATGAGCAGCACTGCTAAGGGCAAAAAGCTGAGCCAGAAGCTCACCTTGTACAGCTTTGATATGGGAGCCTTTCCTGCCTCGCGGCGCTTTCTGAGCCTCCACGGCACCAGTACTCCGATAACACCGAAAACTCCGCCGAACATAAGGTAATACGGCAGAACCTCCTCAAGATAATCAAGGTATCCGATACCTTTCCCGAGCATGAAAAATGAAATTAATAAAAATGCAAGTGATAAAATTGTACAGCTGCCGAATACAGCTATAAGTATCTTCTCGTATTTTTTCATAAGCTCAGCTCCTTTCAGCCTTCAGGCGTTTCCTTGCTTTTATCCTTCTGACGATGTAGAACACCTGCCAGAAAACGCAGAACGGGAACACGGGGATAATAATGAACACAAACCCCATAATCATAAATGCGTCCCCAAAGGCTTCCCACCCGTAGCTCACCGACCACAGGAAGTTGAAGCCTGCCTTCATGCAATAAGCCGAGTAAGCCACCAGCAGCACAAAGGGGATAAACGAGCAGAAGAAGGACACTGTATATCCCATTGATATTTCCTTTTTGCCGTCCTCTCTGCGCCTGCGGAGAAGCACCGATATGAGCACGCCTATCTGTGCGAGAACGCATACAACTATCAGCGCTCCCCATGGTGACATATAAGCGAGTCCGAAGTAGTCCGGCAGCGGAACACGGAAGCGGTCCATGACAGCGTCCGCAATACACCTTACGATATAAGCGGTGATACCGCCTGCCCCAGTATAAAGAATTATCTTTTCAGCCTTTTTCATAACATCGCGCCCCTTTCCGAGGTGCCGCTGCACCTCCTCTGTTATACCCATGATACCACAGAAAAGGGGGATTTTGAAGATGTCACCCGTCACTTCCGCAGTGACATCTGTCACTAAAAAAGCGCCTGTACCGTGAAAGCTCACAAATACAGGCGCATTTCTTTATGCAAAACGCAGAACTTCCGAAAAACTTTTCGGTTATACAACGGTTTTACGTTGTTTTCAGTGCCATTCCGCACTACTTATGAGAGCAGCTTTTTTCTGTACCTCGCCGTCAGGCGACACCCAAACTCTCAACTTTCAACTCATTACTGCTTTATTCCCCAGATATTGGCAGCGTAATCCGCGATAGTGCGGTCTGAGCTGAATTTGCCCGAATTGCACATATTCAGCCACTGCTTACGGGCGAAGGTGAGTCTGTCAGCGCTGTAGTCGTTTATGCAGCGGAGCTTGGTCTCAACGTAGTCCCTCATATCGCCAAGGAGGTAATAATGGTCGGGAGCGTGCCAGCTTGCACCGTCAAGGAGAGCAGTGTAAAGCTCGCGAAAATCGCCGCTGCCGCCGTCGGAAACGGTACCGTCAATAAGTGATGATACCACCTTTTTCACCATGGGGTCATTGGCGAAAACGCTTCTGCTGTCGTACTCGGGAACTATCTTCTCCAGGTCCTCAACACGGGCACCGAAGATGTAGTTGTTCTCCTCCCCTGCCTCCTGAACTATCTCGATGTTGGCGCCGTCAAAGGTTCCGAGAGTTACCGCGCCGTTGAGCATGAGCTTCATATTGCCTGTGCCGCTGGCTTCCGTGCCTGCGGTGGATATCTGCTCGGAGACATCGGCAGCTGCCACCAGCTTTTCAGCATAGGAGACGTTGTAATTCTGAACGAAGACCACCTTTATGAGGTCACGAGTATCGGGGTCTGAGGAGACTATCCTGCCCACCTCGTTGATGAACTTGATTATCGCCTTTGCGCGGCGGTATCCGGGAGCAGACTTGGCTCCGAAGATGAAAGTTGTGGGAGTAAAGCCCTGAATGCTGCCGTCCTTTATGCCGTAGTATATCCACAGAATAGAGAAGGCGTTGAGGAGCTGCCTCTTGTACTCATGGAGGCGCTTTATCTGGATATCAAAAACAGAATCTGCGTCGGTGTCAATGCCGTCATGAGCCTTTATGAAGTCGGCAAGCTGCTGCTTCTTGCCCTGCTTGATGTCGATGAAGCGGCGGAGCACATTTTCATCGTCGGCAAACTTAGCCAGCTCACGGAGCCTGTCAAGGTCGTTTATCCAGTTATCGTCCCCCAGAAGCTCAGTGATAAGAGAGGAGAGCTCCCTGTTGCAGAGGACTATCCAGCGGCGCTGAGTGATGCCGTTGGTCTCGTTGCGGAACTTCTCGGGCGCAAGGCTGAACCAGTCCGCCAGCACGGAATCCTTGAGTATCTGCGTGTGTATCTCGGCAACGCCGTTGATGTGGCTGGAAGCATAGCACGCCATATCCGCCATGTGGATAAGATCTCCCTTGATTATCTTTATGCGGTCGGTCTTGTCCTTCTGTACGCCTGCTGCGTACATATCTGCGATAAGGGCTTCATTTATCTGAATGATTATGCTGTATATCCTGGGCAGGAGCTCCTCCACCAGATCGGTGCGCCACTTTTCAAGGGCTTCCTGCATAACTGTGTGGTTGGTGTAGTTGAATATCCTTTTCGCCATATCAAGGGCTTTCTCAAAGGTGAAGCCCTCATTATCCACCAGCTGTCTTATGAGTTCGGGGATAGAAATAACAGGGTGGGTATCATTGAGCTGAACGGATATATAGTCCGCTAAGTTTTCGAGAGTACCGAAGCGCGCCTTGTGCTTCCTGATAATGTCCGCGAGGGACGCACAGCTGAAGAAATACTGCTGCTTCAGACGAAGCTTTTTTCCCTCGTCGGTATCGTCGTTGGGATAGAGCACGCGGGAGATGTCCTCGGCGTAGATCTTCTCCCTTGACGCCTCAAGGTAGTCCTGCTTGTTGAACAGGTCAAAGTCGAACTCCTTCACGGGCTCAGCCTGCCACAGTCTGAGAGTTCCCACATTCTCGGTGCGGAAGCCGAAAATGGGCATATCATAGGGCACAGCCTTCACGGTCTGACCGCTGTACTCGATAAGGACAGTGTCCTCGTCGCAGCGCACCGACCACGGATCGCCATAGCGTGTCCAGTCGTCGATGTCCTCCTTCTGGAAGCCGTCCTCGATGGACTGCTTGAACAGACCGTACTTGTAGCGTATACCGTAGCCGTCAAGGGGCAGAGCCAGAGTTGCAGCGCTGTCAAGGAAGCAGGCTGCAAGACGTCCCAGACCGCCGTTTCCGAGAGCGGCATCCTCTATGTCCTCAAGGCTTGCAAGGTCGATACCAAGCTCCCTGAATATCTCGTCCACCTCGTCATAGATGCCAAGCACCAGCAGATTGTTGTAGACAGCCCTTCCCACCAGGAACTCCATGGAAAGGTAGGCAGCGCGGCGCTTTGAAAGGTGCTGCTGACGGGCGTTATCCCAGCGGTCGGCAAACATCTCCATAACGGTCTTGCCCAGTGCGTCGTGAAGCTGCTGCGGCGTTGCAGATTTTATATCCTTCGGAAGTCTTCCTGTAAAATTCTCCATAAACAATTTCTTATCCATATCCCTTACTCCTTTAGACCAATAATTTGCTATCCTTCAAGAACGTCGGATAATCTATGAAAACATCGTCAAGAGCATCGTAGTCCTCCTGCGAGATCTTTTCCACACGTATCCTGCAATAATAGCCCAGATCTCCGCGCTTGCGCCTATGCAGACGTAAACTGTACTTTTCCAGTTCTTCTATGTTCTCAACATCGTCGGTAACGTACAATAATGCTGCCATACTTCCACCCTCGTCAGCAAAAGCCTGACGGAACTCCTCATAGGTCATGTCAGCAGGGTATTCAAAGGGCAGCGACACACCATCGTATAGATGCAATTGTGTCTTGCAGCCCGGAACCAACCTCCTGAACAGCTCTCCTGCCTCATCCATAAACTGCTTCTTGTATTTCTCACTCAAAAAGGTATCAGCAGCAACAACGTCCGTTTTTTCATTGACATAAGCTTGAAATTCAGTGCCGTCGCTGCACTTCAGTACACAGCATACTCTAAGAGGCTCAGAAGAGTCTCTCTTGGAAGCGAACTCCGTGCCGTCTTCTTCGATTATTGTCTCAGGCCATGACTCCCAGCAGAGATTAGCGGCCATTACCTCAAAATCAACGCCGTACTTCTCTTTTACCTTCATCAGACCATTCCACTCGGCTTCAGATATCTCATCGCCGAAAGATGTATAATGCTTAGGAGCCGCCGTTACAGGCTCGGCTGTCGGCGCCTGTGTTTCAGAAGGCTTTGCGGCAGTGGTCACAGCCTTTGTAGTTGTGCTTTTTGCAGCAGTCGTTTTTGCAGCAGTCGTTTTTGCCGCAGTCGTTTTTGCAGCAGTCGTCTTTACAGCAGTCGTTGTTTTCGCAGAGGTCGTCACGGTATCGGCAACTGTTGTTACGGCAGTTGCCTCGGGCTCTGTTTTATCCTGTGCTTTTTCATCTTTAATATTGCCGCAGCCTGTAAGCATTGCGGCAACAGTAAGTGTAAGTATCAGTTTTTTCATCTTTAACAACTCCTTTTTTGGGATCAATACCTTAGCTCCTGGTTATTATCTGTTATAAAGCTTATTGAGTTTTCGTATCTTCTTCGCCAGCCCGGGTGTGAAGTCCGACTTCTGAGTGCGGAACTGCCAGTTGCCGCCCAGAGTCGAGGGTGTATTCATCCTGCCCTCCTTGGGACTGTCAAGGAAGTCCTGTATCTGAGCCGCAGCCACCTGTGCCACGCTTCCCCACGCCGCACGGATGACCGCCCCGGGGATGTCCTTCTTCCTCTTGACATTCAGGTACTTCATGGCGAACTTCAGCGACTTCTTGTCCAGAGTGTCCACCCAGCCGATGAGAGTCTCGTTGTCATGAGTACCCGTATATGCAAAATAATTGGTGCTGCTGTAATTATGGGGCAGGTACTCGTTCTCGCCGTCGGAGAATGCGAACTGTAGCACCTTCATGCCCGGATAGCCGCACTTGTCCAGCATTGCCCTTACCTCGGGAGTGATGAAGCCCAGATCCTCGGCGATGATGTTGAGCCTGCCCAGCTTCTCCTCAGCCAGCTTGAAAAGCTCATAGTCGGGTCCCTTCTTCCACTCGCCCACAGTAGCGTCCTCGTTGCCGTAGGGAATGGCGTAATAGCTCTCGAAGCCGCGGAAGTGGTCTATGCGGACAATATCGTAAAGCTGTGAAGCCGCGCCGATACGGTCTATCCACCATTCATAGCCTGTCTTTTTATGATAGTCCCAGTTATAGAGGGGATTGCCCCAGAGCTGTCCCAGAGGTGAGAAGCCGTCGGGCGGACAGCCTGCCACAGCAGTAGGACGGCGCTTTCTGTCAAACTGGAAAAGCTTCGGTGTCGCCCACGCCTCAACGCTGTCCAGAGCGCAGTAAATGGGAATATCGCCTATTATCTCGATGCCGTTGTCGTTGGCGTATTTTTTCAGTTCCCTCCACTGTCTGCTGAACTCAAACTGTATGAACTTATTGAAGCCGATGTCCTTTTTCAGCTCCTTTTTCGCAGCTGCCACAGCCTTGGGACGGTGCATTGCTATATCCTCGTCCCACTCATACCAGGGCTTGCCGTCATAGCGGAATTTCAGCGCCATGAACAGGGCGTAGTCCTCCAGCCATTTCTTGTTCTCCTCACAGAATTTCCTGTATTCGGGGAACTTTGACGGCTTGAAGCGGTCATAAGCTATTCTCAGCACATCAAAGCAGTGGTCGTACTGAAGGCTGTAATCCACCTTGTCCCTCTCGCTCTCCCAGTCATATGAGGCGAACTCATGGTGCTCAAGGAGACCGTCCCCCTCCAGCACCTCAAAGTCGATGAAATAGGGGTTGCCTGCCTTCACGGAGAAGGACTGATAGGGCGAATCGCCGTAGCTTGTGGGCGAAAGGGGCAGTATCTGCCAGCATTTCACCTCTGCGGCTTTGAGGAAGTCCACGAACTCAAATGCGGCTCTTCCCATTTTGCCAATGCCGTACTCCGACGGCAGGCTGGATATATGCATAAGTATGCAGCTTTTTCGCATATGCTTCAACTCCGTTTCGTTAATCATTTTCTTCGCTTTCTGTTTTAGTGATTTGTAAAAGGTCTCCGTCTACAAAAAGACTATATGCTCTTTTGGCAATTACTTTCGTTTCAGCAAAATCAAGGCCTCCGTTGATTGCTGCACCCACAACTGGCACCATCTTTCCAAGGTTTATCAAGCCCTTCTCTCCAAACTTTGTCAGGAATCTGAAACCTACTTTTTGATTTATTTTCACAAGAACTTCTCCGGGTATTTTTTTATTGCTGAAGTAGTAAGCTTACGCCCCAAGTTAACGCCAAATTTCTTCACAAATTCATTAATTGAAATGCCTGCCAAACAGGCATATACAAAAGTCTGTACCTGATCACTTTTAAGGTCATAGCCTTTCATATACGCAGTGCAGGCTATCATACGCATCTGAACATAAAGCACACTTCCGACATTAGCAGGAATGGTTACAGGCAATGTTATTAAGCCGCCAAATCCATTGACCACACCTGATGTGGTACATTTCTTTATTTGATTTGTATGCATTTTCTTTATCGCAGTATCAACTTCGGGATTTTTTCTTAAATAATCCTCTGCTAATTCAGGTATGGGCTTACTGATTTTTGGTATACCATCTATTGATTTGACGTACAGCTCGTCCAGAAATTTAAGAATTCCACTTACATCTTTTTTGTCATTCTTCATACATTCACCATTTTAAACCTTTCAGTTGAAATGAATAAACCTTCTAAAAATGAGCAATAATCTGCATAAAAGAATAATTGAGGTGTTATCATGAAGCTTTCGCAGCTTATCTTCTCGTTTCTCATGGGCTATTTCAGCTACAGTCTCATAGAGATACTGCTCCGCGGCTACACACACTGGACCATGTGTCTGACAGGCGGAGCCGTGCTCACACTGCTCTGCGCCGTCAACAGCCGCCCTGCCATGACGCTTATCAGGAGCTGTCTTACGGGTTCGCTCCTCATAACCGCCATAGAGTTCACTGTGGGATTTTTCGACAATATCATTATGCACTGGAACGTGTGGGATTACTCGGATATGCCCCTGAATTTTCTGGGACAGGTCTGTATCCCCTTCTCCTGCTTCTGGTTCATACTGTGCATACCTGCCCGGGGGCTCTGCCTTGCCATGAACAGCCGCTTCGCAGGTAATGTGTACAAAAAGGCTGTTCCGATAGCCTCAGAACAGCCTTTGTGATCAATAGTTCTTGTTGGGATCCGCATTAAAGAAATTATTACTGCTTTCTGTATAATAATCATTGGGTTCAAGGGACATGAAGTCCTCGTCCTCGATGTCGGGGAGCCTTGCACCGCAGCGTCCGCAGAACTGGAAGCGCTCATTGACCTCAGCATCGCACTTGGGGCAGATCTTATAGCCTCTTATGCCGTTGAGCTCAAATCTCATCTTCTTGATCCTTCTGCGTCTTGTGTCAATATCGTCGCAAAGTACTTTAAGAGCTGCCGGGTCCTCGCCGGGATTTTTGTAGTATCTCTTTCCGATGTCGGTAAAGATCTCTACTATCCTTTCTTCCTCATAAAGGATCTTCCTTTTGAGGTTGTTTGCCTCAGAGATGCTTTTTGCTTTTTCGGATACACCTCTGCTTGCGTCATTAAATTTATCGAGAATACCCATTTTCCATCACTCCTGTCGAATATTTTCTCGTTAAATATTGCACTTCTATTATACAACACCAATCGGAATTGTGTCAAGAGTTTTCATAATAAATTTAAAAAGCAGCCTCTGTTTTGTGCAATACTCACATTTCGGCTATATCATTTTCGGTAAGCTGAATAATACCGCCCCTGTTGAGGGATTCCGAAGCCAGGGCATTGTCGTCCACGCGGATAACAAATGACACCGCTCTGTCGGAAGTTCCGAGGAATGAGTACATATACTCAACGTTGACATTATCCTGACCCAGTACGTCCAGAACGCGGCTGAGCTGACCCGGAGTATCGGGAATGGAAATAGCCAGCACCTCTGTCACGTTTACTGCAAAGGAAGCCTCCTTGAGTATCTCCACTGCCTTTTCGGTATCGTTGGCGATGAGTCTGATTATGCCGAAATCAGCGGTATCCGCAAGGCTGAGGGCTCTCAGGTTGACGCCGCTCTCCTTGATGATGCGCATAACGCCTGCCGCCTGATTTGGTCTGTTATCCACAAAAACTGAGATCTGTTTTACATTTGACATACTTTCTTCCTCCTTTTCGCTGTATCCCGGGAGAAGCTCACGCCTTCTTTTCAGACTTATCCTCGTACATAACGAGAACGGAGAGCTCGTCCACATACTCGTTTACGTGGGTCTGTGCATCGTGGCAGAGCCCCGATGAGGTGCTGAACTTGATGTCGATGACGTCAACACCTGCGATGAACTGATTGAGCTCATTCTCAAAAGCTGCAAACCTCTGGTACTTCTCCTGCTCGGGCATATAATTTGTGGAAAATAACTTTATCTTCATAAATGTACCTCCTGATAATAATTGATATCCTGTCCCCCCGAGATATCAGTCGTGGAGTTTTCTCTTGTCGATGACTCTTACCGCCTTGCCCTCGCTTCTTGTGATAGACTTGGGCGATACCAGATGCACCTTGGGATTGATACCCAGCATGGTCTTGATAGCAACGGCAAGATCGTGCTCCTGCTTCTGCATATCCTTGACCTTGTCCGAGAACTGGTCGGGGTTCATCTCTACGCTGATGTCGAGAGTATCGGTATTGTTTACGCGGTCCACCTCGATGAGGTAGTTAGGTGAATAGCCCTGCTCGATGAGAACTGTCTCTATCTGTGAGGGGAATACATTTACGCCGCGGATTATCATCATATCGTCGCTTCTGCCCATGGGCTTGGCCATCTTGATGAGAGTTCTTCCACATGAGCACTTCTTTCTGCTGAGGACGCAGAGGTCTCTTGTGCGGTAGCGGAGAAGGGGGAAGGCTTCCTTGGTTATGCTTGTGAATACCAGCTCGCCCACCTGTCCCTCGGGGAGGACCTCGCCTGTCTCCGGATCAATGATCTCGGGAATGAAGTTATCCTCGTTGATGTGCATACCGCTCTGCTCTGAGCACTCGAATGCAACGCCGGGGCCGCTGGACTCTGTAAGTCCGAAGATGTCATATGCCTTGATGCCCAGTGACTTCTCGATGGTACGGCGCATTTCCTCTGTCCAGGGCTCCGCACCGAAGATACCGGCCTTCAGCTTGATATCGTCGGGAGTAAGTCCCATTTCCTGGAGTGTCTCACCGATGTACGCCGCATATGAAGGAGTACAGCAAAGGATAGTTGCACCGAGGTCACGCATGAACTGGATCTGTCTCTCAGTGTTTCCCGAGCTCATGGGGAGAGTCAGACAGCCTACCTTGTGTGAGCCGCCGTGGAGACCTGCTCCGCCTGTGAACAGTCCGTAGCCGTAAGCCACCTGACATACGTCGTTTTCGTCGCCGCCTGCGGCAGTGATAGCTCTTGCGCAGCAGTCCTCCCACATATCCACGTCATTCTGTGTGTAGAAGGCAACTACTCTCTTGCCTGTTGTGCCGCTTGTTGAATGTATTCTTACGCACTCGCTAAGGGGCTTAGCGAGAAGTCCGTAAGGGTATGCCTCTCTCAGATCTGCCTTACTGAGGAACGGGAGCTTTTCAAGATCCTCCGTTCCCTTGATGTCCTCGGGCTTAACGCCCTTTTCGTCCATGAGATCGCGGTAGTATTTCACGTTTTCATAAACGTGCTTTACCTGTGCAACGAGACGCTCGTCCTGGAGCTTTTTCATATCTTCCCGTGACGCACACTCGATCTCCTTGTTCCAATATTTTTCCATTGGACTTCATACTCCTTTGATATGAATTTTTTATGTGAAGTTTATTATGTTCAAGTTTTTAGTTGTCAGAGCTTAGTGCTTAGTTTAGAGATCATAGAATTGATCATTTTGCCGATCTCATCACATAATCCCAATGCAGTTTCAGCGCTTTCCGAAGAAAAATATCCAAGTTCGATACATATGAGCATCTGTGTTTCAAGCTCAAATTTCGATCCTCTTGCGATAGAAAGGTAATGTACGAATTCTTTTGCCGTACTCCTGCCCTGCCCCTCCGCAATATTTGAAGGAATAGATATTACCGCCCGCCTCATTTGCGAATCAAGAGCATATAACTCCTTCCGCGGTAAAGCTTCAAGAAGCAGGTAAACAGCCCTGACTAATTGCATGGACTTCTGCCATACTATAAGCTCGCGATAGCTATTCATGATCTCTCCCCCGACTCTAAGCACTGATCACTATGCACTATGCACTGATTACTTAGCAGCCTTTCCCAGCTCGAATGCCTTCTTGTTCAGCTCAAGGAACTTGGGCGGTACGCACTGCTCAAGTGCCTTCTGCCACAGCTCGTCGGGATAGTCCATACGGGAAGCAAGTACGCCCATAAGAACAACGTTTGAAGCCTTTGCGGTACCTGCCTGCTCTGCCAGTGAGAGAGCGTCAACTGCTACCAGCTCTACGCCTGCTGCCTGAAGCTTCTCGACAAGGTTCTCAGGGTACTGCGCTGCACCTGTGATAACGGGCATGGGGTCTATCTGCTGTGTTGAGGTGATGAGCTTTCCGCCCTTCTTCAGGTAAGGAAGACATCTTGCAGCCTCAAGCAGCTCGAAGGAGATGACAGCATCTGCCTCGCCCTTTTCGATAACAGGAGAATATACCTTCTCGCCGTACTTTACATATGTTACAACGGAGCCGCCTCTCTGCGACATTCCGTGTACCTCGCTGACCTTTACGTCATAGCCCTGTGCCAGAAGCACATTTCCCAGAAGTCTTGAAGCGAGAAGCGAACCCTGTCCGCCTACGCCGACTATCATGATCGATTTAGTTTCCATTTTATATTACTCCTTAAAAGTTTATTGTCAGTTTTCTCTGCCGAACTTTATGAATGTTCCGATAGCACCCATTGCTGCGAAAGCATAGTTCTCAAGCAGTGAAGCCACATAGCTTCCGTGTGCGCCTACTGCCGAGAGGATATCGCTGAAATTGTCCCAGCAGTTGCCGAAGGTCGGTACTGTTTCTCCGCCCAGAAGGGTCTTGTAATAGCTGTCGGATATGCCATAGGAATCGAAGGCCTTGGTAAGCTCCTTGGCTTCCTCGATGGCGTCGACCATAGCGAAGGTCCACGATATCTTTACGGAGAAGTATACCGCTACAGCCATGACCAATCCGCATATTATGAGACCTGTCTTTGCAGTGAGCCAGCTGTTCTTGGTCATGAGCTTGTATCCGAAGAAGATACATACTGCCATTGCAGCTCCGCAGAGAGCAGCGATAAAGCCAAATCTCGCCACAAGTATCATCAGCAGCATACCCGGTATAGCACCGATGACTGCACCCAGTATGCCCTTCAGCACCGCTGTGAAGTCGGTATCGGCGCCTCCGCCTGACGATCTCATGACCATAGACTCGGTGGAGTTGTAGTTCTTGTAGGGATTATACCTGTAATCATCGCTGCTGTAGCCGCTCTGATTGGTTCCATAGCCCGCGGACTGCTGTCCGTAGCCGCTGTTCTGCTGACCGTATCCGCCCTGCTGTCCGTAGCTGTTCTGCTGTGCGCCGTAGCCGCCCTGCTGTCCGTAGCTGTTCTGCTGTGCGCCGTAGCCGCCGCTCTGCTGAGGAGGCTGCTGAGCAGGAGGGGTTCCGTAATTATTGCTGCGCTGACCGTAGTTCATACGGCGCGGATCATATTTGTAATCGTCGCTGGAATAGCCCATATCGTTGACCTTTGCAGGCTGAGGTGCAGGCTGCTGTGGCGCGGACTGCTGTCCGTAGGCGCTCTGCTGTGCACCGTAGCCTGTGGACTGAGGTGCTGCTGTCTGTGCGGGCTGCTGTCCGTAGACGCTCTGCTGTACACCGTAGCCTGTGGACTGAGGTGCTGCTGTCTGGACTGAGTTCTGTCCGTCAGCCTGATTTTCACCCAGATGTCCGAAAGCGCTGTTCATCTGATCCAGCGCACTGAGAATATCATCTGATGTGCTCCTTGGCGCTCCTGCGGGATCATAAACGTTCTGTGCTGCGCTGACAGCACCATTATGCGCCTGCACAGTCGTAGCCTGAGCATTCTGAGCTGTCTGTGCAGTTCCGTTCGCGCCGCTCAGGTCGTTCATGCCGCCGCTGCCGATTCCCATCATAAGATCGTCCATATCATAATCCTCCTATATCACTGCTCGATGATCTCAAGATCGCCGTCCACAAATCCTATGGCGACACCCTTTGCCCCTTTGATCACATCGGCATATTTACCGTTTCTGAGGTACTCCTCTGCCATTTCCCTGAACAGCTCCTGAGCGTGAGACCAGCCTGTGTCATCCTCGTCTGAGGTATCCACTGTGAAGATGTTCTTGCCGCTGCTCCAGACCTCCTCGCAAGCCCACTCGCCTTCCTTGTCCTCGGGGGTCAAACTCCCCTGCGGCAACCAGCTGTACGCCGTAGATGTGGTCCTCGTCGGACTCTTCATATAAATTGAAGCAGTAAGCCTGAGTACTCTCGGGCATTTCATTGTTTTCGAGAAGGTCGTCCAGCCAGTGGGCGAATTCCTCATATATATTCATCTGTAACATGATCTTTTCCTTTTCAGAATGTCAAGCAGGTCCGGAACGCCAAGAAGGGCGTTCCCTGCGATTTAGTAAGGTGAAGTCACGGGCGGCGGAACACCGCCCCTACTAAGCACTAATCACTAAGCACTAAGCACTAACCACTAATAACTGATTTATTCAATAGCGCCTAACTTACACTGCTCCTGGCGGAGTGCCTCCGCTCCCGGCATGGTCAGTGCAGTTCAACGCCTTGATTTTTATTATTCAATAGCCCCCAGCTTGCACTGCTCCTGGCATATTCCGCAGCCTACGCACTGTGTATGGTCGATGACTGCCTTGCCGTCACGCATGGATATTGCAGGACAGCCCAGCTTCATACACATCTTGCAGCCTACGCACTTGTCGGTGTTTACCTTGAGAGGCGGATTGTGCTTTACATACTTGAGAAGTGCACAGGGACGGCGGGAAATAATTACCGATGCCTCGTCCGCAGCAAGCTCCTCCTTGATAGCAGCCTCTGTCTCCGCAAGCTTGTAGGGGTCTGTGACTCTTACGCGCTTGATGCCGATAGCCTTGCACAGCTCCTCAAGATTTACGGCAGCAGCAGGGTCGCCCTTCAGGTTCTTGCCTGTGGTGGGGTTCTGCTGGTGACCTGTCATGCCTGTGATGGAGTTGTCAAGAATGATAACTGTTGAGTTTGAATTATTGTAGGCGATATTTACCAGACCTGTCATACCGCTGTGCATGAAGGTGGAATCGCCGATAACTGCAACGCTCTTGTGCTCGGACTCAGCTCCTCTTGCCTTGTTGAAGCCGTGGAGTCCCGAAATGGAAGCGCCCATGCAGATAGTTGTATCGATAGCGTTGAGAGGTGCGGCAGCTCCGAGAGTGTAGCAGCCGATGTCTCCCGATACGGTAACGCCCAGCTTCTTGAGGCAGTAGAACAGTCCTCTGTGGGGACATCCTGCACACATTACAGGAGGACGAACAGGGATATTATCCTCAAGGGCAACGAAGTCCTTCTTCTCGCCCAGTATCTTCTCTGCGATGACGGACTGGGGAAGCTCGCCGATATAGCCGAATATCTCCTTGCCCTTTACGTTGTTTACGCCGATGTTGCGGCAGTGCTCCTCGATTATGCCGTCAAGCTCCTCGATGACGTAGATCTGCTCGTACTTCTTTGCGAAGTCCTGAATGAGCTTCTCGGGGAGAGGATTTACCATACCCAGTTTCAGCACGGAAGCCTTCTCACCCAGAGCTTCCTTGACGTACTGATAGCAGGCGCCGTTGGTGATAACACCGAACTCAGCCTTGTCGGAGAGCTCCACTCTGTTGAGGGGTGAGGTCTCTGCGTACTCGATGAGCTTCTTTGTGCGCTCCTCAACGAAAACGTGTCTGCCCTTTGCGTAAGCAGGCATCATTACGAACTTTGAGGGAGTCTTTTCATAGTCCTTGAGGGGAAGCTCCTGACGTTCCTCCATCTCAACTATGCTCTGTGAATGAGCAACTCTTGTAGACATTCTTACTATAAAGGGTGCGTCAAACTTCTCTGAGAGCTCAAATGCCAGCTTGACGAACTCCTTACATTCTGTAGAGTCTGAGGGCTCCAGCATAGGCACCTTTGAAGCGATAGCGTGGTGACGGCTGTCCTGCTCGTTCTGAGAGGAGTGCATACCCTGGTCATCGGCAACTGCAATGACCATACCTGCATTTACGCCTGTGTAGCCTGCTGTGTAGAGGGGGTCTGCGGCAACGTTGAGACCAACGTGCTTCATTCCGCAGAAGCTTCTTGCGCCTGCGATGGAAGCTCCCAGAGCTGTCTCCATAGCTACCTTCTCATTGGGCGCCCATTCTGCGTAGACCTCATCGTACTTTGCCACCTCTTCGGTGATCTCCGTGGAGGGTGTTCCGGGATAGCTTGATACTACCCGACATCCTGCCTCGTATAAGCCTCTTGTAAAGGCTTCGTTTCCAAGCATAAGTTTCTTCATTTTATGTATATTCCTTTCATGTTATTTAGCATATTGATAATAGTTTCGTCAAGCCGTCAAGCGGCTTGAGGGCAGAGCACAAAAGAGCTTACAAGGGAACGCCTTCTCTTGCAAGGCGTTCCCTCTTGAAAAACAGTCCACCGGACTGTTTTTCAATTCACCCTTTGCGAGGCGCCTTGCGTATTCGGGGCGCTGCCCCGTACCCTGCACGAGGCTGTCTGCCTCGTGGCTCCGACCAAAGGAACACAGTCCCTTTGGAATCCCTTTATTTTGGCTTCAGTATCATTAACAAAAAGTATCATTCTGACAAATGTACAGACTTCAGCCACTGTGCCACGCCGTCCTCATCGCAGGTGCCGATGATATGGTCGGCGGCAGCCTTCACCTCGTCCCTTGCATTGCCCACGGCGACCTTTATATCCGCCTGTGCAAACATGGGCAGGTCGTTGAAGTTGTTCCCGAAGGCGACTACCTCATCAAAGCCGTATCTATCGCGGAGATACTTCACTCCGTTGGCTTTTGATGCCTTATGGGAGAAAAGCTCCAGATACCATTTGTCCTCGTAGGTGTCCTTATAGAAAGCGCAGTCCAGTCCGGCTATGCCATCTGCCGCCTGCTTTACGGGATAAAGCCTGTCATGGTCTCCCGTGGTGGTGAGGTACACCACCTCGCTGTCGGCGTGGTCTATGAGCCTGTCGTACTGCACGAAGGGCTTGTTGTAGCGGTTTTTGCGGACTTCCGCAAAGCTGCGCATGACAGCCGTAGTCATCTCGGAATAGCAGCAGGTCAGCACTCCGTCACATATCTTGTACATGAAGCAGCGGACGTCATTCTCCTCGAATGCCCTCAGTGCCTCATGGGACGCGGATACGGGAATGAACTCGTTCTTCACGAATTCTCTCCTGTCCCTGTCATATATGCTTACGCCGTTCATAAGTATACAGGGTACGCTTATTTTCAGCGGCGCTGTGATATGGACTATGGAGTAGGGTGAACGTGCTGTGGCAAAGGTAAAATACATTCCCTCCGAGATCAGCCTGTTGAGAGTATCTGCGGTCCTGACAGTGACGATACCGCCCGAATCAAGCAGTGTACCGTCAAGGTCTGAGATATAGAGCCTTTTCAAATTATGACCTCACCTCCCGAATCATCACATAGATACTCATGATATCATTATACCATACTTTGCGGAAAAAGTGAAGATTAAATTTTTACCTTGCCTGCAATTTGTCTATTCCGACGGAATTAGGGCTCTTTGAATGTAAATACTGCATAATCCGACGCCCTCAGGGCAAAAAAATGCCCCGTCATCTCTGACGGGGTGAAGGGTGCGTATATATGAAAGTTATTTGATCTCAAGTCTCTTGGAAACGGGCTCCTCGGGCTTCTTCTTCGGGAGCTCAAGTGTGAGGATTCCGTTCTTGTATGCCGCGCTGATAGCCTCTGTGTCCACATCGGAGACGTCGAAGCTCCTCTTGTATGAGCCGAAGGTGCGCTCGCGGCGGATATAATTGCCTTTTTCGTCCTTCTCATCGCTGTTTGTGCTGTGCTCCGCAGCTATGGTGAGCTGTGTGCCGTTGATGTCAAGCTTGATGTCCTCTTTCTCGAAGCCCGGAAGCTCCGACTCCAAAACGTACTTGTCTCCGTCATCGCGGATATCAGTGCGGCAGGAGTTTATGGGCATACTGTCGCCGAAAAAGTTCTGGTCAAAGTTATTGAATGCGTTCCAAAGGTCAAAGCCTGTTCTTCCGAAGGGTGTAAGTCCATACATCATAAGTCATACCTCCAATTTGGTTTTCATATTTATCCGTGAGTTTATTCTATGCAGTTTTCCTCATTATATGCACTTTCCATCGGTATCGCTTCCTTTCGTTTCATTGTCTATATGATACTGCCGTTTTTTGAAAGGAATATCACAGGTATGTGACAGGATAATGAAAATTAGCGCTCTCGACATGAGAGTGCTAATCAGACGTTTTTCAGAACGTATCTGAGAACCATTCGTAGACCTCGTTGAGGTCTTCATTGCCTGTGGTGACATCTGTCATGCAGGTGTTTGCGTGAACTGCAACTTTTCTCAGCTTGTCGTCTTTGTCGTAATACAGCCCGTACCAGCGCTCCTCCGGCGCCTCCACAGCGGGAAGAGAATCGGGATATTCAAGCTCTCTGCCCTCAGCTCCCGAAGCTTTTACAAGCTTGGTATACGCTTTTTCAAGGGCAGTCTTGTCGCAGTTCTTCACAAGCCTTATGTCATCGTCAAGAGCTCCTGAGGCAAATTTCTCGCTGAGGCTGTCAAGTCCCATTGTGCAGACCTCGTCTGTCATCGCCTTGTTGCAGTTGCCCACACTGTCACAGAAGGTAAGCTGATACGTGCCTTCAAAGCTGTAGGTGTACATGAATGTTATATCGGGCATTTTTATCTCTCTCGGCTCCTCGCCCCTGCCGCAGCCCGAAAAGCAGCCGATGAGCAGTACTATCGCCGAAAATGCTGCCAGTGTCCGTTCCATAGTGTCCCCTCCTTGATTGGGTGCTTTCTATATATAAGTGCGTTTCAGAGGGGCATTTCGTCACTTTTTTCTGAAACTTTGTATGAATAGCCAAAAGCAAAGCGCCGATTTTGCACATAATGCACTATCGGCGCCTGTATTCATATGTATGCCCGCTTCTTCAACAGGGCTGTAATTGTCCTGCCTATTATGGCAAAATAGTTTATGTCCGTCACCGACCACTTCTTGAAGCGGTCTATGTAGCAGAAGGAGATGACTCCCTTCACCATGCTGTCCTCGGTCATGAGGTACTGGACTGCGCCGCCGATATGCTGGACAGTGAGCTGGGCAAAGGCGTTATCATCACGTCCCTCAAGCTCGTTGACGTTGTCGATGACGAATATGCCGTCTCCCGAAAACCTGTCCGTATAGCCGTTTTCAAAGAGGTAGGCGGCGTTTTTGGAGGCTGCATTTCCGCAGCTGAGGGTAAGTCCCATATCGCTGCCGGAAAATACGCATATATCGTCAAGCCCGAACTTGCTCCTGACCTGCTCCAGCAGCACTGACATATCGGGAACTCTGCCAAGCACAAGGCTCTCGCAGAGGCCGCTGACAAAGCTGAGCTTCTCCGAGGACTCGCCCTTTCCGCTGAGAAAGG
Organism: Bacillota bacterium; assembly: GCA_029572815.1. Classification (GTDB taxonomy): domain Bacteria; phylum Bacillota; class Clostridia; order Oscillospirales; family Ruminococcaceae; genus Ruminococcus. The sequence continues at coordinate 40,935 of JAKPUQ010000056.1, read as the reverse complement.
CTATCTTGCCGACGGCATCGCGCTCAACGGGACCATGCTTCTCCACATCATAGATAACATAGCGGTTCTGTCCCTTTTCCTGAGCTATGAGCAGTGCCTTGTCCGCCTGCATGAAGAGCTCGTCATAGCTGCGGCTGTCCACGGGATAGGTGGATATGCCCATTGAGCAGGTAAGGCGGAAATTCTGGAAGCGGTCCGCAAAGGCGAACTCCGTATTTGTCCTGATGGCGCGGAGTATGCCTCGCAGGTCCTCCTCGTCACGGGTGTCCTCAAGGACTATAAGGAAGCCCCCGCCGCTTATCCTGCCTGCCACGCCGCGGCTGCCTATCTCGGTCTTGATTATGCGGGCGACGGTGTAGACCACCTCATCGCCGAAAAGATGTCCGTAAACGTTGTTTATCTCAGTGAAGTTATCGATGTCAAGTACTACCAGATTTACCCTGTAAGAGGGCTTTTCACCAAGTATCTTCTGAGCTACTGAGGTGACTGCGGTCTTGTTCAGAAGTCCCGAAAGTGAGTCACGGTTGGCTTCGAGGGCAAGGTTCACGTCCTTGCTCTTGCTGCGGGAGGTGACAACGGAGATAACTCCGCTGACCTTTCGGCTGTCGGGGGAGTCATACCGCGTTATACCGCGGAAAAGACACATCTCCCTGGTCTTGCCGCCTGTCAGCACAGAGGTCTCGAACTCGTAGTCGAAGCGGTAGACTCCGCTGCTGATGTCCCTGCACAGGGCGTTGAATATCTCGATATACCGCGGCATTACACTGCCGCTGTCAATAGCGTTCTTCCGCCAGGTCTCCAGCTCCTCATCGGTGAGGACTATCTCGCGGAAGCAGTCGAACATATATATCCTGATGCGCTTGGTCTCGAAGCTGTACTCAAAGGCAAGATCGGATATGAGACTCAGCACATGGCGGTACTCGCTGAGCTTCCGCTCCCTGCCGAATGCAAGCCTTTCAAGGGACTCAACATCGCTGAAAGTCATGCTGTAGAGGGGCTCTGCTCCCTCTGCCATGCGCAGCTTCACGGAAGCCAGTATCCAGCGGTAGACACCGCTGACGCCCTTCATGCGTATGACGGTGCTCCTTATCTCGCCCACTGCCGCGTTCTCTACGCAGTCAAGTATCCTGGGGTAGTCCTCGTCGCAGATAGTTCGCCTTATGGAATAGGTGACGTCGTTGCCGAAAAATGTGAAAAAAGCCTCGTCACCGCTCTGGGTGTGGAGACTTCTGTCCACCACGGCTCTGCCTATGACGTAGAGGTCGCTGCTTATCTGTCCGCCGCTCATATACTGTCCTCCTTTCATCCGTGCTTTCAGTAACTCAGAGTATTATATCCTCGAATTTGCCCCGTATAGCCTTCACCAGCTCCTGAGGTGAGAGGCGTATCTGTGTGCCTATTCGTCCGCCGCTTATGTAGAACAGTGGCAGCTCCTCTGCGGTGCTGTGTATCACCGTCATGAACTGCTTCTTCATACCGATAGGAGTGCAGCCGCCGCGGACGTATCCCGTTATCTTCGTAATGTCCTTGACGTGGAGCAGCTCCACGGACTTCTCCCCCACGCTCTTTGCCGCCTTTTTCAGGTCAAGCTCCAGAGCTACGGGCAGCAGGAAGCAGTAATAGCTTCCGCTCTTTCCCTGTGCCACCAGTGTCTTGAAGGTCTCATCAAGGGGCTGTCCCAGCTTTTCAGCGGTGTGTATGCCGTCGATGAACTCCTCGCACTCGTAGGTCTGCACGGTGTATTCTATCTTGCTTTTATCCAGAAAACGCATTGCGTTGGTCTTTAGTTCTTTTCCCATGTTTACTCCCAAATATACAATTAATCAGGTTCGTTTCCGTTTTTCTCAGCATTTCGGATATGCGCATCGGCGCATAGGATAAGTTAGGTATCAAACATCTTATTCACCATAAAAAGGCGGATATTATCCGCCTCTGCACGGGACGCCGTGAGCGGCGTTCCCTACTTTTTGCTAAAGACGCAGCCGCAGTAATTCTGTCGGTACAAGCCGTACTGCCGCGACAGCTCTATTGAGTGCTTATAGCCCTCGTGCTTCTTGAAATCGGAGAAAAGATAGGGCACTCCGCATTCCTCCTGCACCTGCCCTCCGCACTCGTTGATAAAGGCGCAGTCCTTGTGGGGACTTATGGTAAGGGTGGTGGTGAACATATCACAGCCAAGCTCCTTCGCCTTTGCTCCTGCCTTCCTCAGTCGGTAGGCTATGCACTTTTGGCAGCGCTCTCCCCTCTCGGGAAGGTCCTCAAGTCCCTTGGCAAGCTCATAGAACGGCGCAGGGTCATAGGGCTCCTCCACCACCTCTATGGTCAGTCCCATCTCCTTTACCAGCCTTTTCAGCTCGCTGAGACGGAAGCTGAACTCCTCCTCGGGGGCTATGTTGGGATTGCAGAAATACAGCGTTATACGGAAGTATTTGTCCAGTACCGTAAGTGTATGGCTGCTGCATGGCGCACAGCAGGCGTGAAGCAGCAGCGACGGTCTCTCGCCGCTCTTTTCAAGCTCTGACAGCTTCCTGTCAAGGAGCAGACCGTAATTGGTCTTTGCCTGCCCTGCCATTACTTGTCCTCAAGCTTTTTCAGCGCCTTCAGCTCCTCGCGGTTCACCTTTATCTCGGTGTCCTTCAGCAGCTTTACCTCGCTCCTGTCAAGAGTTACGGGCACCTCGGACTTGTCGGTCTTTACGCGGAGCTTTCCTGTGATGAGGTTAACGTCCTCGACCCTGCCCTTGTCGCCGTCGGGAGTAACTACGATAGCGCCCATCTTAGGCGTTATCTTCAGCAGTGCCTCATAGGCATTCTGCTCGTTCTTCAGGCAGCACATGAGCCTGCCGCAGGTTCCCGATATCTTTGTGGGGTTCAGGGAAAGTCCCTGCTCCTTTGCCATTTTTATGGAAACGGGCTGGAAGTCGCCCATATACGCCTTACAGCAGAATTCCCTGCCGCAGATGCCAAGTCCGCCCAGTATCTTTGCCTCGTCGCGGACGCCTATCTGTCTGAGCTCTATCCTTGTTCTGAACACAGCTGCCAGGTCCTTTACCAGCTCGCGGAAGTCCACACGGTTCTCGGCTGTAAAGTAGAACAGAAGCTTGTTGTTGTCAAAGGTACACTCAACGTCCACCAGCTTCATATCCAGCTTGCGGAAGGCTATCTTCTCCTCGCATATCCTGAATGCGTCCTTCTCGCGCTGCTTGTTCTTTTCCAGAGTCTTCATATCGTTCTCGTCCGCAAGCCTGATTATGGGCTTGAGGGGGGAGGATATCATCTCGTCCTCTATCTGGCGGTTGGCAATGACCACCTCTCCGCACTCCACGCCGCGGACTGTCTCAACTATGGCGCGGTCTCCCACCTGTGCATTGATATTGCCCGGTGAGAAGTAGTATATTTTTCCTACGCTCTTGAAGCGTACTCCGACTATTTCCTTCATAAAAGCTCCTATCTGAAAGTCTGTGCGACTATATCCATTATCTCAGCCCCGTACGCCGTAAGCGCAAGGGGTATGCTGACGTTGCTCTCTACCGCTGCCCACGCCTTTTCCGTGCGCTCATGGAGCCTTGCTGCCTGCGACGGGGTAACGGTCTGTGACAGCGCCTTTGCGGCAGCTCCCGAACAGCCTATGACTGTGGCATTCCTGTCCCTTGTCAGAACGGCTGCATCGCGGAAAAGCCTGTCCAGCATAGAAAGCACCTCCCTGACGTCCTCTCTTTCCCTTCCTGCGGAAAAGAGACCAACAGCCAGAGCATACTCGTCCTTCCTTATTATACTATCAGCGATGGCTTTTGTCAAATCCACACGCTTTCTCAGCTCCTCGTCGGTGATGTAGCTGCTGCACATACCAACGTTGCCGTGGAAGCATTCCACAGCGGCTCTTATGTCCTCGCTGTCATAGCCCATATCCGCCAGAGCCTGTGCAGCCTCCTCCTCAGTGCAGGGCGATGTGCTGAAGCACACGCAGCGTGAGATTATAGTGGGAAGGAACTCTGACTTTGAGGTGCAGGTGAATATGAAATAGGCATATTCAGGGGGCTCCTCTATGAGCTTGAGCAGGGTATTCTGTGTTCGCGTGTCAACGTTGTGGCAGTCCGCAAAGATATAGACCTTGCAGCCGCTGCTGTTGTTTGGCTTAACATAGGCGTCAGCTATGACCTCTCTGGCGCAGTTGACGCTGTAACCGCCAAGCTTTCCCGACTTCTCGGGGTATATCACATCGGGGTGTATATCCTTTTCCACGTTCATGCAGGCATTGCACTCGCCGCAGGGCACACCCTCATGAGGGAACTCGCACATCAGCGCCTGGGTGTAATACTTCGCCATTAGCTTCCTGCCTGAGCCCTTTTCTCCGCATATCATGACAGAATGGGCTGTCCTGCCGCTCCGTACCATTCCCGCAAGAGCGTCAAGAAGCTGACTGTTTCCGTATATTTTCTTCATGCTCAGTCCTTTTCAAAGGGAAGTCTGTTCTTGCCGCGTACCATAAAGGGAACTGCCTTCTTGTGGCAGCAGATGTGGTTCACGGTCTCCTCGCCGCCGTACTCGCCGTCCCTTGTCCATGAGAAGGGCTTGTCGGAGAGGTTGGTGATGGTGACCTCATCGGTGCGGAAGAAGACGATGTTCTTGTCGGTCATGTCGTTCTTCAGCAGTGCAAGGGCTGTCTTTCCCAGCTCTGCGGCGTTTTTGGGCTTCCTTATGAGCGTTACCTCGAATATGCCGTCGTCAAGGAGGAAGTTCTTCATGTTTATCATTCCTGCTACGGAGGCGGTATTGGTGACCATGCCGTAGACGAAGTCGCCCTCTATGGTCTTGTCCTTATACTCTATGCGCATAGGCTTTGCCTTTATGCTGCCGAGATGGGCAGCTCCCCCTGCGATGTAGGCTGCATGGCCGAATACGTTCTTAACCTTCTGCGAGGTCTCATAAGTGATGTTGGTGAAGGCACCGAATGCAGCAACATAGGAGAAATAGCTGTCGTTGAAGCCACCTACGTCACAGAGCACGGGCTTGCCGTGAGTGATGACCTTCGCTGCTTTCAGCTGGTCCGAGGGAATACCCAGGCTCTTGGCAAAATCATTGGTGGAGCCAGCGGGCACATAGCCTATGGGTATCTTTTTCTCGCAGCCCATAACGCCCTGCAAGCACTGGCTTAGGGTACCGTCGCCGCCTGCGACTACCAGAAGGTCATAGCCCTCATTGCAGGCGTAAACTGCCTGCTCCACAGCGTCGCCGCCGCTCTGGGTGGTATGGACCGTTACCTCATAGCCCTCCTTCACGAATTCATCTATTATTATGCCCAGCTTTTTGCTGATAACTGCTTTTCCTGCCACAAGATTTACTACAAAATATATCCTTTTCATGATAATTCTCCCTATACGACTCAGCGGACAGATGATACTGCCCGCTGACTGTTCTTATAATGTCTTTAAAAACTCGGTGATGGACTTGGGTGCGCCCTTCTCTGTTGAAGTATATGCGTAATATGCAAGTATCTTTGAAGCATCAACGGAGTCTACCTTGCCGTTGCCGTCTACATCGGCAGCTGTGCGCTGGGCGTCTGTGAAATCGCCCTTGCCGCTTCCGCTGGAGGTCTTTGCATACTCTGCAAGCACCTTTGAAGCGTCAACTGCATTCACCTTGCCGTCATCATTAACGTCGCCAAGTACCACCGCAGGCTTTGCCTCGCCTGCTACCTTCTTGTAGGTCTCAAGGGCTATTGCAGGGTACGAGTCCTTGTCGCTGAGTCCGTTGAAGGTCTGCGAAAGAAGACCGTTGTCGGTGTGGAGCCTGCCTATCTTTTCAAGGATAGCGGCTGCATAGGCGATATGTCCCTTCTGGTTGGGATGAACGTCGCCTGTCTTGAGAGAGCCTGTCTGTATATCAACGAAATAGCTTGCATTTCCGGGAGCGCTGGTGGAGGGCTCCTTCTCCTGTGAGGTGAACTGTGACTTCACATCAACCACCTCTATGCCGTCAACAGCGCTGAGTCTTGTGTCGAACTCGTTCATGGTGGTCTCACAGCGCCCTCTAAGTATGCTTATGAAGGTAGCATAGTTGGACTGCTTGCCGTAGGTCTTTTCAACGTATGAGGGCTGGAGCTGCAGGGGCTGGTAGATATTGGTGACAAGTATCCTTGTGTCGGGAGCTATAGCCTTTATGTCAGCAACTGCCTTTTTAAGGTTGGGAATGGTCTGCTCATCGAATGTGCCGCCTTCATTGTAGATGGATGAGAATGCAGCGCCTATCTCGTTGGTGACCTCAAGCTTTTCGTTGTAGCCGCCGTTGTTCATGTAGTCCATGAGACCGCCCTCGTCCTTGATGTTGAGCATATTCATCAGGTCTGTGAGGGAGGGCTTTTCGGGAATGTCAGCCTTTGTGTATCCCTCATTGAGGAACTTCTGTGATTCCTTTCTGGCTGCATAGTCAAGAAGGGATCTGGAAAGCGAATGCATGATGTCATTGCCGCCGATGGAGATGACTACCACCTCGGAATCGGCAACCGCCTTCTTCTGTGTGTCTGTCAGGTTCTCCACAGACTGAACAAGATCGGCTGCGTCATAGCCGGAAACTGCGTAGTTTGACACCTTGCAGCCAAGATAATCGCCGCAGATCTCGCCGAAGTTGTGGGCAACACTGCCGCTGCGGAGACCGCCTGCGCCTATGCTGTCGCCGAATATCACTATTCCCGACTTGCTGCCTGCTGCCTCAGCCTTCTCGGATGTATAAAGCGAAGGCGCTGATGTAAGTGCTGTTATGCTCATTGCTGCCGCAAGGACAGCTGAAAACGTCTTTTTCATAGTATTCCTCCTCTGACTGCTTTGCAGCCGATCATAATATATACTGTTCTGTGTTCCGTGTCAACAGGCAGATCCTGTTACTTTGCGCCCTCCATGATGGACTTGAGCGGTGCGTCGTTCCAGGTGAGCTTGCTTCTGTTGAGAAGTCCGAAGCTGGAATCGCCGTTCATCTTGCCGTTGTCCCATACGAAGCACTTTATTCCCTGCTCCTTGGCGTGGCTGATGTAGTACTGATAGTAGGCGGTGCGCTCTGCCTCGGAGGCAGAATTTACACAGCCGAACTCGTCGATGAGGACGGGGACGTTCTTGTCCACGAACTTGCGCTTGAGCTCTGCGAACTTGGCGTCTATCTCTCCCTTGCCGCTCTCGGTGAAGGTCTTCTCGGAGCCGTCGGAGAACTTCCAGGGTGCATAGTAGTGAACGGAAAGGATAATGTTTCCGCCCTTAGGAACTGACATCTCATTGAGTGCGATAGTATCCGCAGAAGCCGCATAGGTGGTGACGATGAGCGTTCTTGCCGCGTTCTTGCCGCCGCTTGCACGGACTGTATCCACGAAATCCTTGGCGTATCGGTTTATAACCGAACGCTCGGCAGTGGTTCCGCCCATCCACTCCATTGAGGAGCCTACTGTTCGGGGCTCATTCATTCCCTCGAAGATGAGGCGGTCATCATAGTCTGCAAAGCGAGCCGAGATCTGCTGCCAGATGCTCTTGAGGCGCGCGCTGTCATCGGTGTAGGAGCTCTCCTTGGGATCGAACCATATGTAGTCATCGTGGTGCATATCCAGGATAACGAAGAGGTTCTCCTTGTATGCGTAGTCAACTACCTCCTGTACACGGTCAAGCCATTCCTTCCGGATAGTGGCATCGTCCATGTGCTCGCCCCATGTGACAGGCACTCTTACAGCGTTGAAACCCGCCTTCTTGACCGTCTGGATTATCTCCCTGCTGGTCTTGGGGTTGCCCCAGCCTGTCTCGGTATCTATGCCGGATCTGCTGGTGTTGTAGCCGTCAAGGCTGTTGCCCAGGTTCCATCCCACCTTTATCTCGTCAACTATCTGCTGTGCCGAGCGGAAGCCAAGCTCTGAGGCTGCTGCGGCTGAGGTAGTCGTTGTCGGTGTGTCCGTGGGAGCTGCTGCTGTAGTTGCAGGGGGGATATAGCCTACCTGCTGGCTGTACTTGACGCTTACGCTGTCAAGGGTGACTGTGGGCTGCTCGCTCCACCAGTAGCCCAGCATGAGCTCGTTGTTCTGTGCGTAATATGCCTTTGCGGCGTTGGGTACGAACCAGGTCAGGGAAAGGCTCTGGCTGTCGGTGAATACCGCTGTGTCCACGGACTGATAGGAGCCCTCCGATGAATTGAGTCCAAATGCGCCTGTGAACTTTCCGAAGCCGCCTCCCGAGCTTATGTTGAAGGTAACGACCTCGGGGATATTTCCCTCGGGAATGAAGTCAAGAGGCACACGGATAGTATTGTCCTCATCGGCATAGCCCACGCTCTTTCCTACCTGGGCATCGGCAGTGCCGTCCACGGGAACGTTCCTTGTCCTGTCAAAGGTACAGATAACGTTCTCTATCCTTATCTTTTCGCTGTTTCCCCACCAGTAGCCGAAGAGCACCTCTCCGTTGGCGCCGATATAATCCTTCAGCTCCTCGGGAACGTTCCAGGTTATCTCTCCGTAGCCTCCCTGTGTAGGGAATGTCATATCAGGTGACTGATACCAGTAATCGTTTGTCTTTGCAGGGCAGTCGTCGGATACGGATATGCCGAATCCGCCCTTGAAATCCCCGATGTTTCCCCCGTCATCGGAGTAGATAGTGAAGGTGAATGACCTTATCTTGTCCCCTTCTTCAATAAGGTCCGCAAGCGGGAATTTTGTCGTATTGCTTCCCGATGCCTTTCCAATAGTTCTGTCTGCGGTCAGCTGTGAGCCAAGAGTCGCCGAAACGGTCTCAACTGGGCTTATATGCTCGGTCGCCATCTCTGTAGTTTCCTCCTCGGTTTTTGCAGTTGTGATGCTCGCAGCCGTCGTCTCTTTTTCTTTTTCCGACACAGCCGAAGAACCACCCTTCTTCGCGCATGACACAGACGTCAGCACCATTGCCGCCGCAGTGAAAAGCGCTAATGTATTTTTCTTCATTTTTTATGTCCTTTCCTCATTGCCTGATCGAAAGACCAGAAAACATAATCCAAAACACTATTTATAATTATACCACGGCTCAGCAATCTTTGCAATACCCGTTTTTTACTAATATGGGTGCCGCACTATAGATATTATTTATTAATATGCCGATATTGTCCCTCGTTCCGCCCGCTAAAAATGACAGAACAGTGAAATAAGGTGGTGAAACTGTGTAGTTTTGTAAAAGAATTGATTACAATCACCGCTTCGGCTTGACAAAACTTTTCCGCTTGTGTATAATAAATATAAGCTGAGCGAAGAGCACTGCTTCGCATTTAAACAAAAAACGGTTATATATGAAAGGACGCAAAACTATGAGCGATTTCAGAAAAAAAACCATCGCACTGGCTTCAGTTGCCTGCATGGCACTTACATCAGTCGTGTCCTGCTCGAGTGATTCAAAAAAGAGCAGCACTGGCACTAATACTTCTACTGCCGCAGGTACTACAGCCGCAGGCGGTAATTCAAATGACGGCACTACAAACGCCAACGGCTCAGGCACTGGCGAAGATGACGATTTTGCCAATATCCTTGACGAGAACGGCCAGGTAGTAGTTACTCCCTTCCAGTCAGGTGATTCCGCAGAGCTTGGCATCACTCCTCCCGATGAGAACGTTGACCTCAACTCCGCAGACCCGGTTTCCACAGAGGCTGCAACAGAGATCGTTGAGGTGACAGAGGCTAACGGCGAGAAGGCTACCGACGCAGCAGGCAAGGTCGTTACTCAGATTGTTACAAAGCCCACCGAGGCTTCTTCCGCTGATAACTACAAGAGCAAGACTGCTTCCAAGTATGTTCTGTGGATCGATATCTCAAAGGATTCAGACTATATCTTCAACGACCAGTTCATCAAGGTAACATTCAAGCTCAAGGACAATATCCCCAACAAGGACTACGCTGTAAGATTCAACCCCGACCTCTCAAGCGTTGCAGGTCATTCTGTAACTCCCGATAAGGTGGTACAGGGTACTATCAGAGTCGGCGGCGATATCAAGGCTCAGGACGTTTCCTCTGAGACAGGCTTCGTTGCTTACGGTGACAACGTTTCTGCAAAGGCAGGCGACACTGTTGACTACTACCTCAACCTCAAGAACAACCCCGGTCTCGCAGCTATCCTCGTATGGGTATACTACGATTCAAACGCTATGGAGGTACAGAGCATCAGACCCACAGGCGAATTTGCAGAGTTTGCTCAGACAAGATCAGGCTCAAAGCCCGAATAACAGCATTAAAGCTCCCGGTTTCCGGGAGCTTTTTTATTTTCACAGAAAATTTTCAAAAAGGACTTGACAAATGTAAATACAGTTGATATAATATAATCATACCAAACATATAGGAAATATAGTAGAACCTGAGAGGTGCCATTATGGACTATCTTTTCTTTAAGCGATGTTGACCCTGTCAATGTCATTTCAACAGTTCAGTGAATATTATTATTTTGAAAAGGAGATATTATCATGAAAGTTTATAAGAAGATCACAGACCTCATCGGAGGCACACCCCTTCTGGAGCTCACAGCTCTTGAGGAAAAGAACGAGCTGGGCGCTACTGTCCTGGCTAAGCTTGAATACTTCAATCCCGCAGGAAGCGTAAAGGACAGGATCGCCAAGGCTATGATCGACGACGCCGAGGCAAAGGGTCTCCTCAAGGAGGGCAGCGTTATCATCGAGCCCACCAGCGGTAATACAGGTATCGGTCTGGCTTCCGTTGCTGCTGCAAGAGGATACAGGCTTATCATCACCATGCCCGAGACCATGAGCATAGAGCGACGCAACCTCATGAAGGCTTACGGCGCAGAGCTGATCCTCACAGAGGGCGCTAAGGGCATGAAGGGCGCTATCGCAAAGGCAGAAGAGCTGGCTCAGGAGATCAAGGGAAGCTTTATCCCCTCTCAGTTCACCAATCCCGCTAACCCCGCAATCCACGAAAAGACCACAGGCGTCGAGATCTGGGACGATACAGACGGTAAAGTCGATATCTTCGTTGCAGGCGTTGGCACAGGCGGTACCCTCAGCGGTGTAGGCGCTTACCTCAAGTCAAAGAACCCCGATGTAAAGGTAGTTGCAGTTGAGCCCAAGAGCTCTCCCGTACTCTCAGAGGGCACAGCAGGTCCCCACAAGATACAGGGTATCGGCGCAGGCTTCGTTCCGGACACTCTCAATACCGATATCTATGACGAGATAATCCCCGTTACTAACGAGGACGCCTTCGAGACAGGCAGAGCTATCGTAAGAAATGAGGGCGTACTTGTAGGTATCTCCTCAGGTGCGGCTGTATGGGCGGCTATCCAGCTGGCTAAGCGCCCCGAGAACAAGGGCAAGACCATTGTTGCCCTCCTTCCCGATACAGGTGAGCGCTATCTGTCAACTCCTATGTTTGAATAATACCTCGCTTTTGCCATATACAACAACCGTCAGCCGCTGCACTTGCAGCGGCTGATCTGCGTAATGGCATGAAAAAGGCGGCTGATGCCGCCGTTTCTGATATGGTGAGCCGCAATTATATGCAGTAATCGCCGCCAATTGATGAGTTTTTGTCTATGATATCCTGTATGGTCAGTCCGTCAAGATAATCGGTAATGGCTGAGTAAAGCCCCTCCCACACGAAGAGAGTGGAGCACTCACCCGCTCTGGGACATTCGTTGGGCTCGAACTCCAGACAGGCTACGGGAGCAAGGCTTCCCTCGGTAGCTCTCAGTATATCGCCTACGGTTATATCCGACGCCTTTCCTGCCAGCATATATCCGCCCTTGTTGCCGCGGTTGGTCCTGAGAAGCCCCGTCTTGTTCAGCAGAGGCACTATCTGCTCAAGATATTTCTTGGAAATGTTCTGACGCTCCGCCACGTCCTTCAGTGATATATAGCCTTCTTCATGATGAATAGCCAGATCGTACAGCATTCTCAGTGCGTACCTGCCCTTTGTTGATATTTTCATCATTTCACGTCCTTTCAAGCAGGTTATGGTCAAGTGTTATTCTATTATACCATAGGTTTAGTATGTTTTGCAAGTGTTTTCTGTTTTTTATTTATACAGAACCTCAATACTAACATCTTGACATTTTATATCTATCTGTGCTATACTATATTTGCTTATATAAAAAAATACGCCGTATATCGGCTTGAAATTATCCGGAGGATAGAAAAATGAAAACTTCTAAGCTTTATGCTTTCCTGTTTGCAGCTGCTGTAATAGCTTCTGCCGCAGCAGGATGCAGCGATTCAAATTCAGATAAGAAAGAACCCGCAGCTCAGCCTGCCCCTACTGTCGCTGCCGAAGACCTTGACGCACTTGAGCCCCCTGTGGAGCACGGCCCCGCCGGCGAGAACCAGGTAGAGGCTGAGATAGGCGCAGAGGTAAACGCAAATGACACAGGCTTCACCCTCAACGGTGTTATCGACGGCGGCCACAATGATGACGGCACCAAATGTCTCTACTTTGATATTACCCTAAGAAACGAGACGGATACCGCTTATACTCTCAGCACGCTCAATAATTTCTATATCATAGACGGCAGCGGCGAGGAGATCTATTCCGACGTCCGCTCACAGCTCTATGCAAACAAGAACTTCAACTCTGAGAAGTATTTCGCAGACCCCTTTGACATTCCCTCAAACGGTCAGTTCAGCGGCGTTATCGGCGGTTATACTGTGGATCAGGGACTCAACGAGTTCACTCTCTGCTTCTTCCCCACCGGAAATGACCCCCGCGCAAAGGAGACCGTTTTCCAGTACCACATCACAGAGGCGGATATAAAGGCTGCCGACAGCTCACTGAAAAAGTAATATAAAAAGCACAGCGGTGCTTATGCAGAAATTCTGCCCCTGAACGTTTTATAGCACTCAGGGGCTTTGTTTTTATTCAACTACACAGATAAATCATAATTTTGCGGAGCAAAATTATGATTTAAGTTTAGAGTTGAAAGTTGTGGTGTCGCCTTCGGCGACGTTATTTAAATAATGTGAGCGCAGCGAACACATTAACTAATCACTAACCACTATGCTCTAATCACTATTAGCGCTTGCGCTAAATTATGATTTAGTTCAGCAGTAAAAAACATAATGCCCCCGAGTGCTTTTAACACTCAGGGGCAAAAATTCTGTATGGATATCCGTCTGATGCTGCTGTCTCAGATATTACTTCTTGAGAGCAGCCTTTACTGTCTTTACGATGTTCTCAGCAGAAAGACCGAACTCCTTGAGCAGGTCTACTGCGGGGCCCGAATGACCGAACTCGTCGTTTACGCCTATCTTTACAACAGGAACGGGACAGCACTCTGTAACTGCCTCAGCAACTGCTGAGCCGAGGCCGCCGATGATGCTGTGCTCCTCAGCTGTTACGATGAGACCTGTCTCCTTAGCGCACTTGCAGATGAGCTCCTTGTCAAGAGGCTTGATAGTGTGGATATTTACCACTCTTGCAGAAATGCCCTCAGCCTCAAGAGTCTTTGCAGCCTCTACAGCCTCGTTTACCATAAGACCTGTTGCAACGATGGTAACGTCCTTGCCGTCCTTCATGACAACGCCCTTGCCAAGCTCGAACTTGTAGCTTGCAGCGTCATTGATAACGGGCACAGCAAGTCTGCCGAAACGCATATAAACGGGACCGTTGAAGTCCAGAGCAGCCTTTACAGCAGCCTTAGCCTCTACGTCGTCGCAGGGGTTGATGATTGTCATGCCGGGGATAGTTCTCATAAGAGCGATATCCTCATTGCACTGATGTGTAGCGCCGTCCTCACCAACGGAGATACCTGCGTGTGTAGCGCCGATCTTTACGTTAAGGTGGGGATAGCCGATGGAGTTTCTTACTATTTCAAAGGCTCTGCCTGCTGCGAACATAGCGAATGTGCTTGCGAAGGGGATCTTTCCGCAGGCAGCAAGTCCTGCAGCTACGCCCATCATGTTAGCCTCAGCGATACCGCAGTCAAAGAAGCGGTCGGGATAAGCCTTCTTGAAAATGCCTGTCTTGGTTGCAGCAGCAAGGTCTGCATCGAGAACTATCAGGTCCTTGTATTCCTCGGCAAGCTCCTTGAGAGCCTCGCCGTAGCTTTCTCTGGTAGCCTTTTTGATAACATCTGCCATTATATTAGTCCTCCAATTCCTTTAACTGCGCATTAAGCTCTGACATAGCCTGGTCATACTGCTCCTTGTTGGGAGCTGTACCGTGCCAGCCTACCTGATTTTCCATGAATGAAACGCCCTTGCCCTTAACGGACTTCTGAATGATAGCCACGGGCTTGTCCTTTACGGACTCAGCCTCTGTGAAGGCTCTGTCGATGTCATCGAAATCATGAGCGTCCATAGTTATAACGTGCCAGCCGAATGCTGCGAACTTATCTGTGATAGGCTCGGGTGAGCATACCTCAGTGATAGGTCCGTCGATCTGGAGGCCGTTGTTGTCAACGATAGCAACAAGGTTAGTCAGCTTCTTGTGAGCTGCGAACATAGCAGCCTCCCAGACCTGACCCTCCTCGATCTCGCCATCGCCGAGGATAGTGTATACCTTGTATGACTTGCCGTCGATCTTTCCTGCAAGAGCCATGCCGCAGGCTGCGGAGATGCCCTGTCCGAGAGATCCGCTGGACATATCAACGCCGGGGATATGGATACAGGGGTGGCCCTGAAGGAGAGCGCCGATATGACGGAGAGACTTCAGCTCCTCCTCGGGGAAATAGCCCTTCTGAGCCAGTACCGAGTAGAGAGCGGGAGCTGTATGACCCTTTGAGAGCACAAGACGGTCTCTGTCGGGAGCGTCGGGGTTCTTGGGATCGTTGTTCATCTTGTTGAAGTAAAGATATGTCAGGGTATCGCTTATAGACAGCGAACCGCCGGGATGACCCGACTTAGCGTTATAGGTTCCCTCGATAACGCCCATTCTAACCTTGCAGGCTGTTTTCTGCAATTCCTTTTTAAGCTTTGCGTCCATATTGACCTCCATGATTTTATTTAACGGCTTCTGCCGCGATCAGTTTGTGTCAGTTTCAGCTGTCAGCACTATGCACTAAGCACTAACAACTATCCACTTAGTAATTATAGCGCAAAAAAGTCGCATTGCAAGACTTTTCTTGCTCACTATCTGAATAACATCATCGCCAGCACTATGATATAGAAGATGAAGAACCCCGTGCACACCACCGCAGGAAATGCTATGAGCATCTTGTTCTGCTTTTCGTGGAGGGTACCTCTTATCCTGAGTGCCTTGATAAGGAAGAGTGCTGCTCCCCACATAGGGAGAGCCCAGATGGCAAGTCCCAGCGTTGCGATGTCGCTGAGGGTGAAGCTTGCCGTGCTTCCCGAGCTGATGCCGCTTACGCTGCTGTATATGAGCAGCGCAAGAAGTCCCAGAGCTACAATAACTCCGATGACATATATGCTTATTGCCGCCTTCTTTTTCATTGTTCTACTGTTTGCACCTTTCGATTATATAGTCTATAAGCTCCGCGACTGCGCCCTCGTCATTGGTGCGTGAGAGCACAAGGTCTGCCTTTGCCTTTACGGAGTCCTCCGCGTTGGCGGGGCAGGCTCCCACATCGGCTTCGACTATCATCTCTATATCGTTGTCGAAGTCGCCGACGGACACGAAGGTACAGCCCTCCATGCCTTTCAGTCTGCGGTATTCCGCCAGAGCGGAGCCCTTGCTCACGCCCTGAGGGAGCATTTCAAGAAAAATATCCGAGGACTTCACAAAATCCACGTCCTCATAAGCCAGCTTCCTTGTAAGAAGCTGCATATGCTCCACGTCCTCGGGAGCAAGTGAAAAAAGCACCTTCAGCCAGCCGCCGTCGCTGATGTCGGAAAGCTCCGCATAATTGGGAACTATACCGCACAGCCTTGTGTGGAGCTGCTGATAATCCGTATTCCTGAAAACATAGGTGCCCTCGGTCTTCAGCACCTCTCCTCCTGCCTGAGGCATGAGCTCAAGAAGCTCCGCCGTGTACTCCTTGGCACGGAGGGTGAGGGGGTGGGTATAGAGGGTCTCTCCGCTGATATAATCGTGGATAGCCGCTCCGTTGTACATGATTATGGGATATTTCAGCCCGAGAATACTGCGGAACTGGTCAAAGGACTGTATAGTCCGTCCCGTAGCCACAGTGAAGCGTCCTCCCAGCGCCGTAAAACGCTCGATTGCAGAGCGGTCGGCGTCGGTTATCTCCTTGCGGCTGTTGAGGAGAGTGCCGTCCATGTCGCTGAGCAGCACAACTCTCGATATATCTTCAAACAAAGTATCACTCCTACATTTTCTCAAGCTTGTTCAGCACCGAAACGAAGTAATCGGGCAGGTCGCTCTCAAACTCCATGTACTCCCCTGTTGTGGGGTGTACAAAGCCTATTTTACGGGCGTGAAGGCACTGCCCCTCCAACCCCTTGCAGGGCTTTCCGTAGACGTCGTCCCCGAGAACGGGGTGCCCGATATAGCTCAGGTGTACCCTTATCTGGTGGGTCCTTCCCGTTTCCAGTCTCAGCCTTACATGGGCGTAGCCGCCGTACTGCTTTATGACGCTGTAATGAGTGACCGCATTGCGGGAATTCTCCGTGGTCACGCACATCTTCTTGCGGTCGGTCTTATGCCGCCCGATGGGAGCGTCAACAGTACCCTCGGTGTCCTTGAAGTATCCGCAGGCGACTGCCTCGTACTCTCTTGTGAAGCTGTGTACCTTTATCTGCTCCGCCAGTTTAAGGTGGGAGGCATCGTTCTTTGCGACGATAAGGAGACCGCTGGTGTTCTTGTCGATACGGTGGACTATTCCGGGGCGGATAACTCCGTTTATGCCCGAAAGGCTGTCTCCGCAGTGATGCAGGAGAGCGTTCACGAGAGTCCCCGTGTAGTTGCCGTGAGCGGGGTGTACCACCATGCCCTTGGGCTTGTTGACCACAAGGAGATCCTCGTCCTCATAGACGATGTCAAGGGGGATATCCTCGGGGACAGTGTCCATGGGCTCTGGCTCGGGAATGATGACGGATATCTCCTCGCCGCCTCTGAGCTTGTAGTTCTTGCTTACGGCTTTGCCGTCAGCGAGAACCAGCTCCTTTTCGATGAGCCCCTGTACTGCTGAGCGTGTAAGCTCCGCAATATTGTCCGAAATATACTTGTCTATACGGCTTCCCTTATCATCGGGAGCAGCCGTGAGAACTGCCTGCTCACTCATCTGTCTCTGCCTTTTCCGCAGCTGCCTTCTTCTTTTTCTCAAGCTTGGGGTCGATGAACACAGCGTACCACAGAAGCAGCACGAATGCCACGGTAACGCAGATGTCAGCAACGTTGAATATGGCAAAGTGGAACAGCTTTATCTCGAACATATCCACCACATAAGCGAAGCGGAAGCGGTCGATGAGGTTGCCTATGCCTCCTGCGATGAACAGTGCAAGAGCCACGTCCAACAGCCTGGAACGGCGGTATACCTTAAAAAGCAGTATCGCGCAGCCTATGACCACCAGTGAGGTGAAGCCGATGAGGAACCAGCGCTGTCCCGACATACTTCCGAATATGGCGCCGTCATTTTCAAGATAGGTAAGATCCGCGATCTTACGGCTGCCTATATGGATAAAGTCCATTGAGCCCACAGGCTTCAGTTCATGGACAGCCCAGTATTTCACAAGCTGGTCAGCCCCGATGAGAGCCACGACCATTACCGCAAGAAATATTGCCATATTGTTTTATCCTTTCAATAAGACTGCCTGCCGACCGAGATAGCCGACAGGCAATATAATACAAATTAAGCTTCTACAGCTATTGCGCATCTCTCACAGAGAGTGGGGTGATCATGGTTTGTGCCTACGTACTTGCTGAAGCACCAGCAGCGCTCGCACTTTTCGCCCTCTGCCTTAGCCACCTCGAATGTAGTCTCGGCGCCAGCCTTCTCCACCTCAACTCCCGAAACGATCAGGATATCCTTGAGCTGGTCAGCCAGTGAAGCATATCTGTCATAGTCGACATCGCTGCTCTTTATGATGATCTTAGCCTCAAGAGACTTACCGATGGTCTTGGCGTTACGCGCCTCCTCCAGAGCCTTATTGGCTCCGAGACGGGTATTGTAAATGAACTCCCACTTGTCCTTGAAGTCGGCACTGAACTCTATGCCGCTCTTCTCAGGCATCTGGTTGAGGAATACGCTCTGCTTGTCGTCGCCTGCGGAGTGAGGCATGAACTGCCATATCTCCTCGGCTGTGAATGAAATGATAGGTGCGGCAAGTCTTGTGATCGCACTGATTATGCGATACATTGCCGTCTGAGCTGCGCGGCGGAGAACAGAGGTTTCCTTCTCGCAGTAAAGTCTGTCCTTGATGATGTCAAGGTAGAAGTTGGACATATCTATTACGCAGAAGTTGTGGAGAGCGTGGAATGCGATATGGAAATCGAAATCATCATAGCCCTTCTTAACTGCATCGATGAGGTTATCCAGCTTCATGAGCGCCCACTTGTCAAGCTCTGTGAGCTGATCGTCGGAAACGCTGTCCTTATCGGGATCGAAGCCTGCGCCGTTACCCAGGTTGCCCAGAATGAAACGGGCCGTATTTCTTATCTTCTTGTAAGCGTCGGAGAGCTGGCTGATAATGGGCTTTGAGATACGGATATCGCTGTGATAGTCAGAAGAAGCTGCCCACAGACGGAGTATATCCGCACCATACTGATCGATGATCTCGCTGGGGTCGATACCGTTGCCCAGGGACTTGTGCATTGCCTTGCCCTCGCCGTCAACTACCCAGCCGTGGGTGCAGACTGCCTTGTAGGGTGACTGTCCCTTGTATACAACTGATGTGAGGAGCGATGACTGGAACCAGCCTCTGTACTGATCTGCGCCCTCAAGATAGAGATCGGCAGGCCATGAAAGACTTGGGAAGTCCTCTCCCTCCATTACAGATGTGTGAGAAACACCGCTGTCGAACCATACGTCCATGATGTCGTATTCCTTGGTGAATTCACCGCAGCCGCACTCGCACTTTACGCTTGCGGGGATAAATTCGCTTGTATCCTTGGTCCACCATGCGTCGCTGCCCTCCTTGCGGAAAAGCTCCGAGATAGCGGAGATAGTCTCGTCGTTGCAGATGGGCTTGCCGCAGTCCTTACAGTAAACAACGGGGATCGGAACGCCCCATGTTCTCTGACGGGAGATACACCAGTCGCTTCTGTCGCGTACCATGCCCTTTATTCTGTCCTCGCCCCACTCAGGGATCCACTTGACAGACTCGATAGCCTTGATAGCCTCGTCCTTGAAGCCGTTTACTGAGCAGAACCACTGCTCTGTAGCTCTGTAGATGATAGGACTGTTACATCTCCAGCAGTGAGGATACTGGTGGACGATCTTCTGTGTAGCCAGCATAGCCCCCAGCTCAGTCAGCTTTGCAGCGATAGCCTTGTTAGCCTGATCTGTGTCCATGCCCTCGAACTCGCCTGCATCGGCGGTCTGCTTGCCCTTTGCGTCAACACATACGATGATGCCGATGTCATCGTAGTTCTTGCATACCTCAAAGTCCTCGACGCCGTATCCGGGAGCTGTATGTACGCAGCCTGTACCGCTTTCAAGAGTAACGTGGTCGCCTACGATGATGGGTGAGAGACGGTCATAGAGGGGGTGCTTGGTCTTCATGCCCTCAAGCTCTGCACCTGTGAAGATATGGTCTGTTGTGTACTCGGTGATGCCCGCAGTCTCCATAGTGGTCTTTACGAGCTCCTCAGCCATAACGTAGTATTCATCGCCTACATGGACAAGAGTGTAGTTGTACTCAGGTCCCAGGCAGATAGCAAGGTTGCCGGGGATAGTCCATGTGGTAGTTGTCCATATAACGAAATAGATCTTGGAAAGGTCAAGTCCCAGGCCTGTGAAGATGCCCTTGTCGTCGGTGACATTGAACTTGACATAGATAGAATAGCAGGGATCGTTTGAATACTCGATCTCAGCCTCAGCCAGAGCTGTATTACAGTCAGGGCACCAGTAAACAGGCTTTAACCCCTTGTACATATAGCCCTTCTTTACCATAGAGCCGAATACCTCTACCTGCTTTGCCTCATACTCGGGACGGAGTGTGAGATAGGGGTAGTCATAGTCGCCCAGTGAGCCCAGTCTCTTGAAGCCCTTCATCTGGTTTGCGACCTGTTCCATAGCGTATTCGCGGCAGTGCTTTCTCAGATCTACCGCAGGGATAGCGCCATTCTCAACGCCGATGGCCTTCATAGCCTTCAGCTCGATAGGAAGTCCGTGAGTATCCCAGCCGGGAACGTAGGGCGCACAGAATCCGTTCATATTCTTATACTTCACGATGAAGTCCTTGAGGGACTTGTTGAGAGCGTGACCAAGATGGATCTCGCCGTTAGCGTATGGAGGTCCGTCATGGAGAATATAAGAGGGCTTGCCCTTGTTCTTCTCTACCATTTTATAATAGAGGCGTTCATCTTCCCATCTCTTGAGAGTATCGGGTTCTCTCTTGGGCAGGTTTCCTCGCATGGGGAATTCTGTCTGCGGTAAATTAAGGGTACTGTTATAATCCTGTGCCATACTATCTGATCTCTCTTTTAAAAGCTCAGAGAGATCCTCCTTTCGATCTTATTGATTATTGATTATTCCTCAGATTCGCCAGCAACTGCTGCAGCGATCTCCTCAGCTGTCTGAGCTTCCTCAGCGCCTGTAGCCTCGTCGAAGGTCTCGGGCATAGAGGAAATGAGCTCAAGGTGGCTCTTGTACATATCGAAGAGGCTCTTCTTGAAGTCAGCTACCTGCTGCTGAGCCTCGATGAGAGCTTCCTTCTCCTTGGCGATCTCCTCGCGGTTCTTCTCCATAGCCTCAGCGTGCTGACGTACAGCCTCGTCCTCAAGAGCATCTGCCTTAGCCTGAGCCTCAGCGATGATCTGCTCAGCCTTCTCGTTAGCTTCGTTGAGCACCTGGTGACCCTGCTTCTGTGCACCGAGAAGAGCATCCTTGAGAGCGTCCTCGTCTCTCATATACTCTCTTACCTTGTCAGCAAGCACCTGTATCTTGCTGTTTGCCTCAGCGCGCTCGCGCTCCATTTCGTCAAGCTCTGCCTCCAGCTGTGAGAGGAACTCGTCGATCTCCTCCTGCTTATAACCAAAAGCTGCCTTTTCAAATCTCTTATTTCTAACGTCCTTTGAAGTTATCATTTCATTCACCTCTAAATATATTTTCTCAGATTAATGTGTATGCGGCCTTTTTTCGTCGAGCCGTCTATACGGGAAAGTACAAATCTTCCGCAGCCTCTGACGGAGAGAATATCCCCCTCCTTCAGTTCATGAGAGACCGAGGAAACAGTAAAATGATTCACATCCACCTTATCAGAGCGGATAAGCACCGCCGCCTTCTCACGGCTTAGATGAGCCGCGAGCCCCACTGCGCAGTCAAGGCGCAGAGAAGCGACAGTTCCGCTTATTTCCTGAAACTTCTGAGCATTTTCAAGTCTGAAGGGTTCATCATCGGTAAGCTTTACTCCCACCCGTCCTATCTTGGTGACAGAGCTGCCGATGAGCCTTGCTGCCACGTCCGTGACGAATGCCTGTGCCACGCCCTCGCCGACTACGATATCGCCGATGACCTCACGCCTGAGCTGCTGAGCCATAAAGGAGCCGAGAAAGTCCCTGTGGGTCAGCTTATCCTCGGTACGGTAAGTGAAGGTAAGGCATTTCATGGGGAACTCCTCGGTGATATAGTCGGCGTAATAATCGGGAAAGACAGCAAGTATCCTGCGTCTTGCGTCCTCATATCCGCCGTAGAGCATATACCCCAGGGCTCCTGTATTTCTCCTGCACCATGCCTCGGCAACGGAGCACTGTCTCTCGTCGAGGAAGGAGGAGAACTGAGCCGTTCCGTCCCTTTCACAGAGGGCTGTCATATCCTCGAGCCTTGCGGCAAAAAGCTTATCCGACCTGTCGTCCATCAGATGAATACGCCGTTGTTCTCCAGCTCACCGACGAGGTCTTCGCCGATAAATCCGACATTATAAGGAGTAATGATATATGTCAGGTTAGCAACGGGCTTGAGGCTTCCGCCGTTTGCATAGGCAACGCCTACGAGGAAGTCGATTATTCTTCTCTTGTTTTCGGGAGAAGCTGTCTCAAGGTTGAGAACTACAGTCTTCTTGGCGATAAGATGATCAGCGATCTGCTTTGCATCTGTGAATGCTGAGGGCTTTACCAGAACCACCTGAAGCTGTGCTGTGGTCTGGATATTAACGACCTTGTTTCTTCTGCCTGTGCCTGCACTTGCACCCTCGTTAACGGGAGCATCGTCCTGATCAGCAGGTGAGAAGCTGCGCTCACGCTCGTGACGTACCGGAACATCAGCGTCGAAATCGTCGTCCTCTGCAGCAAAGAAAAATTCCTTAATGTTCTCAAAAAGTTTCATCTTAATACTCCTTCTCCGCATTATTTATATTTTATATCTCTTCACAGGATCAATGCGGAGCATCCCGTGTTGATGTTCAGCGTTCCGCTGGAAATTACTTTGAATAGTCTCTTGCGCCGAAGAGCCCCGTGCCTATGCGCACCAGTGTTGAGCCGTATCTTATAGCCTCGGCGTAATCGTGGGTCATGCCCATTGAGAGGGTATCCATTCCCTCGTATCGTGAGGAGACGCTGTCATAGAGCTCCTTCATCCTTCCCAGGAAGATGTCGCTGCCGGAGGGCGGCGGTATGGTCATGAGGCCTCTTATCCTTATGCCATCAAGCTCTCTGAGCTCCTCAATAAGCTGATCCAGTTCTGCGGGAGCAACGCCGCTCTTGGAGTTCTCTCCCCCTATGTTGACTTCGCAGAGTATGTCCATGACCCTGCCGTTCTTAACGGCGAGGCGGCTGATCTCCTGTCCCAGCTTAAGGCTGTCCACGGACTGTATCATGCTTACACTATTTATAATGTATTTGACCTTGTTTGTCTGAAGATGGCCGATGAACTGCACCTCAGCAGACTTGTCATACTGTTCGGCTTTTGAGAGATATTCCTGCACCCTGTTCTCGCCCAGAAGGTCAATGCCAAGCGATACGGCGCGGTTTATTGCTTCCGGAGCCACTGTCTTGGTGACAGCCATGATGCGGATATTGTCATCAGGGCTGCGGTACTTAGCCTTTGCCTCGGCACATCTCTCTCTTATTATGCGCAGATTCTCGTCGATATAAGCGAGATCGTTACTGTTCGTCATCTTTATCGACCTCCTCGATGATAATATCGTCATAAAGAGCAAGGAATTCCGTATCGTCCGTGATCTTTGAAAGAACGTAATCGCTTCCCTCATAAATAACGTCGATCTTCTTGAACAGGATCTGTTCACCCTCGCGGATGTAGACGCCCTTCCATGTGGAGTTCTTTGTCTGCTCATTGCCCTGATCGTCGGTAACGGTCTCGGTGATATCCTTGAAGCGTATAGCCTCACGGGGAACCTTGAGCCCTGTGAATTCGCCCTTTATGAGCTCGACGCGCTCGGCTCTGTGCTGGACCAGCTCACAGTTGAACTTGTCGCAGAAGATGATAATGACGCTCCTTGTTGAGCTCTCATCGCGGATATCGGTTATCTGTGCAGGATACGACTCCGCAGAGGAATCGAACCTGAGGCGCACGTTCTCGCCGATAGCATACTCCTTACGGGAGTTGTCAGCCACCAGTGCAAGGTACCAGCCATAGCCGTCGATAAGCTTTCCCACCACATTGGGAGCAGTGGACTTCTTGTCCTCTATGCTGTCGATCTCCGAGGCTGTTATCTTATCGAGACCTGCTGTGGTGAGCTTGTCCTCATAGCCGTCGCAGTAGCTGGCGAAATACGCCGAGCGGGGAGCCTGTATCTGCTCCTTTGAGACCACTGATCTGGCGTCCAGCTTGGTGATCTCAGCCTCTATGTCCGAGATCTTCTGATTGAAGTCCTGGACCTCGTTGGTAATGATCTGGTAGGTACTGAGCTGTACGAGGAGATCGTCCTTGACTTTCTCAAGCTCATCGTAATCGCCTGTATCCCTGTAATAGATAAGGCTTCGGTAGCTTGTATCGATGCTCTCTGACAGACTGGCAGGCTGAGCAGATTCAAGTGTACCGGGGTTCTGTATCTTTTTCAGGATATTCAGTTCATTTTCCAGCTTAGCCTTTTCGCGCTTGATGCTCAGCTGTTCGTCGTCGGGATAGGCTTCGGCGATAATGGTATCGCTTCCCACCTTGCCTCCGTCGGAGACGTTATAGCTGAGGACGCCGTTCCCGCTGTAGAGAAGGATCTCCTCGTCCCTGATGAACACGCCCTTGTACTCCTTTGAGGAGACCGCAGAGGCTGTCAGGGCAGAGACAGTATTGCTTTCCCTGTTGCGGAAGTTATAGACTATGCTGACAAAAATTATCAGAAGCAGCACCAGCACCACATTTCGCAGTGTTTTTACCAGGAAGCTGCCTTCCGACTTGGTAAATCGCATTCAGACCACCCTTAGTCGTTTTTCTCGGAAGCGTCGAGGATAGATACTGCTCTTGCAGGAATGATCGTTGAGATAGCGTGCTTGTAAACGAGCTGCTGCTTGCCGTCACAGTCAAAGATGGCAACGTAGCTGTCAAAGCCTCTTACCATTCCCTTGAACTGGAAGCCGTTGGTGAGGATAATAGTCACCATGATCTTGTCTTTTCTGCACTGATTGAGGAACACGTCCTGCAGATTGATAGTTTTGTTCATACACATTCTCCTTTTTTATTTGTTTGCGTGAAGAAATCTGTGGGTAAAATGTTTCGCCAAATATACCGCATAGAAATACACACAGTACATTATATCACATTTCCATGTATTTGGCTATAGTTTTTTTGCATTTTTCTAATATTTCATTCTTTTTATCAAATCCGTCCATCATTATCCACTCTATACGGTCATTTCGTCTGAACCATGTGAGCTGACGCTTGGCGTATCTCCGCGTTTCCTGCTTGATAGTGGCAATGCAGTCGGAGAGCTCCGCCTCCCCCTCGAAGTATGGGATAAGCTCCTTGTAGCCAATGGCGTTGGCGGCGGTCTTCATGCCGCTCTCCTGCCAGAGGGCGCGGGCTTCCTCCACAAGACCTGCCTTCACCATCTCGTCCACGCGCAGGTCTATGCGGTCATAGAGGGTCTGCCTGTCAGTGTAGCTCAGCCCGATAATAAGGGAATTATAGGGACTTTCCACTGTCCTGCTCTCTTTTTTCAGCTCACTGAATTTCCGTCCCGTAACGTGACAGACCTCCAGAGCGCGGATCACTCTCACCAGATTATTCGGGTGTATGCCCTCTGCGGCTTCGGGGTCAAGCTCCGCAAGACGGGCGTGAAGGGCTTCGTTGCCATGCTCCTTTGCGAAGGCGCAGAGCTCCGCGCGGTAAGCCTCATCGCTGCCCCCCTCGGAGAACTTCACGTTCTCAAGCAGAGAGTCCACATAGAGACCCGTTCCCCCCACGATAATGGGCAGCTTTCCCCGTGAGAGTATATCCACTATTTTCTCATTTGCCAGCTTCACATAATCAGCGGCACTGAAGCTCTCTCCCCTGTCAAGGAAGTCCATGAGGTGGTGGGGGATCCCCTGTTTTTCATCTTCCGAAGGCTTTGCGGAGGCTATGTCCATGCCCTTGTATATCTGCATGGAATCGGCGGAGATGACCTCTCCGCCGTATATCTTCGCCAGCTCAACGCCCAGCCATGTCTTGCCCGATGCCGTAGGTCCGACCACCGCCAGCACAAAGGGCTTTTTATTTTTTTCGTTCATTATCGACTTCTCCAGATCGTATGTGGTTTATAATTTTCACATTCCGCCGTTTTCTCATTCTGCCTGCAACAAGCAGTGTCACGATCAGAATTATGATCAGCATGATCCCAAGCGTTATCGAAACAACGATCAATGTCAGCGGCGCTTCTAAAAGCCTGAATTCAAGGCTGCTGCCGTCAGCATAGATGTCGTATCCGGATACCGTAAAAAAGAATGTCTTTGTCAGTGCTTTCTCCGTGACTCCGACAACATTGCCGTCATTATCGCAGTAAGCGATTTTTATACTGCGATAGTTCCTGAAAAGATTCTTGCTGCTTATTTTAAATTGGTATGATACATATTTCCATCGATCATCAGGTGATAGAGCTGCGCCCTGAAATTCAGCACAGCTATGTCTAAGAAGCAGACTTGTGTAGCCATTTTTGTCATATTTCGCAAGTCCGCAGTCCTTGCCGACTCCAAGAAATGCGCCGTTTTCCTCATTGAAGTCAATGGCATATTTATCGTGCCATCTGTCCTTTACGAGTATGTCCGCAAACACTGTTCCATCAGGCACCTCTCCGAACTCCACCCTCAGACGATCGGGTTCATGTTTCCGTGCAAAGGCATCGATACCGCCGAAAATGCACATAAAAGCCATACAATATACCGCAATTAGTACTTTGATTACCCGTTTCATAGTATATTTTACTCTTCACTATCTGACGCTTTAGACTTTTTGCGATCCTTGACTGCGATATCTATGGCTGTTACAAGGAGGATAGCTCCTAATACTCCGGGCAGTACAACTCCCCAGAAGAAGGTCAGCTTTATGTGCGTATCAAGTTCCACCTTGCTGCCGTCCGCCTTTATGGTGTACTCAGGTCTGCCGAACATCGCGCTTTTCACCTCAGCCTCATCGGTGATACCGAGGATATTGCCGTCTTTATCGCAGTAAGCCACCTTTATATGGTGAATATGGTCAAAAATGTCACCATCTCCGCTCATCATTCCGAGACAGCTGTGCTTGTCCGAGACCTCGGGAGACATCTCATGATCTTCCAGTAAAGCCAGTCCCGTCCTCAGGATCATACTTGCATAGCCGTCCTCGTTATACTTTGCGAGTTCGCAGTTTTCATCAAGTTCCAGTGTAGGCGCAAAAGATACATTGACAGCTCCATCAGGGTACCTGTGCCAGTCTTCCTTTACAAGTATATCCGCAAACTCAGTTCCCGCGGGAACCTCGCCGAACTTCATTTTAAGATGAGATGAATCGACAACATATCCGTCAATGTAATTATAGAAGCTGAAAATTCCCAGACCGATCGCCAGTAATAACGGGATAAAAACTTTTACTGCTTTTTGCATATTATGCTCCTTATGTTCTCTTGAACTGATGTGAGATATTGCTCTTTGTCATGGTAAACATCACGGGTCTGCCGTGGGGGGCAGTGGCGTATGCGTTCATCGAAGTAGACCTGCTCCGCAAGGGACTGAAGCTCCTCAAGACTGTTCTTGTCGTTGCCCTTTATCGCTGATTTGCAGGCAACTGTGTGGAGCATATCGTCCAGCATATGAGACTGTGGGTCGTGGCTGTACATACGGAGATTATTGGCTATCTCTGAGATTATGTCCTCCATGTCCAGCTCCATAATGAAGGTGGGAACAGCCGTTGCCACAACACAGGGCTTCTCGGAGAAATCAAAGGTAAATCCCAGGTCCGCAAGGAGCTCCTGATTTGTTTCAAGGGCGCTGAATTCGTCCCCTGTGAGGAGAACTTTGACCCCCGTAAGGAGCTGCTGGCTGTACTGGCGGCAGTTGCGGCTCTTGAGTCGCTCGAAGATTATGCGCTCATGGGCGGCGTGCTTATCTATCATTATCATGGTATCGTCGCCCAGCTCCGCGATGACATATAGCCCGAAAGCCTCGCCGATGACGCGGATCTTCGGCTTTTCTGTCCACACAGACTCCTCGGGAGCCTTCTCCTCAACAGGCTGCTGTACGGGAGCTGCGGTGAACGCCTGCTGTGTGATGTAGCTGAATCCCTCCACAGGCTTGGGAGGTTCCACAGGCTCGGGAACTCTCTCGGGCTCCTTAACGGGCTCGGGAGCTGTAATGCTCGCTGGAGCAGCTGTCCCCGCAGGCTTCTCACAGACGGGAGCGGTGTACTGCACGGGCTCGGGTCTGTCATAGGCAGGGCTTGCAGCTATATCCGCCGTGTAGGGCTGTTCCTCAGCCGCAGTATGCTCCGCCTTGGGAGCCGTATAAACGGGAGGGGCTGCCTCTGCCATTTTCTGCTCTGTTTCCTCTATCTTGTCAACGGGAGTGAACAGGAACTCCTGCTGCTTCATCTCCTCCTGCTCGGGAGCAGCCTTGGTCCAGTCCGCATGGGGCTTCAGCTCAAACTCATAGATGAGGCCGTCCTTCATCATGGCGTTCTTCACCGCGAAGTAGATAGCGTCCGAGACGGACTTCTCGTTGGTGAAGCGCACCTCAGCCTTTGTGGGGTGGATATTAACGTCCATAGCGCTGGGGGCTAAGTCCACAAGGAGAACGCAGGCAGGGAATTTTCCCGTCATTATCATGTTGGTATAGGCGTTTTCCAGAGCTGCGGAGCAGAGACGTGAACGGACGTATCTGCCGTTTACGAAGAAGTTCTGGAAGGCGCGGTTGTTCTTGGAATAAAGGGGCTTAATGACGTATCCGCCTACCTTTACCCCCTCGTACTCATAGTCCACGGGAATGAGGTCACGGGCGAAGTCTCTGCCGTAGACCGCATAAACAGCCGAAAACAGCTCTCCGTCGCCGCTGGAGTTGAACTCCGTGCGGTTGTCGCGGATAAAGCGGAAGGCTATATCCGGGTGGGACATGGTTATCTTCTGGAGGATATTGCTGACCGCGTTTGCCTCGGTGACGTCCTTTTTCATGAACTTGCGCCTTGCAGGCACATTGTAGAAAAGGTCGCGGATAATTACCGTAGTACCGTCGGGACAGCCGCTCTCCTCATGTGACTTTTCCACGCTTCCCTCGATGGTATAGAGGGTTCCGTACATCTCCTCACGCTGCTTGGTCATTATCTCCACGCGGGCGACTGCCGCAACGGAGGCAAGGGCTTCACCGCGGAAGCCCAGAGTGATGATATTGTCAAGGTCCTCTTTTTCTCTTATCTTGCTGGTGGCATGACGAAGGAACGCCTTGGGAACGTCACCGAAGGACATTCCGCAGCCGTCGTCGGTGACGCGCATATAGGTAGTTCCGCCGTTTTTTATCTCCACGGTTATATGTCTTGCACCCGAGTCTATGGAGTTCTCCACAAGCTCCTTTATTACCGACGAGGGACGCTCGATGACCTCGCCTGCGGCGATAAGCTCTGATATTTCCTTGCTAAGGACGTTGATAGGGGGCATTGTTTACTTCCTTTCCGAATTGCAGCAGCTCAGACCAGCTTTACCCTTTTGGGGGTGAGAATGACTCCGCCGTATTCGATATGCTCGGCGGTGTAATCGGCTGTGTCCATGCGTCCGAACTGCTTTTCCGATACGATGGCGAATGGACAGGCACTTGGAGCAGCTCCGTCCCTGATATCCATTTCGGTGGTGATACCCTCGCCCAGCTCCAGTTCTGTCTGCATAGTGCGTGTTTTAGGCAGTATCCACAGCTTTGCGGCTATGGCTTTCAGCTTCTCAACTGCTTCCTTTTTGTAGGTATCTCCCTCAACGTGAACCTCCTCCTGAGGTATCAGCAGAGTAAAGATATACTCACCGCGGATGGGCTCCTCGTTGGTGATGAAGCCGCGTACCCCGGAAAATCCGTCATATTCAAAGCGCATCTGCTTGTAATCGTTGGAAGCGTCCTCGTCGTAGCCCAGCTCGAAGTCCTCCTCCAGCTTTTTCTGGTTCCAGTCCATTATATCCTCCATGGACTCGTTTTCGTAGCCCTTCAGTCCGCTCTTGAATTCAAGCCCTGCGTGCTTGATGTAAGCGGTGAGCTCCTTCATATTGTCAAAATCCAGCTCTGCGCGGCTGAATTCCATTATCATTGAAAAGTATGCAGGCATAATTGTCACCTCAGATTTAATTCATAATTCATAATTCATAATTCATAATGCATAATTACATTTTCTTTATAACAAAGAAATTAAAAAACAGGCGGCTTTACAGGCAGCTCTGAAAAAACAAGCTTGCAGGTCTCACAGTACCATGCTTCATTTTCCTCTGAAAGCTTAGCTTCATTACGTTTCATTTTTCCAATATCCTTTTCGTCAGTCCATACAAGGTCTGACGCAGCAATTGGATTAAGCAGGCTCGCCTTAGACCTTATCCTGCCTTTTTGCATCTTGTTTCCACAATATCTGCACTCCATGCCGTTCCCTCTTTCTTACGGGCGGATAGTATCCGCCCCTACTGTATAGCCTTCAGCATATCCCTGAGGAGCTCGCGGCACTCGCCGTCGGTGAGCTCGTCGATATTGGTCTTTTCCAGCATTTCCAGAGCTGCTTCCCTGCCCAGACTGCCGAAGCTTATCTGTCCCGACTCCTCACGGACTGCCGCAGGGCGCTCTGCCTGATGAGCCTTTTCCATCTCCTCAAGGAGCTCCTTTGCCCTTGCGACTACCTTTGAGGGCAGTCCTGCCAGCTTTGCAACGTCAACGCCGTAGCTCTCGTCCACTCCGCCGCGGACTATTTTTCTCAGGAAGCGTATGGTGCCGCCGTGCTTGTTTACGGCAATGCTGTAGTTCTTTACGCCCTCCAGCTCGTTCTCCAGACCTATGAGCTCGTGGTAGTGGGTGGCGAAAAGTGTCTTGCAGCCCAGCTTCTTGGAATTGCATATATACTCCGCAACGGCACGTGCAATGCTTACGCCGTCAAAGGTGGAGGTTCCCCTGCCCACCTCGTCAAGTATGACAAGGCTGTCCTTGGTAGCGTTTTTCAGTATATCCGAGACCTCGCTCATCTCCACCATGAAGGTGGACTGTCCTGCGGTAAGGTCGTCCGAGGCGCCCACACGGGTGAATATCTTGTCCACCACGGAGATCTTGGCGGAATCCGCAGGAACAAAGCTGCCTATCTGCGCCATGAGGACTATGAGAGCCGCCTGACGCATATATGTGGATTTACCCGACATATTGGGTCCCGTGATTATGGACATACGGTCCGCCTTGTTGTCTATGTAAAGGTCGTTTGGCACGAACATCTCATCGGTGAGCATGAGCTCTACAACGGGGTGTCTGCCTGCCTTAATGTCGATAGCGCCGTCAATGGCGATATCAGGCTTGACGTACTGGTTGCGCAGTGCGACGTCCGCAAAGGAACAGAGAACGTCCACCGAGGCAACTGCCGAGGCTGTGCGCTGAACGGCTTCCAGCTTGGTGGCGAGGAAGTCCCGTACCTCCGCAAAAATATCCGCCTCCAGCGAGAGAGCCTTGTCCTTGGCACCAAGAATAGCGTTTTCCGCGTTTTTCAGCTCCTCTGTGATGAAGCGCTCGGCGTTGGCGAGGGTCTGCTTGCGTATCCAGCCCTCGGGAATGAGGTCATAGTAGGAGCGCGTCACCTCCAGATAGTAGCCGAACACGCGATTGAAGCCTATTTTCAGGTTCTTTATGCCTGTTGCTTCCTTCTCGCGCTGCTCTATCTCGTCGATGATGCTCCTGCCGTTGTTCATTATGTGGCGAAGCTCGTCAAGCTCCTTGTTGAAGCCCTCCTTGATGACTCCGCCGTCCTTTACGGAGATAGGCGGCTCGTCCATGATGGCGTTCTCAACAAGATTAACAAGCTCGTCAAGGGTGAAGATCTCACTGTTGTACTTTGCCAGCAGCTTTGAGTCGCTGAGCTTTTCCAGCTCCTGCTTTATCAGCGGAAGCTGCTGTGCTGTAGCGGAAAGTGACTTTAAGTCTCTTGGGTTTGCGCTCTTGTACATGACCTTGGTCATAAGTCGCTCAAGGTCGTACACTCTGTCCAGCAGGTCGGTAAGGTCTGCCAGCACCACGCTCTTGCGGTAGAGTGACTCCACCGCATCAAGCCTCTCGATTATCCTTGCAGGGCTTTTAAGTGGCTGCTCGATCCAGTTTTTAAGCAGTCTCCTGCCCATTGAAGTCTTTGTGGAGTCCAGCACCCACAGCAGCGAGCCCTTTTTCTCCTTGCTGCGCAGGGTCTCCGTAAGCTCCAGATTGCGCCTTGCATTGAGGTCAAGCCCCATGAATGCGTCGCCGCTGAGGAGCTTCAGCTCCGTAAATCTCGAAACCGAGGACTTCTGTGTATCGTTGATGTAGTCGAAAAGTCCGCATACTGCCGCACAGTCCGCTCCGTTCTCGCTTATCCCCAGCTCTGCCACGGACTTTACACCGAATACGGCTGCGGTCATGTCACGTCTTGCGGAGGGAGTGAAGCAGATAGTATCGCGGAGGGTAACAGCGCAGCTGAGCCTTACCTTCACGAACTCCGCCGCATTTTTCAGGGACAGGAAGTTCTGGGGGAAGATTATCTCCGCAGGCTGACAGCGTGAGAGCTCGTTGATGACGCCTGCCTCAAGGTCCTTGCCCTCGAAAAAGCTCAGTGCAGCCTCACCTGTGGAAAGGTCGGCAGACGCCACGCCGCAGGTCTTTTCCTCCTCGTCGTAGTAAATGCTGCAAATGTAGTTGTTGCTGCCGTCGTCCAGCATACTGCTCTCGGTAAGGGTACCTGGAGTAACTACGCGGATAACGTCGCGGACTACAATACCCTTGGTCTCGGCAGGGTCGGTGAGCTGCTCGCAGACAGCCACCTTGAAGCCCATGTCGATGAGCCTCTTTATGTACATATCCGCCGCATGATAGGGAACTCCGCACATGGGAGCCCTCTCCTCCAGACCGCAGTCCCTGCCCGTCAGGGTCAGCTCCAGAGCCTTTGACACCACAACAGCGTCGTCAAAGAACATCCTCCATGTACTTTATGCCCTTTTCCTCCAGGACAGTGTCATAGGAGGGAGTATTCTCGTCCAGTGTGAACTCATAGTTATCCACCGACTTCACGGTGCCGTTGTCCCATTCAAGATATTCTATATCAGCCGCACCCATATGCCCCCATATCATAACGAGTCTTCCTGTATTCTCGTCATATCCGAATGCGGTATGACCGCCGCCGATAAGTCCGCAGTCCTTTATATTTCCCTCGCTGTCAAGGGTGAAAACATTTACCTGATAGTCTGCCTCGCAGGTGCCGCGCTTGAATATAAGCTCGGGTATGCCGTCAACGTCAAGATCGCGGAAAGCAAATTCAATGCTTGCGAGACCTTCATTTTCAGACGCTATCCTGTCAAACTCGGACTTGATGAATCCCTCATAGATAGCAGGGTACATATCCATAAGTCCTCCTGCGGAAACATTTCCGCCGGGCTCTGTAGTCGTCTCAGCTTCCGTTGTCACCTCTGCTGTGGTCGACCCGGCAGTTGTCTCTGCGGTTTCCGTAGTTTCAGCGGCAGCTGTTGTCTCAGCGGCTGTTGCAGTCCCGGGCTCATTTGCCGATGAGCTGTCAGCCTCGGGCTTTCCGCAGCCTGCCAGCACTACAGCTGTCAGACATAAAATAGCAAGTATCTTTTTCATATTATTCTCCTGAAAGTTTTCATTTTATTCGTAAGACAAAGGGCACCGACGGGCATCGGTCAGGCTTCCCAGCCAAAAAATTCAAAGCCGAAACCGTCTTTTTCCTCAGTCTTGCCGGTATTGGGATCAATGTATGAAGACTTTATATCGTCGTCCTTTCCGACTATGCTGACATAGGGAAGGTATTTGCAGCCGCCCTCTGCCATAACGTCCTTGGTGACCGTATTCTCGTCGCGGTCGAATTCGGCAGTGTCATCAATGCCGACGCTGCCGTCGGACAAGACGAGATGATGTATACCTATATAGTCGGGCATTTCATATATAAGCGCAAGATCGCCTGCGTCGCTCGTACAGCCCCATGCAGCAGGATTGGGACCGAAATAGCCTACCTCCTGTGCCTCACCGTTCTCATCGCAGGTATACATTCCCAGATTGCCTTCGATCTTTTCTTCCATGTATTCTTCGTCATAGCTCAGCACAAGCTCTGGAACGCCGTCTGTGTCAATATCATAGAGCGTATACGAAATTCTGATCTCGCCGGTCTGATAATCTGCGAGCATATCATATTTCTCCTGTATCATGTTCTTGTACGCCTCGGGGTACATAGTCTCTCTGTCCCCTGCGGACGCGCTGTTTTCGGGCTCTGTAGTTGTCTCCGCCTCTGTGGTGACCTCTGCTGTGGTCATCTCGGCAGTTGTCTCTGCTGCCGTAGTCTCGGCGGCAGTGGCAGTCTCTGTCTTCTTTTTGGACGAGCCCCCCGACTCGTTCTTTCCGCAGCCTGCCAGCAGTACTGCTGCAAGACATGATAATGCGATCACTCTTTTCATAACGCAACCTCCTGTTTATCCCTTTATTTTTCCTGTGACAGCCCAGTTCATAGAGCCTGTTATCTCCACGTCCACGAACTGTCCTATCAAAGAGCTGTCTCCCTCAAATTCAACTATGATGAACTCACTGCTCTTGCCTGTGAGCCAGCCCTCTTTTTTCTTTGCCCTGTCCTCGGCGAGGACTCTCATGGTCCTTCCCACAAAGCGCTTGTAGTGCTCTGTGGAGACCTCTCTCTGGACCTCCAGCAGCTTTCTCATGCGCCTGCCCTTTTCCTCCTCGGAGGTTCCGTCAGCCATAGTGGCTGCGGGAGTGCCCGAGCGCTTTGAGTAGATGAAGGAGTAGATATTATCGTACTTCACCCGCCTTACGATATCGAGAGTGCCTTTGAAGTCCTCATCAGACTCGTCGGGAAATCCCACGATAAGATCGGTGGTAAGCGAAAAATCAGGGTCGCGGCTGCGTATCATGTCCACTGTTTCCATGTACTTTTCCACGGTGTAGCGGCGGTTCATGCGCCTGAGCACCTCGCTGCTGCCGCTCTGGACAGGCAGGTGCAGGTGCTTCGCCACCTTTTCGCAGTCGAAAATGGCATCGATGAGCTCCTTTGAAGCGTCCTTGGGGTGAGATGACATAAAGCGTATCCAGAAGTCCCCATCTATCTCGTTAAGACGTCGGAGCAGCTTCGGGAAGTCCACGTCCTCCTCCAGGTCCTTGCCGTAGGAGTTGACGTTCTGTCCCAGCAGCATTATCTCCTTGTAGCCGCTTTTCACCAGCTGACAGACCTCAGCCACAATGTCATCGGCGCGTCTGCTGCGCTCACGTCCGCGGACATGGGGCACAATGCAGTAGGTGCAGAAGTTGTTGCAGCCGAACATTATTGGCACCGAAGCCTTGAAGCTGCTGTCGCGGACCTGCTCCACCACCTCGGAGAAGTCGTCATACTCGCTTATATCCGCCGAGAACTTAGCTCCGCGGAGAGCCTCTAAAAGCAGCCTTGGCAGAGCGCTTATGGCAGAGGTGCCCAGAACGATATCCACCTGCGGATAGGACTTCTTTATCTTCTCGGCGATGTGGCTCTGTGCGGTCATGCAGCCTGCGATACCGATAATGAGCGAGGGCTTCAGCTCCTTCAGCTTCTTCATGCTGCCCACGATGCCGAAAACTCTGTCCTCGGCGCTCTCGCGGACGGCGCAGGTGTTGAGTATTATCAGGTCAGCCTCGTGCTCGTCCTCGGTAAAGGTGTAGCCAATCTGTCTCAGCAGTCCCTTTATCTTTTCGCCGTCGGAGACATTCAGCTGACAGCCGAAGCTCCTGATGTATGCTTTCGGCTGATCATCGCCGATAATTTCCTTTATTTCGCTGATAGCCGCGGTATTGTCCTTCAATTCGCAGACCATCTCCTTCCGTGAAAAACCTTTAATGAATTATTATACCATATTTTCAGGAACTTTTCAAGTGCGCAGCACTCAGGTTAACAATATATATTTTTTGAAGAAATTGAAACCTTTTCTGCCTCTGCGGTGTATTATATTCAGATGACCGAAAAAGGAGAGGTTTTATATGAATTTACTGAAAAGAGCAGCCATTCTCACAGTTTCGATAATTGCAGGCATTTGCCTGCTCATACTCACAGGCTTCCTGTCGGACCGTTGGACCATGCATCGTCTGAAGCAGTCCGAAGCCGAAAGAAAAGCTACTCTTGAACTGGCGGAGAAGGCTGTAAACGGTGCCTTTGCCAACATAAAGGACAATGCGGACAGCGGCGAGAGCGAATACTACGCCCCATTCAAGGGTGCCGCCCCTGTTGACGCTGTGTTCACGGAGGAGATCACCAAAGACGGCAGAGGTCCCTATTACACTATATATCTGCATTTTCTTGGCAAGGACAGCGAGGATATTTACTGCACCATGCATTACTATCCCGTGAAGAAGGACGCTGCCGAGCACACCTGGTACAGTGAGGAGCATTTTATCCTGCTGGGAAATACATGCGAAGAATCCGAAAAGGAGACAGCGAAGCTTCTCGGCACTGCCCGTTCCGACAAAGCCTGCAAGGAGATAGCCGACGGCGCATGGCTCCGCGATTGGAGCCCCAGGACTCCCGATGAAGATGTCATGTATATCATCTCCGTAAAAGCAAAGCAGGATTAAGATTATTTTAAGCTTCCGGGAGTATCATGTAAAATGTGAAGGTGTATACTCACATTTCCCCGAAAGGAGCGATATCTATGCCCGATTTAAAAAAACTGGCAGCACTCATGGCTGCCCCTGTTATAGCAGCTGCTTCACTGTTCTCATGCAGCAATAACAAGCCCCCTGCCAATGCAAAGGAGTTCAAGGCAGACTTCATCGACGTAGGCAAGGCAGACGCAATAGTGCTGCAGTCCGAGACAGGAACAGTGGTCATCGACTGCGGAGAAAAAGGCGATGGAAAGAAGATAGCCGCAATACTTGAGGAAAGCGGCAGGAATACCATAGATTACCTCATCATCACTCATTTCGACAAGGACCACGTCGGCGGCGCCGCAAAGGCGCTCAACAACTTTGAGGTAAAGAACGTCCTCACCCCCGACTATGACGGAACAGTTGACGAATACAATAAATTCTGCAAGGTGCTGGAGGAAAACGAAACTCCCCGCACACGTCTGACATCAGATATGACCTTCACTCTCGACGATGTGGACTACACGGTCTATGCGCCGAAGAAGTCCTCATACGGCGGCGGTGACAGCGACGAGAACGACTTCTCCCTCGTAACCAAAGCAGTCCACCACAATAACACTCTCCTGTTTACTGGAGACGCCATGGAGGAACGCCTTGACGAGATAATGGACATCGGCAAGTGTACTCTGCTGAAAATACCCTATCACGGCAGAAAGCTGGACAACCTTGGCGACTTTCTCAAGGCGACCTCGCCCAAGTGCGCGGTGGTCTGCACCGACTCAAGCACATGCTCCGGAAAGGTGCAGGATATGCTGTCGGATATGAAGATACCCACCTATTCCACCTGCTTCAACGGCAATATCACCGCCGTAAGCAACGGTGCCACCATAGAGTTCACCACAGAAAAGGGCGGAGCGGCGTAAGCTGAAAGTTGAGAGTTGAGAGTTACAGCCCAACATGAAACAAACGGGACGCTTTATGGCGGCTCCCTATACAGAAGTTTTGCCCCGAAGCATTTCAAAGTGCTTCGGGGCATTGTGTTTATTTTACTGCTATGGTAAATCAAAATTTAGCTTTGCTAAATTTTGATTTGAGCCCTTAGCCGTTAGCTAATGTAGGGGACGCCGCCCTCGGCGTCCCACAAAAATCGTATTATAGTGGCGACTATCATCCGCTCAACCAGGGGACGCCTTCTCTTACAAGGCGTCCCCTCTCCAAAAACAGTCCACCGGACTGTTTTTGGATTCACCCCTTGCGAGGCGCCTGACGTAATAAGGGGCTCTGCCCCTTGAACCCCGCCAGAGGCGCTGCCTCTGGACTCTGCCAAAGGAACACAGTCCCTTTGGAATCCCATTCATAGTTGCCGCAAGGTATTACAATAAATTATGATTTATGAAAGGATAAACCATGTTTGAAGGATTTTCACAGGAGGCGCTGGAGTTCCTCCTCGGCATAAGGCATAACAACAATAAAGAGTGGTTCGAGCCGCGGAAGGCGGTCTACACCGAGAAGATATACGAGCCTATGAAGGCTCTCGGCGAGGAGCTTTTTGCGCCCTTTGCCGAAACTGACGGCATGATGTACAAGGTGGGCAGGATATACCGCGACGAGAATTTCGCTCCCTACCTTCACTACCGTGACACCATGTGGATATATGTCCGCTACGATGCCTGGTACTGGAGCAAGACTCCTACCCTGTATTTCGAGCTTTCCCCCGAGGGAGCGGAGTTCGGCTTCCGCATTTCCAAGCCCGAAGCCGCTGTTATGGAGCGTTTCCGCAGCGGACTTCTTGAGGACTCGGAGCTGTTTATCAACATGGTGGATGAGCTTGTTGAAAAGTACGGGCTCACCGTCGGCGGTGACGAGTACAAGCGGAAAAAGCCCTGTCCCGACCCGAAGCTGGAGCCCTATTTCATCAAAAAGGGATTCAGCGTCTACACCAAGGTCAGCGGCGCTGAGGAGCTTTTTTCCCATAAAATAGCCGACCACGCTATTGAAGTATTCAAGGCGCTCCAGCCCCCTTAACGATTATTTCCACGAGATAGTTGAAATGGAGGAGCTTGCAAAGGCTCTGCTGAAGGAGGAAAGGTCTCAGCCCGAGCCCGAGATCAACATGGTAAAAGCTCCCGATGTGGAGTTCATGTGGTAGCGCGGGGACTCACGCTGCCATACGCTCGCAAGTTCGCTTACAGCACTTTTTCAACTGAACGTGAAAAGCTGACGTCAGAATTTTTATGCGGATATCACTTATAATTATGAATTATGCATTATGAATTATGAATTTTAAAACAGCCCTCTTACGTCCTCAAAGCTTAGGGCAGGCTGCAGGGCAAGGTTTATGCCGAAGGCGATGAGCTGGGAGGCTCGCTCTGTAAGGCGGTCTATATCACGGGGAGTTACCATCATATTTGGCAGCTCCCTGTTTATTTTTTTCCCTGTCAGGCTGCGGACTATGGTGTGCATATCCACCACCGTGGGGACTCCCACGGCGATGACGGGAACTCCCAGCACCTTTTCCGACAGCTCTATGCGGTGGTTGGAAACTCCGTTTCCCGGGGATATGCCTGTGTCGGTGAGCTGTATGGTGGTGCCCAGACGGCTTATATCCGTGCAGGCGAGGGCGTCCACGGCTATGACGGCGGCAGGGCGGAGCTCCGCTGCTACTGCCCGTATAAGCTCCGCGGACTCAATGCCCGTCTGCCCCATTACTCCACCTGCAAGAGAGCTGACTCGGCGCAGGGACGCGAAAAACTCCTCCTCCACGGTATCGCAGCTGAGATGCCGCGTGGCAAGCACCTTTGCGGCAGTCTGGGGACCTATGGCGTCGGGCGTAATATCGTTGTTCCCTATACCTGCCACCAGAATATCCCCCTCGGGCACAAGTGCGGACAGCTCCGCGGCAAGCTCCTCGGTCATGGACTGATAGTCCTCGGCAAAGCGGCTGAGACTGCTGCCCTCAAGGGTGATGTAGCGTCCCCTGCCCTTGCCGATGGTGTCAAGGCAGCTGTCATCGTCAATGGTTATCTCCGTTATGCGGAAAGCCCTTCCCCTTGTGGAGATGTGAACGCTTTCGGGCAGACTGTCGGGAGATATGCTTTCCAGTGCAAGATCAGTACGAATATCCATGAATTCCTCCATATTGTGCATATTGCTTTAATTGTGGAAAATATTTCGGGTCATAATTTCACTTTTGGCTATTGAAAATGGTGTGGAAAAATGTTATAATTATATTTGTCTCAGTATGGCAGCTGTGCGTTGCAGCTGTCGGGAGTGAACGAACCCGTGTTTGCTCCTATTATCTGTAAAATGCAGGCGATTATTCGGTCTGCATAATCCAAGGAGGTGTAACGTAATGCCAAACATTAAGTCTGCAAAGAAGAGAGTAAAGGTCAATGCAACAAAGGCTGCTGCCAACAAGGCAAGAAAGTCTAATCTCAAGACTATCCTCAAGAAGGCTGACGCAGCTGTAGCAGCTGGTTCTGCTGACAAGGCAGAGGCAATCAAGGTTGCTATCAAGAGAGTTGATCAGGCTTGCGCAAAGGGTCTTATGCACAAGAATAAGGCTGCAAGAAAGAAGTCACAGCTCGCTAAGAAGCTCAACTCTGCTGAATAAGGTCTTTTTTGATCATATAAGAAATGAACCCCTTGCGGACAACTCACGGTCCTGCAAGGGGGTTTTGTTTTTATTCACTTTTGAAAAAGTGGTATTCTCCGCATGAAGGACATTCATATAGAGCAAATCTGAGAGGACCTCCGCCTTTGCTTTTTCCATTACCGGCTGAAAATAATGGAAAAGGGCGTGATGTCA
Organism: Bacillota bacterium; assembly: GCA_029572815.1. Taxonomy (GTDB): domain Bacteria; phylum Bacillota; class Clostridia; order Oscillospirales; family Ruminococcaceae; genus Ruminococcus. The sequence continues at coordinate 917 of JAKPUQ010000056.1, read as the reverse complement.
TTATAATATTTTTCTCTGAGATCAATTCCAGAGGCGTTTTACAATTAGCACATTTCTTTCCGCCTGAGAGAAAAACCGAATTACCCAGGTCAGCATTGCGTTTATAGCATAAAGGCGTGCTTTTGTCTTTAAAAATCGCTTCCTCCTTTGATATTGTTTTTCCGCAGTAAATACATCTCATACTTATTCTCCTCCATTAGATTTAATAATTTCATAGAGTGAACCTATGGTTTTTATGTCTTTTCCTGTCGAGTTTTCGGCATATATTCTCAGAACTAAAGATGCGTCTACGGCATCGACCGTACCATTTCTGTTTGCATCAAGGCGGTTGATCGAATCAAAATTTGGATCATAATCGAAAGGAAGTGATATTTCGTGTCCAAAAATATTTACGGTTACAGGTGAATTCAAATATATAGTTGGGATTAATGTAACAGTAAATAATTCGCCTTCATCATCCATACCATATACACTCGGGCTATATTTGTATTCAAAACCTGTCAAATCTTTTTCAAATATTTCTTCTTTGAATAAGTAATTTGGAAAGTGTAGAATTGAATTAGATAAATCAACTTTAGAGTAAAATGTATCAGTTGGGTAGGTTATTTTTCCAAATTCGTATGTACTAGAACCTCCGAATTTTCTTTTCGGATTATGGACTATTTGTATCTCTATTTTATTGTTATTGTAAATATTGGCTGTACATTCAAGATGTTCAAATGTTCCGCTATATGATGTGTTTTTATAAGAGGCATTAAATGTCTCAGTTTTGATAATTTATGTATGCTAAAATAAAACTGAGCCAGATATGGCACAAATGATAATAAAAAAGTGAGCCACTAATAATAAAAATCCTGTATAATAAGAGAAAGAGCTTGTGTACAGGAGGAACAAGGAGTGGCAATAGCAATGGAGAT
>JAKPUQ010000023.1 GCA_029572815.1 Bacillota bacterium | reverse complement strand
TATTACCAAGTCGGGGTTACAGTACCGCCTAACCGCCTCTATGGTGCTGTAAAGCTGATTTATGCCCTTCAAACTGTAGATGTCTGCCTGTGCTGGTATTAAAGCCCCTGTGCAGGCCGTTAGGGCGTTAATTGTCAGTATCCCTAGGGCCGGCGGGGTGTCTATGATTATGAGGTCATAGCTCGCCCTCACATGGTCCAGGGCCTCTTTAAGCCGATATTCCTTGCCTGTAGTGGTCATAATAGTATCGGCACCCGCTAATGCAGGAGAGCTTGCTATGATGTCCCCTTGCCCCGTCCGCTGTATTGCAGCCTGCGGTGAGCATAACCCTTGCAGCACATCCAGGGCCGTCTTGCCTGTGGTGTCCGCCCCCATTGAGTAGCTCAAGTTGCCCTGTGCGTCCAAGTCGATGAAAAGGACCGAGTAACCCTTAAGGATTAGCCCCGCCCCTATCGCCATAGCTGTGGTACTCTTGCCTACTCCGCCTTTCTGATTAATCACCGCTAAGGTGTCCATCAGCCCGCTCCTCCCTGTGGCGGCCTCAGAGGATTAGAATATAGCCGCCGTTATCGCCTCGCTGCAGCCGTTCTTCGCTTTGTCTATTGCATGGTTATATATCATTGTTGTTGATATGCTTGCATGTCTTGCGAATTGCTGCACTTCTGCAAGGTCTCTCCCTGCAAGCAAAGATAGCGTTACAGCGGTATGCCTCAAGCTGTGGGCTGTGAGCTTGTTGCTGTCATAGCCCGCACCGCACAGTCTCGCCTTCACTATGCCGCTAATGCTCCTGGTGGTCAGCCGCTTGCCCTTGTTGTTGTTGCTAGTTGATGTGAATAACGGCTCGTTATCTTGTGCGGCTCCTCTTGCCCTCAGATAGTCTCTGATGGCCTTATCTACAGGGGCGGACAGCTTCACATATTCCGCCTTCTCATCCCTACCCTTGCCCTGAAGGTATATGACTGTGTTATCCCCGGCGGTTGTTATGTCCCCCACATTTGCCCTTATTACTTCAATGGTTCTCAGCCCGCCCGTTACCATCAGGGTGAGAATGGCGTAGTCTCTTTTGCCTTGCAAGGAGTCCCTTTCTACGCCTGAGAGCACATCCTTAACCTGACCGCTCGTAAGGTAGCCCTTCTTATGCTCTCGGTCCAGCTTTGCACCCTTAAGATGGTCCGCCACATTGGGGTATAGCCCCGCCTGGTCAGTCCACTTGAAGAATAACCTAACGGCTGTAACATATCCCTGTACTGTGGTGGGCTTATGCCCGCTTGCCTTGAGTTCATCCCTGAAAGCTATTACATCCTCACGCTGAGGCCGTCCGATGTCGTTAAGGTAAAGGTATCTGAAGAATTGCTTTAATGCCTTGCCATAGGTCTCCACAGTCTTGGGGCTTGCGTCTATATATGAGATAAAGCGGTTGTAGAGGTCCGCCGTTATCGCTTGCCGGGCTGCTATGTCTCCCCCTTGAATTATCTGCAGCTCGCCCATTTTCCCGCCTCCCCTTATGTGTGTATACTGATATGCGTATACGCTTATGTCGATGACTTTAACTGTATAGTATTATACATCCACTCTTTCATTCTGTCAAGCATCATTTTCATATACCGACACATAAGCAAAGCGGGTGGCTTATGGGCCACCCGCTACTACCTTCTCGCCTGTATTCGTAAGCACTCGCCACAGCCCCTACGATGGACCCAGATACGATTTCCTTCCCGTCAATTACAAGGGCTTATAGCTCAATTAGACGGCTCGTTTATTCCTCTGTGAGGTCTACTTCTGTGAAGTCGCTCCCGGTAGGAATGAAGCAGTTATATCCTGCATGATAATCATACTTGATAACATAACCAGGGCTGCCGGTCTTGCTCTTGAGTAAGACAAGTTCAACTTTGCGTACCGGCTTCTTGCTTTCCGCCTGGATGTCGAAGCCAGGTTTCCCCGTACCTGTGAACTGCATGCCTATCACTATGTCAGAGCTGTACTCTATGTTTCCGCTCTCCTTAAACGCCTCTAGCTGTACTTCCTTCTTGTATGCCTCTCTGTTGAAGCTCGATACACAAACAACCGGTACCTTATACTCCATGCTCAGCCGCTTCAACGCCCGGACCGCCTTGTCCATGTTTTGCTTGTCTGTGGCCCTCGGATTAGCCGGCTCTAATATCTGCAGATAGTCAATGAATACTACCGGCTTGTTGCCCGTAAGGGATATATGCTCCTCTACTGTCTCTTTTATCTGCTTAATTCCCAAGTCTTCCAGCCCCGCACAGCCCTCGTTGATGAATATTCTCTGGGCATAGCCGCCATAGTGCTCTATCGCCTTCTTTATCAGGGCCCGTCCTTCTTTGCCATGTTTCTCATATCTGCTGTAGTCTGTTATGTCCAGAGAGGTCTTGGGCTTACCCTTTGCCCCTTTGTTGCTGAGCTGGAAGGTTAGCCGGCTGATGCTCTTTGCCATTAACTCTGCCCTGCTCATTTCAAGAGAGAATATCAATACATCCTTCCCCAGCTGTGCTATCTGGTCCGCCATCTGCAGGATAAAGGTAGTCTTGCCTAATGAGCTTATCGCTCCGATGGCGTAGAGACGCCCCCCGTACAGGCCACCGCTTAGCACTCCATCAAGGTCTTGGTATCCGGTAGGGATGGAAGGCGTATTTACGCTCTCTAGTATCCCATCCATAAACTCGTGGATGTGGTGGGCTGTGCTGGTCTTAAGATACTCTGCCCGCCTTGAGTTCATTGCCTCATTTGCCTGCTGCTCAGCTTCCTCTACGGCCGTCTTGAGCCCGTCTCTGTCAGCTCTCAGGGCATCGTTGGCGTCCTTGTGCTCGGCCTGCGGTGTGCTCTTGTATGCCTCTATTCCTATCTTTTTCATGGCGTCCATCAGCTTTGTGGATGCCCCCTCTCCTGCTTCATCATTGTCCAGGGCAATTATCAGAGGTTGGGTTGGCCGCTTTTCCTTCAAGGCGTTAATCAGCTCATCTGTCATTGACGTGCTTCCCAGGGCCATCGCCTCGCCGCCTACTTCAATGATGCTCATGGCATCCAGCTCGCCCTCTGTAATAAATACCGGCTTCTTGGCTGTGTAGATGGCCTCCAGGTTGAATAATCTAACTCTCCCTACCTTCTGCTTGCTATATTTCTCCTGCTCATCTGTTAGCTTTGCCCTGGTGTCCCTTGCAAGGTAGCTATACGGGCCGGTAGGGATAATCAAGCGGGGACTAAAAGGTGCAGTCGGAGCTTTCGGATGCCTCCATTTCGAAACATACCCCAGCTTGAAGCGGTCTATTACTTCCTGCCCTAGCCCTCGCTCCCTCTGAGGGTAGTCAGTCTCACCTATGTGGCTATGTGCTTCATCGAAGAAGGCGGTATAGTCCGGCTCAGGTTCGTCAGCAGGAGCCGCCTTCTGTGTGTTTGTGTGTATACTGATATGTGTATCCCGTTCTTTTTTGGGCTGCTTCTGGTATCCCCCGTCAAGGGTGATGTTATATATCTGGCAGGCCTTTTGAAGGATGGCCTCGCCATTGTTCAGGTCCATGTCATAGTCAATGCCTATCAGGTCCAGGGTGTCGTAAGTAGCCCCACATGCGAAGCAATGCACATTGTTCTTCTTCTCGTTGTAGCTCATGCTAGGCCGCTTCTCGTTATGCCCTGGGTTCAGGCATAGAAAGGGCTTCTTGTTATTAGGGCCCAGGTTCAGCCCTTTAGAGGATAGATAGCTCAGCAGCTCGCCCTTGATGTAAGCTCTGGCTTGTTCTCTGTCCATGCACTCCATCCTTCCTGATGATGCTCTCCTTATCGGTTCGCTTCCTGGAGCACCGCCCCCGTAAGGGTGGCGAGTGCTTATAAGTATTAAGTATTACTTAAGTAATCCTTAATATAACATTAGTCTCCTTAGCCCCAGCTCAAGAGGCCCGTAGGCACATCGATACCCCCCGAT
>JAKPUQ010000007.1 GCA_029572815.1 Bacillota bacterium | reverse complement strand
GCTAAGAGCTTTTCTCTGAAATTCAGGATCGAACATCGTTATCACGCTCCTTTTCTGATCTCAGGAGCGTTGTAGTTAGCAGATACGGCACTCCGATTAGGAGAGCCAGCACCGCTGTTACCACCAGTATCACAGGCAGATATTCCGTTAATGCCATGTAGTCTATCACGCTTCTTTTCCTCTTTCTCTTTTGCTTTCATTTCCTTGACGAAAGCACGGTATTTTGCTGTATATTCATAGGACTTGCCGAAGATATTGACCGCTGCCTTGTAAAGCATCGGCTCATGTTCTTCGATGACGGCAAGTTCCTCATTGATATGCTTACTGAAAGGACACCCGACACAGCCCGTCCTACGCAGACCGTACTCGGTGTAGCAGCGTGAGTGCGTTACGCCGAACATTTCCTCATAGTCACGCTTGTCTCCGTCCGTGTACCAAAATATCGGACGGAAGGAATTGCACCCCTTAGACTTGCATTCGGAGAAACAGGTCTTAAAAGCTGCGGAACGGATACCGCCCTCAGACTGCCTTATACCCGTAATGTCAAGGTCAGCATCGTGTTCCTTGACGATACGCTTTGCAGGCTTCTTCTTGCTGTACTCACAGCACTTGTTGGATATGGGGAAATCCGGCGGATTTGCAATGATGAACTCTTTGAGGAAACGGTTGCGATAGATCGAAAAACGGCTTATCTTCTGAATACCGTCTTTGTCTGAATATCGTTCACCGCACCACCATTGCAGAGCTGTCTTGCACCGAGGATACTTTTGCAACAGCACTTCAAGCGGTTCGTCCTCCCACTGGAAGTGGTGTGCCTGCAAACGCATCATCTGTTCGGAAACATACTTCGACAGAAAAGGAACACCATACTCACGCACACAGGTCGGGATAGGCTTGTCTGGCTTGACGCGCTCAATGGTGATACCGTATTTCTGTTCAAGGAAGTCAAGATGCTCCTTTGTTGCCTGATACTCCAAGCCAGTATCTATCCAGAAATACTTGACCTTGCCGTCCTCATCGACTTTATGTATAAGGTCGAGGACAATATCGCTGTCAGAACCACCGCTGATACTGCACACGGCATCATAAGACCGCATCAGGATACGCTGTGCCTTGCACATACTTGTGTAAATGGTGTAGTTGTTGTTATCGGCACACTTGTTCAGAGCTTCATCAAGCATTGTGAAGCCCTCCCAAGATGTGGGCGATCACATCGACCGTCCAACCATTGCCGATACACTTGTATCGCTGGGTATTGGAAATGCCTGCGGTATAGTTGTCGGGAAGAGTCTGCAAACGCTCCGCTTCAATCGGCGTGAGCTTGCGAATCACATAGTCACCGTCGGGAAGGTCTATCTTATACAGACCTGTCTTTGCACCCTGTCCACCGCCGTTGGCAGAGAGTGTAACGGACTTGCCGACCACGGAGTAGATACGCTGTCCCTGTCCGCCCTTGCCGTAATGCCCGATTCGGACGGGAGTAGCGACTGCTGTTGTTCCACCGTTGAAGCCTGAATTTTTGATGATCGTTGCTTCACCGTACTTGTGATAGCCTGCCATGACAGTGTGGGACTTGTCCGTACCCTGATATGTATTGATCGGGATAGGCTCTGCGACCATAGTCCGCTGCTTGCGCTCCAAAGTGTTATACAGCACAGCACCGTCATAGGAAGCAGTCATACAGTAGGACTTGTCCTGCCACGCAACACCGCTTTCAAGTACATCTTTCAGCAGGATACCCTTATCCGCAGGAAAAGAAGCAAACGGAATGTTCGTCCAGTAGCAGCGTTTACGGTTCTGAGCCGACACAAGCGACGAGTTTATCATAATAAGCTCAACACCGAGCGTTTTGCTGATCTCGTCCTTGATACGCTGATGAACGGAGTAGTTATTTTCATAGAGGAAATACTTACAGCCGGATTCCTCTAAGGCTCTCACATACTCCTTAAAGAGCCTGAACCCCTCACCGTTGCAGTCAACCTCTCTGTCCTTTTTGGCGATAGACCAATAGGTGCAGGGCGAACCGCCGAGCAGAAGGTCATACCCCTTAAACTGCGTGAAATCGCCGTCATATACATTCCCGTGATGAACGATTACGGGGAAATTGCGCTTTGAGACTGTGACGGCATACTTGTCGATCTCAAACGCATCATAGCACTCCACAGGTATGCCTGCCCTCTGTAAAGCAAGCATACCGCAGGAGATACCGTCAAATAAGCTGAGTACCTTCATTAGACAAATTCTCTCTCTTTTCTCATTGTCTTATGTTGTTTGTTAAATTGTCCCCCAAAAAGTAGACAGTAAAAATGCACCCACCCTGCAATAAATGAAGCGCAGGTAACTGTTATTGAGAAAATCCCAATTTGCAGACAGTGAATCTGCATCGTGGACACTGAAAATGCCTTGCAAATACTC
>JAKPUQ010000006.1 GCA_029572815.1 Bacillota bacterium | reverse complement strand
CCTGATCGGTGAACGGCGAAAAATCAATTTTGAGTACGGCAAGTATGATGAGAGTGAAAAGCAGATCAAATACTATCTGAAGGACAGAGATATGCTCCCCGTGAGCGTGATCTATTTTCACGAACGGTTTTACCTCAAATGCTTCAACCTGACCGACAGCAAGTGGAGGATATACAGAGTTGACAGAATGAAGAATATCGTCGGTGGAAACACAGCTCAACTTCACTTGCCGCCGGACGAAAAATATGAGGGCTTCGTGACGGATATGTTCGCTCCCGAATACTTCACCTCGGTCACGCTCCGAGTGAGGAAGTATCTGCTCGATGAGATGCGTGAGAACTTCGGATACTTCGCTTCGATCATGTCCGATGAGGATAGCGACTTTGTGCGTTTCCATGTTCGGGTAGGCATCAACCGGAAATTTTACCTGTGGCTGATGCAGTTCGGCAGCGGAGTGGAACTTGCTGCCCCTGCCAAAGAACGAGCTGAGTATTTGGACGAAGTGCGAAAAATGCTCTGTGCATATCCTGAGATCGTTGTGCAATAGTGTTTTTATCTGACTTTCCGTGCAACTGTCATGCAACTCCCGTGCAACCACAAATGGAAAACAGGAATTACTGCACAAATGGTGCTTGACACTCCCGTTCCACTGTTGTATAATAATACAAGTGTGTTTTTAGGAGGTCATAGCAATGATAGATGAAGTAACAGCCGGAGCAAAGGTTAAGCTCGGAGAGAAGATAAGTGACAGCGTTCCCGTTGGCAGCATAGCCACAATTTTATATATCGACGATCTCGACAATGTTTTCATTGAATGGGTGAGCAATGGACGGCTGACCTCGTTCTCCAAAAAGAATTTCAAAAGCCTGTTTGAAATAGTAGGCTGAATAAGAAAAAGAGCCGCTCATGGGCAGCTCTTTTTACTGTCTGAACAGCGACACATCACTTGGTATCTGGAACTTCATAGTATAGCGCACCATTTCTTCGGCTGTTTCCGTCATGCCGTGAGAGAACCACAGCAGCAGGTCATTATAGATACCGCCGATATGGTATGCCGTTCGGAATTGGTCGGCGGAATCTGAAATGTCGCTGACCGAAAAGTGCTTGTTCAGCACATCTATCAGCAGATAGGAGAGCTGTTCACGGTGTATCAGCAGTAAGTTATCCTTGTTCTGCATAAATTCCGAAAACATGATACCGAGATAGCACTCTATCGTCTGTTCGTCGCTGTCACGGAATTTCAGCAGATAGCTGTTCATGATACTGTCGAGGTAGTAGCGGATAATATCCTCTTTGGTGTAGAAATGGCGGTAGTAGGTGCTGCGGTTGACTCCTGCCTTTTCGCAAATATCCGAAACGCTGATCTTGGCATACGGCTTGTCGCTCATCAGTTTCAGCAAGCCCTCAGCGATATAGTTCATCATCATTTCCGAAGTAATATTCTTCCTGCGCATAAAGCAACAGATCCTCCTCTTTTGTTGCAGTTTTGGGCTGTGATATTGAAATCACGGCGAAAAAGTGCTATGATAAATAAAGCGACAGTTGTTTCTTAAATCATAACATAAGAGCTGATCTTTGTCAAGGAGTGAGAATATGACAGCTTTCAGATTTGCAGAGCATTTGTGCGAGGGTATCATAGAAAAGCGGAAAAGCCAGTTTACAATGGTCATTCAATATGAGGGGCAGACCTATAATGCCCATTGCCCCACAACGGGCAGGGTGGGAAATCTCGATCTTTCGGGCAGACCTTGTTTAATGAGCAAAAGCAGTGATCCCAAGCGAAAAACGCCCTTTACCGTAAAAGCGGTATCGCTGAACTGTCCCGAAGATACGGACAAATCGTGGATCGGCATCAACCAGAACGCAGCAAACCGCTATGTGGAGCATTTTCTGACAAACGGCGGTTTTGCAGATATGGTCGGCACAGGAAATGAGGTACACAGAGAGCAGTTCCTCGGTATCTCAAAGCTGGATTTTCTTGTGGGCAATACCTATCTTGAGGTCAAAACGCCCTTGCAGCATTTACAGCTCGACATTCCCGACTATGTGAAAACGAAAAAGCAGACTCCTTTTTCTTCGACCGACAGAATGGTGAAGCATTTTCAGGAGCTTGCAGGCAGCCTTGCCGAACATCAGAGAGCGATCCTGCTGACCTGTTTCATCTACGATAATCCGGGGTTTCAGGTCATTGAGAGAAGCACGAACTACGATGAGGTCAAACGGATCGTCGATGACTGCGTGGCAAAGGGCGTGGAAACATGGCAGGCAAATTTCAAGCTGACAGCTACGGAGGTCACGCTTGAAAAATATTTCCCGATAAAACTGTGAGGTGCGGTATGCTGATAGATTTTAACAATATGCAGGAGATCGAGATCGAACATCTTGACGGCGGTGAAGGTGCTATCCCTGCGAAAATGTTTATGAACGAGTACGGAAAAGTCATTGTGAGCAGGATACCGCCGAAATACTCCATCGGTCTGCATTGTCACAAGTCAAGCAATGACATAAACTTCGTGATAAGCGGAACAGGCAGAGCGATATGCGACGGCAAGGAGGAAGTGCTTACAGCAGGAACTTGTCATTATTGCAAGATCGGACAGGAGCATAGCATCATAAATGACGGCGATGAGGACTTAGTGCTTTATACTGTGGTGCTTAAATTGTCCCCCAAAAAGTAGACAGTAAAAATGCACCCACCCTGCAATAAATGAAGCGCAGGTAACTGTTATTGAGAAAATCCCAATTTGCAGACAGTGAATCTGCATCGTGGACACTGAAAATGCCTTGCAAATACTC
>JAKPUQ010000005.1 GCA_029572815.1 Bacillota bacterium | reverse complement strand
GAGTATTTGCAAGGCATTTTCAGTGTCCACGATGCAGATTCACTGTCTGCAAATTGGGATTTTCTCAATAACAGTTACCTGCGCTTCATTTATTGCAGGGTGGGTGCATTTTTACTGTCTACTTTTTGGGGGACAATTTACATTTAGGGTTGCAATGGTTGCATTAGGTTGCAACCGGACGCAACCACCCCTCACAATGGTTGCAAATTCACTGTCTACTTGTTTAGTTTAAAAACAAAAATGGGGCTGCCGATACTGTGTGAACGCTTGATCACATAATATCAGCAGCCCCTAAAAATCTATCTTCTACTTCTTAAACTCAACCCGAATATCATCTTTCCCATAGACGGTCACCCTCTCTACCAGCAAACACCAAAGAGCCTCGTCAAATTCTGTAATAACGCCTAAATCCTGCACATTCCGAATAAAAGTTTTCATGCACTGGATCCGCTTGTGTTCCGTAGCGATCTGTGCTATAATAGCATCATAAGCGGACTTAGCTTTTTCATATCGCTCCATCGCAGTTTTGTATTTTTTGTTGTACTCCTTTTGATCTTGTGGGATACGAGCGTTCTCAGCGATCAGCTTCTGAACAATATCCGCCAAGAACAGCATCTCGCTATTTGCGGCATCACGCTTTGATTCCAGTTCTGACATATCAGATGCAAGTGCGATGGACTCCCTGAGATTTCCGATGATCTCGTTCTTGTTGGTGATCATATCATTGAAGGAGCGAATAAACGCTGCGTGAATCGCCTCGGCAGTCAGATTTGGCGTAGAGCATTTACGGGTACCATGATACTTATGCCCACACTGGTAGATCGTTCTGCGGTATTGGTCTGTTGAGTGCCAGACCTTTGGTCTGTAGGAACTTCCGCACTCACCGCAGATGAGTTTTGATGCAAGAATATCCACACCGCTGTATCGGCTTTTCGTGCCTTGCCGCCTTTCCATTTCAGTCTGCACCGCATCGAAAATCTCCGACGTGATGATCGCTGGGTGGCTGTTTTCCACATAATATTGCGGAATCTGCCCCTCATTCTTCTTCGTTTTCTTGGTGAGATAATCGGGCGTGAAGGTCTTTTGAAGGAGTGCGTCACCTTTGTACTTCTCATTCGTCAGAATGCTCTTTACAGTTGATGCAGTCCATTTCACCTTGCCGCCGGGAGTAGGGATATGGCGTGCAGTCAGCTCTTTGCCGATGCCGTGCGGCGTAAAACCAGAGAGAAACAGACGATAGATTTCTCTTACAACTTCCGCTTCCTTTTCATTGACGATCAATTCACCGTGCTCGCCCCTGTCGTAGCCGAGGAAGCGACCAAACGGGACGGACACCTTACCATCAGCCATGCGCCGTCTGTGTCCCCATGTCACATTTTCTGAAATGGAACGGGATTCTTCTTGGCTGATACTTGATAATATACTAAGCATCAGCTCACATTTTGAATCAAATGTCCAGATGTTCTCCTTCTCGAAGTAGCACTCCACATTATGCTCCTTCAGCTTGCGGATGGTTGATAAGGAATCCACAGTGTTGCGGGCAAAGCGTGATACGGATTTTGTGATGATAAGGTTGATACCGCCATTCAACGCTTCTTCAATCATCGCCTGAAAGCCCTGTCTGCCCTTGATGCTGCATCCGGAAATGCCTTCGTCTGCAAATATTCCAGCAAACTCCCAGTCGGTGCGGCTTTTGATATATTCGGTATAATATGATACTTGTGCATCATAGGAACTTTGCTGTTCCTCGTGGTCAGTAGACACACGGGCATAGGCTGCAACCTTGCGCTTGACAGTAGCAGTCAGCGGCAGATCGGTAAACCGGCTGAGCCTCGGCGGAATTGTGGTTACGATTTTTTCTATAGCTTGTGCCATATCTTTTCACTCCCGTCTTTGTAAATGAATTTCAAAGCATCGTCCAAGACAATGATCTGGTCAATGCTTCTGTTGAACATCTCATCATCAAAATCCGATGTTCCGAGGATGTGGCTTGTAATCACTCTGAGCTGATAATCGGTATAGTTCACATTATCGCAGATGTGCTTCTGCTTGCCGTAGCATTTCCAGTAGCACCAGCGGTTCTTTCCATTCGACCTGTGGTAGACCGTTCCGCATTTTCCGCAGATAACTCTGCCGAGGAAAACGTCTGTTACAGTATGCGGATGCTTGGCTGGATGCAAGTGCAGGTTGTTCCAAACTCTGCACTCTCCGTTTTTCAGTGTGAAATGAATATTACCTGACACATCCACAGACATTGCTTTGATTCTGTTCTCATAATCTGCGCCAACTGTAACCCTGCATATCTTGATAAGTTCATCTTCAGCAAAGTTGTCGCTCTCACAAGTGCGCCCCGTTTCCTTTTTACTCCGGCAAATCCAATGCACATAGGTGCGTCCGCACTGCTTGGCTTTCTTGCGTGTATAGGTGTTTCCGCAGCATTCGCATTTTATCAGACCTGTGAAATAATAGGTCGGGTTCATCATTGCATTGCGTCGTTTCAGTTCTTCCTGCACCAATGCGTAGGTCTCCCTGTCAATGATCGCTTCATGAGCATTGCTGTACAGATACTGCGGCAGTTCACCGTTATTGCGTACTTTCACTTTGCTGATTGGATCGGGCGTGAAAGACTTCTGCCGAAGGATATCCCCGGCATAGACCTCGTTGACAATGTGATTCCGCACGGAGCCTTCCTGAAAATTGTTCCCCTGAATCGTATGAATCCCTGCGGCAGTCAGTTTGTCTGCTATCTGCTGATAAGAATAGCCCTCTAAAAATAATTTGAACATATAGCGGACGGACTCTGCTTCTTCGGGGATAATCACATACCGCTGCAACTGTTCGTCATATTGGTAGCCGAGAATGTGCTTGTTCGCTGTACCGATCGTTCCTTTCTGAAAGCGTTTCCGGATGCCCCATTTGCAGTTATCGGAAATGGAGCGTGATTCCTGTTCAGCGAAACTTGCCAGAAGCGTTATCATCACTTCTCCCTCCGCTGACAGCGTGTGGACGCCCTCTTTTTCAAAACGGATCTCAATGCCCAGCTCTTTCAGATGCCGCACAATATTCAGCAGATCCACGGTGTTGCGGGCAAGGCGGCTGATGCTCTTGCAGAGAATAATGTTGATGAGTCCTTTTTCGCAGTCTGATAAAAGCCGCTGCAATTCCGGTCTGTTATCCATGTTCGTACCGCTGATGAAGCTGTCCGCGTACACGCCTGCATATTCCCATTCAGGATTTTTCTGGATCAGGTCGCTGTAGTAGCTTACCTGTGCTGAAAGCGAGTGCATCAGGCGTTCTGTTTCCTTTGACACACGGGCATAAGCAGCGACTTTCAGGCGCGGCTTTATCAGTGGTACTACCGGCTCGATTTTTGTGATGATTGGGGCGGTTTCCGGCGATTTTTCGGTCATTTGACACTCCTCCTTTCAGCTACCATGTTACCGTCTTATCAGGGATTAGTCAACGATTTTCTGCGGTATATCGGTAAATATTACGCCGATTTTAGGCTGGTATTTTGCCTTCATCTTTGTATCAATTACGCTGTATTCCTCTGCGGTCAGGAGTCCACATTCAAGCATTTTTTGAAACAGCTTCATCGTCACAAGATAGGTCAGTTCGTTCTGATTCATATGATACACCTCCGTAGCGGTGAGTAATATAACAAGCGTGTGAGCAGTATTTTCGCTTGTGTCCCCGATAATCAGAGAATTCCTTTCCGCAAGCAGGACAGCGTTTCTGAATGATAGCAGTGTGATTCATAAGATTCGGATGTTCACGCCAGTAGAGACGCTGACATTCAGAAGAACAGAAGGTTTTCTGCCGATGCCCCGGTGTGTTGACGAGATGCTGTCCACAGCGTTTACAGCAGCCCGACGGTATTTCTGGCATATCATGGGGAACATCAGGGGCAGGTGCTTTACTTGACGGATTTCGGCTGAAATATGATTTTATTGTACCGATCGGCAAGGATAAGGCATCCGCGATATCTGCATAAGTGCTTCCGTTTTCACGCATTTCAGCGATCTGTTGTTTCTGTAAATCTGTCATCGCATACCTCCTTACAGATGATAAGGGGTTACTGTATATGAAAAAAGAAGGGCAGAGAATCATCCCTGCCCCTCATACGGATCACGCTTTCACGAGCGTACCTTTGTAGGTGTCCTTGCCGATGGTGACAGTCACAGCGGCGGTGGTATCTGCGGTCGGCTCATCAGGAACAGGCGTGGGATTTGCCTTGCCCCACCCGTTCAGTCCCTTGCCCTTGATAATGGTCGGGAAATCCTTGTAGCAGATATCCAGATCGACATTTCCGTTGATACCGTCAACCTTGCCCTTCTCGGAATACTGCCAGATGCCGTATGCGCCGCTGTAATTGGTCTTGTCCACCCAGTGCGCCAGCCAGATCGTGTAGCGGGACTTGATGTCATCGGCAGTGTGCGTTGTGAGCGAGGATGCCGAGCCGTACAGTCCGGTAAAGTAGCCTGCGGATTCAACTCTTTCGAGGAAGGCTCTCATAATCGCAGAGACCTTCTCTTTGCCAAGGTCGAACTGCTTTTTCTCTTCCAGATCGAAGTACACAGGCATCTCGAACTGCTTTCCCTTGATGACCTTGAGAAACACATCTGCTTCCAGTCTTGCCTCGTCCTCGTCCATCGCATAGGAGTACCAGTACGCACCGACCGGAATACCTGCCGCCTTTGCACCGGCGTAATTCTGCTCGAACTTCTCGTCCTTCTGCTTTTCGAGTCTGCCGAAGCCTGCACGCAGGATAGCGAAATCAATGCCGTCCGCTTTGACCTTCCCCCAGTCAATATTTCCGTTGTGAACGCTCACATCAATACCCTTCATATCCTCACCCCCGAAGTACTTGTAGAAATCATCGGTCACAGTGCTGTTGCCATGCACTTCATCGCCGTACCACTTTCCGTTGGGACGCACATCGACGTGCGTGTACTGGTAAGCGGCGGTAATATTTGCAATGCCCCTGAAACCGATATCCTGCGCCTTGCAGCAGACCACCTTGGAGGAAATCGGCTGACCGTCCTGACCGTAACAGCAGATATCTGCTGCATTACCGAGTGTATGCTGACCTGTGCCGGAACCGCCCACAGACTTATCATGTGCTGCACAGCGATAACCACTTGTCACGATGATCTTGGAACAGTTGAGGGCTGCGTAGAGCTGTTCGAGCTTTTGTACCAGTTCATCAGAGATACTGAATTCATGCTCTTTGCCGCACTTACAGCGGAACTCTTTTGCGTTAAAATGCGGGGAAAGCTGTGTGGTATCCGAGTATTCATATTTCTTGTTCATTTTCTTTTCCTTTCTGCGTAAAATCGCTGATTACGGATTGACAAAAACGGTATACTAATGCTATAATTAGAAAAAACACGGAGGTGCATGAACAATGCCAAGAAAACCTGCAAGCCCAAAAACCGAAACTGCAAAGAAAACAACACGCAAGAAAAAAGCCACTGTCGAAGCAGTCGCTGAGACCACTCCGATTACAGCAGCCGAAGTTGTAGAATCTGTTGCAGAAACAGCAGCCGTTGATGCACCTGCTGTCAAAGCACCTGCCAAGAAGCGCGGCAGAAAGCCTGCGGCAATGAAAGCCGAAGCTGTCGCTGAAAAAGCTCCGGTTATCGCAGAGCCGACCGCTGAAACTGTCACCGAAGTCATTGTTGCTGAAACACCTGTAAAGAAAACACGCAAACCCAGAGCAAAAAAGGCAGACAAGAAGGCAGAGCCGGTTCTTATCACCACGCTTCAGATCGGGGATGCGGAGTTTGACATCAGCGATATCGCAGTTAAGGCATATAAGGCATACAAGTCCACGCATAAGCGGAAGGCTGTAACCGAATTCCGTGTTTATGTCAAGCCCGAAGAGGGAGTGGCATACTTCACTGTCAACAGTGAAGGTTCACCTGATTTCAAGATCAATCTATAATACACCATCTCCTTTGTAATGCAGTCGAGTTATCGGCTGCATTACTTTTTATTACCTTCCTCCATATCATCGATCATTTCCTGAATCTCGTCATCAATATGCGATGCTCGTTTCTGAAGAACCTCGATAGCCTTCTTGATTGCAGGCGGATACGGAATGCCCATGAGACTGGTGTTCTCAATGATTGAAAGCAGCTCGTTCACGCAGAAGCCGATACACGTCGCATCACGAATGTAGGTCGTACCGATCAGAATATCCATTCGGACAGCGACTACAACCATGAGCAGGATGCAGAATTTCTTTGCAAGACCTACCCAGCCGGCTTTCGAGCTGAGTCTGCCGGTCTTGCTATGCTTGGATTTGCCCATTGATGCGGCGATCAGACCTGTGGTGAAGTCAATTGCCATGAACAGAACAAGCGTGATGAGAGCCGAATCCCAACCTCCGAGCAGTGCCGCAAAAAAGCCGCCGATGATTCCGGCGGCAGTACAGATATTTTCTTTTATTCAATCATCCTTTCAAATTGTCACATCCACTACTTTCACAGAACGGATCATCGGACTTGTGT
Organism: Bacillota bacterium; assembly: GCA_029572815.1. Taxonomy (GTDB): domain Bacteria; phylum Bacillota; class Clostridia; order Oscillospirales; family Ruminococcaceae; genus Ruminococcus. Next base: position 1,420 of record JAKPUQ010000005.1, on the reverse strand, counting down.
TGTCCGTAACCGCCTTCCATGCAAGATAGTAGTCGCCGGTGTTGATACCGCTGCATTCGTGTAGCACATTGATATAATTGCCCACAGAGCCAAGCCATCCAAACGGCACGGTGACTGCCGTGTTGTTCTGGATAGATTCGTAGATATATCTTGCGGTATCTGCCGGGGAAAGCGTTTCATTACTTCTTGGCACGAGCCACATCTCACCGATATCCGTTGCTCCTGACTTATAACTCAGCATGATCTTGTTGGAAGAACTGATGTGAACAGGTTCCACACACATCGTATAAATGGTCTGCCCCCAGTTGAAGTCCGGCTGATTGTAGTAGATCGCATAGCCGTTTTCTTCGCAGCAGAAATTCAGATAAGAATCTGCAAAACCAGACAGGGAACGATAACCGTCATTGTAGAAGGTGTAGATTTTCTCACCGTAATCATGGAGCGTATCGATAGAAGCCCTGAACAGTGTGACATCCGGCTTTGTCTGCGGAATTTGCAGCACCTTCGGCACGAGGGTATTCAGCTTTTCAGTCTCCGATGCCTGCACGCCCATAGTCACAAGATTTCGGGCAAGCCGATCCCTCTGCTCATCGAGAGCTGTCAGATAATTTGCAATGCTCATTCAGTTCACCTCCACGATAGCCGCCAGTGCATCCTCCACACCGGCGAGTGCAGTTTCAAGTGCATCGAGTCTCGTATAAATGTCTGTGATAGAGGTCTTTGCGCCCTGCATATCATAGAGGATTTCCGTCTTAAAACGCTCAAATACGCCTTCGTTGACACCCACACGCTCATTCAGGTTCATGGCGGCAGTGTATGCCTCGTTCCATCGGCTGACATGGGATTCGGTGATGCTGTTCAGCGTTGTAAGGTTGTGATGCCAGTGTGCCTGACCGACCACTGTTGAGATAGAGCCCATGTCATCCAGCATTTCCTGTGTGATATTATCCAGCACTGCTTTGTTGGAATGGGAATGCGCCTGCGCCGAAACCTCGCTCAGTCCTGTGGATAGCCCATGCAGCGCATTGGCAGTTGAAGCCTGAAATGCGGTCAGGTCACGGATATACTGCTCTGTGATGCTGTCAAGCACATCCTTGTTTTCATGTGTGTGCGCCGTATTGGAAAAGTTGTTGACGGATTCAAAGAGCGTGTGGATCTGCTCTCTCGTCCAGTCCTCAAAAGGCTGCCACTCGGCGATTGCATCAACCATTGCCTCAGTGATGCGGTCAAGCACTTCCTGATTATTATGACGATGCTTGTACTGCTGCAAATTGAGGATTTCCTCGTTGACCGTCTGAATGTCATAGATCGTGCTGTCCTCGAACTGCTGCAAACCCTGCAAATCTTCCAACAGAGCCGCAGTCAGGCTGTCAAGGACATCCTTGTTGGCGTGCGTATGCGCATCTTCAGCGACAGGTGC
>JAKPUQ010000191.1 GCA_029572815.1 Bacillota bacterium | reverse complement strand
ATCAAGCGGTTGAACGCAGAACCGGAATACCGCCGTCAGCGTTCCGATGCGGCATCCAAACTGGAAACGGCAAGGCGCACTCTGAAGCGCAGCCAATCTCTGTATGACAGCCTGTATCAGAACTATGTGGAACAGCTTATGCCTGGGCGAACAACACTATCCGAAAGATGCTTTCCAATCAGATCTATTGCGGAGATACGGTAAACTTCAAGACCTATTCAAAGTCCAACAAGCAGAAAAAGCGCATCAAAAATGCTCCCGAGAATATGAAAGTTTTCTTGAATACTCACGAACCAATCATCGACAGAGCGACATTTGATCTTGTACAGAAGCACTTTGAAGGACGCAAGCGTGCTGATAAACGTGGTGAGCTGGATAAGTATGCAGGTTACCTTTACTGTGCTGAATGCGGTTCAAGGATGTACCGAAACCGTGATAAATCACACAAAGGCAACAGCTACCGCTGCGGACGACATCAAAGCAGAAAGAGTGACTGCTCTTCGCATTGTATCAGCGGAAACAATCTGGACAAGATCGTTTTAACAGCGATTAAGAAAGTAACCAAATACGCAAGAGAGCATTCGGACGAGTTCTACAGCGATGCAATTAAGAACGGCGAAGCAGAAGCTGCTAAGAATTTGAAGGAGTCTGAAAGCCTCAGAAACGAATATGAGTCCAAGATCAAACAGATCGACAACGCCATACAGCTTCTCTACATGGACAGGTCTAACGGAAAGATCACGGACGAGCGTTATGATATGCTCTCCGAAAACTTTGAGAAGGAGCAGAGCAAGCTGAAAGCTAAGCTCAAAGAGCTCAACTCGCAGTTTGGTGAAGTGAAAGTGCGCGAAAAGAGTGTCAGTGACTTCATCAGCAAGGCTAAGCGGTATGTAACAATTTCAAAGGTCACACCAGAGCTTCTGAGAGCTTTCATAGAGCGAATTGAAGTCCACGAAAAGGCTGTAAAACGTTCAAGGACCTGCGGTAATCATATAGTCATTTACTTTACATTTCATCCTGACAAAGCGTTCAGGCTTGACGGAGAGATGGACGAGCTTGGCATGACTAAGTTTGCATAATAAAAATCTCCGAGGATGACCTCCTCGGAGATAATACATAATTAACTGCGTTAAGAACACCATACAGAGGAAAGGTTCTTCCCCCGAACCCCTTTTCCAAAGACTTTTGGCTGGTTTTTATCAGGACAGGGCGCCTTAAATATAATAAAAAGGCATATATTATCAAGCGCCCTGTCCTGATAAAAACAAAACAGAGTCCTCAGAAAAAGAATTAAGGGAAGCACTTCTTCAAAAGAGCTCCCTGATACTGCGTGTAAAACTGCTGTATGAGCAGACCTTTTCCGTCTGCGTTTTTTTGTGCCTTCCGCAGGAAAGTACATTGTTTACAAATTGTTCATAATTATGCTGTCCAATAACAGGGGGCAGCTTCGTTATATATACAAAATGGGATCTTATATGAAGGGAGATGGGGCAGTGTCGGCAGCTAAAAACAGTAATGACGGGATAACTTTTGAAGAAATGTATCTGAAGAACAGGAACCTGATGATGTACACGGCAATGAAGATACTAAACAATTTTGCAGACGCCGAAGACTGCGTATCAGAGGCTTTTTTCAGGGCTTCAAAAATTTTTCCGGAAATTTCTCGCATGGAGTGTCCAAAAATGACCTCCCTGCTCGTTATAATTGTCAGAAACGCAGCACTGGATAAGTACAGAGCTAACAAAAGGGTGATAGCTGTTGAGGCTCCCGATGAGGAAACAGGGACCTTCTGCACTGACAGCTATTCCTTCGACTCCGTTCAGAGTGCCATCGCTCAGCTTAAGGACGAATACCGCGATATTCTGACGCTCAGATTTGTTTACGGCTATTCGGTAAAGGAGATCACCGGGATACTGAATATCTCGGCAGACAATGCATACAAACGTATACAGCGCGCTAAAACGGAGCTCGGTAAAATTCTTGAGAATGGAGGGGAAAACGTATGAATAAGGATATGCTTAATGAGGCACTGGAAAAAGCGCTAACAGAGTCTTATGAAGAACTGACCGGTCAGGATATCCCAGAGTACGATTTCTCCGACGGCTTCAGGGATAAAATGGCAGGACTTATCAGTGAACAGGACGGCACTGCGGATAAAAAACGCAGACGCGGTATCATTCTGTTCTTTGCTGCGGCAGCTGCTGTGGCGGTAATATGCGCGTGGGCTGCTATGGGAAGCGGACTAAGAACCGACAGACATGGCGACTATCGTGATACTTCCGTTGTTCAGGAGACAACATCTGCGGATAAAAATGAGACTGTCACCACTGCAGTGACAGGCGGGGAGACCGCTGTTACAACGGCGGTCACTTCCGCAGACAAGACCGCATCTTCTGCGGCAGTCTCAGAGCGTGCCGGAAATACTCCGGCCGCCTCCATCACAGCAGCTGATAACATTACCAACGCTGTTACTTCTGCGGCGGCAGGAAAGATCACCACGGCGCCTGCGGGCAGGACCACTGCGGTCACTGCTGCAACACAGCCCCCTGTCACAACTACCTCCGCAGTTTCCTACGAAAGGAGTTTTGAAATGAAAAAATTAGCTGCATTCACATCTGCGATATTAATGGCTTCATCAGCAGTTTCCGGAAACGTATATGCCTCTGAGGGAATACAGAGGACTCCCTCAATGAACACCGCTCTCTATACTGAAAACAGCATAGAATATGACTCTTTGCTCAGAATGGCTGACGGAAAGTATAATCTTGACCTCAATAATGACGGAGAATTCAATGTATTCGACGTATATGCCCTCTACCGCGCAGCTGCCAACAGAGGCGCTTCAAAGGAGATGAGGGAGAGATGCAAGCTCAATGCGGATTACAATTTCGATGCCTATATCGAGTTCAACGACATCGACCTTCTTATGGACTACTTCATCATGTATTCCGATGTCAAGGCTGAATACTTCGATCCGCTCTACTACCGCAATAACTGCCCCGATGAGTATCACAACATCTATGATGATCTCTATACCGCTGATGAGCGCATCACCGACTATGGCGCATATATCAGCGAGCTCAGAAAGACCATGGATGAGCCTGTATGCTTCTATCCCAATGAGATAGGACTCCCCGATGATGCCGAGCAGAGACAGCGTTACCTCGATCACGAGATGAGCGCTATGGAGGAATTCTTCTTCACGAAGGAGCTCTTCCTGAGCAACTACGATTCCGATCTTGAGGGTCAGTACAACGACGTCAAGAGAGGCGACAATTCCGACAGGATCGCCTGGGACGAAAAGCTCTTCAACGATGCCGACTATATGTTCACAGAGAGACTTTTCAACAGACTCCAGCTTCTCGGCAGAGGCTATAAGTTCTTTGCCGAAAAGTGTGACAGCAAGACCATCGACCTGGATGTAAATGCTGACGGCGTTTTCGATATAAGCGACCTTAACGATATGTGCACATATAATAATGTATACCTGAGAAAGAATGTTCCCGCTGAGATAGGCGAGCGCTGCGCAGCTGTCAATGACGCTCAGCTCGTAGGCATACATGACGCAGGCAACAAGCTTCATGACTACACTCTCGAATATTTCTTCAAGTTCAACAAGCTGCTTCCCGAATACAGTACTCCCGAATTCTTTGAGGGACTCAGAAGCGGTTCTTCCAAGAACGAGCTCTATCAGGAGTTCAAGGCTATGAGCGAGGGCGGCAAAGATTTCAACAATAAAAAGTTCGAGAAGGCCTGCGCCGATTTTGAGAGGCTTGAAAAGGCAGGACTTGCTCCAAATCTCGACATCAACCTTGACGGCGTGATAAATCATTACGATTATTACGACTCCGACATCTACATCTACGAACAGATCTATCGTATCTCTGAGGAGGACAGCGTGCTTGCTCCCGAGGTCAGAGAGCATATCAGGACCAACTGCGACTTTGACCTCAATGGCGAGAGCGGCGATGTATATGATATGTCCATCGCTCAGATATTCGTGCTCAGACACAGCTCTGACTTCAACGGCTTCTCCGATGAGGAGTACCAGAAGTATATCGACAGCCTTGCAGCCGGGAAAAAGGTTGAGACCGAAAATATCAGATACTCATACACCAGCAATATCTCAGTTCTCAGCCAGACAAGCGTAGAGCGCAGCGGCGATGCTAACTGCGACGGCGATGTTGACCTTGCAGACGCTATCTTCATCATGCAGAACATGACTAACCCCGATAAGTACCAGATCTCATCAATAGGCAGATTTAATGCCGATGTAAGCGAGACAGGTCAGGGCGTTACAGTCAATGACGCTCTTGAGATCCAGAACAGGCTCCTGAATAAATAATATCTATACACGAAGAAAGCTCCCGTTATCGGGAGCTTTTTTCATATTATACCATAGAGTTGTTTCTGGTCGCGTGGATCAAAGGGCACCAGCTTACGGCTGCTTCGGGAGAGTACCAGTCCGCTGTTGCAGCCAACGGGTGTCAGCGAGAACTTTCCGCCCCGTCTGTGTGCGGCGCGGAAAACGCTTCCCAGACGGGAGTTTACCGCCAGTCCTGCCAGCTCAAAGGTTATGCCCCGCTCGGTTATCCTTATGTCAAGGGCAGGCATATCCGCAAATGGGTGGCAGACCATGCCGTCTGCTGCGTAGTGTCCGCGGAGGGGAGTCACCTTGGTATCACGATAAAAACGGTAGAGCAGGGCTGCAACTGCCTGCTCGGTGTCATAGAGGCGCTTTTTTATCTCGGTCTCTGGAGAGGCTGTCAGTTCGGGTATCTCGCGGGCTATCTTCTCGGCGTTCATATTCAGCGCCGTGGTGAAGCTGCTTCGCATTGCAAAGCGGCGGAGCTGCTCATAGCCTATGGTCTGCTCGGGGACGAATTCGGGGTAAATAACGTGGGCGAGGTCCTCATAGCAGATGTGGAGACTGCGCTTTTTGGAGAAATAGGTCCACTTTACAGCATGGGGAAGGCAGCACATATCCGACATCATGTGGACTGCTCTGCCAAGGTAGGCAGCGCTCTGTCCCGTAAATCCAGCGTGGTACATGGTCAGCGCCATGGTGTAGTCCTCCTCGAACATGGTGCGGGCGCTGCGTGCGAACAGGTCCTTGCCGTTGCGGTAGTAGCCGCCAAGAGGCTGAACAGTCTTACCGTCGGTGTTGCAGGCACAGTAATAATGCCTGCCTGCGCCGTTTTCGCGGTCGTCCTTGTCGTCGGGGAGCACTGTATAGGGCAGCATTATCTTCACCATGGGCTGAATGAGCTCAGCCGCTTCGGGAGCAGCTCCCTCAAGGAGCTTCATGGATCGGAGCAGTATCTCCTGATGGACTTCTGTCTCGGGAGTCTGTTTCTTCTCGCTGTATTTTTCCGTGAGAGCATGAAGGATATAGGCGGTGTTTTTCCATTTATTGTACATTGTATAGCTCCTTTCCTGAGTGTGAGTATGCTGAGGTCAGATGTCTTCCATTGAAAGTGTAGCGACAGCGTTAAGGCTTTCGTCGGCAGTTATCCCTGCCAGCAGGTTGTAGCTTCCCTGGCAGGCTATCATTGCACCGTTGTCGCCGCAGAGCTTCTTCTCGGGCATATAGAACTCATAGCCGTGCTTTGCGCAGGCTTCCGAGAGAGCGGCGCGGACTCCCGTATTTGCGGAAACTCCGCCTGCCAGAGCCACCTTTTTGTAGCCCAGAGCCTCTGCCGCACGGATAGTCTTGTCGGTGAGTATCTCGGCGATGGTGCTCTGGAGACTTGCCGCAAGGTCATTGCGGTTTATCTCGGTGCCCTTCTGCCCGGCGTTGTGGAGCAGGTTTATTACGTTGGTCTTCAGACCGGAGAAGCTGAAGTCAAATTCACTGCCCGCCACAGCAGGGTGGGGGAGCTTAAAGGCGTTCCTGTCGCCTGTTTTAGCGGCGTTGTCGATATGTACTCCGCCGGGATAGGGAAATCCCATAGCGCGGGCGCACTTGTCAAAGCACTCGCCTGCGGCGTCATCGTGAGTTCTTCCCACAACGCGGAATTTGGTATAGCTAAGCACCTCAATGATGTGGCTGTGACCTCCGCTTGCCACAAGGCAGAGATAGGGCGGTTCCAGGTCGGGGAATGTGAGGTAGTTGGTGGCGATGTGTCCTGCGATGTGGTGGACGGGGATAAGGGGCTTGCCTGAGGACATCGCTAGCGCCTTTGCGAAGCTTACTCCCACCAGGAGAGCGCCGATAAGTCCGGGAGCGTAGGTGACAGCGATACCGTCAAGGTCGCTGAGCTTCACCTGCGCCTCGTCCAGTGCCCGACGGACAACGCCGAGGATATTCTCGCAGTGGCGGCGTGAGGCTATCTCGGGGACAACTCCGCCGTACTTCTTATGCTCCTCTATCTGAGTGGACACCACCGATGAGAGGATAGTCCTCCGGTCCTTTACCACGCTTGCGGCGGTCTCGTCGCAGGAGCTTTCAATTCCAAGTATAAGCATATCATATCTTCTTTCATTTTTATTTAGCTGAATGGCGGTTTGTAGGGGAGCCCGCCCTCGGGCTCCCGAAGGCAATGACATTGTCATCTCACGGGAGGGCGTCCGTCCGACAGCAGATAACGGCAATTGTATTGCTAATGGACTGATAAAAGTATCAGCCCTTGCAATTGAGCACCATGATGTCTGCGTCCTCAACGGGGTCCCGGTAGAACCGCCTGCGCACTCCCGCCTTCTCAAAGCCGAAGCTGCTGTAAAGCCCTATGGCGGCGGTGTTGGACTGCCTTACCTCAAGGGCGATTGTCTCCACATCGTTGGGGACGAGCCGCAGGAACTCGGTCAGAAGCGCCCTTGCCACGCCCTTTCCGCGGTATTCGGGAACAGTGGCGATAGTGAGGACTTCACCTGTATCCGAGGCGGTAAATCCTGCGAACAGTCCTGCAAAGTCTTTGCCGCAGAGAGCGGCAAGTACCACGCCTGTCGGGTGGCAAGCCTGGGAAAGGAAGGCGTTTGCGGACCAGCCCTCATCGCCGAAGCAGGATCTGTCCAGAGCAGCCATGGCATCGAACAATTCCGACGGGGAATCTGCGGTAAGTCTTATTATCTCCATGGTATCAGCCCTTTGCGTCGTACCATGAGTGTCCTGTGTGGACGTCCACCGCAAGGGGAACTCTCATATCGTAAACGCCCTGCATCTCCTCTTTGAGGAGCTCCGCACAGCGGTCTGCACAGGAGAGGTCCGACTCGATGATGAGCTCGTCGTGTACCTGGAGTATGAGCTTTGCGTCCAGCTTTTCGGCTTTCAGGCGGTTGTACACGTTTATCATGGCGATCTTTATAAGGTCGGCAGCAGTTCCCTGAACGGGAGTGTTCATGGCGATACGCTTGCCTGCCGCCTGTAACATCTTATTTGAGGAGGAGAGCTCGGGGATACGGCGCTTTCTTCCGAACATGGTGGTGACATAGCCCTCCTTGAAGGCGTTGTCCACGGTGGTCTCCATGAACTCATTAACCTTTGGGTACTTGGCGAGGTAGTCCGCGATGTACTTCTTCGCCTTGGCAACTGAGGTGCCGATGTCCTTGGCAAGGGAGAAGGCTCCGATACCGTAGATGATACCGAAGTTTACCGCCTTTGCGGCGCTTCTCATCTCGGGAGTCACCATGAACAGGGGCATATCGAATACCTGTGCCGCTGTGGAGGTGTGTATGTCCTCACCGGAGTTGAATGCCTCTGTCATATTCTCGTCGCCGCAGAGATGTGCCATTACTCTCAGCTCGATCTGGCTGTAGTCGGCGTCAATGAGGGTCTTGCCCTCAGCGGCGGTGAAGAACTTTCTCATCTGTGCGCCCAGCTCGGTGCGGACGGGGATATTCTGCATATTGGGCTCTGTGGAGCTGATACGTCCTGTTCTGGTCTCGGTCTGGCGGAACCAGGTGTGTATGCGTCCGTCGGGAGCTATCTTGTCAAGAAGTCCCACAACGTAGGTAGAGTTCAGCTTGGTGTACTGGCGGTATTTCAGCACGTTGTCCACGATGGGAGCGTAGCTTCTCAGCTCCTCCAGCACCTCGGCGTTGGTGGAGTAGCCGCTCTTGGTCTTTTTCTTGGCGGGAAGTCCCATTTCCTCAAAGAGCACTGTCCCCAGCTGCTTGGGGGAGGAGATATTGAACTCATGGCCTGCATCGTCATAGATCATCTGCTGAGTCTCCTCTATCATCTCCGAGAGGTAGGTGCCGAAGTCCTCTACGCCCTTGCGGTCGATGAGAACGCCGCTGTTCTCCATGGAGGCAAGGACCTCTGTCAGGGGCAGCTCCACCTTCTCAAGGAGCTCAGTCATGCCCTCGGACTCTATCTCGGCGCGGAGCTTTTTTATGAGACCGCGGAGGGAAAGGAGCTCCGCAAGGTCAAAGTTCTCGCTGTAATAGTGGACGCCGTACTCGGCGCAAAGCTTGTCCACAGCGTAATCGGAAGCCGATGTGTTCAGCAGATAGCCGCAGATAGCCGCGTCATTGCGCAGGTTTTTCAGCTCGCCGCCGTGAGCCATAGCCCAGCGGTAGTGCGCCTTTGCGTCGTCGGTAGCCTTGGTGCAGTCCGAGGAAAGGAACTGCAATATCAGTTTCTCATCATCTGTATTGTAAACGCAGTCGCCGCTGCGGACGGACAGGCTTCCGTCGCGGAAAAGATACTCGCAGTCGGTGAGCTTTTCGATAATATCGGCAGTCAGGCCGGCAAGCTCCGCATTTATAACGGGAGCCTCCTCCTCTTTTGCAGCAGGAGCGGCATTGGTGCCCTCGGTGGCGCTGATACCCAGCTTGTCCAGCAGCTTGAACATCTCCAGCTCGCTGAGCATGAGGCTTACTGCCGCCGTGTCGGGAGTGCCCAATTTATAGCCCTCAAGGTCGGTATCTATGGGAGCGTCACGGACTATGGTCGCCAGCCACTTGCTCTCCTTTGCGGAGTCTGCACCTGCGGCAAGCTTTGCCTTTACACCCTTGGTAAGTGATGAGTCCTCATAATTTTCGTAGAGGTTCTCCACAGAGCCGTATTCCTTTATGAGAGTGGTAGCGGTCTTTTCGCCTATGCCTGCAACGCCTGGGATATTGTCGGAGCTGTCACCCATGAGGGCTTTCAGGTCAATGAGCTTTATGGGCTCGAAGCCGTAGTCCTCCATGAAGCGGTCGGGAGTGTAGTAAATGTTCTCCTTGTTGGTAGCAAGGACAACTGTGACCTTATCATCGATGAGCTGAAGGCTGTCGCGGTCTCCCGTCAGCACATAGCATTCGTTTCCGCTGTCGGAGCAGAGCTTTGAGAGGGTACCCAGTATATCGTCAGCCTCATAGCCCTCGCATTCGATTACCTTTACGCCCATAAGTCCCAGGAGCTCCTTTACTCTGGGGAGCTGCTCCGCAAGCTTGGGGGGCATACCCTTGCGGTTTGCCTTGTAGTAGGACACAGCCTTGTGGCGGAAGGTAGGCGAGCGCAGGTCGAAGGCGACAGCCACGGCGTCGGGCTTTATGTCGCCGATGTTGCGGAGGTATATGTTCATGAAGCCGAAAATGGCGTTGGTGAATTGTCCCTTTTTATTGGTCAGCAGCTTTATGCCGTAGAAGGCACGGTTGAGAATGCTGTTGCCGTCGATAGCGAGAAGTTTCATAGCAAGCTCCTTTTGAATGCAGCGTAACGTGTGCAGATTTATACAATCTATTATAACACAAATGCTCGGAAATAGCAAGAAACGCGAACTATATGCACTTGCTGTTTTTTATCACAGGGTTATCACATGATGAACACATAGCAGCTCTATAATAGTACGCAAAGTATTTTTGAAAGGAAAAATTACAGATGAAAAAGTTCACAAAAATTGCCGCATTCGTATTTGCGGTATGCTTAGGCGCAACAGCAATGACAGCCTGCGGTGACAGTAAGGACGATAAAAAGACAGATGACAAGAAACCCAAGGCTTCTTCCATAGACGATATGGACGAGGAGGACCTTGAAGCCGCTCTCAACAAGCTTGATGAAGAAACATCAAAGGAACTCGCAAAGGAGAAAGAAGAAGCAACAGAAGCTGAAACAGAGCCTACAACTGCTGCTGAGATAGTATATGAGCCCACAGAGGAGATAAAGAACGCTTCGTTCAGGTCGGGATATATTCAGATAGGCGATACAGTATTCCGAAACGGCGGCTATATTACAGTTTCGGATTTTGTTGATAAATATGGCGATAAGTTTGATATGTCCGAAATAGTCCTTGATGAATATACGACCGATTCATTGCAAAATGCTGTTATTACATCAATTGATGATCCGCGAGTTAAGATTACTATTTCCTATGCAACGCCAGGTTCAGATGTGAATGAAAGATCAAAGATTTCTGATTGTATTGTCGTTGGGTTTAATGGACATCCTGATTACTGCTTTTACCCTACCGGCATAAAGTCTTTGGATTATGATGAGGTCAAATCCTTATTAACTGAGCTTGGATTGCCCGAATACACCAGTGAAATGGATAGTTTAGAGCCTGATTGGTTCAAAGAAGAGAAGGATAGTTTTTATGTACCAATTAAAGCAGAAGAAGAAAATTTGTACGGTAAATGCCCGACTTTTAGATATGAGTTTTTCTTTAACGAAAAGAATTTAGAGGGTGAAAAAATAACTTTATTGGAACAGTTCTGGAAAGATTAATAATAAAGAAAAGGCACTCAAACCGAGTGCCTTTTTATGCCCTGTGGTATTTTCAGATAAGTCCGCGTAAGCGGACACAACAATTATGAATTATGCATTATGAATTATAAATTAAAAAGGGCGTTCGCATTGAACGCCCTTTGATATTGCATTAGTTTCAGCTATTAGCCGAGCTCTGCAAAGTACTTGATTGTTCTTACCATCTGTGATGTGTAAGAATTCTCGTTGTCGTACCATGAAACAACCTGTACCTCGTAGAGGCCGTCGCCGATCTCAGCTACCATTGTCTGTGTAGCATCGAAGAGTGAACCGAATCTCATGCCGATAACGTCAGAAGAAACGATCTGATCCTCGTTGTAACCGAATGACTCGGAAGCAGCAGCCTTCATAGCAGCGTTGATGCCTTCCTTAGTTACGTTGCTGCCCTTAACAACAGCTGTGAGGATTGTTGTAGAACCTGTAGGAACAGGAACTCTCTGAGCAGAACCGATGAGCTTGCCGTTGAGCTCAGGGATAACAAGACCGATAGCCTTTGCAGCACCTGTGCTGTTAGGAACGATGTTAGCAGCGCCAGCTCTTGCTCTTCTGAAGTCGCCCTTTCTGTGAGGACCGTCAAGGATCATCTGATCGCCTGTGTAAGCGTGGATTGTGCTCATGATACCGCTCTGGATAGGAGCATAATCGTTAAGAGCCTTAGCCATAGGAGCGAGGCAGTTTGTTGTGCATGAAGCAGCAGAGATGATCTTGTCATCCTTTGTGAGAGTCTTCTCGTTTACGCTGTAAACGATTGTAGGAAGATCGTTGCCTGCGGGAGCAGAGATAACAACCTTCTTAGCCCCTGCATCGATATGAGCCTGTGACTTTTCCTTTGAGCAGTAGAAACCTGTGCACTCGAGAACTACGTCAACGCCGATCTCGCCCCAAGGAAGCTCTGCAGCGTTAGCCTTTGCATAGATTGTAAGTGTCTTGCCGTCAACAGTGATTGTACCAGCCTCATCATCAGCTGAAACTGTGTGAAGGTTCTCACCGATCTTTCCGCAGTAGCCGCCCTGAGCTGTATCATACTTGAGGAGCTGAGCGAGCATTGAAGGCTTTGTAAGGTCGTTGATAGCAACTACCTCATAACCCTCAGCATCAAACATCTGTCTGAATGCAAGACGACCGATACGGCCGAAACCATTAATAGCAACTTTAACTGACATTGGATATACCTCCTAAAATTTTTATATTTTTATTATACTCCAACTCGGAAATTTTTTCAAGTGGTTCGATAAAAAAATAACAGAAATTTCTTGAAAAGTGCATATTGTACAAATGTCGGTGTGAGGATAAAAATGATTTTGTTGCTATTTTCTTTTTTAATACCCGCCCTCAGCCTATTTCATTTCCCGTTTTTTTGTAGTATAATATATCTGTATGATTTTTTCTGCGAAGCAGGGAGAGGAGCAGCTATGGACATGAACGATGAGCTGAAAGGCTTTTTGAGAGCCCCTTTGCCGGGGACTATATAAATTGTACCGATTATCTTGTGAGAAAGTCGGTTACGGGCATATCAGCTTCCTGTGAGCTTCTCGGTGAGCTTGCCGAAAAGCACGGCGGCAGAGCTGAAAAGGAACTCATCGGCGGTATCATGACTGCCTGCTGCGAGCTCATGCGCAATGCTGAGCTTAGCCGCGCGCTGACTGCTCCCGTGCCTGAAGAACAGGAGTTCACTGTGGTGAGGACAGATACCTTCCTCCGCGGCTTTGCCGAGAGCTGTCAGGCTGCGGCAGGGCGGAGATGCACCGTGAAAACGGGAGAGCTTTCCGCTTTCTACGTCCGCACCGACCGTGACACACTCAGGTTCCTGCTGCTCAGCTTTGTGAGAAGGCATATCCTGGGCTCTGAGTCGGGAAATGCAGAGTTTACTGTGGAATGTGGAGAAAACGCCAAAAATATTGAGATAAAAATTACTGCCTCAGGGACATTTGTGGACTTTGACGACTTCGGTCAGCCTGATATTTTCAGCGGTTATCCACGTCAGGTCTGCGATGGTCTCGCTGAGAGAGCAGGCGCTCAGGCAGTGCTGAGCGACAACTGCCTTTCCGTAGTAATACCGCTGTCTGGCAGCGAAAGCGCACTTCCTGTAGAGGCTCCCGAGCCCCTTCGGGAGAGGGGATTTTTTGACCCCTTCAACGTAATGCTGAGGGATCTGTCAGAGGGAAAATGATAAAAATGTGACAGAATGATAAAACTTAGCAATTTAGACAGAATAATCCGAAAATTTTGTTGACATTATTCAAAAAAGTTGTATAATGGTAATGTTGAAAGATTTCATTGTGATTTTGGAAAAGACATAAGGTCTTTTGGAGAGTGTTTATGAGCAAAAATTATGAGATCGAACGCAAATTCCTGGTGGAATTCCCCGATATTTCCGCTCTTGACGTGAAGCGCAGGATCGGTATCGTCCAGACCTATCTCAACAGCGCCGACGGCAAACAGCGCAGAGTAAGATCCGTGGACGAGAACGGCAGGGTGAAGTACACCTATACGGAAAAGGTCTTTCTCACTCCCGTTACCCGCGAGGAGAATGAGTATGAGATAAGCGGCGAAAGGTACCGCGAGCTGGTCAGCACTGACCGCAGAGAGGGACCGCCTGTTGAAAAGGTACGCTATTGCTTCGATTACCACGACCAGCTTTTTGAACTGGATACCTATCCTTTCTCGGACAAGCTGGCAATAATGGAGCTGGAACTGGGCTCCCCCGAGCAGAAGATAGATTTCCCCGATAACGTCAGGGTGCTCAGGGAGGTCTCCGCAGACCACAGGTACTCCAACTCGGCTCTTGCAGCAGCAGGCGCTTTCCCCGAACAGCAGATTGGAGAATATATTTAATGTCAGAAAAATTCCTGCCTGCCGACAGTCCCGAGCAGCTCTCTGCTCTTTTCGGTCAGCTGGACGGCAATATAAGCAGAATACAGAAGAACTTCAACGTCACAGTCGTCAGCCGTGACGGCGGCGTTAAGATAATAGGTGAAGGCGATACAGAGGGCGCCGAAAAAGCCCTCCGCGCTATTATGAACATGGCAAAGAACGGAAGCTCCGTCAACGAACAGACCGTCAGGTACGTCACATCCATGGTGGCTGAGGGAGTTGAGGAGCAGCTTCAGGAGCTGGGCGGCGACGGCATATGCGTCACTGCAAGCGGAAAGATACTCCGTCCCCCGTACCGTGGGTCAGAAGCGCTATACCGACGCCATAAAAAATAATACTATCGTCCTCGGAATAGGCCCTGCGGGTACGGGCAAGACCTACCTCGCCGTGGCTATGGCTGTAAAAGCTTTCCGCGAGCATAAGATAAAGAAGATAATCCTGACCCGTCCTGCCGTTGAAGCGGGCGAGAAGCTGGGCTTCCTGCCCGGTGACCTACAGGATAAGGTGGACCCCTATCTGCGTCCGCTTTATGATGCTTTATTCGATATGTTCGGTGCAGAGAGCTTCGCACGGTACATGGAAAAGGGCATAATCGAGGTGGCTCCGCTGGCTTATATGCGCGGACGTACCCTCGACGAGGCGTTCATTATCCTCGACGAGGCTCAGAATACTACTTCCGAGCAGATAAAAATGTTCCTGACACGTCTCGGAAATGAGAGCAGAATGGTCATCACGGGCGATATCACCCAGATCGACCTCCCCGACAGCAGAAAATCGGGTCTGGTAGAGGCAATAAAGGTGCTCAGGGGTATCGACGATATCGAGATACACCGGTTCACCGAGAAAGACGTGGTAAGACACAGACTCGTTCAGGATATCATCAAGGCTTATGAAAAATATAATGAAGGGAGAAAGAATAATCATGGCTAAGTTAAAGGTTTACGTCAAGAATAATCAGACAGAGGTGAAGGTGCCCGTGGGCATAAGACTGCTCATCAGAAGATGCTGTCAGGCTGTTCTTACAACTGAGAATTTCGGCAAGGACGCCGAGGTGAGCGTTTCCTTCGTAAGCAATAACGAGATAAAGAACCTTAATAAGATATACAGAAATAAGGACGCTGTTACCGATGTGCTTTCATTCCCGCTTACAAGCGAGGACGGCACCGTTGAGATAAATCCCGAAACAGGAGCTGTTCAGCTGGGAGATGTTGTCATCTCTCTCGAAACAGCTGTAAAGCAGGCTCAGAACTTCGGTCACTCACTGGAGAGAGAGGTGGGCTTCCTCACCGTTCATTCAATGCTCCATCTTCTGGGCTACGACCACGAGACCTCACAGCTCGACCAGCGCATAATGCGCGAGAAGGAGGAGTCTGTCCTGGAGAAGCTGGGCATCTCAAGAGACGCTACATTTATCGTTAACGGAGAAAACAACTGATGTCAAGAACTGCTTTTGTCACTATCGCAGGACGCACCAATGCGGGAAAATCCTCACTCCTCAACGCTATCGTGGGAGAGAAGATAGCTTCCGTCAGCAATAAGCCGCAGACTACACGTACCCGTATCACGGGTATCCGCAATATAGACGATGTTCAGCTGGTATTCTTTGATACCCCCGGTCTCCACAAGCCGGTGAACAAGCTCAGCGAGCATATGCTCAACACCGTTAAGGAGTCTGTCAGCGACATCGACGCGGTTGTTTTTGTTATGGACTGCACAAAGAAGATAAACCAGCAGGAGCTTGACCTTCTGAAGTCCATGAATGCATCGAAGATGCCCATAATCCTTGTGCTCAACAAGATAGACCTGCTGAAAAACAAGGACGAGCTGGCTCCTGTTATCGCCGACCTGACCTCAAAGATAAAGTTTCAGGCGGTAGTACCCGTAAGCGTTACGGAGAACAGCGGTGTCGACATCGTTATAGATGAAATAATCGCCCTGTCGGAGGAGTCCGTTCACTTCTTCCCCGACGATATGATAACCGACCAGCCCGAGAAGGTGCTGGCGGCTGAGATGATACGCGAAAAGCTCCTCATGCTCCTCAGCGAGGAGGTGCCCCACGGTATCGCCGTAGGCGTTGAGCAGATGAGCGAGAGAGAGGACAAGGATATCCTGGATATCTCCGCTGTCATCTACTGCGAAAAGGAGTCCCACAAGGGTATCGTCATCGGCAAGGGCGGAGCTATGCTCAAGAAGGCTTCCACTGCCGCAAGGATAGAGCTGGAGGACTTCTTCCAGATAAAGGTGAACCTCAAGTGCTGGGTAAAGGTCAAGGAGGACTGGAGAAACAGGGAAAACCTCATCAGGAGCTTCGGACTCTCCGAGAAATAATTACCGCATATATCACAGGCTGTTCCGCAGATAATAGCAGGGGAGGAAACTCCGCAAGACTATTTTCACGGAGGCTTTATGGAAGAGGATATTCTCTGGGATATATTCGCCGAAACAGGAAGCGTAGAGGACTATCTGCGCTACTCAGACTGCAAGGATGATAACCATGACAACTGTTGAAGGCATAGTCCTTAAAGAGCGTTCTGTGGGAGAACAGGACAAATTCATCGATATACTCACAGGAGAGAACGGGGTTCTCGAGGTTTCCGTAAAAGGCGCAAAGAAAATAAACGGAAAGTCGGGGAGCTCCGCTCAGCTTCTGGCTTATTCTCGGTTCTGCATAGACAAGAGAGGAAAGTATCTTTACCTCAACAGTGCAGAGCCGATACATATTTTTTACGGACTGAGAGAGTCCCTCAGCAAGATATCCCTCGCCTCGTATTTCGCCGAGGTCATGCGCTTCTGCATAAAGCCCGAGGCGCAGAACAAGGATATCATGAGACTCATGCTGAACTGCCTTTACTACCTGGAAAAGGGGGAGAGGAGCGAGAGCTTCCTCAAGGCGGTGTTCGAGCTGAGACTTATGTCCGAGATAGGCTATATGCCCGATATCGTCGCCTGCAGGAGCTGCGGAGTTTTTGAGCCGCAGGAGCTTTTCTTCTGTATCCCCGACGGCGGATTTTTCTGTGCGGACTGCTTTGAAGGCAGCAGCACAGACGACTATATGAAAATAAAACTGCCTGTGCTCAGCGCTGTCCGCCATATCGTGCTGGCAGACTTCGGCAGGCTTTTCAATTTCCGCGTATCCGACGGAACTCAGCAGCGGCTCTCTGCCCTTGCGGAGTCCTATCTCCTCACCCACATGGAGAGGAATTTCGGTACGCTGGACTTTTATAAATCTATCATATAAATCATAATTTAGCGCGTATGCGCTAAGTTGATAGTTGAAAGTTGAGAGTTGAGAGTTATTGTGTTCGCTTCGCTCACAGTATTTAAATATTGTCGCCGCAGGCGACTCCACAACTTTCAACTCTAAACTCTCAACTCTAAACTTAAATCATAATTTTGCTCCGCAAAATTATGATTTATAACAGTAAAGGATAACTATGGATAAATATCTGAAAACACTTGAACTGGATAAGATCCTCGATATGCTGGCGGAACTTACCTCCAATGAGGAGACAAGACGCATGGCTCTGGAGATCCGTCCCGACAACGACCTTGAAAGGGTGCGCTATGAGTGTCTCAAGACCTCCCAGGCGTTCTCCCTTTCGGTACAGTTCGGAACTCCTCCTTTCAGCAATTTCAAGGACATCAGCACCGTTGCCGCAAGAGCTGCTTCGGGGGCTGTAATATCTCTCCGCGACCTCATGGACATCGCCGCTATGCTGCGCCAGATAAAGGCACTGGCAGACTGGTACTCCCACTGCGAGAACGTGGAGACGGAACTGAGCTACCTTTTCTCAAGGCTCCAGCCCAATGACTGGCTGCTGGAAAAACTGGAACGCTCCATCATCTCCGACAACGAGATAGCAGACGCTGCAAGTCCTGAGCTTGCCGCTATACGCCGCAAGATAAACCGCGCAGGTATGCAGCTCCGCGAGACTCTGGACAAGATGATAAAAAACAAGACCACTCAGCAGTATTTGCAGGAGAGCAATGTCACTATCCGTGACGGACGCTTCGTTCTACCCGTAAAATCCGAGTACCGCGGACAGGTCAGCGGTCTCGTTCACGATACCTCCGCCACGGGTCAGACTATCTTCATCGAGCCTATGGCAATTGTCGAGGCTAATAACGATATACGTATCCTGGAGGGCAAGGAGCAGGAGGAGATAGAACGCGTCATCCGCCAGCTCTGCCGCGACTGCGGTGACTATGCGGAGATACTCACCGAGAACTACAAGGTGTGTACGGAGCTCAATCTGTACTTTGCCAAGTCAAATCTTGCCGCAAAGCTGAACTGCTCACTCCCCGCAATAACAGACGACGGAAAAATGCACCTGAAAAAAGCCCGTCACCCCCTTATCAGCAAGAGCAAGGCAGTGCCCGTGGACATCAGTCTCGGAGAGGACTATCAGGCGCTCATCATAACAGGTCCAAATACGGGCGGTAAGACCGTTTCCCTGAAAACTGCGGGACTCCTTGCAGCCATGACTATGTGCGGTCTGCTCATACCCTGTGCCGACGGCAGCAGCATTTCCGTTTACGACCATATTCTCGCCGATATAGGCGACAGCCAGAGTATTGAGCAGAACCTGTCCACATTCTCCTCCCATACCAACAAGGTAATAGAGATACTGGGAACTGCCGACGAGAGGTCACTGGTGCTTCTGGACGAGCTGGGCTCGGGTACAGACCCTGTAGAGGGCGCTGCACTGGCTATCTCCATAATCCGACGCCTTATGGAAAACGGTGCAAAAATAATGGTGACCACTCACTATCAGGAGCTGAAGGTCTTTGCCATCGACAGCAGCGGTGTTGAGAACGCCTCCTGCGAGTTCGACATTGAGACCCTCAGACCTACATACAGGCTCATTGTGGGCTCACCAGGAAAGTCCAACGCTTTCGCTATCTCAGAGAGCCTGGGTATGCCCTCGGATATAATCAGCGACGCCAAGTCAAGAGTCAGCGAGGCGAATTCCCGTCTGGAGGAGGTAATCGGCAAGCTTGAAGCCAGCCGTATAGAGCTGGAAAGGCAGAAGGAGGAGATATCCCGCCTGAGAGCCGAGACCGCTGCCCACGAGGAGGCTATCCGCAGGGAGCGTGAGGAGATAGAGGCTGCAAAGGCTGACGAGCTGGAAAAGGCAAGGCTCCGCGCCATGACTATAATCGAGCAGACCAAGGCTGAGTCAAACGAGCTCATCGACGAGCTTGAAAAGCTCCGCAAGGAGAAGGACAAGAAGGACTTCAGCGCCAATGTTTCGGGCATGAAGTCAAAGACCAAGCAGAGCTTCAATAAGATGTATGACACTGCAAATCCCGTTGAGAAGCGTGACCCCAATGAGGGCTACGTCCTGCCGAGAAAGCTCAGGCGCGGCGATACGGTCTATGTTGTGGACCTCCAGCGCAAGGGCATAATCTCGGGAGACCCCGACGGAAGCGACTTCGTTTTCGTCCAGATGGGCGTCATGAAGACCAAGATGAACATTTCAAGGCTCCGTCTTGAGGAGCCCCAGAAGGTCACTGTGGGCAGCAAGCCACTGAGGCCTAACCGCAAAATGAACAAGATAGGCGTAAAAGCCGAGCGGAGAGGCAAAATGGAGCTGGATATCCGCGGCTGCGCCTGTGACGACGGCGTGTACCAGCTGGACGCATTCATCGACCAGGCTGTCATGTCAAATATATCCACAGTTACCATAATCCACGGCAAGGGCACAGGTCTGCTGAGACAGGCTGTGCACAAGCGGCTGAAGTCACACCCCTCTGTCAAGAGCTTCCGTCTGGGACTTTTCGGCGAGGGCGAGGACGGAGTTACCGTGGCAGAGCTGAAATAAGCCGATACTGTAAGTTTAGACGTAATATAACAGCAGGAAAGGGGGAACTGCACTGTGAAAAAAAGAAAGACCATCGCAGTAGTTGCTGCGGACGTTTTCAACGAATACATGAACCGCATTTTCGTGGGTATATCCGAGCAGTGCAGAGCCCTCGGATATGATGCCATAACCTTCCTTATGGCATTCAACACGGAAAGCGGAAGCCTTATACAGCAGGGCGAGGAGAATATATTCACCCTCATCAGGAAGGACGTCATCGACGGCGTTATCCTTATGGCAGGCAACAACGCCAGCCAGAACCTTGTGGAAAAATTCGAGAAGGTCTTCACTCTCTGGGGAATCCCCATTATCGCGGTGGACTATGACCTGGATTTCTGTGAGTGCCTCTACTCGGAGGATAGGGAACTTATGGCGGAAATGACCGGCCACCTCATCGAAAAGCACGGGTGCAGGCGTATCATGTGCCTGACAGGTCCCGAGGACAGCACTCCCGCCAGGTCAAGAGCCGAAAGCTACAAAAAAGCAATGGAGAACCACGGCCTCGAGGTCCATGAGGGGGATATAGTCTGGGGGGACTTCTGGAAAATAGCCTCCCAGAGGCTGGCAAAATCCTTCATAGAGGGAAGGACGGAGCTGCCCGATGCAGTGGTCTGTGCCAATGATGTTATGGCGAGACACCTGTGCGACTCTGTCATAAAGGGCGGCATAAAGGTGCCCGGTGAACTGAAAATATCGGGCTATGACGCCACCGGGGAAGCTACTATGCAGATACCCTCGCTGACTACGGTCTATCCCGAGAATGAAAGACTTGGTGCGAGAGCCGTCTGCAGGCTCCACAAGATGATAACAGGTGAGGACACAGAGCCCGTGGACACCCTGAAAAGGGGACATCTTGTCTTCGCCAAGAGCTGCGGCTGCGGAAGCAACGTGAACTATGCCCTCGGTACCCGCGAGGAGCACAGCAACCTTACCGAGCGTTTCAACAGCTACTATTGCAGGAGCGCTATGCTGGAGCGCCTTATGGAGGAGAAGAACCTTGAGGGGCTTCTGAGAAAGCTCAACGGCTTTGCCTATACCATCAACGGTCTTGAGACCTATCTGCTTTGCCTGTGCAAGAACTGGGACAACGTGGAGGAAGAGGACAGCGAATATATCCGCGAAGGCTATGCTCCCGTTATGGAGAACAAGTTCGTATACACCAGGAGCAGCGCGGATTTCGTAAACCGCGAATTTCCCTCCGAGGACATACTTCCCGGATTCATAGACGAGTACTGTGATGAGCCGTCTATGTACTTCCTGCTGCCTCTCCACTTCATGGACCGCTGCTTCGGATACTCCGTGTTCAGGTTCAATGATGTGAGAAAGGCTGTGAGCAGCGTTTTTGCAAGGTGGAACAGGAATATCAGCATATCCCTTGAGTTCCTGCGTGTGCGCACCAAGCTCACCAGTATAAATCAGCGTATACTCATGAGCTCTATCCGTGACACCCTGACGGGTATCTATAACAGAAAGGGCTTCAACAGGCTGTCTGAGGGCATATTCAAAAAGGCAAGGGACGAGGGAAAGCCGCTGTTTGTCATGATGGCGGACCTTGACCAGCTTAAAATGATAAATGACAACTTCGGTCATATGGAAGGGGACAACGCTATCACCGTTGCCGCAAATGCTCTCCAGACCAGCTGTCAGCTCAATGAGGTATGCGCCCGGATAGGCGGCGACGAGTACGCCATCGTGGGCTGCGGAGATTACTCCGATGAGCATATCAGCGAGCATATGGAGGCTGTGAGGAGCTACTTCGACAGGTATAATGCCTCATCGGGCAGAAAGTACGAGGTGGGGCTCAGCCTCGGCTATTTCCTCGGCGTCCCCGACAAGGATTCGGAGCTGGACAGGTACATCAATATCGCCGACGAGGTCATGTACAGGGACAAGGTGAGAAGGAAAAAGCTGAGAGAGAACTGAGGTACTATATATAAATTAATATGTGCCTGAGTATTGACAAAAAAGACGAAATATGATAAAATAAAATGAATTGCAAAAGAAGCTTCGGTTTCAGAGCAAGACTATTGACCACTCCCTTCGGAGTCGAGGCCATACGGACAGCCGGGTCAAATGCCGACCGCCGATCATTCGGCTGGCAACTTCTGTTGCCTTATTGATTCGACCCTGCGTCGATAAAGTTTTTATAAGTTCTCATCAGCTTGTGAAAGGTCAATAAGAGTAGTAAAAGGTAGTACTTGCTTATATAGACTCTGAAACCATTTGTGAAGTCTCTGCGCTGACTGCATAGGTATTTCATGCACACAACGGCTGATAAGGTCTTTGTGTGCATTTTTTGTTTGAAGGTGTGGTTTTATGGAGAATAAGCTTAAACTTTACGGATTCAATAACCTTACGAAGTCGCTGAGCTTCAATATCTACGATGTCTGTTATGCCAAGACGGCCCGCTCACAGCAGGAGTATATCGCCTATGTTGACGAGCAGTACAACTCTGAGCGTATAACCGACATCATGACCCATGTTACTGAGATGATAGGCGCTCAGGTGCTGAGTATGTCCCGTCAGGACTATGACCCTCAGGGCGCTTCCGCTACATTCCTTATCGCGGACGACACTATGGTCCCCGCAGGAGGAAGCGAGACCGTGGCTCACCTTGACAAGAGCCATGTTACCGTGCATACCTACCCGGAGTTCCACCCCGATACCAGTATCGCCACCTTCCGTGTGGATATAGACGTTGCTACCTGCGGCAAAATAACTCCGCTGACAGCTCTGGACTATCTCATCGGAAGCTTCGATTCCGATATCATCACCATGGATTACAGGGTAAGAGGCTTTACGAGAAATCTGGACGGTGAAAAGCTCTTCATCGACCACGATATAACCTCCATACAGAACTATATAGACGCAAAGATACTGGATAAGTATGACGCCGTTGATATAAACGTGTATCAGGCTAATATGTTCCACACAAAAATGCTCATAAAGGAGCTTGACCTGCAGAATTATCTGTTCAACACAGATGTGAATGAGCTTCCGCCGAGACGCAGACTTGAGATAACCAATGCGCTCCAGCGGGAGATGATAGAAATTTTCAGCGGAAGGAACGTGTTCGGAAATGGCTGACCTTTCCCAGACAAATGCGCCTATTTATGAGGCGCTGAGGAAATTCCGCCGCATGAGAGTCGTTCCCTTCGACGTCCCCGGACACAAGAGGGGCAGAGGAAATATGGAGCTCACCGAGTTCCTTGGCGAGGACTGCATGAACGTTGATGTAAACTCCATGAAGCCACTGGACAACCTCTGTCACCCAGTATCCGTCATCAAGGACGCGGAGGAGCTGGCTGCCGAGGCTTTCGGCGCGGCAAATGCCTTCTTTGTGGTGGGCGGCACCACCTCAGCGGTGCAGAGCATGATAATGTACGCCTGCAAGGAGGGCGACAAGATAATCATGCCCCGAAATGTACACAGAAGCGCTATTAACGCGCTTATCCTTACGGGAGCTGTCCCCGTTTACGTCAATCCCGACGTGAACCGCAAGCTGGGTATCGCTCTCGGTATGTCGGTAGCTCAGGTGGAGCAGGCTATCCTCGATAACCCCGACGCCAAGGCTATTATGGTGAACAATCCCACATACTACGGCATATGCTCGGACCTGAAAAGGATAACGGAGCTGGCTCATGCCCACGGTATGCTGGTGCTTGTGGACGAGGCTCACGGCACTCACTTCTACTTCGGTGAGAACTTCCCCGTAACTGCCATGGCAGCAGGTGCGGACTGCGCCTCGGTAAGTATGCACAAATCGGGAGGAAGCCTGACACAGAGCTCCTTCCTGCTTCTCGGCAAAAATATCAATGCCGACTATATGAGACAGGTCATCAACCTGACCCAGACCACCAGCGCATCATATCTGCTGCTGTCAAGTCTGGATATATCAAGAAAGCGTCTCGCTCTCGGCGGCAGGGAGATATTTGCTCAGACTGTGGAGATGGCTGAGTACGCACGCTCGGAGATAAACGATATTGGCGGATATTACGCCTATTCACGGGAGCTGGTGAACGGCGACAGCATCTTTGATTTTGACGTCTCAAAGCTCAGTATCTATACGCTGCCTATCGGTCTCGCAGGCATTGAGGTCTATGACCTCCTCAGAGACGAGTACGATATACAGATAGAATTCGGCGATATCGGCAACGTTCTCGCCTATATCTCAGTTGGAGACCGCAAGCGCGACATTGAGCGCCTTATCAGTGCCCTCGCCGAGATAAAGCGCCGCTTCGGCAAGAGCGGTTCGGATATGCTGACACAGGAGTATATAAGCCCCGTGGTGGCTGAGACTCCCCGAAAGGCATTCTACGCACAGAAGTGCTCTCTTCCTCTTGAGGAGACCTCGGGAGAGGTTTGCAGCGAGTTCGTTATGTGCTATCCTCCTGGTATCCCCATACTGGCTCCCGGAGAGCTCATTACCGACGAGATAATAGAATACATAAAATATGCCAAGGAAAAGGGCTGCCAGATGACAGGCACCGAGGATATAAATATCGAAAGACTCAACGTCCTTGACTTCTGATGATATGAAACGCATACCGCCGCGGCGGAAGACGTTTTATATAATATATTTTTTCTTTAAGGAAGGTAAAAACATGAACATGAAGAAAATCGGAATCACTATGAGTCTCCTTATGGGAGTTACGCTCAGCTTCTTCCTCTCGCTGGTGGGAAATCTCACAGGCGGCGACGGATTTAAGCTCCCCGCATTTCTCATAAGCTTCGTTGTAAGTACGATAATCAGCCTTATCATCGGCTTTGTGGTACCTATGATGAAGGTGGAGAGAGGCGCTGTAAAGGCTATGGGTCTCAAGGAGAACGGTGTTCCTGCCAAACTTGTTTCAGCTCTTATCTCTGACATAATCTACACACCTATCATCACACTGGCTATGATAGCTCTCGCACGCAAAATGGCTATGAAAATGAGCCGCGGTCGCGCAGAGCTCCCACCCTTCATGGTAATGTTCCTGAAGTCGCTCATCATCAGCCTCGTCGTAGCTTACGTTATAATCCTTATCGTAACACCTGTTTACAAGAAGCTTTCATTCAAGGCCGCAGGTTTTGATCCTGTCGCAGCAGGAGGCCCTCCCGCAGACAGAAAGTAATTTTCAGCCTGAGAGCTGAAAGTAGAGTGCTGAAGGCTTTTGTACATCATGGCTTTCAGCTCTGAACTGTCAACTCTCACACCCACAGACCCGTGCAGAAAACAGGTCTGTTACTGAACGGAGGTATAGTATGGAATTATGGTTCACGGAGAGACATACTCCCAATGTTAATTTTTCGATAAAGGTAGATCATCAGCTTTACAGCGGAAACAGTGAATTCCAGCGTATCGACGTTTTCGATTCCAAGGAATTCGGCCGCTTCCTCACCCTGGACGGCTATATGATGCTCACAGAAAAGGACGAGTTCATCTATCACGAGATGATAACCCACGTCCCTATGGCAGTGCACCCAAATCCAAAGAATATCCTGGTCATCGGCGCCGGTGATGGCGGAGTTGTCCGCGAGCTTACCCGCTATCCCTCTGTGGAGAGCATAGACCTGGTGGAGATAGACGAGCTGGTGGTGGAGATCTGCAAGAAGTACCTGCCCGCTACTGCCTGCCGCTTCGACGATCCCAGAGTCCATGTGTACTATGAGGACGGTGTGAAGTTCATACGCCGCTGCAACGACCAGTATGACGTTATCATCGTTGACTCTACGGACCCCTTCGGTCCCGGAGAGGGACTGTTCACCAAGGAGTTCTACGGAAGCTGCTTCAAGGCGCTCCGCGATGACGGTATCATGGTAAATCAGCATGAAAGTCCCTTCTATGACGAGGACGCCGCAGCCATGCAGCGCTCCCACAAGCGCATAGTGGAGAGCTTCCCCATAAGCAAGGTCTATCAGGCTCATATTCCCACCTATCCGTCGGGACACTGGCTCTTCGGCTTTGCCTCAAAGAAATATCACCCCACCAACGATTACAACGGCACAAAGTGGAGTATGCTGGGCATCAAGACCAGATACTACAACCCCAGACTCCACACGGGCGCATTCGCTCTGCCGTGCTATGTAGAGGAGCTTCTTAAAGATGTTGAATAAGAATATACAGACCTTCATCGCCTGCGACAGTGAGTATGAGGACGCAAAAATAGTCCTCTTCGGAGCAGGCTTTGACGGCACCACAAGCTTCCGTCCCGGCACAAGGTTCGCACCCTCTGCCATCAGGAACGAGAGCTTCGGCATAGAGACCTACAGCCCCTATCAGGATAAGGATATGACAGATCACAGCTATTTCGACAGCGGAGACCTGGAGCTGCCCTTCGGAAACACCGACGGAGCTGTTGCGGATATAACCGCACGTTCCGGTCAGATACTGGCTGACGGAAAGCTGCCCTTCATGATCGGCGGCGAGCACCTGGTCACCCTGGGCTCTGTCAGGGCTGTGAAGGAGAAGTACGATGATCTTTATATCGTACATTTCGACGCCCATGCCGACCTCCGTGATGATTATCTCGGTCAGAAGCTGTCCCACGCCTGCGTGCTCAGGCGCTGCCATGAGCTTGTTGGGGACGGTCATATCTTCCAGTTCGGTATCAGAAGCGGCGACTGCGAGGAGTTCATCTTCGCCGACGGACATACTGAAATGCATAAGTTCAGCTTCGACGGTCTGGAGGACGTTGTTGAGAGGCTGAAGGGAAAGAATGTTTACTTCACTCTGGATCTGGACGTTCTGGATCCCTCGGTGTTCCCGGGAACTGGCGCTCCCGAGGCAGGAGGAGTTACATTCGATGAACTGAGGAAGGCTGTAACCCTTGTGTGCAGCAGGCTCAATATCGTGGGCTGTGATGTCAACGAGCTCAGTCCCGTTTACGATCAGAGCGGAGTTTCCACCGCCGTTGCCTGCAAGATCATCAGGGAAATGCTTCTTTCACTGTCATGAATAATTATAATGGATACGGCGCAGATCGCGGGTACGGATCTGCTCCTGTCAACGGACAGAGACCTAAAAAGCCGGGGGCTGTGGCAGCGTTTGCGATCATAGCATTTATGGCGGTTATCTGCTGCCTTCCCATTATGGGACCTGCTTTCAATATAATTGTTGGCTATAAAACTGAGATCCTTGATGAAACGAAGAAATATGACACTGAGGTACAGGCAGTTGTTATCGATGTCAAGGAGCAGACAGTCAATTACAAGGACGGCCCCGAGACCCATTACATTATCACATATGAATATACGTACAACGGGGAGCGGTATCTCAGCGCCAATGCTGAGGAATACGCCAAGCAGTACCGCAGCAAGGGCGAAAAAGTAGATATAAAGATAAAATCAGATTCTCCGAGAGAGTTCTATGATCCTGCGTTTTTTGAGGACAGCATGAAGGTATATCGTATCCTTTTATGGGGCGCTTTTGCAGTCATACTGATACCTTTGATCATCGTTATAGTGGTCATCATGCTCATGAGGAGAGCATCAAAGCGCAGAAAACAGGCGAATATCGATATTTACGGCGTGGACCTTTACTCTATGGAGGAAAGAGATCCCAACGACGATTACAGAGGCTGATCAATAATACAGAGGTAATGGGATATGAACGATAATAACGGGGGCGGTCAGGTAAAGGCACCCTTCCTTACAAAAAGGGGCAAGGACACTGCTCATAGTTTTTACTGTGTTCATGCTGTGTCTCTGCTGCTGCGGAGGCTATCTCTCTCCGCTGGGAGTATGGCTGTTTACCAACAGAAAGCTGGCAGAGATGACAGAAAACTGCGATACATCGCTTACTGCCACCATAGTTGCAGTAGAGGAAAGATACAATGAGAAGCTTGACATTGTGGACGGCTACAACTATACCTACAGATATGAGTTCGGCGGAGTCTGCTACATCTATACCGATGAATGCGGCGACGGAAAATTCTACAATGTGGGCGATACCACCGACATCATGATAGACAGCAGGAACCCCGGGGAATGTGCTGACATGGCACTTATCGAGGCTGAACGCGAGGATATCGGAAGAGGATGCAAAAAGTATGTCATAAAGGCTGTGATAATGAACGTGATTCTACTTGCAGCCATAGCAGGCGGCTGGATATACATCAGGCGCCGAAGCAGGAATGACCCCAAGGAAAGGGAGGATATCTATGGAAAATGGTAACAGAAATCAAAGAAGCATTCTGACAGCTGTAATTATTGTCGGAGTAATTATCATATTGTGTATCGTTGCCTTTACCGCTATACCTTTTCTTACTGTGAAAAAGCTGGCTGACGACTCCATGAATATTGATGATAACAACTATGATACAGTTATCACTGCGGTGATAACCGAGAATATGGTTCGCCACGATGAGGACGGCACAACGTTCTATACCCCCGTGTATGAGTATGAATACGATGGAAATACTTATCGCGTTCCTGCGGGAGTAAGCTCAGCGGAGAAGAAATATGTTGAGGGACAGAAAGTGGAGATAAGGATCTCCTCCCACTTCCCCGGAAGAATGACAGACCCTGCCTTCAATTCAAAAACCATATTCAATAAGGCGAGCAGGAGCATTACGGGAGTATTCCTTATGGTGATGATATTCCCTGTGATCATGCTGCTGGTTGTTATCATTATCGTTATCGTTCTGATACGCATCAGCAAAAACAAAAAAACAGAAACAGTTTATACTTCTTCTCCGCAGGAGGAGAATTACGACCCCAATGACGACTACAGAGGCTGATATATATGAATATTTTCAGAGCACAGAATGTTTCGGGACTTGCGGAAATACGAATGAAGTACCTTCGCGAGGATTTCCCCTTTATGACTGACGCTGGGGCGGCAAGGATAAATGCAAGGCTGCCCAGATACTACGCCGACCACCTTAACTGCGACTTCTTCGCATATCTGGCTGAGGACGAGGGAAAGATAATCGGCTCCGCCTTCCTGACAGTGAGGGAGATGCCGCCTAATCCCAACTTCCCCAACGGACGTGTGGGAACTGTGCTCAACGTCTATACCGAGGCGAGCAAGCGCAGACAGGGTATCGCCACAGCTCTCATGGAGCTCCTCATTGCAGACGCAAAGACCATGGAGCTTGACTATATCGAGCTTAAAGCCACCAAGGACGGCTACCTGCTCTATAAAAAGCTGGGCTTTGAGAAGGCCGCTTCTTCCTATACGCCTATGAAGCTAATGCTCAGATGAGCGCTTTACGGAGGTAAGATCCGACAGTGAAGGAAGTTCTGTTTTCAGGCTCCAGTGCCGCTATTATGGCGCTGTTCCTGATAACCTGAGAAGACAGGATGTTCAATTATAAACAGATCAACAAGTAAAAAAATATAAATACGGAGGAATAAAAAATGGGAAAATGTATGATCATCGGCTGCGGAGGAGTTGCTTCCGTTGCTATCCACAAGTGCTGTCAGAACAGCGAGGTGTTTGAGGGCATAATGATCGCAAGCCGCACTAAGTCAAAGTGCGATGCGCTGAAGGAGAAGCTCCAGCCCACTACAAAGACCGTCATCGAGACCGCTCAGGTCAACGCTGACAATGTTGACGAGCTCGTTGCTCTTATCAACAGCTATAAGCCCGACGTAGTGCTCAATCTGGCGCTTCCTTATCAGGATCTGACTATCATGGACGCTTGTCTGGCTACAAAGACACACTATGTTGACACTGCAAACTATGAGCCCCTTGATACTGCAAAGTTTGAGTACAAGTGGCAGTGGGCGTACCGCGAGAGGTTCGAGCGGGCAGGCATAACAGCCCTCCTGGGCAGCGGCTTCGACCCCGGTGTTACAGGCGTTTTCTCCGCTTATGCAATGAAGCATGAGTTCGACGAGATAAACTATATCGACATTCTGGACTGCAACGGCGGCGACCACGGTTATCCCTTCGCTACCAACTTCAACCCCGAGATCAATATCCGCGAGGTATCCGCTAAGGGAAGCTACATCGAGGACGGCAAGTGGGTAGAGACCGAGCCCATGGAGATCAAGCGCGTTTACAACTTCAAGGGCGTAGGCGAGAAGGATATGTACCTCCTCCACCACGAGGAGCTGGAGTCACTTGCGCTTAACATCAAGGGCATCAAGCGTATTCGCTTCTTCATGACCTTCGGTCAGAGCTATCTCACACACCT
Organism: Bacillota bacterium; assembly: GCA_029572815.1. GTDB lineage: Bacteria > Bacillota > Clostridia > Oscillospirales > Ruminococcaceae > Ruminococcus. Next base: position 29,944 of record JAKPUQ010000191.1, on the reverse strand, counting down.
CAAGTGCCTTGAGAACGTGGGCATGACATCTATCGAGCCTATCATGTATGAGGGCAGGGAGATAGTTCCACTCCAGTTCCTGAAAGCAGTTCTTCCCGATCCTGCTTCACTGGGTCCGAGAACAGTGGGCAAGACCAACATCGGCTGTATCTTCCGCGGCAAGAAGGACGGCAAGGACAAGAATTACTACCTCTACAATATCTGCGATCATCAGGAGTGCTACAAGGAGGTCGGCTCACAGGCTATCTCTTACACCACAGGCGTTCCCGCTATGATCGGCGCTATGATGATAATGACAGGCACCTGGAAGAAGGCAGGCGTCTACAACATCGAGGAGTTTGATCCCGATCCCTTCATGGAGGCTCTCAACAAGTGGGGACTTCCTTGGGAGGAGGACTTCAATCCAACTCTCGTTGACTGATGGGAAAAAGCATAGATCGTATAGGCAGAGCGGCGATATATATCCTTTTCGGAGTCTATGTCATCGCCGCTCTCTATCTGCTCTTTTTCATGCGGATGAGTATGTGGGAGCATCTCACATATCGTGAGTATTTCCGATATAATACCAATTTTGTCCCCTTCAGGACCATTGCGGAGTTCGCAGGATATTACCACCGCAATGATAATGTCTACGGGGACATTTCCCTGGTGAATATCTGGGGCAATCTGGCTGTTTTCCTGCCTGCGGGGATATTTTTCCCTGCCATATGGAAAAAGCAGCGCAGGTTCCGAAATTTCGCCATTACTGCGGCAGCGGTCATCATAGCTGTGGAGCTTTTGCAGTTCCTCACCATGCGGGGAAGCTGTGACATTGATGACTTTATACTGAATTTTTTCGGAGCTGTCATCGGATTTTCACTTACAGGGCTTAAAATAGTCAGAAGGCTGGCATTCGTCGGCACTGAATAGAAAACAGGAGGAATAAATATGAATTTTTTTGAGGCTTTAAAGAAGACAGCGGCTGTAGCTGCTGCAACAACAATGCTCATGCTGGTGGGCTGCGGCAAGGACGCTGCAACAAGCACCCCGGACAAGACCGAGGCAACTAAGGCAGCAGGCAGTGCATCGGGCAATACCATCGTTATCGAACTGGACACAAAGGCAGCTCCCATTACCTGCGAGAACTTCGAGAATCTGGTAAAGAGCGGCTTCTATGACGGACTTACCTTCCACCGTGTAGTCGACGACTTCATGGCTCAGGGCGGCGATCCCGAGGGCACAGGCATGGGCGGCAGCGACAAGACCATAAAGGGCGAGTTCTCCAGCAACGGCGTTGAGAACCCCCTCTCACATACCCGCGGAGTTATCTCCATGGCAAGAAGCTTGGACCCCGACAGTGCGTCCAGCCAGTTCTTCATCTGCTACACAGATGACTGCACCTTCCTTGACGGCAACTATGCTGCATTCGGCAAGGTAACAGAGGGCATGGAGGTCGTTGATGACTTCCTCAAGGTTCCCCGTTCAATGGGCGGCGACGGCACTGTATCCGCACCTGACTCTCCCATTGTCATGGATAAGGTTGAGATGATAGATCCTGCCGAGGACGGTTCACCCAGAGTTCAGATCACAATGAACGACTTCCTTGCAGACGTAAAGTAAAATGTTTGATGTTAAAAAAGTGCCGACTCCCTGCTACATAGTGGATGAGTCGGCGCTTATCCGTAATCTGGAGATACTCCGCGGAGTGTCACAGCGCACAGGCGCAAAGATACTCCTTGCTCAGAAGGCTTTTTCCTGCTATCACCTCTATCCCCTCATTGGGGAGTACCTTTCGGGAACGGCTTGCAGCGGTCTCTATGAGGCAAGGCTGGGCTATGAGGAGATGGGAAAGGAAAATCACGTTTTTTCCGCTGCCTACCGCGAGAGCGAGATAGACGAGATAATCTCGTACTGCGGTCATATCATCTTTAATTCCTTCACTCAGCTGGACAGGTACCGTGACCGCGTACTTTCGGCAGGGAAGAAGATAGGTCTCCGCATAAATCCTCAGTGCTCCACTCAGGAGGGACACGAGATATACGACCCCTGCTCACCTAAATCAAGACTGGGTATCACACGGGAGAACTTCCGCGATGACGACCTTGAGGGCGTTACGGGACTTCATTTCCACACTCTCTGCGAGCAGAACTCCGACGATCTGGAGACCACCCTGAACGCCATAGAGGAGAAATTCGGGGATATACTTCCGAAAATGGAGTGGATAAACTTCGGCGGAGGTCATCATATCACCCGTGCCGACTACGACATACCGAGGCTTGAGAAGTGTATCCGCCGTATGCAGGAGAAGTACGGGCTGGAGGTCTTTCTTGAGCCCGGCGAGGCTATAGCCCTCAATGCAGGCTGGTTGGTGACCGAGGTGCTGGACATCACTAAAAACGATATGCCCATCGCTATCCTTGACACCTCTGCTGCCTGCCATATGCCCGATGTACTGGAAATGCCCTACCGTCCGCCTCTTGTGGGTTCGGGAGATAGCGGCGAAAAGCAGTTCAGCTACCGCCTTGGCTCACAAACCTGTCTCGCAGGCGACGTAATAGGGGGGTACTCCTTCGACGAGGAGCTCCATATCGGCGACAGGCTGGTCTTCGGCGACATGGCTATATACTCCATGGTGAAGAACAACACCTTCAACGGTATGCCGCTGCCTCATATACTGCTGCTGAAAAAGGACGGCAGCTTTGAGGAGCTTCGCAGCTTCGGCTATTCCGACTTCAGGGAGAGACTGTAATGACCAATATCTATTTTGTGCGACACGCACAGCCTCAGTATTCATGCGCAGATACAGCGGTCCGCCCTCTTACTGAGGAGGGACTTCGTGACACTGCGGAGGTTGTCCGTACTATGAAGGACATTCACCTTGACTACGCAATTTCAAGCCCCTATAAGCGCAGCTATGATACCATAAAGCAGGCTGCGGAGGAGCGCGGTCTCACTATCGACACCGATGAAAGGCTCCGCGAGAGAATGAACGGCAGGGACAGCAACAACATGGATATGTTCCGCAGGCGCTGGGAGGACCTGAGCTTTTCCGAGAGCGACGGCGAGTGCCTTCAGTCCGTTATGGACAGAAATATCGCCGCAGTAAACGATGTTCTGGACAGCCATGAGGGTGAGAGCATTATCCTCGGTACTCACGGCACAGCGCTCAGTACAATCCTCCACTACTACGACAACAGCTTCGGGCTGGAGGGCTTCCTTCGCCTTATCGACTTCATGCCCTATATCGTCAGACTGGGCTTTGAGGGACGCCGCTGCGTGGAAAAAGAGGAGCTTCTCATCGTGAAAAAGGAGTTCAAAAATGGGTTTAAGCGTTGAAAAATACAGCTCCGCCGACCTTGCGGACATGATAAGGATATGGAATCAGGTGGTAGAGGAGGGCGTTGCCTTTCCTCAGGAGGAGCTTTTGGATGAGAACAGTGGACGGGAGTTCTTTGCCGCCCAGACATACTGCGGAGTTGCAAGGCTTGACGGAAAGGTGCTGGGACTTTATATACTCCACCCCAATAACGTGGGGCGCTGCGGACATATCTGCAATGCCAGCTATGCGGTCAGCAGTGCGAGCAGAGGTCTCCATATCGGTGAGAAGCTGGTGCTTGACTGCCTTGAGCAGGCAAAGCTCCACGGCTTCGGTGTTTTGCAGTTCAATGCCGTGGTGGAGAGCAATATCCATGCCCGCCACCTTTACGAGCGCCTCGGATTTGTGCAGCTTGGCACCATACCGAAGGGCTTCCGCATGAAGGACGGCAGCTTCGAGAATATCTGCCCATATTACCACGAATTATAAAAAATGGAATTTAGCGCAAACGCTAAAAGTGATTAGTGCATAGTGGTTAGTGTTTAGTTAATGTGTTCGCTTCGCTCACATTATTAAAATCCTGTCGCCGCAGGCGACTCCACAACTATTCACTTAAATCAAAATTTAGCTCAGTAACATTAATAAACATAATGCCCCTGAACGTCTTGAAACGTTCAGGGGCTGAACTTCTGTATTGGTATCTTTCCAATAGATCAGAGCTTTATGTTTATTCAGATACCGCAATCCTCATATTCCTTCCACTTCTCATAGTAGAGCTTGTTGCTCCAGCTGCGGAAGAGGATATATGCTACGGAAACGATCGCCAGAAATATCGCGCACAGTACAGGCAGCGAATCTCTGAACATTTTTTTTGCGGGATAGGTATTAGTGTTCTTGCGGCTCATAATAAAATTCCTTTGCTTAGATTTGCCTTATTACTCGGCGTCCTGTGCAGGAGCGCCTCCGTTCATTTCAGCCATAAGTCTCTGAAGCTCAGCGTCCACCTTAGCGTCGGACTCAAGCTTCTCGAATGAATCTCTCAGATCGTCGCCTGTGCCGCCTGCAAGGTTATTGCCTGCGATTTCGGTAAAAGCGTCAGCCTCAGCCTCCTTGCGCTCGATCTTCTCCTCCATCTTCTGGAACTTTTCCATAGATGAGTTTCCGTCGAAGCCGCCTGCAGCCTTAGCCAGGTTCTTCTTTGTATCAGCCATCTGAGAACGTGCGATGAGCATAGCCTGACGGCTCTTGGCCTCCTCCAGCTTAGCTCTGAGAACCTCTACCTGGTCGCCGATAGCCTCGGTCTGGGCAGAGATAGACTCGTACATTTCCTTATAATTATTGAGATCCTCGTCAGCCTTGACCTTTCTTGCCAGAGCCTGCTTAGCCAGCTCCTGATCGCCCTTGGCCAGAGCCATCTTAGCCTTAGCCTCCCAGTCAGAGGAGATCTTCTGAGCCTCAAGGTACTTTTTTTCAGCCAGGCGCTCGCTTGCCTTAGCCTTGCCGTAGTTCTGGGTAGCCTTAGTGAGCTCTGTCTGCATATCAATAATGATCTGCTTTACCATCTTCTCGGGATCCTCAGCTCTGTCGATGAGGTCGTTTACATTTGACTTGAGAAGGTCGCTTAATCTCTGAAATACACCCATTTTTATAATCCTCCTGTTTCATGTAAGAATGCTTCACTGGCACACCCCTTGTGCCACGACTATATTATATGGCATAGCGGGACATATGTCAAGGAATTTGCTGCCGATTTCATCTGATTTTCATTTATGAAAGGGCTTTGTGAACGCATTATTACAAAATTATTCCTCGTTTTTTTCCAGTTCATTAAGGATATTGCCAAGCCTTGAAAAGTCCTCAGACTTTGCATTCAGCATATCCTCACCATCAGTTCCGAGGAGTTTCTCACGGAGGTCGAGCATTTTCTTACGTCGGTCGAAGGCATCTGCGGTCATGACTATCATATCCTGACAGTTTTCGTTTACCAGCTTCAGGGGTTCTGAAGTGATAGAGCAGAGCTTTACAAAGAGCTCATAATTATTGGAAAAGTCTTCATTCTTGATAGATATCATGGGCAAGATCTCCTTCCGGTACAAAATGATCCCCTTACTACTATTTTAACTTAAAACGAGCAGTTTGTCAATGATTTTTGTGTAAGTTACAGTGATTATTGGTTAGTTGCCGAGGATTAGTGATTAGCAGTGGTCGGCAATTCACTGCCCTCTGCGGATTATATTTTACGTTGTTGCAAAGATAGATCATGATTTATCTTTGCAACACAATGCCCCTGAGTGCTATGTAACATTCAGGGGCAAAACTTATATACGGTTATCCGTATTCCTTAGCTGCTTTTTGCTTACAGTGAGGATATCTTGTGGAGGAGGAACTCCTGTATCATAAGTGCGTCATTGGAGGTAAGACCCTCGGTAGACTTATCCACATCGCCGTTCCTCTTGCCATCATCGGTGAGGCACTTCTCGTAGCTTCCGCCTATACCGTACTTGTCGGGATTTGCAAGGGACTGCATTATGAGCACAGCGTCCGCAAGCTCAACCTTACCGTCACAGTTGGTATCGCCTGCAAGCCCTGTCTGTACGGGCGCGGTAGTAGTAGATGTTGTTGTTGTCGTAGTAGTTGTAGTGGTTGTAGTGGTTGTGACTGCGGGAGTCTCTGCCACAAATGCTGTGTAGTTCATGCAGGCACCGCTCATGCCGTTAGTGCCGAGAGTGAGAGTTTCTCCTGCCTTGATCTCCTTTGCGTAAACATCAAAGGGTCTGATCGCCTCGCTGTCATTGATCTCCACAACAGCGCCTGTTCTTGTAAAGCTTCCCAGCCATGAGGGAGGAGTTGTCACTCTCTCATCAAGCGCCACATAGACCGTGATGTCCTTTGCAGCTGTTATTACTGCCAGGTCGGAGTCTGTGTTCTTGGAGTTGCAGGCTGTGATGATATGCTCTCCGCCGCTTATTGCAGCAGGAACAGAAGCGATAACGTGCTCGCGGTCGCCGAATGCCTTGTCGCCAACGCCGAAGCTCTCAGCGATAGACCACTGTGCACCGTAGCTTGCGTCCTTTATGTCGAGACGAGCGATGAGTGTGCTCTTCATGGGCTGGTCGATGACAACAGGTTCGCCGCCCTGTGATACTGAACCTGCGTTGTATGCCTTGTTCTGCATACGTCCTGCGTAAGCCATTACTTCAGCCTTTGCAGCGTCTGCGGACTGAACATTGTAGCTTCCGTAGATCTTTGAGGAGTCGGTATCGAAGTTATCATAACCGTCTCCTCCCGATTTCAGGTTGTTGATATAAGCCTTGTCATTGCGGGAGTTTACTGTCTGGTAAGCCAGACCGCTTCCCATATTGCAGCCGTCGAACTTGTCAGCGTAGGACTTTATAGTTCCCGAATAAGCGTCGCTGCCCATATTTACAGCGTCCAGAGGCAGGTAGGTATTCTGATAGTAATTAGCCTCTGAGAACACCTTTGAATTATAGGAAGCACCTATTCCGTACTGCTTGTTGTTGTAGAAGTAGTTGTTGTAGCTGTGGATATGTGCGTTTCTCGCACGGGGATTACGGGACTCGGTATTGTTGAACCAGTTGTGGTGGTAGGTTATCCAGTCCTGCATATGGCTTGTACCGCCGCCTACAAGAGAGGTCTTGTGGCAGTCCTGGAACACGTTGTAGGAAACTGTAACGTACTCCGTCCACTTTATATCCAGTGAGCCGTCGCCGTCAGCCTTGTCGTCATCAACGGTGCCGTTGCCTGCGTAGGCGTTGTAGCCCTTTTCGATAGTGTTGTTGTGTATCCACATATGCAGGGACTTGTTATCGGAGCTTCCCGACATGGACACACCGTCATCGGGGTACTTGCCCAGCCACAGGTTGCGTACCTCGCAGCCCTTGCTGCGCTTCATCTCGAAGCCCCACTGATTGAGGTTTGCATCGTATCCGATACCCTCGATAGTTACGTTCTCGGCGTTCTGAAGGTAGAGCATGGATGAACCGTCGTTCTGCTTGCCGTCGTTAGCCTTGGCGCCCGAAGGAACGTCAATGCCGCCGATAATGCGGAATACCACGTTCTTGGGCTTGCCGCTGTAGAAGATATTGTAAAGACCCGTCTGACCGCCGTAGGTTATGGAGTCCTTATTGGAGTTGGTGACGTATATGACTGTAGCTCCCGACCTGAGAGTACCGTCGCTGTTGTAAGCGCCCACGCCGTCGGAGGTGTTCCAGTGAGCATAGCCGCTGCGGTCGAATGCCATTGTCTTGACTGTGCAGGAGGCTGAGCCGTTTGAGCCTGTCAGGCTGATATTGTACTCGGTATTGCCCTTGAGTCCGGGAATATCGACTCTTGTACCGCGTATGAGCTGCGAGTCAACTGCGGTATAGTCGGAGCTTCCTGCCTGAGCGTAGCTTGCCTTCACATTATTGCCCAGCTTAGAGCTGTCGAACTCCACGAAGGCTTCCTCGAACCAGCCGCCGCAGAGCTTTATAGCTCCGTCCACATTGCCGGAGGGCTGCTGGGGCTGCTGACCGCTGCTGCCGGAGCCGTCAAGGAATGTGGGCGTCCAGTTGTTGAGATAGTTCTTGATGTTGATGTTTGCAGCATCGCTGTCAGATACAGTATGACCCTTGCGCTGCGAGAGGTCCACCTTCTGACCGTTTGTGAGCTTTGTGCCGTTCTCCTTGAAGCCGTCAACGGTCTCGGGCTGAACGCCGCTCATTGAGTACCAGCCTGCCGGGGTTATCATATTGCCGTTCTGGAGAGTAGTATTCACAAACAGCACCTTTGCGCTCTGAGCCCAGGGACGTCCGAGATAGCCTGCAACTACCGTAAGGTCGGGATTTGCAGTTACCTTGCAGTCCTTGAACAGATAGCCTGTGTAGGGGCTGCCCTGCTCTCTTGCGGCGGTGATGTAGCCGCCTACAGAGCCGCTGCTGTAGCCCTTCCAGCGGAGCTCACAGTTATCGAAAACAGCGTTGCTTCCGCCGAATATATAGTCTGTCTGACCCTCGATGAGGCGGTTCTTATAGTACTGGGGAGAGCCGCCTGTATAGAGAGTATCCTGGCTCGACAGGAACTTGCAGTTCAGGAACTCCGCATAGCCTGTGTCCACGGAGAGAGCTGCCGCACGCTCCGTATAAGCCTTTGACTTTACGTCAACGCCGTTGTATCGCTGTACCTTGAGGGTCTCATTGGTACACTCAACGCCGTCTGCCAGCTCCTCCTGAGTGATGTAGCGGTTGAAGGAATTCTCAAAGACGATGTTCTCGGCTTTGAAGTATGTAGCCTTTGGCCAGAGCTGTACGGTAGCGCCCCAGCGGTAGTTGGAAACGTTCTTGCCGCTCTTTGAGGCTGCAAGATTGCCGTCGTAATAGCCCTTGGAGTTGGCGCTGTAGTACTTATAACCGATACCATAGTACCAGGTGAGCACAACGTCGCCCTTTGAGGGCTCGTCATTTACGAATGAGACATAGGGTGTCTGGACGATGACCTGCTGACGGTAGGTACCGGGAGCGATGTGAATGGTCACGCGGTTCTGCTCCGATGAGGGGCTGAGGGTTGCAGCCTTGTCAACAGCCGCCTGAACTGTTGAGAAGTTGTTGCTTCTGCCCGGATAGCCTACATAGAGGTCTGTTCCTGCCGCCGCAGCTCTCAGTGTCGGGAACACCGAAAGTGCTGCCAGAAAGACCGCAAGGGCAGAGACAAGAGCCAGAAGCTGCAAGGTGAGCTTTTCTGTTCTGGTTTTCATGTTTTTACTCCTTTTCAATACGCCGCAGTCCGCTGCCTAAGGCGGAGCTGCCTGAAAAATAGCGGTGTAACGCCTCAGCTCCCCACAGGGAAAGAGAAGCCTCAGAATATACACCTATACACCATAATTATATCATGCTTTTCCGAATTTGTAAATATAAACATAGATTTCACGATAATATTTGTTGATTTGTACAATAGTAGTTTACCCCCTTTGGCTATATTTCAGAAAAGACGGCATTATTTAATTTACGGCTTAAAATCGCGGAATAAAAAAGATCTCCCCTCACTTATTGACAATGTTCACCAAAATGATATAATTATAATGGAATAGTATTTCTGTAATAACAACTATGGAGGAAAATCTTATGAAATTTGACAGCACAGAAGAATGGAAAAGCAAGGTCAAGCGCGTCATCATCTCTAAGGAGGAGATAAACGCCCGCCTCAGGGACGCAGGAGCCTATATCGACTCGATATATGACGGCTCGCCCATACTGCTGGTGAGCATTCTCAAGGGCGCATTCGTCTTTATGGCAGACCTTTGCCGTCAGGTGACCGTCCCCTGCGAGATAGAGTTTATGGCGGCAAAGAGCTATTTCGAGGGCACTCAGTCCTCGGGACACGTTGAGATCACCATGGACCTCAAGCACGATATCAGCGACTATCATGTCATAATCGTTGAGGACATCATCGACACGGGACGCACCCTCAATGAGATACTAAAGATACTGAGAGTCAGAGAGCCCAGATCCCTGAGAGTCATCACCCTTCTGGACAAGCCCGACCGCCGCGTTGTGGAGCTGAATGCGGACCTCTCACTGTTCACTATTCCCGATTACTTTGTTATCGGCTACGGTCTGGACTACGGAGAATTCTACAGAAATCTCCCATATATAGCTGAATTTGAGGAATGAGGTGCAGAAAATGATTGAGAAGATATTCAAGCTCAGGGAACGCAATACCAATGTCAAAACCGAAATAGCCGCCGGTCTCACCACCTTCATGACCATGGCTTATATCCTGGCAGTAAACCCCAGTGTGCTCTCAACAACAGGTATGGACGCCACTGCGGTGCTCCTTGCGACCTGTATAGCCTCCTTCATAGGAACAGCCTGTATGGCTTTCATGGCAAACCTTCCCTTCGCCCTCTCCGCAGGTATGGGACTCAACGCCTACATGGCGTACACAGTCTGCGGAAACCTTGGATACCCCTGGCAGGTAGCCCTGCTGGCAGTATTCATCGAGGGTATCATCTTCATAATCCTGTCGCTTACAAAGGTCAGGGAAGCCATTTTCGACGCCATCCCCCTTTCGCTGAAACGAGCGGTGTCCGTAGGTATCGGTCTGTTCATTGCCTTTATCGGACTTCAGAACGCAGGGCTTGCCGTTGACTCGGCTACTCTTGTACAGCTTACCAACTTCCGCGAGAATATCCATACCACAGGTATATGTGCTATCCTGGCAGTTGTAGGTCTCCTCATAATGGCTATCCTCTACATCAAGAAGATAAAGGGCTCTATCCTCATCGGTATCTTTGCCACATGGATACTTGGCATAATCTGCGAGCTGACGGGCATATACGTTCCCGACCCCGACGCAGGCGCGTTCACGCTTATCCCCTCATTCCACATGACCGACTTCACAAAGCTGGGCGACACCTTCGGACAGTGCTTCAACGTGGACTTCGACTCGGTGGGCGTATTCAACTTCATCGTGGTCATATTCTCCTTCCTCTTCGTTGACCTCTTCGACACTCTCGGCACTCTCATAGGTGTAAGCACCAAGGCTGGACTTCTCGACAAGGAAGGCAAGCTCCCCGCTATCAGACCCGCCCTCATGGCAGACGCCGTTGCAACCACAGCAGGAGCTGTTCTGGGAACCTCCACCACAACTACTTTCGTTGAGTCCTCGGCAGGAGCTGCCGCAGGCGGAAGAACAGGTCTCACTGCTCTCACCACCGCTGTCCTTTTCCTTGTATCGATGCTGCTGGCACCTATCTTCATCGCTATCCCCGCATTTGCAACCGCACCTGCACTGATACTGGTAGGCTTCCTCATGTTCAGCACGGTTTCCGAGATAAAAGTGGACGAGAAGAACTACACCTCAGCTATCCCCGCATATCTCTGCGTTATAGCAATGCCCCTGTTCTACAGCATATCCGAGGGTATCTCCATCGGAGTCATCTCCTACGTTGTCATCAACCTGGTATGCGGCAAGCGCAAGGAGATAAATCCAATTATGTACATTCTGGCTGTATTGTTCATACTGAAGTATATCTTCCTGTAAGGAATAAGTATCACATAAATAATGCCCCGAAGCATTTCAAGGTGCTTCGGGGCATTTTTTTATTTAGCTGCTATGATTTGAGCCCAGCCCTTAGCCCTTAGCCGTTAGCTAATGTAGGGGAGCAACTGCCCTTTCGTTGATACACGGACGTCTTAGCGCCGCCGCTCGCTCAGCGGCAAATCATGATTTATAGCGTCACCGCATAAAATAAGGGCTGCACTACTGTGCAGCCCTGTGTGTTTACTGATTATTCAGCGTCCTCTGCGGGAGCTTCCTCCTCAGCGGGAGCCTCTTCCTCATCAGCGTCCTCAAGAAGAGCACGCATTGAGATGCTGATTCTCTTTGACTCGGGGTCAATGTCGATGATCTTAACGTCAACCTCGTCGCCAACGGAAAGAACGTCCTTGACATTCTCTACCTTCTGGTCAGCGATCTGTGAGATGTGGATAAGACCGTCTACGCCGTCGATGATCTGTGCGAATGCACCGAAGCTTGTGATAGAAACGATAGTAGCCTTAACTACATCGCCAACCTTGTAGTTAGCCTTGAAGATCTCCCAGGGATTGTCCTCAGCCTTCTTGAAGCCGAGAGAAATTCTGTTTGCTTCCTGGTCGAGATCCTTGATGTAAACCTCAAGAGTATCGCCAACATTAACGACCTCGCTGGGGTGCTTGATCCTCTTCCATGAGAGCTCAGAGATATGTACCATGCCGTCGATGCCGCCGAGATCAACGAATGCACCGAAGCTTGTGAGAGACTTAACCTTGCCTGTGTAGGTCTTGCCTACCTCAGCTGTCTCCCAGAATCTTGCCTTAGCTTCTTCCTTCTTAGCGTTCTGAACAGCCTTGATGGAGCCTACTGCTCTCTTTCTGCCGCCCTCGGAAACCTCGATAACGATGAATTCTACCTTCTTCTTGAGAAGCTGGTCAAGCTCTGCGCCTCTGGGGAGACCTGTGAGTGAAGCGGGGATAAATACTCTTACACCCATAACAGTGAGAGTAACGCCCTTGTTAACAACGCTCTGAACAACGCCCTCGAGAACGGTGCCTTCCTGCTGAGCCTTTACGATCTTCTCGTAACCTGCCTGCTCGTCAACCTTTCTCTTTGAGAGAGCAGCTGTACCCTCTGCATCGTTTACCTTGATAACAACAAGATCGATCTCATCGCCAACGCTTACGATGTCTGAAGGCTTCTTTGAAGGATCGTCTGTAAGGTCGTCAAGAGCAACGTAGCCTGTGTGCTTAGTACCGAGGTCTACGATAACTTCTGTATTGTTTACGGCGATAACTGTGCCTTTAACTTTCTCTCCTGTATGTATTTTTTTGAATGATTCGTCGAGAGCCTGAGCAAAATCGATCTCCTCATCCTGATTAGCTGCAAGAATTTCATTTTCTGCCATTTTGGTTTGTACCTCCTTGATTATATAGGCGGGGGTCGATGCCCCGGCAGTTATGCCGATCTTATTGGCAATCGGGAGCTTTAAGGTCCGAAGCTCATCCGAATTCTCGATATGATACGTTTTACAGAAACGGCTGCACACCTCATATAGCTTGACGGTGTTAGAGCTGTGTCTGCCTCCGACAACGAGCATGATATCCGAGTTCTTTGCGAGCTCGGCTGCGTCTGACTGACGCGCGTCGGTAGCGTTGCATATAGTATCATAAATGACGATATCGGGATCGTCCTTCGGGATCACGTTTAAACACTCACCCCATACTACTATATTATACGTCGTTTGCGCCACAATTGCAAGCTTTTTTCGCAAATTTTTATAATTTTTTTCAAAAAAGGCTTTTAGCTCAAAGTTATCCTTAAAAACGAGGCAATTTTCGTCACAATGACCAACGATACCCTGGACCTCCGGGTGGTCGCGGTCGCCTGCAATGAGGATAAAATAGCCCTCAGCGGTCTTTTCTGCCACTATTTTATGTATACGCGAGACGAATGGGCAAGTGGCGTCCAGCATTTTGTTACCCTTGGCTTCTATCTGGCGGTAAATGTCACGTCCAACGCCGTGGGAGCGGATGACTACGGTCTCGTCCGGGCGGAGCTCCTCTACGGAGTTCACTATCCTGGCGCCCTTTGCCTGCATATCGTTGACAACGTCCTGATTATGTATGATAGGACCAAGTGTGGCAACGTTGGTATTCTTCTCAAGCTCGCCGTAGACCATCTTCACGGCGCGGTCCACGCCGAAGCAGAAGCCTGCGGACTTGGCAACAGTGACTTTACTCATCAGCTTCCGCCTCCTTTGCATTATCAGTAAGCTCAGGCTGAGGCTCGCCCTCAACCAGCAGCTTTATATCCGCCATATAGCGGTTTTTCAGCTTTACCAGCTGACGGGGGTTGGGAGCGTCGCATATCTCGCAGTATTCCGCAGGGTCAATAGGCTCGCCGTACTTGACGGTGAGGGGGGTGCGGAACTTCAGCTTTTCGCCGTAGCAGATACCTACGGGGATAATGGGCTTTCCCGAACGTGCAGCGATAAGGGCTGCACCTGTATGTCCCTTCTTGCCCACCTTGCCGTCCTTTGAGCGTGTACCCTCGGGGAAAATCATAAGGCTCCTGCCATTTTGCAGTCTTTCAACGGCGGTGTCGATGACACTTGTATCGCCCTTGCCGCGGGCAACGGGGAAGGCTCCCAGAGAGCGGATGAGCCATGCGAAGAGCTTGTTTTTGAAGAGCTCCTCCTTTGCCATGAAGGCATATTTGCCTCTTGCACCTGTTCCCAGAAGGGGAGGGTCGGCATATGAGCGGTGGTTGCAGGCGTAGATGACAGTGGTATCCTTCGGGATATTTTCCCTGCCCTCATAGCGCAGCTTGTACATTATGCGGAAGTAGAGTCTGACCAATACCTTTATAACATAATACATATCTGTCTCACCTCAGTAATTGTTTTTCATTAAGAAAACTGAGTCTGTCAGCTGATCTTCTCGTTGATTATCTTCACGATAGCTGCTGCGGACTCCTCCAGGTTCAGCTCTGTGGTGTCTACAAGGACAGCGTCCTCAGCCTGCTTCAGGGGAGCTATCTCGCGGTGCATATCCTGATAGTCGCGCTTGATGATGTCGTCCAGTATCTCCTGATATGTGGGGCAGTCTGGTTTCTCGGACAGCTCCTTGAAACGGCGGTTTGCACGCTCCTCGGCGGAGGCTGTCAGGAATATCTTCACATCTGCATTGGGGAGAACTACCGTGCCGATGTCTCTGCCGTCCATGAGGATATTGTTCTCGCGGGCTATCTTCTGCTGAGTCTCAAAGAGGTAAGCTCTTACCGCAGGTATAGCCGATGTCCTTGAAGCTGCCATGGATATTTCGGGAGTGCGGATAAGGTCGGAAACGTCCCTGTCTCCCAGGAACACTCTCTGTGCGCCGTCGATGAACTTCAGCGACACCTCAGCCTTTTCAAGAGAAGCCTCAATGTCCTCGTCAGCAATATCGTTCTCGGTGATGTAGAGAGCGATAGTGCGGTAGAGTGCGCCTGTGTCCACGTAAATGTAGCCAAGCTCCTTTGATACCATCTTTGCGATGGTGCTTTTGCCTGCACCGGCAGGTCCGTCGATTGCGATGTTGATAGTTTTCATACAGATGACTCCTTTATCATGGGCGGAAGCCCTTATTGTCAGTTTTTAAGGTGCTGGGAGAAGGATATTACCATATCTCCCAGTATCACCGCAGACATTATCGCTGCGGCTGCTGCGCATACTCCCTTTGGCAGCTTCTCGCTGAGCTTTCCCGAAAGTGGGTGGAGCAGATAGAAGTACCCTACGGCAAGTATGCCGAATATAGCGCTTGATATAAGGCTGGACCTGTCAAGTATGGAGAAGTACCAGTTCTCATAAGTCCAGAACTCCTCATGGAAGATGAATTCCAGCAGATAGGAGGCTCCTATCTCGAATACAGTGGTCACCGCCATGGCGAAAAAGAAGATGAACACGGGGTTCCGCTTTTTTCTCAGCAGGGCGAGGAGTATAAAGGCTCCCACTGCGTAGATGGGCACGATGGGGAGGTGGAGCATACCGCGGTTTGAGAAGTAATGATACATTACCCATACCGTTGCCACCTCATAGAGCCAGCCTGCAAAGCCTGCGGCTGTGAACTCGAATACATAGCGGAAGAATATCCGCACAGGCTCGGTTTTTTTGTGCTCTGCCATAGTTCACCTGACCTCTGCACCGAAGGGCATGAGCGCCAGCTTTGCCAGCTTGAACATCTGTATACCGAATGGGATACCTACGATGGTCACGCAGAGCAGAAGTCCGAAAACGGCGAATTCAAGCGCCATTTCAACTCCGTCGAATATGAGCCAGAGTATGTTTACCAGCAGACTTACGGGACCGCCGCCGTATCTTACCTCCTTGCCGAACGGGCAGAAGGTGAGCCTTGCCATTTTGAAGCACTGTGTTCCGATCGGTATGCCCACGATGGTGATACACCAGAGGAGTCCGAATACCAGCCAGCTCAGCCCACCGAGAAATCCGCCGAAAATAAGCCATAAAAGATTACCTAAACACCCCATATATTTTCCCCTTTCCGTATCATTACTACATATTAACTGCCGCTGTGTAGGCAGTGGAGAAGGCTATCTGGAGATTGAAGCCTCCCGTATAAGCGTCCACGTCGATTACCTCGCCTGCGAAGTAGAGACCGCGTACCAGCTTTGACTCCATGGTCTTCGGGTCTATCTCCTTTGTGGAGATGCCGCCGCTGGTGATTATAGCCTCGTCGATAGGACGGAAGCCTGATATCCTTACGGGGAAGGACTTTATCAGCTCCCCGAAGCTGTGCCTCTGTTCCTTGGTTATGCCGTTTATCTTCTGCTCCGGAGCTATCCCCGACAGCCTTACCGCTACGGGTATCAGCTTTGCAGGCAGGAGCTTGCGGATACCGTTCTGGAAGTCCCTGTTGAGGTTCTCTGCGAAATCACGCTGTATCCTTGCGTCAAGCTGCTCGGGGGTCAGTGCGGGCTTCAGGTCGATGAGGAGCCTGTACCTGTTGGGCACCATATTTCGTATATGGGAGCTTGCGCTGAGCACAAGAGGTCCCGAGACACCGAAATGAGTGAATAGCATCTCGCCCATTTCGCTGTATATGCACTTTTCGCCCTCCATGAGCTTTACGGTCACATTGCGGAGTGAGAGTCCCATCATCTCCGCGCAGAACTTGTCGGGGGAGGTGAGTGGCACCAGCGAGGGTTTCAGCTCTGTTACCGTATGACCGAGAGCCTCTGCAAGGGAGTAGCCGTCGCCCGTGGAGCCCGTTGCAGGGTAGGACTTGCCGCCGCAGGCGATGAGCACTGCCGATGAGCGGTATTCCTCGCCATCTGCCTTTACGCCGCATACAGCGCCGTCCTCGGTGAGTATCTTTGTCACCCTCTTGTTGATGACCTTTACGCCCAGCTTCTTCATTTCACGGGCAAGGGCGTCGGCGATGTCGTTGGCATTGTCGCTGACAGGGAACACCCTGTTGCCCCGCTCTGTTTTCAGGGGCACTCCAAGCTCCTCAAAGAAGCTCATAGTACATTCCGCATCGAAGCCTGCGAAGGAGCTGTACATGAAACGGGGATTGACGGGGATATTCTTCATATGCTCGTCTGTGGGACTGTTGTTGGTGACGTTGCACCGTCCCTTGCCTGTTATGCGCAGCTTTCTGCCAAGCTTTTCGTTCTTTTCAAAGAGCAGCACGGTCTTGCCGAAGCGTGCTGCGTTTACGGCGGCAAAGCAGCCTGCTGCTCCGCCACCTATTATAATAGTATCGGTCATTGTTTTCCTCTTTTATCCTTGCCCGTCAGCCTGCGGAGCCGTCTTGCGTGGCTGCTTCGCCGCTGAGCGGTGGTAATTGTATCGACGGTGAAGCGTCCGTCCCTTTCGGTCAGCACATCTCCCTCTCGGACACCCTCGGGGAGGGCGCTTCGGAGCACGGTGACGGTGCCGTTTTCTGTCTCAAGCACGGCGTATCCGTCCTCAAATCTGTCCACAACTGTCATATCATGCGCCCCTTTCTGCCGAGACTGTCAGCTTGCTGCCGTCCGACGAGACCACTATGGAGCCGTTAAGGTCGGTGCGGTAGATCTGCGAGGTGTACTCCTTCAGACGTTTCAGTGTGCTTTTTGCAGGGTGACCGTAGGGATTGTCCCTGCCGCAGGATATAACTGCGACCTGCGGTCTTATCACGCTGAGCAGCTCCTCCGTGGAGGAGTAGGCGCTGCCGTGGTGACCTGCCTTGTAGAGAGAGGTCTTTCCCAGTCTGCCGCTTTTCAGCATAGCCGCCTCGGACTCCGCCTCGGCGTCTCCCGTCAGCAGGAATGTATTGCTGCCGTGAGTGATGAACAGGCTGACGGAATAGTCATTGACGTCCTCGTGGAAGCTGCCGTCGGGAGCGACTATCTCGCCCCTGGCACTGCCTATGGATATGACCCTGCCTGTTTCCGCTTCCGTGACTGTTACGCCGCTGCTCTCGCAGCTGTCGAGGAAGCGCTCAAAGAAAAGCGCCGCAGGTATCTGCTCATCGGGGACATGAGGCACTATGACCTCGCCGATGTCGAAGGTGTCGATGATGCGGTACATACCGCCCATGTGGTCGGAATGGGGATGAGTGGCTATGAGATAATCCAGCCGCCCCACACCCAGTCCCGTGAGATATGTTATAACGTCGTCGGAGACCTCGTCCTCGCCGCAGTCCACCAGCATGGTGACGCCGTTGGCGGCGATAAAGGTGCAGTCGCCCTGACCTACGTCTATGAAATGCATTACCAGCCTGTCCTCAGCGGGAAAGGTGTGGACGGGCTTGCGGAAATGCCTGTATCCTAAGAATATGAGCAGGACTGCCGCTATTATGAGCAGCCCTATGGTCTTCAGTGCTTTCTTTTTCCGCTCTGACCGCTCTTTTTGCCGCTCTTCTGCCAGTTCCCTGAGGTATTGCCTCTGCTGCGCTGAGAGCTTGTATTTCTCTCCTGCGGCTTTGACGAAGCTCTCCGTGTCCTTGAAGTATCCTGCCACGACCTGTCACCGCCTTTTCGGGGAGTATTGCTCTTTCCGCGGGAGTCATCTGCCACAAGACACTTTGGCGACGAGCCTATGAGGTCGCGCCTGCCTGCGGCTTTGAGAGCCTCCAGCACTATCTCCCTGTTCTGAGGGCGGAAGTATTGCAGCAGAGCTCGCTGCATAGCCTTTTCCTTTGGAGTCTTCGGGACGTAGACCTTCTCCATGGTGTATGGGTCAAGCTCCGTGTAGAACATAGCCGTTGAGATAGTTCCCGGGGTGGGGTAGAAGTCCTGCACCTGCTCGGGGCGTATCTTGTTGTCCCTGAGGAAAAGTGCCAGGTCAACAGCCTCGTTGAGAGTGCTTCCCGGGTGGGAGGACATAAGGTAGGGAACGAGATACTGCTCCTTGCCCATGCCCTTGGTTATCTCGTAAAATCGCTTCTGAAAGCGCTTGTAGGCTTCGATGTGGGGCTTGCCCATTTTGTCCAGCACCACCGCCGAGCAGTGCTCGGGAGCGACTTTCAGCTGACCGCTGACATGGTGCATTATCAGCTCCTTCATGAACTCGTCGTCCTTGTCCTCAATGAGGTAGTCATAGCGTATTCCCGAGCGGATAAAGACCTTTTTCACGCCCTTGACCTTGCGTATCTTGCGGAGCATAGCCAGGTATTCGCTGTGGTCAACTTTAAGGGCGGGACAGGGTGTGGGGGCAAGGCATTTCTTGCCCATGCAAAGTCCCTTGGTGAGCTGCTTGTCGCAGGAGGGACGGCGAAAGTCCGCCGTGGGACCGCCTACATCGTGTATGTAGCCCTTGAAATCTGGCATTTTCGTTATGCGCTCCGCTTCCTTCAGCACCGACTCCTCGCTCCTGACGGTGACGCGTCTGCCCTGATGGAGGGCGATGGAGCAGAAGTTGCAGTAGCCGAAGCAGCCGCGGTTGTGTGTGATTGAGAAGCGTACCTCCTCTATGCCCGGGACTCCCCCCAGCGCCTCATAAGATGGGTGGATTGCCCTCATGTAGGGCAGTGAGTAGATGTGGTCAAGCTCCTCTGTGGTAAGGCTGTAGGCAGGGGGCAGCTGCACCAGCATCATCTTGCCGTGTCGCTGGATTATGGTCTTTCCGTAGACCTCGTCCTGCCAGTCATACTGTATCTTTACCGCCTTTGCGTACTCGGGCTTGCTGTCCCTGACCTGCTCGAAGGAGGGGCACTGTGCCGCGCCGATAGGCGTATTAACAGGCTCTGTCAGGTAGCAGGTGCCGCGGATATCGTGAATATCGTGAATGCTCTCGCCCTTTGCCAGACGGGTGCAGAGCTCCTGTATCTGGTGCTCGCCCATGCCGTACATGAGCAGGTCGGCGCCGCTGTCCACCAGCACCGAGGGGCGGACTGCATCGTCCCAGTAGTCGTAGTGTGCAAAGCGGCGGAGAGAAGCCTCCAGACCGCCGATAGCTATGGGTACGTCACCGAAATATTCGCGCAGCTTCTGACAGTAGACTATGACCGCGCGGTCGGGGCGCTTGCCTGCAACTCCTCCTGCGGTATATGCGTCATCGGAGCGCTTTCTCTTGGCGGCGGTGTAATGTGCCACCATTGAGTCGATATTGCCTGCGGTGACGAGAAAGGCGTACTTTGGAGCGCCGAAGCGGCGGAAGTCCCTGTCCGTATGCCAGTCGGGCTGGGAGATGATACCTATGGTGAAGCCCATGCTCTCGATAAGACGGGTCACGATAGCCGCACCGAAGCTGGGGTGGTCAACGTAGGCGTCACCCGTAATGTATATGAAATCGAACTGCTCTATGCCCAGCTCGTCCATTTCCTTTCTTGTGGTAGGAAGGAATCCTTCGTACATCATATCACTCCCTGAAAAACTGATCTTTACGCCAGAGACATCACATAGATCTGGCAGGGGTTATCGTCGCCCCATATCTCGTTTATGACCTCAAGCTCCCTGAAGCCGCAGGCAAGATAGAAGCGGTTGGTCCTGTCGTAGTCCTCATACACGCCCATTTTCACGGTCTTTACCTGCATGAACTCATAGCCCTGAGCCTTTGCGGTCTTTTTTGCTTCTTCAAAAAGCTGCCTGCCGATACCGCTGCGGTGGAACTCCCTGAGGACTCCCATTACCGCCAGCTCCACGGTCTCCCTGCCTGTCTCCTTGAGACAGAGGAAGCCCACATATTCATTGTTTCCCTTGGCTGCGATGAAGGTCTGTCCTGCGCTTTCCGCGATGTACTTCTCGCGGCTCTCGTCCACCTCGAACCAGTCATGGAGAGCCTCCAGCACCTTCCTTGCAACTGCTCTTTTTGTATCAGCATCTGTGATCATTTCTATCATTCCGGTATTCTCCTTATGTGAAGGACGAACCTTATTCGTCCATTCTGCGGAGGCGCCACTCGTCGTACTGCATTTTCGACATGAGAACCTTTCGTGGCTTTGCACCCTCGCTGGCGCCGATGACTCCGCGCTCCTCCAGCTCGTCCATTATTCTTGCAGCCCTTGCGTAGCCAAGCTTCAGCTTTCTCTGGAGCATTGATGTGGAAAGCTGTCCTGCCTCCACGGCTACCTTTATGGCTGCCTCTACTATATCCTCGTCGCTGTTTCCGCCTGAGTGTGAGCCGCTGTCGCTGCCGCCTGAGTCTCCTGCGGACTGAGTGGAATAACTGTCGACTGCACCTGTTATCTCGGGGTCGTATGTTACCTCTGCCTCTGATTTTATGTAGCGGACCGTCTCGGCAATGTCCTCATTGGGTGAGAAGCAGCCCTGTACACGGACGGGCTTGCCTGCACCGATAGGCATATACAGCATATCGCCGTTGCCCAGGAGCTTGTCCGCACCTGCCATATCTATGATTGTTCGGGAATCTATCTGGGACTTTACCGAAAGAGCGATACGGCTTGGGATATTTGCCTTGATAAGACCTGTGATAACGTCCGTGGTAGGACGCTGTGTAGCGACTACAAGGTGCATACCTGCGGCACGTCCCATCTGTGCCAGACGGCAGATGTAGTCCTCGACCTCCTTGCCTGCAACCAGCATCATATCAGCCAGCTCGTCGATGAATACCACTACCTGCGGCATGGGGTCACGGTCGCCGTCCACCTCTGCCAGCTCGTTGTAGGATTTAAGGTCGTTGGCACCTGCATCGGCGAAGATGTTGTATCTGCGCATCATCTCATTCACCGCCCAGCTCAGGGCGCCTGCGGCTCGCTTACAGTCGGTGACTATGGGAATGAGCAGGTGGGGAATGTCCTCGAATATCTTGAATTCAACTATTTTCGGGTCGATGAGTATGAGCTTTACCTCGTCGGGAGTTGCGTTGTAGAGTATGCTCATGATGATGGAACGGGTGCAGACAGACTTACCCGAACCCGTAGTACCTGCGATGATGACATGGGGCATCTTTGAGATGTCGCCAAGGATAATGTTGCCTGTGATGTCCTTGCCCACTGCAAAGGTCAGCTTGCTCTTTGACTCCTTGAACTCGGGAGAGGCGATTATCTCGCGGAGAGTTACCGTGTCCTTGGTGGAGTTGGGTATCTCGATGCCCACGGCTGCCTTGCCCGGTACGGGAGCTTCGATACGGACGCCCTGTGCTGCGAGGCTGAGGGCTATATCGTCCTCAAGTCCCTTTATCTTTGAGACCTTTATTCCGGGGCCCGGCTGTATCTCATAACGGGTTATGGAGGGACCGCGGAAGATGTCCTTTATCTTGACCTCAACGCCGAAGCTGGAGAGGGTGTTCTTTATTACCTCAGCCTTTTCGCGCATTTCCTCAACAGCCTCCGCACGGTTTGAGCGCACCTCGGGGCGGGTGAGTATGTCGATAGGGGGGAGTATGTATATGGGCTTGACCTCCTCGGGCTCTTCCTCCTCCGCGGGGAGCTCCTCCTCGGGAGTTTCGGGCTTGCCGTCGGCAGCCTTGCTTATGAGCTGCTCAAGTCCCTCGTCTGCGGGCTCGGGAGCGGTCTCCGCCTCGGCGTCTATAATGACGGGCTCAGGCTTGGGAGCGCTGCGTACAGGCTGGGGCTCATGCTCGTAAATGTCTATATCTATTGCCTTCTCCTCGGGAGTAGGCTCACTGCTGTCATGTACAATAAGGTGGTCGGTGGGCAGGGGAATATCCATGAAGAAGCCGTCGGGGAGAACCTCCACCGCTTTTTTCTGCTGCTCTGCCTTTTCAGAGGGCTTGCGTGAGGACCTTCTGGGGTTTGTCATGCTGATAGCCTCAAGGTCGGCGTCAAAGTCCTTTTTCTCCTTGTCGTCGTCTAGGTCGTCGTCCTCGAAGGCGTCAACGAATTCGCCGCCCACAAGCATATTCTGTATGCCGTTAACACACCTGCCGATGAAGGTGAAGGGAGTTGCCAGGAGCTTTAAGAAGTCCACAAGTCCCCGTCCCGAAAGGAGCATACCGAAGACGAAGAAGAACACCAGGGCGATTATCATGGAGCCTGTCCTGCCAAGGAATTTCAGCAGGGGACCCGCTATGACAAGGCTTGCCACGCCGCCGCTTTTCAGCTTTGCGCCCTCTTCATAGAGTATCTTGAAGTGGCCTGCGAAGGTGCCGCCTGGAATGCGTCCCACCACGAATATCTGATAGGCTGCGCTTGCCAGGAATATCATGGCTATGCACCAGACCGTCCTGCCGCTGATGTCCTTGCGGCTCTGCTCGGTGCCCAGCTTTATGGCGGTATATATGAGTATCACAGGGATAAGGAAAGTGGCGATGCCGAAAACTCCAAGCACAAGGTTGTGGAGCGCCAGCCAGCCCTTGTTTCCCTTTATCAGCACCATCAGTGCCGTGAGTATGCCGAGGGCGAAAAGAAAAATTGACCAGAACTGATTGCTCTCGTTCTGTGGAGCGCTCTTAGCGCTGCTTTTTACAGGTTCTCTGCGGGGAGTTTCGGGCTTTTTTGCCTTTGAGTTCCCCGTTTTTTTCTTTGCTTCTGCCATTTCTGCCTCCATTTTGTTCCGTGTATGTACTGTGCCGCCCTTTGCGGTCACAGCTGCGGTCAGTCCGCATATCTTTTCTCTGTATTCTCTATCATGCCGTAAAGGCTGTCCATTGCGTCGCCGAGACTGCCGAGACTGTCTATGAGCCCCAGCTCCACGGCTCTTTCTCCCTCCAGCACCGTTCCCACGTCCAGCACCAGCTCTTCTGTATTCATGGTGAGCCTTCTAAGCTCCTCCCCGGAGATACGGCTGTGGCGTGTGATGAAGCCGGCTATCCTGTCCTGCATCTTCTCGAAGTAGGAGAGAGTCTGTGGGACTCCCAGGACTGTGCCGTTCATTCTGACGGGGTGGATAGTCATTGATGCCGTGGGGACTATAAATGAGCGTTTTGCGCTGACGGCAAGGGGGACGCCTATGGAGTGGCCTCCACCCACCACCAGTGACACCGTGGGAGTCTTCGTGCCTGCGATGAGCTCCGCAATGGCGAGACCTGCTTCCACGTCGCCGCCACGGTGTTGAGGATAATGAGAAGCCCCTCAACGCTCCTGTCCTGTTCAATAGCCACAAGGGCAGGGATAATGTGTTCGTATTTGGTGGTCTTGTTCTGCTCCGAGAGGACGTAGTGTCCTTCGATCTGACCGATGACGGTCAGGCAGTGGATGAGATGCTTTGAGTTCCGTGAGACAGACTGACCTGCCTCCCTTATCATCTCTGCTTCGCCGGCAGCCTCCTCTGCGGAGCTTACGGCTTTTTCCGTATGTTCTGACATTGTATACACCTCCGAGGATATTCTGTCCCTTCCTGCGTGAGCGTATACGTTATTATTATATACTTTTGCCGACTAAAAGTCAATAGCGGAGCAGGAGAGCGGTGCCGTACCGCTGCAGTGCAGCAGAGCTTTTTGTGAAAAATGCAGTTTTTCACTTGACAAATCATAGGTTTTATTGTATATTTAAAGTGTATAGGTACGGCATAGGGCTGTATCTGAAAAAATATTTAATACGAGAGGGGTATTAAAAATGATCTTAAAAAAGCTCACAGCAGCAGTTTCTGCTCTGGCTATGTCGGCAGGCGTGCTGGCATATATGCCTGCAGGCACAACGGGCAGCGTTTCAGCAGCAGAATCCAAGTACAACTATGCAGAGGCACTCCAGAAGTCAATGTTCTTCTATGAGGTACAGCAGTCAGGCGTACTTCCC
Source organism: Bacillota bacterium (assembly GCA_029572815.1). GTDB lineage: Bacteria > Bacillota > Clostridia > Oscillospirales > Ruminococcaceae > Ruminococcus. The sequence continues at coordinate 5,476 of JAKPUQ010000191.1, read as the reverse complement.
GAGTGGAACAACGTTACATGGCGTGCCGATTCAATGGTGGACGAGAACGGCAAGGAGACCGACAAGGTACCCGGCGGCTGGTTCGACGCAGGCGACCACTTCAAGTTCTGCCTTACAAACGCTTATTCGGCTTCCATGATGGCATGGGGCTATATCCAGTACAAGGACGCTGTCGACAAGGCAGGTCTGGGCGAGCTTTACCGCAACAACCTCCAGTGGGGTCTTGATTACGTTATGAACTGCGATCAGGGCGGCGGTAAGGTAGTAGGTACTATCGGCGACTTTACAGGCGGCTCTACAGACCATAACATCTGGTGCAGCGCTGAGGTTTACCTCCGCAAGCATCACCTCAACAACGGCGACTGGGAGCGTCCTTATGACGTTATAGACAACGCTTCTGTTGCAGGTCTTTCGGCTGCTGCACTTGCAGAGGGATATATCGTATTCAAGGATACCGATCCCGAAAAGGCAAATCAGTATCTCAAGCACGCAAAGGACCTCTTTGAGGGCGCTGACAAGAGCAGATCCTGCAAGGACATCGGCGGAATGAACGGAATGTACAAGACCGAGTCATGGATCGATGACTGTATGTTCGCTGCACTGTGGCTCTACAAGGCTACAGGCGACAAGTCCTACCTTGAAAAGGTAGAGAAGGACTATATCCCCAACTTCCCCAAGGAGGAGCAGTCCACATCAAGAAAGTTCACATGGGGTCTCTGCTGGGACGATACTTCTCAGGCAGCTGCTTACCTCTATGCTGAGATAACCAAGGATCAGGAGTGGATCGACCATTGTGCACGCCACATCAAGTACTGGATGGGCGAGGACAGCGAGAAGAAATTCCAGAACATCACTCCCAAGGGACTGTCATGGCTGTTCCAGTGGGGCTGTCTCCGTCATGCTACAACAACTGCATGGCTGGCTAAGCTGGAGTGCGACACTATCCTCAAGGGCACAGAATATGAGTCGAAGTACAATACATGGGCTGAAAAGCAGATGGATTACTGCTTCGGCGACAACGAAGAGGGCATAAGCTATGTTCTCGGTATGGGCAAGGAGTGGCCCAAGGCTATCCACCACAGAACTACTTCCGGTATCCACGATGACCACTGGAACGAGCTTGGTCAGGCATCAGGCGGCAACGAGGGCTGGCAGACAGAGTATGCTCATACTCTCTACGGCGCTCTCATCGGCGGTCCTGACAGCAAGGGCAACTACGGCAACTACAAGGTAGCCGATTTCCAGTACACCGAGGTAGCTATCGACTACAACGCAGGTTATACCGCAGCTCTCTGCGCTATGATCGACGATCACGGCGGATCACCTTTAGCTGATTTCCCGCCTACAGAGACTCCCACATGGGACGAGTGGCAGGTAGCAGCTATTGCAAACGCAAATACAGACAGCTACAGCGAGATCAAGGCATGGGCTATGAACCATACAGCTTGGCCGGCAAGAGTTGCCAAGGACATTGAGTATCACTACTACTTCGATATATCCGAGCTTGTAAGCGCAGGTCTCACTATCGATGACGTTACTGTAGAGGGCAAGGCTCAGCAGTACAGCGCAGGCGAGCAGGGCTACGGCACAGTTTCAGGCCCTTATAAATATGAAGGAGACCCCACAGGCAATACCTACTACGCTCTCGTTAAGTTCGAGGACGGCAGAGCTATCCAGCCTACAGGTCAGAGCGAGCACAGAGACGAGGTCCAGTTCAGAGTTTCTATCCCCGACAGCAAGGGCGTTAAGTGGGACTATACCAATGACTGGTCCTACAAGGGCGGTCTTGGCAAGGCTACAGACCTCAAGAAGGCAGACTCTCTGAACAAGAATATAACTATGTATGTTGACGGCAAGCTCGTATGGGGCGTTGAGCCCGACGGCACTGAGCCTGAGCCTTACACTGTTCCCGGAAGCAATCCCGGGAGTAATCCCACCACAACGACCACAACAACAACTACAACAACCACAACAACAAGCTCAGATACCACCACTACCACCACAACTACTGCCCCAACTGATGACATCCTTTGGGGAGACACTAACTGCGACAGCAAGGTCGAGCTGGCAGATGCTGTTCTCATAATGCAGTCCATCGCTAACCCCGACAAGTACGGCCTGAAGGGTACTTATGAGAAACACCTCACAGAAAAGGGACGCAAGAACGGTGACGTAGATCCCGATGTTGAGGGACTTACAAGCAATGATGCACTGGCTATCCAGGAGTATCTCCTTCACAAAATAAGCTCACTTCCTAAAAAGTAATAATCAATTCATAAATAAGAAATAAGAGGAAATTCGTTTCCTCTTATTTTTTTTTAGCTTTTTGTCAATCTGCACAATTATGCTTACTTGCCATTAGGAAAATGAACGAATTTCCAGAAAACTATTTACTTTTTTTTCGCGATATAATATAATATGATTGATGAGTTAGGATTAGTGCAGGTTCTGGTCGGACACCGAGCTCATTGCTCAAAAAACACGGTATAACCGCGATGTTTGCACTGGCATTGCGTTATAAATTTATATTTAAAAAATCAGGGAGGGTATTCAAATGCACAAGAAAATTGCAAAAGCAGTCACAAGCAGCCTGATGGCAGCTTCAATGGTTGCTTCAAGTGTTGCAGCTCTCATTCCTATGAGCGCAGCAGCAGGTAACTGTCTTGGACAGAACGACTTCGATGACGGAATCGGTCTTCCTTGGCATATTTGCGTAACAAACCCCGCAGAGCAGAAGTTCGATATCTCAGGTGGTACATATAACTGTACTATCGTTAACCCCGGCGGAAAAGAGCGCGGCGGTGACTCCAGATGGGACTGTCAGTTCAGACACAGAAGTCTCCGCATCGAGTCAGGTCATAAGTACACTATCCACTGGGAAGTTGATGCTTCAAACGCTGGTGAGCTCCACACTCACATCGCACCTCTTGACGGTGTAAACGGTGTATGGCAGAACAACGCTACAGCTTGGGATCAGGGTTGGACAAACGTTTCCATCTCATCCGGTAAGAACAGCTTCGACAGCTCTTTCACAGCTACAAAGACTCTGGAAGTTGCTGAGTGGGCATTCCACTACGGCGGTGCCGGTTCATACCAGCCCAAGGATTGTTTCCCTGAGGGAACAACTCTGAAGTTCGATAACATGACTCTCGATTGCGAGACTTGTGGTTCTAAATACGTGAGCGCAAAGGAGACACCCTGCCTCTGGGATCCTACAAACGAGCTGGGCGTTATCACTCCCAGAAGCGACGTAAGAATCAACCAGGTTGGTTACTTCAAGGGCGCTGACAAGAAGGCTACTTATGCTACAAGCAAGGAGATCTCTTCTCCTGTAAGCTTCTCAGTTAAGAAGGGCGGCACAACTGTATTCGAGGGCAAGGGTACTCCCGTTGGCTTCGATAAGGATGCAGGCGACTACTGCCAGATCCTCGACTTCTCATCAGTTGACGAGCCCGGCACATATACTATCGAAGTAGACGATACTTCAAATACTTATCTCAACAAGAAGACAAACGAGACATATAAGAAGTATATCAGCCACGAGTTCAAGATCGGTAATGGTGATACATATAACGGCATCCTCAAGGACGCTATGAACTATTACTATCAGAACCGTTCAGGTATGGCTATCGAGGAGAAGTATATCACTTCTTACAATCCTAAGGACGATAAGTCCAAGCTCGCACACGCAGGTGGTCATGCTCCTAAGGATATGGCTTATGTACAGTCTGCATGGGTAAGAGCTTACGGTCAGGAATTCGACGGAGATAAGGACTATCAGATCGACTGCGTAGGCGGTTGGTACGATGCCGGTGACCACGGTAAGTACGTTGTTAACGGCGGTATCTCTGTATGGACTCTCCAGAATATGTACGAGAGATCAAAGGCTCAGGGTACAGACGCTAAGTGGGCTGATGATAAGACAATGTCTATTCCTCAGAGCTACAGCGTAGGTAATATCAAGTTCGACGGTACAGGTTCACCTGACGTTCTTGATGAAGCAAGAGTTGAGCTCGAGTGGATGTTCAACATGATCGTTTCATCAAACGATAAGGCATGGAAGGACTGCGAAGGTCTTGTATACCACAAGATGCACGACCACAAGTGGACAGGTCTTGCTACTACACCTGTTGAGTACGCAAAGGAGTGGGGCACAACTCGTATCGTTAAGCCTCCTACGTATGCTGCTACATTCAACATGATCGCTTGTGCTGCACAGGCTGCACGTCTGTGGAAGGGCATCGACGATTCATTCGCTGACAAGTGCCTTAAGAACGCTGAGGATTCATGGAAGGCTGTTATGGCTAAGGAGTCCAAGTGGGCTATAAAGAAGGGTGACTGGGAGACAGATCCTCAGTTCGCTCCTCTCGATCAGGCTATCGGCGGCGGCGGCTACGGTGATACATACGTAGAGGACGACGCTTACTGGGCAGCTTGTGAGCTCTTCTCAACAACAGGCGACGATCAGTACTACAGCTACCTCAGCAAGTACAAGAACAAGAATGACGGCGACGGCCACGATAAGGCTCTCGACATCACTTGCAGCCTCGGCGGCGGTGAGAACAACGGTTCATTCAGCTCATTCAACTGGGGTTGTACAGCTGGTCTGGGTACTCTTACCCTCCTCCTCAGCGATAAGACATCTGCTGCTGATAAGGCAACAATCGAGGAGAACATCAAGAGAGCAGCTGATACATACATCGACTTCGAGAACAATTCCACAAACGGTATGGGCATTCCTTACAAGGGAACTGAGTTCGAAGATCCGATCAACCTCGGACCTGGTGTCAAGATTGAGGGTTATGAGTGGGGTTCAAACTCATTCGTAATCAACAATGCTATCGTAATGGGTTATGCTTACGACGTATCTAACAACGATATGAAGTATGCTAACGGTATGATCTCAGCTCTCGACTACATCTTCGGACGTAACGGTCTTGGCTTCTCATTCGTTACCGGCTACGGTACATATCATTCAAACAATCCTCACCACAGATACTGGTCTTACGAGCTTGACCACGACTTCCCGATGGCTCCTTCAGGAGTTATGTCAGGTGGTTGCGGCGCAGGCCTCCAGGATCCTTATGTTGGCGGTCTCGGCTATAAGCACGGTGAAGTTGCTTCACAGAAGTGCTTCGTTGACTCCATCGAGGCTTGGTCTGTAAACGAGGTTACTATCAACTGGAACGCTCCTTTCGCATGGGCTATGTCATTCTTCGATGATGAGGCTCCTGACTTTGGTGGTACACCTCCTACAACAACCACAACTACAACTACACCTCCCACTCCTACTACAACAACTACAACAGCACCTGTTACAGATGTACTCTGGGGTGATACAAACTGCGACGGCAAGGTTGAGCTGGCTGACGCTATCCTCATCATGCAGGCTCTCGCTAACCCCGACAAGTACGGTCTCCAGGGCACTGCTGAAAAGCACCTCAAGGATCAGGGCAAGATCAACGGTGACGTTGAT
>JAKPUQ010000171.1 GCA_029572815.1 Bacillota bacterium | reverse complement strand
TACATAGAACTTTCTAAAGATAATTACACAATATTTATTGCTCATCAAAATGAGGATCTTATAGCAGATGTTTTCGTGGAGAAAATAATAAATGAATAGAAAATCAATAAAAAATATATCTGAATTGAAGGATAGCAGATTTGTGCCATATCTGGCTCAGTTTTATTTTAGCATACATACATTTTACCTTTGATGTAGTAAGCCTTGATATGCTCGGCTATATACTTGTCGGCTTCTTCAAAAGCGTCGATAGCGGCAGCATTCTTCTTGCGGAAACTCTTTTGCGTAAACGCTGACCGTTCCTGATATTCCTTGTATGTAGCATAGTTCTGAGAATGCTGTTTCATCATATTGATGAGCTTATCAATGCCCCTAATCTTCTTGTCAAGCTCGGCAAGCTCGTCCGTGTGGTCATCAGGGTGCTTGAAATTCCAGAAGAAACCCCTGAGATCGTCAAGCGATGTGATACCGCCAGCTTCAAGGTCAGCGATCATCTCATCGCTGTCACGCATACCCCTGATCTCTGCCCACGGATCTTTTTTCTTTTCAGGAGCTTTACTCCCGGTCAGTGTGGGCTGTGGTGTCGGGGCAGACGGTTCAGGCTTCGGCTCGGCGGGCTTGGAAACAGATGCGTTAAGCATATCAAGCTGTGCCTGCCGTCTTGCCCGACGGGCTGCAAAGAACTTCTCAACCTGTTCCGCAGCAGCTTTTCTCTTTGCGGTTTCACTCGTTTCCGTGATAGTTTCAGGCTCGGCTGATTGTTTCGGTGTTGTCAGTGCGCTGACTGCCTGCTTCGGCTTGGTCTTTGGAACAATAGGCTTCGGCGGTTCGATCAGCATATCGGGAGTGACATTCTCTGCTGACAGCTTTTCCTGTATCTCCGCAATCTGCTCGGTGATGCTTTCGACGGTGAATCCCTCTCTCAGCGTTTCGGCTCTTGTGAACCTCTGCTGACCTTTACCCGACAGCTTGAATTTCAGCTTGTACTTGTTCTGCGGAGTGTAAACATACTCGATGCCGCTGGCGGTGCAGTTGCGGAGAAAATCAGCAAAGTCACGGCTGTAAAGCATGACCTCTGCAATCCTGACACGGAGCTTTTCTTTCCACGACTTGCCCTCTTTCTGCATTTCATTCTCGTAATGTGATACACCCTTACCAATCGGTTCAATAACGGATATGCCGTGTTCGGCACATATCTCGTCCGATATTTCACGCAGCTCTGCCCACGCTCTTTCAGACTTTCTGCCTTGATTATGCTCAGTAGTAAAACTAAGCCCATTGTAAAGATTGGTATTGTTGAAAATGATATGGCAATGCAGGTGCGACTTATCATGGTGGACGGCTATCACATACTGATAATCGCCTTTCAGATAACGGTCGCAAAGTTCCTCACCTATCTGCATAACCTGTTCGGGGGTGACTTCACCGGGGGCAAAGCTCTGAATCATGTGGTAGGCAAGGATTTTTGTTCGACCTGTGCCTTGCTGTCGGACTGTTCGGAAGTCCTCGCTTGCTCCTGCGCTGTCGGCTCGGCAAGCATAAGAGTTGACATATATACCGTTGACGGTCTTATCATCTCTTGTGATGTAAGCGATCGCTGCGCTGACTGTTGCTCGGATCGTATGGATAGAAGTGTATGCCAAATCTCGTTTACCCCTTTCTTTATCTCGGATATATCCTCGGCATAGATGTGACCTGTGCTGTAAAGTCGGACAAGTATCTGATTGATGTTTGCTCCGATGCGTTTCATAAGCCTGTTGGTTTCAGCAATCTCGGTGCGGTCGGGAGTGAGATCAACCCTCGCCCGAACACAATCACGGATATACTCCGTCTTGTTCTTGTAACCGTACTGCTCACACCTCGCTAAGATGTCCTGCATTTCCGATTCCGTAAAGCGAACATTAAGGGTGTAGGACTTCTTCTCCCTCTTGCGTTTCAGGTACTTGCGTTCATCGTCGGAAAGCTCGTCCTCGGACTTGAGGCAAATTATCAGAATATGAGAGTGTCAATAGCCCAAAGTCTAATGACACACTCGCTTTCCGTTCCGCTGGGGTTCAAATCAGTATTATGGCGCGCGCCATAATGACAGTATACCTTTTTGGAACTGAATAACGGAAAA
>JAKPUQ010000158.1 GCA_029572815.1 Bacillota bacterium | reverse complement strand
TGATATTATCTTTTTACAGAAGCGTGAGGGCAAGTCTGTTGCCGAAATGTCCGATATTCCTGATTGGGTACATATCGGTGAAACGGCTGACGGTCTGCCGATCAACAAATACTTTGAACAGCACCCCGATATGGTGCTTGGCACGGTGGTCGAGGGCAACAAGCTCTACGGCAGCGGAACTATGGTTGTCGCAGAGGACGGCTTCGACCTGAAAACAGCACTCCATGAAGCTGTTGGCAAGCTCTCTGCGGAGATCAGTCATGAGCGCGGCAGAGATGTTTACGCTAAGACTGCCGACGGTGTTCAGGTGCAGATTCCCTCTAAACTGCGTAATTACAGCTTTTTCCTTTCTGACGATCAGGTGTTCTTCAAAAAGAATAACGCTGCCTGTGAGTTCCGTTTCGATAAGGGTACTGCACAGCACAAGCGTTTTACTGCTTTTATTGAATTGCGTGATCTGACGAGAGAGCTTATTGAAGCGATGGAGCTTGACAAGCCTGACAGCGTTATCAAGGATTTGCAGGCAAAGCTGAATACAGCTTATGACGATTTTTACAAGAAGTTCGGGCTTATCCACTCGCAGACCAACAAGCGTTACTTTGCGGAAGATGTTTCGTATAACCTTGTGGCAGGACTGGAAAAGAGCTATGATAAGACTAAGCTCCTTGAAAAGTCCGATATTTTCACAAAGCGGACTATCGTACCGCCGAAGGCTGTGGAACACGTTGATACCGCACTTGAAGCTCTCACGCTTTCAATTGCGGAGAAAGCAAGAGTGGACTTTGAGTACATGGGAAAGCTCACGGGTATGACCGAGGACGATCTGAAGCACGACCTTACGGGCGAGATTTTCAAGATTCCCCATACGGAGAACGAGTATCAGACTGCAAGTGAATACTTGTCAGGCGATATTCGCAAAAAGCTCCGTGAAGCTGAGGAGATCGCTGAGTACGATCCCGATTTCAATATAAACGTGTCTGCGTTGAAACAGGCTATGCCTGAACCGCTGAAAGCCGGAGATATTGACATTAAGCTCGGTGCCGCTTGGCTTGATCCGAAGTATTACGAGCAGTTCATGTATGAGCTGTTGCAGACTCCGGCGTATCAGCGGAGTGACAGTCCGTCTGCAAGGTGGAACAAGTCTGCTATCGTAGGGGTAGAATACTCCGTCCACGCTAACTCTTTCCATGTAAGCAACAAATCTTCCGACAGGTCGGTGCTTGCGACTCAGAAGTACGGCTCTCATAAGATGAACGCCTACGATATTTTTGAGCATTTGCTGAATCTGCAAGAGCCGAAGGTCTACAAGACTATTGAGGTTCCGGACGGATTGGGCGATACAAAGGAAAAGCGTGTGGTAGATATTGATGCTACCCGTGTGGTACAGCGTAAAGCTGACGATATTCGCAAGGCTTTCAAGGAGTGGATCTTCAAAGATCCCGTCCGCCGTGAAGCTATTGTGGAGCGTTACAATGAGCTGTTCAACAGTATCCGTCCCCGTGAGTTTGACGGTTCGGCACTTTCTTTCCCGATGATG
>JAKPUQ010000157.1 GCA_029572815.1 Bacillota bacterium | reverse complement strand
AGCTGTTCCATACCCTCAAAGCGGATACCGTGATACTTGTCACCGCCGGGGAGCTGATAAATCTGAAAAGTTCCTTTCTGCTCAGGTTCAGGACGTTCGCCCTCCTTGAAGAAAACAAACGGCATATACTTTTCGATTGCTTTTTCCATCGGAAGATGATCTCTGGTGATATTCACAGAAGTAGTCATATCGGCATTGTTAAGCAGTTGATAATACTGTTCTTCTGTTGACAGCCTGTTCCATCTCTCAAAAAACTGCTTTCGGGCAGACTGCGCCTGTTCCTGAATACGCTGCATATCTTTCTCCGAGAGAGTATCGTCATAAATAGATACAACGCCCTCCTCGGAAATATGAGCAACAGTAGGATAATCGTGAGTTTCGGGATCAGTACGGGATACATCATAAGCCGTAATACCATTTCCTAACAGGCCGAAGTGGATAGAGCTTTCAGGCTCAAAAGTTACATGATACTTTTCCTTTGCGATGATAGCAAATACCTGTTCGGTCTGAGCTTCATCACCAAGAATACCATAGAGAGCCTTTTTGATACGGTTGAGCTTCGGCTTATTGTCGCCTTTCTCCCAATCTGCCATAGCTGCGCCGCCAAAAGCGTTAAGCAGGTCAGCGATTTTTGTATCTTCAATATCGGGTACAGCCGCCTGAATATCATCACGAACCCACCAGAAAGCGAGGTCATTGAACTCCTCATGGGTGCGGTCAATGAAAGCCTGCCCGATCTCCTCAAAGGAAACAAAACGCTCCATACCGCCGAAACTGCACATAAAGCCGTCCTCAGTCCTCTCCGTATGCAGGGAGTGACGGAGGTTTTCAGCATAATAATAGGTGCGGTCTGAGATCTCGCCCTGTTCAAAGATAAACTCAATATCTGTGGCCCCGCTGCCCTCTAACAGGCCGAGGGCAAGCTCACGGCGAATATCCTCACCGTCATGATAACGCTGGGCAAGGTCATAGAGTGCAGGCTCAGAAAGATGATAGCCGAAAGCAGCCTTGTCGTTGGGCTTATGCTTATCAAGATAACCGCTGTCAAACAGAGGGTAAGCCATGTCCTCCCACTCATCGCTGGACAGTGTACGCTCCGCAATGAACTTTGCAAGGTCAGCCTGGGAGAATAAAACTTCTTCCTCTGTCGGCACTCTGCTTGCGTTCTCTCTGTCGATAACAGCCTGCTTATGGGCAGTCAGGAAATCAGCAACATCGGACTCCTGCAAAGCATTATGCAGAATTTCGTCATACGCCTGAATATCCTCAGCCGTGAAAGTTTCGTCAATGCTGTCGATCTGTCCTCTTGTAACATCACCGACAAACATTGCGGTAATAGCCGCCCTCTGCTCATCGGAGAAATCGTGCTGAGAAAAGAAGTCCGAAAGCTCGATACTGCGGTCAAAACTTGACTTTGCTTCAAGCATATCATTCAGTTTGGAGTTTTCGCCATATCTTTCAGCCGGAGCCTGAGCGATATACGCATTGACAAGTGAGAGCATTTCACCGAACTGAGCTTCATCATATCTGCGGTCAAAAAAGTCAGCAAGATTCAGCTTCATATCCTCAACGGCAAGACGATGAACAACGGGAGATAATGCTACCATCTGTTCCATTGGCAGACCGAGGTCTGTCATATTGCGGAGCATACCGACCTCACGGACAGCGTTCTCCAATGCTCTATGAAATGCAGGAGCATTTTCCTTATCGACCGCAAAAGCTACCTTGCCGTCACGAACAACAGCGTGATAGCTCACACTTGTTTCAAGGAAAGGCTTGACCTCTCCGAACTGTTCAGGCGTGAGTTTGCTCATATAATAATGGGTATCACGGTTCGCTCGATAGTCACGGTTGCCGACTTCCTGCGCCTTATCGGGACTTGCAAACTGCTTACGCATATTCACAACCTCGTCCCTGATGTTGCGGACTGCAAAGAGATCAGCGTGACTAACCGTCAGCGTACCCTTGCCGGACGGATAGACTCTGCCCGAAAACTGCATACCACGGGCTTTCATGATCTCAGCCATTTTCAGCACAAGGTCACGGTCAGCGGAGAGGTACTCCTTCTGCGGGATATAACGATACTCCGCACTTCCGAAGATGTTTTTTTCGGGCGGAGAGTAAGGTCTGTTGGATTTTGTAATGCTCACATTGCCGAGGATATTTCTCAGCCAGTCGGTGTCCTTATCATTTACCGCCATACGAACAGTACCGTTCATTTCATAGGCATAGTAATTGATACCCGATCTTTCAAGTGTGTCTCGCACACGCTGAAAGTCTGCAAGCTGCATAGAAATCAGCGACTTGTCTCTGTTATCAGTCGCATCATTCCACATTCTGTTGCCGAATGTAATAAGGTCAGCCACGCTGTCAACCTCCTTTTTCTCAGTCTCATGTTCTACTGCTTTTGGGATACCACGAAGCATATCATTCCAGTCTTTATATGTATCGGGAGTGATAACACGCTTCATGTCGGGATACTGCTCCTGCAAACGCTGGGCAAAATCATTGCCTGCGGTATCATTGTCGGAGCATAAAAATACATTCTCAGGAGAGATATTGTGCCTGAGCATTGTATCAAGCACGATATTCGGCTTCACGCCCATCATGGAAACGAGCCTGCAATCGGTTAGCTCTTTATCGTGCATTTGCAGATAGGAGAGCATATCAATAGCCGACTCAAAGAAAAAAGCCTTTTCGCCCGTGCCACGGACTACTTCAAAGCCGTGTCCTGCTGCCGAGCCTGTTGCAATTCCTTTGAATTTGTATTCTGTTGATGTGCCGACCTTTTCAGCACCGATGATCTTGCCCTGATCGTCATAGTATTTGAAAAGGACATTTCCTGTCTTTTCTTCCTGAGCGATCACGCCCTGTCTCACAAGTGAAGCCACAAGGTCATAGTCAAGCCCTCTGGTCTTGCACAGGTACGCAAACACACGCCTTGCATTGTCAGCTTCGGCAAGGGAAAGCTCCCTTGCCGTTACTGTTTTCGGCTTCTGTTCGTATGTGCGGGACGGAGTATAGATGTGGTCAATGTGTTCGCCTGTGAGGGCTTCGACCGCATCAACAAAGGACATTCCCATGTATTCACGCAGGAATCCGATGTTATCGCCGCCCTTGTCCTCGCTGAAACGAAACCACGCACCACGCTCACCTGGACCGTTATCCTTGATGTGCAGGCTATCGTGATTCTTCCACACATACTCTCTGCCGACTTTTTTCAGGTCAAAGCCGTGAGCCATGAGGAACTGAGGAAGATTGACAAATGCCGCCCTTTCTTTCTGTTCGTCAGTAATTCTCATCTATTATTCAAGCCCCTGATTCTTTCTCTTTTTGGGTGTCTGTTCTCTCTGCTGAGGCTTCTGCTGTCCTCGACCGCTGATACGCTGTGCGTCACGCTGCATCCTGCCACGGGAGAAGAAAGCCCTCTGTGAGTCCTTCTTTGCAACTGTGACAGCGGACTTTTCACCGCCGAACACCGCAGAATGTTCCACGCCCTTTGCGGTCAGCTCTGCCGACTTTTTCCGAGCCTGCCCCTCGTCCATACGCTGCGTAAAACGCTCCTGCTTTGGAAGTGACTTGAAAAAGTCGGGATTGACATACTCCACGGCTCTTTCGCCCTTGACAGCACTCTCAATCTGCTTGTAGGCTTCGGCATTCGCCTTAGAGACTGTGACCGCCACCGTGTCATTCTTGCGGACTACCGCTGAATACGGGATATTCTGCTTTTGCAGCTCTGCCACGATCTGCCTTGCTGTGTCGATAGGCTCAACACGGGTGTGCTTATCTTCCTTACCGAGCGAAGCATAATATTCAGGGTTGATCGTCTGATATTTGCCCTTTTCGCCCTTACCGCCGTTTTCCTTTGCGGCTTCTGTATGAGCGATCTTGCCGATAGATGCGTACATCACATCATTCAGCACAGGAACATCCTGCTTTGAAACAGTAATGCCTACCTTATCCTCACCCTTAGTGGCAGCGGAGTATGCCACCCCTGCGGCAGTCAGTGCGGACATGACCTCGACCGCCTGAACTTCCGTCATAGTTTCCACATGACGATCACCACGGGGCAATTCCTTATAATAATCAGGGTTCACCTTGAAACCACCGTCATCGGTAAGGACAGCATCGCCATTCTCGATCATAGCTGAGAGCCAGCTATCCACCTGGACTTCATCGGCGCTGTCAAGTAGTTCAAGCTGTTTCCGCATCTTTTCAAGCTCCGCCGTGGCATTCTCCCTCATCTCCTGCGGAACAAAAGGATTTTCCGCAAGGCTTTCCATAGACTTGATACCCTCTGCAAGCTCTGCCTTTGCCTTGTCAATGTCCTCCTTGTTGCCGTTGTTGATGATGCCGTCGATCATGTTGTAATCATCTTCCATCTGCATTTCTGCATTTGCAAGGGGCTGGATACCGAGCTGGTCGGCAAGTTCAGCGACCTTTGACCTGTCGAGCCTTTCAACTTCCTGTGCTGCCTGAACAGCACCCTCAGCAAGAGAAGGCATATCCATAGTGCCGTTCTGCACCATTTCACCGAGCTTATCTCCTGTGAGCTTCATAGAAGCGTCGAGCTGATCATTGGTCTGTTCCTCATAATGTGTTTCGGGACGGGCGAGCTTCATGATCTTGCTTTCCAGTGCACCGATACGCTCATTCACGCCCTTGAGCTGTTCACCGAGTTTGAGCTTGTCCACGGCACTTGTGGCAGGATCGTTATAGGTATCGAGGATAGCCTGTTTTTTTGCTTCAAGCGTAGCTTTCTTATCGCTCAGGCAGTCCACGGTCGAGCTGTTCAGCCTTGTCATCGCATCTGCAAACGCTTCTCTGCGCTCCTTGTTAAAGTGGATACCGAAGCTCTTGATCGTGTCATTGAGAGCGATCACACGGTTCAGCTTGTGTTCGATACGGTCACGCTTTGCGGTCAGGGTATCGATCTTCTTCCAACCCTGATCTATCTTTTCCTGCCGCTTCGGAATTTTCACTTCACGGATAGCCTGAATACGCTTCTCGTTATTAGCGATCAGAGTGCGGACACCCGGCAGATTTCCGATAGTCGCTTTCAGCATACGGTTCGTATCTTCGAGCTTGTCAGCCTTTGCAGACAATGCTTCGATCTTCGCCTTGTTTCGGTCGATCTTGTCCGTCTGATTGGCGATCTTTTCATCAAGGGAGTCGATACGGCTCTGATGATGCTCCGCCTTTGCATTCAGAAAAGGAAGAAGTTTTCCCGACTTCTGAGCGCCGGACTCGTCCTGCTGATGTTCCTGTGCCTGCGCCTGTTTTCTTCTCAGTTCTTCCTCCGCATCGACCGCAGGCTGGTCGGCGGTTCTCTTATCGTCATTGTCCTGTACGGGCATAGGCTACCTCACTTTCTGCACTTCACGATGACAACAACTGCGGTTGTGACTGCTGCGATAACTGCACTTCCGATGATGATAAACTTCTTCATGGTCTGTTCTTCCTTTCTCTTTCTTCTGTCTGAATGTTACGCTCCGCTTCATTCCGCTGTCTGCGGCGGGTGATCTCAGACAGGTGTCTGTGTGATTCTCTTGTAAAATGGGCGTTCTGACGTTCATATCTGTCAAAAAGCTCATTAAGTGTCGGGACTTTATCCGCTGTACTCTGCACAGGTTCGGCAGGTGCCTTCGCCTTAGTCTTGCCAAGCTCATACTCCTGAATATCCGAGATCGTCCTTCCGTTGAGGGTATGGATACGTTCAAGCTCACGCTGTATCGTGACCTTATCGCAGAGCCAGAAGTTAACGTATGTCTTGCAGAGGGCAAGCTGTATCTCGTCAGGACGGGACTGCAATGTGCCGATTGTGGTATTCAGCACCTCTGCGACTTCGCCCAAGAGCCGATAATAGCCGTCAGGTTCGCCATAGACTTGCAGCTCACGGAGCAATGCTTCATATCCTCCCGACTGTGCTTTTGCGATAATATCCTCGACCTGTTCCTTGAAACTGCCGTCAAAGGTAAGCACCATTTCAGCATCACCGAATCGGGCAGAAAAAGGAATACCGCCTTTGTCGAGGGCTATGCAGATCGCCTGTGCCTTATCCGTTTCAATGCGGATAAATTCTTTGTTGCGGATAGCGGTAATACCCGTTCCTGCAATGTAGGGAAAGTCCGTCATGGAGTGATCATCTCCCTGATCGTGTCGATAAGGTCGGTGTTGGTGCTGTCGGCATCGTACTCCATTGCATACGCACCGCATACATTCTCCTGAATACGGCGAGGGAGCGATCTCAGCTCACGAACGGGAGTGCCGATGAGCTTTGCCACATTCAGTAGGTCTGCAACTGCAAGCGCCTTATTCACAAGGTCATAGAAACGTGCAGTCTGCGAGCTGTCCATGAGAAACTCATAGACGATAGTCTGCTGAGTCTCATAGTCAAGGCTACGGAGCGTTTCAATGGTGATGCCCGTGGACTTTGCGACTTCACTCAGCTCAATGTAGATAGAGCCTTTCTGCCACAGATTGTCGAGGGCTTCAAATACAGCCTTTTTGTCCTCATCGTTTTTCACGGCGACCTGTTCGAAAACCGCTGTCATACTGTTTTTGATCTCATCGTCCATAGCGGAAATGCTGTCCTCGGAGACACCGAGGATCTTTGCGACTTCCGCAAGCTGCTCATTGGTCATTTCTGTTCCTCCTTACCTTCATCTCTGACACAAGCGTTTTCAAGCAGGATATACAGAATATCCTCATAAATACTTGGAGATATGATTGCTTCACCTGTTCTTGCAAGATTGTTCTTCAAGCGTGTGAGAACACGGTCATCTCTCGCAATCATATCGTTGTGAAAGATAATTTCATCAGAATTATAGTAGTCAGAAAACTCCAACACGTTTTCAGAAAACTCTCTGTTGATCTTTATCTCATGAAGCAGTTGATTATACCAACCACCCTTAATATCTACCGATATTCTTCGTTCATTAGACATTTTTTTCACGCTCCGTTTTCCACTGATAGTACACCTTGCCATTGTACGGATTCTCCACGATCTCAGGGCGGACAATAGTCTTTTTGCTCTTAGATGTGTAGCTTGTGGACTTGCCGTCAAGCAGTCCCTTGACCTGGGCATCGGAAAGCTCCACGCCGTACACCTTAGCGATATTCATACCGCATTTGTCCTTGCAATAAAAGCCAAACTTACCCTTAACGACCTCAGCACCGCACTTCGGGCATTTGCCGATAGGCTCATTTCTGCCGTCAGAAAGAGAAACAGACTTATCCACCGAGCCGTATTTACTGCACATTTCAGTGATGAACTGCGTAATTCCCGACATAAAGACCGCTTCGGGCAGGCTGCCGTGTTCGATCTGCTGTAACTTTGATTCCCATTCTGCGGTCAGCTTTGCAGACTTGACCTCATCGGGAACAACAGTCACAAGCTCCTTGCCCTTTTCCGTTGCCCTGAGCTGTTTACCGACACGCTCCACATAGCCATTCTTTACAAGTGCTTCGATTGTAGCGGCTCTTGTGGCAGGAGTTCCGAGTCCCTTTTTCTCGGTGTCCTCGTCATAGTCCTCATTTCCGGCTCTCTCCATAGCTGATAACAGCGTATCTTCCGTGTAAGGCTTCGGCGGAGTTGTGAAGTGTTCACCCTTGCTTGCTGCTGCCGTGAAGGTCTGTCCCTCAGATACCGCAGGCAGAGCCTTTTCCTCATTCTTCTTGTCGGACTGCTTTGCATAGGCTTTCCACCCCATATCGAGGACGGTTCTTCCTGTTGCTGTGAACTCCGTTCCGTTGCAGATACCTGTGAGCTTGACTGCTTCATACTTGTGCGCCGGAGCCGTTGCACAGATTAGCTTTATGGCGATCAGCGTGAGGATATTTCTCTCGCCGGACGGCAGAGAAGAAAGGTCAGCCGTTGTGATACCGCTTGTGGGAATGATCGCATGATGCCCCGAAACCTTAGCATTGTTGATGACTTTGCTAATATCGGGAGTATGTGAGATACCAAAACCGAAATAGGTATCACAAAGCTTTGCCACATCAAGAGCCGTCTGTGCCATATCATCGCTGAGATACTGGCTGTCGGTACGGGGATAAGTGACGAGCTTTCCCTCATAGAGCGACTGCGTATAGTCGAGTGTCTGCTGTGCCGTATAGCCGAAAGCCTTGTTTGCTTCTCTTTGAAGCGTGGTCAGGTCATAGAGCTTTGGTGCCTTGTCGGTCTTGACCTCACGCTTGACCGAGCTGATTGTGACCGACTTGCCGTCACAGCCGTAAACAAGTGAATCAGCGGTATTTTCATCATAAATTCTTGCAGAAGAAAGAATAAACTCACCGCAGTTGAGGTCTGCCGTGTAATACTTCTGCTTGATAAACCCATTGACCTCAGCATCACGCTGAACGATCATTGCAAGCGTCGGTGTCTGCACTCTGCCGATGTTGAGCTTACCGCCGTAGCGAACGGAAAACAGTCTTGAACCGTTCATACCCACAAGCCAATCAGCCCTTGCACGGGCATAGCCTGCATTGAACAAATTATCGTATGCGGACATAGGCTTCATACTTGTGAGAGCCTTGCGGATAGCCGACTCCTCAAGAGAAGAAACCCATAAACGCTTCACAGGTTTGCGGCACCGAGCCATATTGTAGACATAGCGAAAAATACATTCGCCCTCACGGTCAGCGTCTGTTGCACAGATGATCTCCGAAATATCGTCCCTGTTCATAAGGCTTTTCAGGAGATTGTACTGAGCCTTTGTGCTGTCCGTGACCTGAAACTGCCACTTGTCGGGGATCATAGGGAGCTGAGAAAAGTTCCACCTCTGGTCCCAGCCGTTGCCGTAGTTATTCGGATATTTCAGTCCGACCAAGTGACCGACACACCAAGAAACAATATAGCCGTTTCCCTCGGTGTAGCCTTTGTGTGCGGAAGAAGCACCAACCACCGCACTAATCGCACGGGAAACACTCGGCTTTTCACCCACGATCAAAATTGACATTATTATCATTCCTTTCGTTTTCTATTTCCCGAAAATGAAAAACACTTGATTTTGAGAAATAGATTTCAGATTGCAGAGAGTATGTTTTATTTGTAAAGAGTGTCAAAATCTCTGTAAGTGAGGAACACAGGCATTTTATGATTGCCACTGTCTGCACCGATAAGTCCGGCATTTTCAAGGGATTTCAGCACCTCTGCCGCCTTATCATAATCTACACCGAGAATATCTCTGATTGTCTTGTTGGAAACGTATTTGAGGCACAGAATACTGCGAACCACCTTCTTCATCTGAGGTTTTGTAACCCCCTTCACTTTCTGAGGTGATACAAAGTTGTAATCAGCAGCTTCGTGTGCAGGTGCAAGGCACTCATCGTCAGGCTCGTCCATGTTGTCGTAGAACCTGATCTCGTCCTCATCATCGTCAAGCTCGATGCTGTCCTCGTCATCGTCACCGTACTTCTCACGGAAACGCTCGTTGACCTCGCCACTGCACTCACCGAGCTTATAAGCTGCGTAGGCAACGCCGCCGATCGCACCGAGTCCGATAATACCCTTGATGATCTTCTTTACGTTCATAATAGTAACCTCCAAATTTAGTAGTCTACGGGTTTACCGTAGTTGATCTTCTTGATTGATTTGATGTTTGCTCCGAGGTCAAGACCATTCCAGTTGTAATAACCCCAAGAGCCTGAGAAAGCCACGCAGGACGGCAAGTTGTAATCATCGTAGATGAACTCCACGATGCACTTACCGCTGCCGCCGAAGTTGTGATACTTGCCCTCACCATCATCGGCATAGCCCTTGCTGTCACATATCTTTGTGGTGAACTGAGTGCCATTCTCAAGCTCAATCAAAAATCTGTCATTGCAGTAGCCATACCATACGCCCATAGCACAGCAGTAATCACCATAATCATCACGGCGTATGCCCGTGTCTGTTATGGTATCGACTTTTGAGCCGTATATTGCTCCTGAGCTGGGCATTGCCGTCAAGCCCGAAGCACGTTCTCCGGCGAAACAGTTTGTCCAACCGTCCTCATACGGAAACTCATAAATGACCTCTACCGTTTCCGTCTTACCGTCAGCACTTGTGGAAACTGCGGTATAGCCGTCCTTTTCATCATCTGAAAGAATAGGCTCGACTGTTATCGTGTACTCCGTACCCTCACGCAGACCTGTTATGTAGCAAAGCTCATTGGACTTGAACTCAAAATACATATTGTCCGCATAAGCGTAATCATCATCGTGAGCCGTGCAGCTCACAGTATAGTCACGCTCGGTATCACCGTCCCAAGTGACTTTCAGGCAAGAAACGGAGATCGTCGATACATTCAGGTCATAGACCGAAAGCTCCTGCACTTCAGGTTCTGCCGGAGTTTCTGAAAACTGCATGATAAAGCCCATGATCAGGCTAAGAGCTTTTCTCTGAAATTCAGGATCGAACATCGTTATCACGCTCCTTTTCTGATCTCAGGAGCGTTG
>JAKPUQ010000146.1 GCA_029572815.1 Bacillota bacterium | reverse complement strand
CCTTCGACAAGAAGAACGTATCCTTCGAGAACAAGACAGTGCTCATGTACAGACTGAAATTCGCAGCAAATCAGAATATGTCCAACGTTAAGCTGACTATCACATACAAGACCAGCAGCGGTGCATCTGTCACAAAGATGATCCCTGCTTCACAGTTCACAAAGAGCGGAAGTTATTACATCGCAAGCATTGATACTATAGCTATCACTGATGTAAGAAGCGTAATAACTGCTAAGATATACGACGGTTCAAAGCAGATAAGCAAGACATTTCAGTACAGCATCGAGTCCTATGTCTATAACAGACTGCAAAATTCCGACAGCGAGACCTTCAAGAACCTAGTCACCGAGATGATGAAGTTCGGCATCTCTGCTGAGGAGCGTTTCTCATAAGGAGATTTAAATGAAAAACAAAATTATTCTCATATCCGGCATGATATTAACTGTGTGCCTAAGCGGATGCAAAGGCGAGGATAACTCGTCTGAACAAAATCACTCTGATTCGGCTGTAGTCACTACAAGTGTTACGAATGCTGAAGCTGCAACTTCCTCTGTGATAACTACAACTGCGCTTGCCGCTGAGGAAACGACAGTTCCGCAGACGACAACTACTCCGGCGGTCAGTGAGACAACTTCCGCTCCGGAAGAGACTGAGACTGCTGACGAGAAAGTCACGGGAGTAACTGACAGCGAAAACATAATAACAGATGTGCCCGAAACAGAAGATAACAACGGATTACCGGATAATCTGAATCTTGATGAAAATGAATGGGCATAATTATTTATCAGTGTACACCAGTATAAACTGTTGTATAAATAAATATACCGGGGAAGGAAGTGAAATAAAATGAAGTATACTACACCTGAGATCGATGTTATTGCTTTCGAGGCTGAGGATGTTATCTCAACATCATGCATAAACATTGATGAAAATGAGTGGGCTTGATCAATCCCAATTCATTCAGCAGCATAGCACCTTTTTAGAGTGTGCCGGCTGAATGTCAGCTTATCAATCAGCTGATAAAACTCGAAGGCAAGGGCTGTACGGCTGGTTTATTGCTGTGCAGCCTTTTGCTGAAAATAAAGGCGGTGATCATATCAGGATTTTGAGACAAGGTGACAGCCGAGTCACAAGGATCATAAACAGGAAAAAAATCAGCGAAGATGCCGGATTCCGGATCTCGCTGTTCACATATCTGTATTCAGAAAACGGCAGGTATCTTATCACCAATACGCTGACAAGAGAGGTCATTGAGCTTACTGAAGCAGAATGGAAGGCACTTCAGCAGATCAGATCTGAAACGGTAAACTTTAAGTTTGTTGCTGAAAACGGACTTGAACAGCTTGTTGTATCAAGATATATTGTTGAAGCGGAATATGATGAGGTAGGACAGTACAAGAATGTAGTGTTTATCATGAAAACAGTTGCCGGGAAAAAGAAGGGCTACAGTACATATGACATGGAATTTTGATTAAGCATTATCAGATGAACGAAGAAAAGCACCGGTTATTTGACCGGTGCTTTTTTATATTCCAACAAGGAAGTCACATGAATTGATTGATTAAAGAAATGTAATCTTGTTGACTTCTGCCGAAACGAGAGAAACTATTTAGTGCTTCTGCCGAAATGAGGTGAAAGGTATGGATTTTTCGGGAGAAGCGTGGTATTGTTGTCGTGACGAAAGTCACGATAAGGAACGATTTGGGAATTGAAAGGAGGATGCCAATGAAAATAACCACAGGACATTTAGCTGAGAAGAGCGGCAAATGGTATGCCGTTATAAACTTATACGATGCCGACGGTAAGCGTCACGAAAAATGGCGCTCCCTCGGACTGGACGCAAAGAAAGGCACCAAGACCGAAGCCAACCACCGTCTGAACGAGGTGCTGGAGCAGTACAATCTTGGTGACCAGTACCTGCACGAAGGTATGTCGAGAGCCGACAAGGAGCGCAACCGCATAGCTGATATGCGAGTTGAGGACTACCTTGCAGAGTGGCTGGAGTCCTACAAGGGCAACATCACGAAGTCCACATACACAAGCTACAAGCGGTACATGGACGTACACATGATACCATTCTTCAAGAAGATGAAGATAAAGGTCAAGGAGATCACAGGCGACGAGATAAACGAGTACTACGCTTACCTCAGAGCCAAAGGTCTGAAAGGCACAAGCTGTCAGCGACACCATTCGCTTCTGCACCTTGCATTCAAGTCTGCGATGAAGCGTCGTATCATTCTGACAAATCCCGTTGATCAGGCTGACCGCCCGAAGTCGGTGCAGTTCATCGGAAACTACTATAACGCTGAGGAGATAAAGCAGCTCATCGACTGCACAAAGGACGATCCGCTGCACATCGTCATCATTATAGCTGCCTATTACGGACTCCGCCGCAGCGAGGTCATCGGACTGAAATGGTCGGCGGTGGACTTCGTAGGCAAGACCATAAGCATCAAGCACAAGGTGTTGCAGGACGAGGACGGAGTTGCAGGCTACGATGTGATGAAAACGAAATCGTCGTACAGAACGCTTCCGCTGATACCCGTAGTCGAGCAGGCGCTCATCGCTGAGCGTGAGCATCAGGCGGAGACGAAGAAGGCTTTCGGCAGAGGATACTGCAAGAAGTACGAGGACTACATCTGCGTGGACGCTGTGGGAGAGCTGATACGTCCCAACTATGTGTCAGACCACTTTCCCATAGTGCTCCGCAAGAACGGTCTGCGGAAGATACGCTTCCATGACCTGCGGCACAGTTGTGCCAGCTTACTCCTTGCCAACGGAGTACAGATGAAGCTGATACAGGAGTGGCTCGGGCACAGCGACATAGGTACAACGAGCAACGTGTATAGCCATGTGGACAGCGAAAGCAAGAAACTGAGCGCCGAGGCGATTGCTAAAGCGCTCTCAGAGTAAAATAAAAGCCTCCGGACGTTATGTCCGGAGGTCTAACATAAACAGTATATTTGAAATTGTAATTTGTATAATGCGCGGAATGAAAATCGCGTCCCAGAAAAACTGAGACGCGAAATTGGCTGCGCGGGCTCCGCGCTGGCGCAGTGGGTGGGATTCGAACCCACGTCCCTCAAGGGGCATCATGATTTCGAGTCATGTCCGTTATGACCACTTCGATACCACTGCGTATTTAATTTAACTATAAAATTGCGAGAAAACTGCGAGAAAACCAATTGCAAACACAACTGCGAACACCGCCGAAACCACGCAGAACAGGGATATATCAAAGTACGGCAAGCTCAGGAACGACTATGTTTCGAGTCATGTCCGTTATGACCACTTCGATACCACTGCATAAAATCACTATAATATTATATCATAATGGCAGTTCAAAATCAATAGGCTGGTAAAAAATTAATATTATAACAAAAGGTGGAGCGTTACAGCTCCGCCTTATTTTTCTTTGAAAGCAGGAATAATCTGCCGCTGAATGGGGGAATATCCATGTTCAGCCTGCCGTCTGCAAGGGTGAACTCCGCCTTGCCCTCGGGAGTAGTTCCGCTGTAGCGCTGGTTGTCGGAGTCAAGAAGGAGTTCCGCTCCGTAGTTGCTGCCGATAATGACAGAATAGCCGAACTGATACCAGTCTGAGAAGTTCAGAACTGCCAGTATATCGCCCTCCGCAGCCTTTCTGCGAATAGCGTAAACACATCTCTCCGCGGAGCTGCAGTCCTCCCACGCGAAATTGGTAGGGTCATAGTCATAGTGGAGCGCCTTGTGCTCAAGGTATATCTTGTTGAGGGCTTTTATGTATTCTCGGAACGAGTCGTGGAGGGGATATTTCAGCATATCCCAGTCCTGCTGGCGCTTTTCGTCCCATTCGCGGAGCTGGGCGAATTCGCTGCCCATGAAGTTCAGCTTTTTGCCGGGGTGGACCATCATGTACATATACAGCGCTCTTGCCTGGGGGAACTTCTCATTGTACTGACCGTTCATTTTCTGTGCCACAGTCGCCTTGCCGTGAACTACCTCGTCATGGGAGAGGGGGAGTATGTATTTCTCGTTGTAGAAATACAGCATAGAGAAGGTCAGCTTGTGATAGTCCCGGGAGCGATACATGGGAGCACTCTGGAAATACTCCAGGGTATCATGCATCCAGCCCAGGTCCCATTTGTAGTCAAAGCCCAGTCCGCCGTCAAATACGGGTGCCGTAACCTTCGGATATGCTGAGGAGTCCTCTGCGGAAATAATTGCGGTGGGATGACGGGCTTTGAGACCGCTGTTCATGTCTTTCAGGAACTGTATGGCAGTTCTGTTCTCGCCGCGGTGCTCGTCGCCGTTCCAGTATATCATATTGCGGACCGCGTCCATGCGCAGACCGTCGAAGTGGTAGACGCTGAGCCAGTAGTCCGCCGCAGACTGTATAAAGGAGCGCACCTCGCCCTTTGAGTGGTTGAAGTTGCGGCTGCCCCATTCGTTATAGCCTATGTCGTCCGCAGGATACTCATATAGCCTGGTGCCGTCGAACTCCGTCAGCGCATAATGGTCAACGGCAAAGTGCACGGGGACGAAATCGATGATGACGCCAATGCCGCGGCGGTGGCACTTGTCCACCAGCTCCATGAGCTGTAGGGGAGTGCCGTAGCGTGAGGTGGGAGCGAAAAAGCCTGTGCTCTGATAGCCCCAGGACTTGTCGCAGGGGTGCTCGCTGAGTGGCATGAGCTCGATGTAGTTGCAGCCTAATTCGCTGACGTAATCGATGAGTTCATCGGCTATTTCCGTGTAGCTGAACCAGCCCTCCTCGTCCTCGTCGGAGCGCCTTTTCCAGGAGCCCAGGTGCACCTCATAGATGTTGAGAGCCCTGTCACGGCAGTCCGAGCGCTGACCGAGCCAGTCCTCGTCGCCGAACCGGTAGCCCTCAATGCTCCTTATGACGGAGCAGGTGCCGGGGCGTACCTCCATTCCGAAGCCGTAAGGGTCACAGTGGTCGATGAAATCGCTCTTTGTGTCGTAGATACGGTACTTGTAGCGTTGTCCCTCCTCAGCCGCGGGGACCGTGAGCTCATAGAACCTTCCGTCATTCACAGCCTCCATGGGAAGCTCCTCCCACTTGCTGAAATCCCCGATAACAGAGACCTTTGAGGCATTGGGCGCATACACCCTGAAAACCGCGCCCTTTTCCGTGAGATGAGCACCGAAATACTCATATGCGGAAAACTCCTCGCCCTTGTAAAATCTCATTATGTCCATAAGCCCACCTCGCCGTTTTTCTTGATTATACCACGATATACCGTTAAAGTCAATGATGTGGAACTGTACAAAAAGGGGAGCGGCGGACTATACAAAATAACTATATACTTTATCGCTTTGAACCTGCAAATCGTTGAATTACCGTGTTGACATATTCTTACCAAAGTGGTATAATTTAAAGGCAGTCCGAAGTGTGCTTTTTCACGTTATTCGGAACTTTTACACAGACCAGAGGAGATGTATATATGAAAAACACCTTCGGTTCCAGCGTTTCCGTCACCGTTTTCGGCGAGAGCCACGGTGAGGCTATCGGCGCCGTACTGGACGGCATAGCTCCGGGAATTGCTGTAGATGAGGAATTCATCGCGCATCAGATGAAGCTCCGCCAGTCAGTCAGCGCACTGTCCACCGCCCGCCGCGAGGCAGACAAGGTAAGGATAGTCAGCGGAGTATTCAACGGTAAGACAACAGGTACACCCATAACTTTCATCATAGAAAATCAGGACACAAGAAGCAAGGATTACGGCGAGCTTGCCTATAAAGCACGTCCCGGCCATGCGGACTTCTCAGCCCAGATGAAGTATCACGGCTTTCAGGACTTCCGCGGCGGCGGACACTTCTCGGGCAGGATAACCGCAGGAGTGGTGGCAGCCGGTGCAGTCGCCATCAGCGCTCTCCGCAATAAGGGCATAACTATCGGCACACATATCCTGTCCTGCGGCGGAGTCTATGACCGTCCCTTCGGGGATATGGCAAGGGATATCGCTCAGCTGGGTGATATGGAGTTCGCAGTCCTCGACAGCCAGAAGGCAGAGAAAATGCAGGCTGCCATAACCGCTGCCAAGAATGACGGCGACAGCGTAGGCGGCAGACTTGAGACCGCAGTCATGGGCCTTCCCGCAGGCGTAGGCGAGCCCTGGTTCGACACCCTGGAAAGCCTTCTCGCCCATGCGCTTTTCGGTATCCCTGCCGTCAAGGGCGTTGAGTTCGGCGCAGGCTTTGCCGCAGCTGATATGCTGGGCAGCCAGTGCAATGACTGCTTCAGCTCAGAGAACGGCATTCCCGTATCTGATACCAACAACAACGGCGGTATACTGGGCGGTATAACCACGGGACTTCCCGTACTCTTCAGAGTTGCCGTAAAGCCCACACCATCAATTTACAAGGAACAGCAGACAATCGATATAAACACCATGGAAAATACCACGCTTCAGATAAAGGGTCGTCATGACCCCGCTATCGTGCATCGTGCAAGAGTTGTAGTTGACAGCATTACTGCACTCGTGGTCTGTGACCAGCTGGCAATGAGGTTCGGCACAGACTGGCTCAAATGATCTGGAAAGGAAAATTCTTATGGCACTTAATATCATCCGCGAGCTGCCTCACCCTTCGGAGCTGAAGGCTGCTCATCCGCTCTCTCAGGAGCTTATCGACATCAAGGCTGAACGTGACAGGGAAATCAAGAAAATATTCAGCGGAGAGTCCGATAAATTCCTGCTTGTTATCGGTCCCTGCTCTGCTGACAATGAGGACAGCGTCCTCGATTATATCACCCGTCTCCGCGGATTGCAGGAGAAGGTCAGCGACAAGATAATGATGATACCGCGTATCTACACAGGCAAGCCCAGGACTACAGGCGACGGCTACAAGGGAATGCTCCACCAGCCCGACCCCACAGCTATGCCCGACCTCAAGAGCGGTATCATCGCAGTGAGACACCTTCACATGAGAGCCCTTGCGGAGACCGGCTTCAGCTGTGCGGACGAGATGCTCTACCCCGAGAATTACAGCTACCTCGACGATCTGCTGTCATATATCGCTATCGGAGCCCGTTCCGTTGAAAACCAGCAGCACCGTCTGGTGTCCAGCGGCGTTGATATACCCGTGGGTATGAAGAACCCCACAGGCGGTGATATATCAGTAATGATGAACTCCATTACCGCTGCCCAGCACCACCATGCCTTCATTTACAGAGGCTGTGAGGTCAGAAGTGACGGCAACCCTTATGCTCACGCTATCCTCCGCGGATATGTAAATGACAGGGGACAGTCCTTCCCAAACTACCACTTCGAGGATCTCTACGGTCTGGCAAAGATCTATGCAGAGAAAGATCTGAAAAATCCCGCCCTCATCGTGGATACCAACCACTCCAACTCGGGCAAGCAGTTCGAGGAGCAGATAAGGATATCCAAGGAGATACTTCACAGTATGCGTCACAGCGAGGATATAAAGAAGCTGGTTAAGGGACTTATGATAGAGAGCTATATCGTTGACGGCTCCCAGAAAATAGGGGAGAACGTTTACGGCAAGTCCATTACCGATCCCTGTCTGGGCTGGGAGAAAACAGAGCGCCTTGTTCTTGATCTTGCAGACCAGCTCTGATGAAGAAGCACCGTTCTGTATGTGCAGTACTGAAATAGAAGTTCTGAGCCATAGTATTTCTGATGTACAGTCAGAAGGACTATGGCTTTTCTGTTGACTTTTACTAACATAAATCAGAATTTTGCTTCGCAAAATTCTGATTTATGTTTAGAGTTGAGAGTTTAGAGTTGAAAGTTTTGGAGTCGCCTGCGGCGACAATATTTAAATATTGTGAGCGAAGCGAACACATTAACTCTCAACTCTCAACTTTCAACTATCAACTTAGCGCATACGCGCTAAATTATGATTTTTCTCAGTAAATAAAGCCGGACTATTGCAATTTATAGGCTGCTATGCTATAATGAAGGCAGGCAGCAATGCCACAAAACAAAGAAAGCAGGTGAACACAATGAATATCAGAAAAATCACAGCTGCACTTTCAGCAGCAACACTTCTGTCATTCTCAGCAAGTATTATCCCAATGTCGGCCAATGCTTTCAGTTCAGACCCCGACAGCGATGAATACGCCCCCGAATGGGTACCCGATGACCTTGAGTCTGCCATCAAATTCAGCAACACCTACGGTGCTGCCCACTTTGAGAACGGCTATCTGTGCATCGTATTCCCCGAGGATATAATGACAGGTCCCGCCGACTCAATCGGCAAGGAGCGTTACAGCTTCGAGACAGAAGGAAATGCAATGCTTGAGGTGGGACGCAAGAAAATACTCGGCAGAATGGCAAAAGACTTCAATGTGCAGGTATACCGGGCATGGGGCACAGGCGACTTTGAAGTTTCCGTTATCGACACATGGGCACAGCCCGCTGATCCCGACAAGGGTATCACCAATGAAGCTGCTCACTACTCATTCTCAGTTGACGAAAACTATGATATCACCGAGACCGATATACTCGGCTGGGCTCCCGACTGTCTTGCGGAGTTCAGCAGGTACGTTGAAAAGAACGGTCCGCTCTCCGTAAAGGATAACAATGTTGTGTTCTGCCTTACATATAACAGCGGAACTCCCGATGAATGGACGAGGACAGAGTACGACGGTGACTGCCTGAAGCTTAAAGATGTGCTGTCGGCAAATGTGACCGAGGATAATATCAGAGACGGCGGCGATGTCAGCAACGTCTATGTATACGAGGCGGTAAAGGACGGCTATGGAAAGATCTCCTACGGCTATGCCCCGGTATACAGCTCATCGGCGCCTAAGGAGACCATTACCGCAGACTGCGTTGTGCTGGATAACGCACAGACCGTTCTGCTCTCGGAAGACAAAAGGATAACCGTTAAGGACTACGAGAGCGGCGGGCTCATTGACGTTGTAAAGAACAAGGGCTTTTCTGTAAATCAGATAGTCAATACTCCCGGCAGCGCTCCAAAATTAGCGGATATTACCTCAAATCCCTGTATAGTCCGCAATGTGGAGTATTCCCTTGACGATACGACTTTTTTGCAGACTCCCGACGGCTTCTCTGTTCCGACTTTTCCTGATACAGCTCTCACTGCTGAGGATCACAAGGAAGTTACAAAGTACGATAACGGCGCTGAGGACATCGTGTACAAGGTAATTGCTGAGCCCACGGGTGATGTGAACGGCGACGGCTACCTCACCATCGCAGATATGCTCCTTATGCAGAAATGGCTCCTGTCAGGCTCTGATACGGAGCTGGCTGACTGGAGGGCAGGCGACCTGAACAAGGACGAAGTTATCGACGCTTTTGACCTCGTTCTCATGAGAAAGGCTATTATCAGCAAGCCTGTGGCTCCAGTTTCGGTGAGCATTACACAGACAGGCGGAATAATGGGCGTTCATAACGAATGGAAGATATATCAGGAGGACGGAGAATATAAGCTGTCCGCTCCTGCGCACAACGGAGACTACAATAATGATGTAAACCTGATCTATAATATAACCAAACAGGATTACAGCAGTATCATGTCTGAGAACTACGCCAGAATAATTGAAGAGAGTGCAAATGACACGGGGCTCCTTATTAACGACGGCTTCGCATATCACTATGTGATAACCTACGCAAACGGTGATACTGCCGAAACAACACGCTCATTCAGCGAGGTGGCGATCAAAATGCAGGATCTGACCTATAAGTATCAGGAGCAGTAATGCTACCAGAGGAGTTTTTAATGAAGCAGAAAACAAGCAACGATATAAGGGAATTCAGCCTCCTTGCTCCACACAGGGAGGCTCCCTCTTTCAGGCTGGGAGAATGTGCCGTAAATGACCTGTCGGTGGACTTTCTGGCGGAGAAGATAACGGGCAACAACACTGAAAAGACCACGGTAATGAAGATACTGACAGATATGCCCGTAAGCGCGGAAACTGTCAGCTACAGAAAGAACATATACGCGGAGCTCCGCGATGACAGCGAGCTCTGCGAGAAGCTCTATGAAGTCTTCGACGCCATGCGTTTCTACATAAACAACCGCCCCCATGCAGATAGGCGGCGCTTCCACCATATGGGAGTTCCTCACCCGTCTACGCTCACTGGAGAGCTACATAAACTCGGTGCTGAAAATAAAGGAGCTCATCAGCGGACGCACCTTCCGCTCAGAGGGACTCAGACGCTTTGCAGAGTACGTCAGCAGCATCTACACCGACAGCGGATTTGATGAGCTTTCCCAGGACATTTCAGGTATCGCCGAGGAGTTCGAGACCGTAAGGAGCATGACTATCGGTGTCAACTTCAACCAGGACTTTTATCCCGAGGAAGTGGGCATAGTTTCACTCAACAGGTTCTATTTCGGCGAGCAGAGCGTGCTGAAGCGCTTCATACAGTTCCAGCGGAAAAACCAGGTAACGGACAAGGACCTGTTACCGTTCACTATGGAGATACCACACGACAGTCTCAACAGAGCCGCACAGAAGGTGGGCAGGGCTACTCCCAAGGGGGCGGCAAAGGACAGTCCGCTCATGCACAACCTGACCGCCATAATCGAGCGTATGCTGCCCGCTTCGGTGTCGAAGCTGAAGCGCATACTCAACAGGTATGCGGACGTCAGCGGAACTGCTCTTGCGGAGCTTGCTGATGAGTTCCTGTTCTATCTGCGGTTCATAGAGCTGGAGAAGAAGCTCAACGCCGCAGGTCTCCCCACCTGCATGGGAGAAGCCTCGGAAAAGGATACGGACTTCCATGACCTTTACAACGTAAAGCTGGCTGTATGCCGAACTCTCGGCACTGTCAGCGAGGATATAGTCTGCAACGATATCTCCTTCACCTATGACAAAACCGTTCAGATACTGACGGGGCCCAACCGCGGCGGCAAGACCATTCTCACTCAGGGCATAGGACTTGCCTTTCTCATGTATCAGTGCGGCGTGTTCGTGCCTGCCGCCTCAGCGTCTGTGGAGCTGTGCACGGGTATCTACACCCACTTCCCCGTCGAGGAGGAGCGCACTGTGTCCCTGGGCAGACTGGGCGAGGAGGCAGCCCGCTTCTGCGAGATAAGCCGAAGTGCGGACAGGGGCAGCCTTGTGCTGCTGAATGAGTCCTTCGCCACCACCAGCCACACCGAATCGCTCTATATCGCGGAGGACGCTCTCAGGTACCTCTGCTGTCTCGGCGCAAGGACTGTCTTCAACACCCATATGCACGAGCTTGCAGCGGAGGCTGACATCTTCGGCGAGACAGAAAAGGCAGTCTGCAAGGCGGTCAGCATGGTAATGGAAAATGACAACGGCAGGCGTTCATACAAGGTCAGCTACAAAAAGCCCGACGGCAAGAGCTACGCCCGTGAGATAGCCTACAGCTTCGGTATAACCTTTGACCAGCTCATGGATAATCTCAGCGCGAAGGAGGACAGCCATGTCACTTCAGACAATGATATTCAGAATGATGTGCAAGCGCAGCGATGACGCAAGAGACAGGGGGCTCACCGTCCCCGACGGAGTGGAGTGCCTCTGCGATATCAGATACGGGAAAGACAAAAAGTACGGACTTCTGGATGTTTACTGTCCTACGAATGCCGCGGGAGCTGTTCCTGTCATCGTGAACTTTCACGGCGGCGGCTGGATTTACGGCACCAAGGAGACCTACCGCTTCTACTGTATGTCCCTGGCTGAGCAGGGCTTTGCTGTTGTTGATCCAAGCTACCGCCTGGCACCTAAGCATCGCTTTCCTGCTGCCTTTGAGGACATCAACGATGTGTTCAGATTTGTACTTGATAACGCCGGAAAGTACGGCTTTGACACCGACAAAATATTCGGTCTGGGAGACTCCTCGGGCGCTGCGGGAATGGCAGCCTATGCAGCTGTGCTCACCTGCCCCGAACTTGCGGCTGAGTTTCCGGTAAAGACTCCCGAGGGACTGAAGCTGAGAGGACTTGGTCTCAACTGCGGCACCTATACTGCAAGAGGGAGAGCGGATTTCTACATAAACACCCTGCCGAAGGGGAGTGCTGACAAGGTGCTGGAGCTGCTCCATACCGTTGACCACATCACCGCGGACTATCCTCCATGCTTCCTTATGACTGCCACAGATGACTTCATGAAGGATCAGCAGGCGCCCATGGAGGAGGCTCTCAGGGCAAAGGGAGTGCGGTTCGTATCGAAGCTTTACGGCGACGAGAACAACAGGCTGGGACACGTTTTCCACTGCAATATCAGGGATAAAAATGCGGCAGCAGCCAACAGAGAGCAGCTGGAGTTTTTCAGAAGCTGTATAATAGAATAAAGGTAAACGGCACCATGCGTTTTGCAGGTGCCGCTTTTTTATTATAAAAAGAAAAGCCGACATTACGCCGGCTAAAAAAGAGAGGGGTCAAGATATTTCTTCTACTCTTACATTTGAGATATACACAGTTGCTGTGGAACCTCTGTGTCCAAGGTTGAACTCCAGTCTGCCGTTGGGATCGTCCTTGTCCTTCATCTCAAATTCGTAGGTAAAGGTCTGTTTTTCGGGTGTTACTGTCAGCTTTGTGTCC
This sequence comes from Bacillota bacterium, assembly GCA_029572815.1. Taxonomy (GTDB): domain Bacteria; phylum Bacillota; class Clostridia; order Oscillospirales; family Ruminococcaceae; genus Ruminococcus. Next base: position 20,221 of record JAKPUQ010000146.1, on the reverse strand, counting down.
TGTAAGTAACGTATCCAGCCTGCTGTGGGAGCTGAAACGCATACAACAATATCGCGCTCCTCGTCGGCATAGGCGTCAAATGTGGCTCTGTACTTCTTGCCCTTTATCATGGGAAGCTCGGGCAGCACCAGCTGTACGGAGTAGTCCTCTGTGCCCTCAGCCTCAGAGCTGATGACTATCATGTTGTCCCTTATCTCGGCACTTCCCTCGCCGCCGTTAAAGAGCAGGAACTTCCAGTTCACATCGTCGGTGAGATCCTCGTCCTCTGAGAAGTCGCCGTTATAGATGAAGTTTCCGTCCTCCAGCGCCTCGCGGTAGGTCTTTTCGGGCTTGGTAACATTGGTATCGTACTCGGGCTTCTGGTAAACTCTTACATAGTCCACCTCGAACTCCGCCTTGTCAAAGTCTGTGGTCTCGTCGGGATCGCCGGGCCATACGCCGCCTACTGCCAGATTCATCTGAACGAAGAAGGGCTGATCGAAGGGCGCGGGATAGGGCTTGTCGTCCTCGCCCTGTACGGCTGTGAACCAGTCGTTTACAGTATGGTAGAGGCTGCCGTCGATATACCAGCGTATCTCGCCGGGCTCCCACTCTACAGAGAATTCGTGGAAGCTGTCTGCGTAGGTCTGACCTGTCAGTCCCCAGGTGCCCTGCTGCTCGCCGTGGGGCTCACCGTAGTGGAGGGTACCGTAAGCGGTATTCACGTCATTGCCCAGTATCTCCATGATATCTATCTCGCCGCACTTTGGCCACTGACCGTAGTAGCTCTCGTCCTTGGGCATCATCCATATAGCAGGCCAGAGTCCCTGTCCCTCGGGCACCTTGGCGCTTACGACTACCTTGCCGTAGGTAAAATCGGTCTTGTTCTGACCTGTGACCTTGCCCGATGTATAGTGGGCTCTGCCGTTGTTCTCGGTCTTTATAGCCTTGATGACCAGCTTGCCGTCACGAATGAAAACATTGTCCGTGGAGGTGGTATACTCCTGGAGCTCCTCGTTTGTCCAGCCGGGCTCGTGGGGCTCATAGTTCCACTTTGCTGTGTCCAGCTCGTTTCCGCTGAATTCGTCGTTCCAGAGAAGGTCATATCCATCTATCCCGGGTACGTCCTCCTCCACAGCTGCGGCAGTGGTCTCAGCCGATGTAGTTCCGGGAGCACTCTCGCTTACCTGGTTTTTATTATTGTTTCCGCAGCCGCTTGCAGAAGCTGAAAGTGCAACAGCAGCAATAAATGATAATGCCTTGATTTTTTTCATATTTACTCCTCCGTGAAGTTGGGGTTCATTTTATCTTGGCATTATTATAGCTTTTTACATCGGAAATTGATAGCAAAAAGCGGAGAAATATAGTAATCTGATGATGTAATACATTTTTTACAAGTGCTCAGGGAAATGTGCTTTAATGTTGCTGTAAATCAAAATTTAGCTTTGCTAAATTTTGATTTGAGCCCTTAGCCCTTAGCCGTTAGCTAATGTAGGGGACGCTGCCCTCGGCGTCCCGCGAGATATATTACACTCCCAACGGGACGCCGAGGGCGGCGTCCCCTACATTATGATAAATTATGATTTATGTTATCACCGTGGACTATACCGTGGCATGGTCATATTATTATCTCAACAGAAAAGACATTTCCAATCATCTCCGCTTCTGTCTCCCAGTCAAGCCTGCCACAGAGCAGCTTCACCACATACAGCCCCAGCCCGGAGCCGCCTGATGTCCGCGAAGCCATACGGTAGAATGGCTCAAATACTCTGTCGATGTCCACGGACTCGCTGTCCGCAACGGTGTTCTCCACGCGGAGTCTTATGTGTTCATCACTGCGGCACAGTGTAACGCAGAAGCGGTCAACTGTGTACTTCTCGGCGTTGGACATGAGATTATTCAGTATCCTTGTGAGACTTCTGCTGTCAGTGCTGATGATTATGCCGTCGGCAATATCTATATCCGCGGAGATGTTCCGCTGTGATATCCATTCATGCTGCTCCAGAACAGCTTCCGTCAGGAGATTGCTGAGATTTACCCCCTCGAAGGCAAGCTTCTCGCCGCCGCTTTCTGTCTTGGTGAGCTCGAAGAACTCGTCGGAGAGCTCCTTTAGATAGCGGTTCTTCTCCATGGCGATACTGAGATATTCTGAGCTTTTTCCCGTAAGTCCGCCGCTTTTCTCTATCATTTGCAGATAGCCCAGGGAAGCCGTCAGCGGTGTGCGGAAGTCATGGGAGATACCCGAGATAACAGTGCTCAGCTGACGCCTGCTCTCCTCGTATTCAATGGCAAGTCTGCGCTGTATGTCGGTGTGCTCGTTGACCTTTACCGCCAGCTCAACTATGTCCTTGTCGAAGTCCGACACCTTCAGAGGCTGGCTGTAGCCGCTGTCCTTCAGCTTTTCAAGCTCCTGTGAGAAGCTGCGGATATTACGCTTTACTGACAGATATTTCCGCAGCAGCACTGCCGAAAGCACAAGGAGGCACACGCAGACTGCTCCTAGCAATATTTCCATAGCGCGAACCTCCTTTTCTTGATTTATTAAACGTGACCGCCGATAGTTGTCCTTACATACCGCTTTCTCTTGTGGGACGTATAGGCAAGAGCATACATTATCGCAAACTCAATGATAAAGCCGGTGAGTGCCTTTACCACAAGTTCTCCGCTGAGAAAACCGTTTGCCGCCAGTGTACATTCTGTTGCGGGTAACCACCCGAATATGGCAACAACAGTATCTGACATTGAGATAACTGCGTCTTCATTTGAAGAAAGTCCAAGTATTGCAACGATATACTCCAGAATTATTCTGACATAGGCTAAAATGACGCCTTCCCCTGTCTTTATTGTCATTGCTATGCCGATGACAAACATTATCATTCTCAGAAAAACGATATAAAGCAGTGCAATAGCCATGATCGTCTTCATGTTATGTAAATATATCAGCATTATCAGACTAAGGGGGGATAAAGTACATCACCGTAAGAAGCGATGTATATACTATGATCCTGTACCATATTAGCTTGTGGACGTTTGCGCCGTCCGTTATTTCGTAGTGTGCAGTGCGGTTTGTGTAATGCGTTCCTAATAACGATCCTGCATACATTGTCATCATGCAAGCCATTATTGGAAAGCTGCCGGCTGCCACCTTATAGCTGGGGTGAAGCGGATCCGACATGAAGGTGCCTAATACTAATGTCAGCGGCATAAAACCGATCAGTATGTAGAACAATACGCTTCTTCCTCTTGTTATGCGGTAAAGCTCTGCTTTTATGTAATTACTCATGACTGCCACCTACCTTTTCAAGATAATAGTCCTCAAGGGACTGTCCCGATTCGTAAAGCTTGGTGATTATGCAGCCACTGTCGGTAACGGTCCTGGAAATACGCTCAACCGCGTCAAGCTGCTCATATATCTCGATGTCTCCGCTCTGGAGCACCTTGTAGCTGCCGATGGAAAGCTTATCCTCAAGCACGGCTGCGGTCTTTTCGGTGTTGTTTGTCCTCAGCACTATATGACTGCGGCACCTGTCGTGAAGCTGCTCAATACTGAGATTTTCCACCAGCTGTCCCTTATTGATTATTGAGAAGTCCGTGCAGAGCTCCGAAAGCTCGGACAGCAGATGGCTTGATATGAGTATGGTGACGCCCTGATCCTCCGAAAGCTTTTGCAGTATATGTCTTACCTCTACTATGCCCTCTGGGTCAAGACCGTTGACCGGCTCGTCCAGCACCAGCACCTCGGGCTTTGTGAGGAGAGCCATTGCGATGCCCAGTCGCTGTCTCATGCCGAGAGAGAACTTGAGTGCCTTCTTCTTGCCTGTGTCCTTCAGATCAACGATGTCCAGCACCTCGTCAATGCGCTTTTTGTCGGGATAGCCCCTTACATAGCGCACATAGTTGAGGTTCTCATATGCGGTCATGTTGTAGTCTACAATGGGAGCCTCTATCATGAAGCTCATGCGTCTGCGGTTCATGTCCAGGTCATCGCGGCTGCCGTAGAAGCTCAGCTCTCCCGAGGTCTGGAACATAAGTCCCGCAAGTATCTTCGTGATGGTGGTCTTTCCTGCACCGTTGGGACCTATGAGTCCCGTAATGCTGCCCTTTTTTACATCAAGGCTGAAATTCTTAACCACCTCGGCTTTTTTGAAGCGCTTGGTGATATTGGTCATTGTTATAACGCTATTGCCCATAGCGCCGCCTCCTTTCGTTTTCACTGACCTTATTCTAACATGGAAAGGTTCAGAAAAGGTAAAGCCAAAGGTAAAGAAAGTGTCAAGTTACGAGGCGGTATCCCATGCCCCAGACGGTCTCGATGTACTCGGTGCCGGGGTCAAGCTTTTTCAGTTTCTGGCGGATATTGCTCATGTGCACCTTAACGGTCTTGTCGTCGCTTATGTAGGACTCTCCCCACACGCTCTCAAAGAGATTTGCCTTGGACCACAGCTTCCGGGGACTTTTCAGCATAAGCTCCAGTATGGCGAATTCCTTGCTCGTCAGGGACATGACACTGCCGCAGACCGTTGCCGTACCTGCCGTGATGTCAAGGGTCAGGTTCTTGCAGGTGAGCAGCTCTGCTTCCTGTTTACGGCTGCCAACGCTGTCATACCTTCTCAGCACAGCCTCAACGCGGACAAGGAGCTCGTCCAGGTCGAAGGGCTTGGCAAGGTAATCGTCGGCGCCCATGCGGATAAGGTCTATCTTTGAGCGGGTCTCGCTCTTGGCGGAAACGATTATGACGGGGATATCCGAAAACTCCCGTATTTTCTGGAGCACCATGTCGCCGCTCTGGTAGGGGAGCATGATGTCAAGTATCAGCAGGGAGATGTCTTCCTGCTCGCGGACCATGCGCACTGCGTCAAGTCCGTTCATTGCCGGGATGGTCTCATAGCCCTGAGAGGAGAGATATTCGCAGATAAGGCGGTTTATCTCCCTGTCGTCCTCGGCGGTAAGTATTTTCTTCATGATGTACCTCCCTGGTGGTCATTTTCGCTTCTGAGGTGCTCCCTTATGAGAGCACAGAAGTCCTCGCCGTACTTTTCAGCCTTGCGCCTTCCCACACCCGAGACCGTCAGGAATTCCTCGGCGGTGGTGGGGAGCACCCTGCACATATCCTGCAAGGCGGCGTCGGTGAAAACTATATACGCAGGCACTCTTGCCTCCTGAGCCAGCCTGCTGCGGAGCTGCCTGAGCTTTGCAAACAGGGTCTCGTCCTGAGAGAGACCGCTGTCCCTTTTCTTCTTTTTCTCTGTTTTTTCTATGGGGAGCTTCATTGTGACGGGGATACGCTCCTTCAGTATCCTTGCGGATAGGGCGGTGAGCTCCGCCACGGGGTATTCTCCGTCGCTGAAGCCCAGATAGCCTTCGGCTGCAAGGTGGTCCAGCTCTGCGCGGATACGCCTTGCGGGAGTATCGCTCATGATGCCGTAGGTGGAGAGCTTGTCAAAGCCCAGAGAGAGCAGCCTTTCGTTCTCGCTGCCCCTGAGTATGTCAACTATCATGCCCTTGCCGAAGTATCTGCCCTTCTGCTTTACCCTGAACACGCAGGAGACTATCTTCTGGGCGTCCACGGTTATGTCCGCCTCCTCGAAGCCGTCGATACAGCAGGAGCAGTTTCCGCAGTATGAGGGAGCTTTTTCACCGAAATACCGCAGCATGAACTCCCTGAGACAGCTTGTGGCGGTGGAGTAGAAGGTCATTTCCTTCAGCCGCTCCTTGTCCCTTTCAAGCATTATCTCCTTTTCCTCGTCGGAGAGCTCGGTGTTCTCGTCGCGGCTCCGCTCTATCATGAAGTCATTGGTACGCACGTCCGATGGACCGTACAGCAGTATGCACTTTGCGGGGCTGCCGTCACGTCCTGCGCGGCCTGCCTCCTGATAGTAGCTCTCGATGTTCTTGGGCATATTGTAGTGGATAACGAAGGACACATCGGACTTGTCGATGCCCATGCCGAAGGCGTTGGTCGCCACCATTATCCGCTTGCGGTCGTAGATGAAGTCCTCCTGATTTTCGCGTCTTTCCCTGTCGGATAGCCCTGCGTGGTATCTTGTGGCGGAGAAGCCGTCGCTGCAAAGCTTTTCGCAGACCTCCTCCACGCTTTTCCGCGAGAGACAGTAAACTATACCGCATTTGTCCTCCATATCACTGATGAGGCTGCGGAGCTCGCTGTACTTGTTCTGCGGTTTTTTTACAGCAAAATAGAGATTTGGGCGGTCGAAGCCCGTCACCAGCGTAAAGGGCTCACGCAACCCCAGAAGGCGGACTATATCCTCCCTGACCGTATCCGTGGCAGTTGCCGTAAAGGCGCTGACTATGAGGCGGCGGGGAAGATTGCCGATAAACTCTGAGATATGCATATAGCTGGGGCGGAAATCCTGTCCCCACTGTGAAACGCAGTGCGCCTCGTCGATGGTGACCATAGATATTTCCACCGATGACGCAAGGCTGCCTATCTCACGGGTGCCAAGGCGCTCGGGCGCTATGTAGATGAGCTTGTATTCGCCGCGGCAGGCGCGGTACATGGTCTCTGCGTACTCCTCCTGAGTGAGGGAGCTGTTGATACAGGCGGCGCTGACTCCTGCTGTGGTGAGAGCGCTTACCTGGTCCTTCATAAGAGAGATAAGGGGGGATATGACTATGGTGACACCCCTCAGCATAAGGGCAGGCACCTGATAGCACAGGGACTTTCCCGCTCCCGTGGGCATGATGCCCAGCACGTCGCAGCCGCCGAGTATATGGTCGATAAGCTCCTCCTGACCGCTGCGGAACGCCCTGTGACCGAAGTATTCTTTTAGTACGGAAAGCTTGTCTATTCTGCCCGCTCCTTCTCTTGTTAAGCTGATATTTATATTATTATAACACTGCTTCCGCCGAATTGCAAGGCGGGAAAGAGGTGTGAAGGGGCTTGCAATTGCAGGGAGTTATGGTATAATTATAACAACAGCTCCGTTTTCACAGACTCAGTATAAGATTTACAAAAAATTCACATTTGGATCAACTTTTATCACACTAAAAAATTGTCTATATAAGTGAAGGAGGCAGAGCAATGGAAGATCAGGAAATAATCGAACTCTATTTCCGTCGCTCGGAAGACGCTATTGCCGAGACCCGCAGCAAATACGGCGCATACTGCAATACTATCGTCTATGGTATACTCCATGACAATGAGGACTCGGAGGAATGCCTGAATGATACATATCTCAGGCTATGGGATACCATACCGCCTGAAAAGCCCGAAAATCTCAAGGCTTACATCGCAAGGCTGGTAAGGAATTCCGCGTTGAATATGTACAAGAAGAAAAATGCCGCAAAGCGCGGCGGCGACTTCGTAAAGATCGCTCTTGAGGAGCTCAGGGACTGTATCCCCGACAGTACTTCGGGCATAACAGAGAAGCTGGAGCTGAGAGATCTTGCGGAGAGATTTCTGCGCACCCTCCCCCGAGACTGAGCGGGTGGTGTTCCTGCGGCGGTACTGGTATATGTGCACGGTATCGGACATCGCAGAGGACTGCGGCATAAAAGAGTACAAGGTTGCCTCCATATTGAAGAAAACAAGGAAATTACTGAAAAAATACCTTGAAAAGGAGGGGGCGGGGATATGAAAGAGATGGATATGCTGGAGATGTTCAGCGAAATTAGCGACGACCTCATTGAGGAGGCGTCACCCGAAAGGAAATTCAGTATCAGAAGAAAGCCTGTCTGGAGACCGTGTCTTGCGGCAGCCTGCCTGCTGGCGGCGGTCTCCGCGGGGGGGAGTACTGGGATACCGTACTCTCGGCATGAGCGAAAGACAGGTGGTACGCCGGGAAGCAGTTGCATCTGAGGTGACGGGACGGAAATACAGCCTTGGCGGTTCAGGATCAAAGGATAAAGATGCAGCAGAATACGAAGCTGAAGGCGGAGTGGATACTACCCTAAGCCGCGATGATGATATAAAGGAGAAGGAATTGATAAAGCAGGATACAGGACACACAGGAAGCGTTTCCGAGATGAAGGAGGTCAGCCGTGCGGTGTCGGAGCTTATGAAGACAGAGGGATTCAGAGCAATGACCACCGAAGAAAAGCTGGAGAGCCTTTGCAGCCGCCTTGAGGAGCTTGCAGAGAGCGGAACGGAAAATGCTCCCTACAGTCTGATACAAAAGGACAGTATAACAGTTTCAGCAGACAAAGCAGTTATTTCATACAGATACGCAAACGGAAACATTGCACTGATAAACCTTTCAGAGAACAGTGAGAAACGCTATTGAACCATTGCTCCTTTTTCAGTTTACGCGCAGAGCCTATGTGACTTTGCGCGCTTTTTTTGTCAGATAAAGGCAACAATTTTGTTATGATTGTATAATCTGACACTTGTCAGACTGGCTCTGCTTGTGCGATATGACGTTTTGTCGCGGCAGGTGTTGACAAGGAGAAATCGACCATATATAATGAAATCAGCGCTTTATAAAAAATGTACCGCCAGTATCAGAAATCATCGCAGCAAGAATTACACTAAGTATAACGATATCATTATTTTACTAAAAGGAGCGTGATAAATAACGCAGGACGAGGCGTTTGTTATTCTGATTTGCGGCTGTGGTATTGCTGACCTGAAATGGTCCGGGATACTGCGGCTTTTTGATTTATATCCGTATATATTTGTTCGTTTTTCGTGCTCTGACGCTTTCTGTGAGGGGAGCTGCATTATTTGTACAGCCGCTTTATTTTATTTATCTTATCAAAACACTGACTAAACAAAGGAGTAAAAATGGGAACAAACAAATTTATCAGAAGAGCCGCCAGCGGTCTTCTTGCGGCAGCTGTAATGACTACCCTCGTACCAAGCGCTATCTATGCCAGCGCTGCGGCAGATGTCACCACCTACAGCTATGAGGGCTTTGATGTGACATATTCCGTTGAAAAGACATGGACAGGAGCACAGAGCATCTGCGTAACACTGACAAATACAGGCGATGAGTCCATCGTGAACTGGGCTCTCAGATATGACCTGGGAGGCACCCCCTCGAATATGTGGAACGCACAGGTATACAGCAGTGATGAGTCGGAGTATATCATCAGGAACAGCAGCTGGAACTATGAGATAGCTCCCGGTTCATCGGTATTTTTCGGCTATATCCTCTCCAGTGAGGAGGACATCGCAGTACCGACCGGATTTGAGCTTTGCAGCGAGCGTGTTGACATTGCCGAGGGCTATGATGTTGACGTTGTCTACACAAATGAGTGGAACACAGGTATGCGCGGCGAGGTGACCGTGACCAACACCACCGACGCTCCCATCGAGGCGTGGACACTCTCCTTCGATACCAACTTTGAGATAACCGACCTCTGGGACGCGAGAACAGTTGGTATCGACGAGGAAGGCAGATATACCGTTGCAAGCCCCTACTGGCAGGACGCTATCCCCGCAGGCGGAAGCATTACCTTCGGATTTGTGGGACGTGTCGCTGACAAGGGCGAGGACTATACCCCATATGTGGGCAATTATGCTCTTACCTCAGTTGTCATAGATCCCGAGAAGAATGACATTCCTCAGCCCTCTGACGATATCGTGCTCTCTGCAAGCGAGACCGAGATCCGCAAGGGAACAGGTACAAAGACTGTATATTTCTACGCACAGACAGAGCTGGACGTTACCTCTATATCGCTTTATGATGCAGAGAGCGGTGATGTTGCTGCAGCTATGCTTGATGACGGTAACTACAGCATAAGCGGTGATGATATGCAGGGTGACGGAGTATACAGCTGCAAGCTGACCATCGATATCGCTGAAAAGTATGACTTCACCTTTGTGGCAAAGACTGCTGCTGACGGCGAGGATAAGGTCTCCAATGAGGTCTCGGTCGCTGTTTATGAGAGCTTCTCCGACGATCAGAAGGCTTGCGTCAAGGAAGTGAAGCAGGCTATCTCAGCCCTTATCGACAGCGAAGCATTCCACGCTCTTACAATGGAGGAGAAGGCTGCGCAGACACAGGCACTTCTTGAGAGCCTTGCCGAGAACGGCACCGAGAACAAGCCCTTCAGCCTTATTGACCCCGACAGCATCTGCTATAATGAGGACAGCAACGTATTTACCTTTGCTTATCCCTCAGGAATACTCAGTCTGGTAAGGCTCAACGGCAGCAAGCCCGGCAAGAAGTACGATACAGACCCTGCCGGTATCCCCGAGAGCAATGTGACTCTTGACGGACCTATCGCCTCCGGAGTTCCTCAGGGCAGCGTCAGCGGAGTGGTATTCTATGCCCTCGATCCCGTTGATTTCCCCATTTCGCTGTATGACTCATATCTTGATACACTGAGAAGCAAGGGCGCAGATATCGATTTTGATACTACCACCACTATCAGGGACCTCAAGACAAAGATCTCAGGCAATGAGATAGTATACTTCCTCATGCACGGCGTATATGCTACTATCCCCGGTATCGGAACACATTCTCTCCTTGTGACCACCGAGACAGTCACAGATGATAACCTTGACGAATACGCCTTTGATCTTGACAACGAGAGGATAGGCGTAGTTATCGAAGAGGGTGACTCTGAGGAGATGGTATATGTTGTACTTCCCGCTCTCTTCAGCGATATCTATGCAGGCAACAGACTTGATGAGTCTGTAGTGGGCATCTGCTCCTGTGAGGCATTCGGCGCAGGCGATACAGTGGATTCAGGCATGGCTGATGCATTCATCGACGCAGGTGCAGAGGCGGTAGTCGGCTTCCACGATTCAGTATTTGTTGACTACTCCGATGAATTCCTGCTCAGCTTCTTCAGCCTTATGCTTGACGGTTCCACAGCAGGTGATGCCTATGATGACTGCATAGAAATTCTCGGCAGCGACGATATCGAATACGCCGAGAGCGTCGGCATTGATCCCGAGCTCTATGGACTTCTCGGGGCATACCCCATCTTAGCAGGCGATGAAGATGCTATCCTCAACTCAGGAAAGCTTATAAACGGCGATTTCGAGAGGATCATCTGGAACGCGCTCTCAAATCTGTTCATTCTTGGCTGGAAGAAGGGCGGAGACGCCAGGATCGTCAACCAGCTCGGACCTATCGAGCCTGTTCACGGAAGCAAGATGGCTATGCTCACAACAGGCGTAGGCTCAGGTGAGAATGTCTATATCAGCGGCGGCACAGAGGGAAGCTATCTCTCACAGACCTTCAAGATACCCGAGGGTGCAGAGACACTCAGCTTCTATTATAACTTCGTATCTGAGGAGCCTATGGAGTTCGTCGGCTCAAAGTACGATGACAAGTTCTCTGCCGACATCTATGATGTAAATGACAACAATATCCTTCAGGCATCATTTGAGTCCGTCAATACTTCAAGCTGGACTGCTGTAAGCGGTATCAACTTCGACGGCGGCGACAGCACCTGCTATGAGACAGGCTGGAAGAAGGTCAACATTGACGTAAGCGAGTGCACAGGCGCATTTGTTTCACTGAGATTCAGCGTAACAGACGTTGGCGACTCTATCTATGACACAGCTGTGCTCTTAGACAATATCTGCTTTGAATAAGTAAAGATAAACGGCTGAAGGCTGTTATCTTAACGAAAAAAGCTGCACTTCCGCAGATATAGCAGAAGTGCAGCTTTTTCATTTTATCAGCAGATTATGGGAAGTCCAGTTTCGGGATCAATAAGCTGGGGAGATGAGGAGGTGATAACGTCCTCGCATTCAAATTCTACCATCATAAGCTCGGGAGCTGTGTATTCTTCTTTCATATCATTTTACCTCTGTTCTGTATATTTCAGTCGGGGAACTGCTTTGTGCCCTTGACGGGAGTAACATCATTGTCCTTTAGGTCAACGCCTTCTTCGATGACAACATGACCGTAGATGTCGGTGATCCTGAATGTGAACGGACCAGGTTCGACTGCACCCTTGAGATTGAAGTAATTGTACTCTTCGCGGGGGACTTCGATGTATTTGCCGTTCTGGAGGAGCTCCAGTGAATAGATGGGGTACTTCTGGTTGAAGACCTGCATCTCGAACCAGTACTTTGTAGCACCTGTCTTGTATCTGTAGCTCATAGGCTCTGTCTCGGCCTTGTCGAAGGGGATTATCTTCCAGGTTATAGGAACTCTGCCGTCCACCTTGTCGGCTATCTTCTCAAATGCAGCGGGGTCAAGGTCGATGTCTCCCTTTGCGCCCTCGGGGAGCCTGTCCACTATGTAAACATCAACGCTGCCCTTGGGACCTGTTACCTCTACATAGGCGCCTGCCAGCATAGCTGTATTGTAGTCGGCGGTATTCATGGCGGCGTAGTAATAGTCGCCTCTTACGTCATTGAGGCTGGCGTTTCCGAGGTTGTCATCGGCAAGGTCATAGTATGTAGCTTCTCCGCTGTGGACCTTGCCCTTCTCCTCCAGTATCCACTGGGGCTCGTCGGGAGTAACGGGCTTGTCCTTCTGAGCCTCGGCAGCCTTGCCGTAGGCATAGAGAGCATTGCATACATTGACCAGCTTGGTATACTTCGGGTTGTTGTAAACTGCTGATTTCAGATAATATACAGGCTTGAAATCCTCTGAGATAGTACCGTTGGTGAAGGTGTAAGCTTTGTTAAGAGCTGTTGCAGGAACATCAACTGAGAATGTCAGGTAATTGTTTGCACCGGGCACTTCCTTGACTCTGTTCCCTGCGAAGGTGAATCCCTCAAGGAAAGCCTTTGCCTCAGCTATGTCTGCACCATCGGCCACACGGAAGTAAAGTGTGAACCTTAACTCCGAGCGGAGGGAAAGGTTCATGCCGTAATAGTACAGCCCGGTGCCGCTGAATTTGTCATTAAAGGCAAGATTGTCATGTCTTTCAGAGTCGATAGTCACGCCGCTGTAGTCAGCACCTTCTATATCCTTGTCGGCGAGGTTGTTCGTGTCCACGCCGAAATAGGCCTGTGCGGCACCGCCGTATCTCAGCATAGCCTTTGCCAGGTCGTGATATGAGGCGTATGTGCTGTCATCAAGGATACTGTGGAGGTAATCGCTTACCGAGACCTCCTTGCTGAGCAGCTCATCTCCGTCCTTTGAGACCTTGACGGTATGGGTTTTGTTCATATTCATCGCAAACTCGTCGGCGGTGATGAGCCAGCCCTTGTCAGTGACCTGTGGAGTGGCTGCTGCGCCGTCAAGAGTGATATCATAATCCGAGGGCTCTCCATCTGCGCTGAGATAGAAAGATATGCCTATCTTTGAACCTCCTGCGGAGAGACCCATGCTCAGTGTAACATCGGAGCTTTCACTTTCCGACGCACCTGCTGCAGCGGCGGGGAATGTCTGTACAGCGGAAATGAGATATCCTCCTGCTGATACTGCCGCAAGGACTGCCGAGACAGCTGCTGCGGTCAGCCTTCCTGTGATGACCTTGTTTTTCTGCATAAGTACCTTCCTCTCCAGATAAAAATATACGCTTATGTATATTTTTTGCAAATGATACATCTGCGTTTTTTATAATTATAGCACATAAATATGAATAAATCTACAAAAAATCTATGCAAAATCCCGTATATTCAGCGCTGATATATACTTGCCGTATTTTTCGGCAGTTATTGGTCTGACCTATTGACATTTCGGTTTCAGAAACTCTCACAAAAGCGACAATTTGATAACAAACTGCCCTTGGCTCTTGATTATTGCCGGCAATTCTGTTATAATGACTTTGAAAAAACGGGGGTATTCCTGAAAGCAAGGAGATGTGTATATGACTACAGATGTGAACAAGATAGCTCAGGACGCTATAAACGCTATCTCTGAGAGGATAAAGAACCTCAACAGGCTCAATATTATCGTTGCCGGCAAGACCGGCGTGGGCAAGAGCACCCTTATCAACGCTGTTTTCCGCGACAAGCTGGCTGAGACAGGCATAGGCAGACCCGTTACCGACCACATGAGGAAGATAACCAAAAAGGGCGTGCCCCTTTCCATATATGATACCCGGGGCTTTGAGCTGGGCAAGGAGGTCCAGAACGAGGTCAAGAGGGAGATAACCGACACCATCAGCAGGGGGCTTGCCACCAATAACGTGAACGAGGCTATCCACTGCATCTGGTACTGCATAAATACAGCCTCCAACAGGATAGAGCCCGAGGAGATACAGTGGCTCAGGGAGATATCTAAGGAGAATGAGATAACACAGGTGCCTATCATAGTGGTGCTGACACAGTCCTTCTCTGAGGCTAATGCTCAGGAGATGAGAAAGACCCTTCTGGACGAAAACCTTGACATTATCCAGGTAGTCCCCGTACTTGCGGAGAGCTACGAGATAAAGGGGCTGGGAGTTGCTCCCGCCTACGGTCTTGACGTGCTGATACAGGTGATGGAGGAAGCCCTCCCCGAGGAGCTCATGGACACCCTTCAGAACGTGCAGATAGCTTCACTAAAGGCAAAAAACTGAGAGCACAGGCGGCTGTGGCGACGGCAGCCCTTGCGGCAGCAGGTGAGGGAGCTGCACCTCTGCCCTTTGCCGACTGTGCGATGATGATACCCACACAGCTCGGAATGATAGCTTCTATCACCGTTATCTTCGGATTTAACGTCAGCAAGAGCATAATCACCGCTCTTCTCTCCTCCACTATCGGTTCGGGAGGAGCTACGGTCCTGGGAAAGACTGTGGTATCGAATATCCTCAAGCTTATCCCCGGAGCAGGCTCCATTCTTGGCGGAGCTATCTCCGCAGGCACGGCAGGAGTCATCACCGCAGCTCTGGGAGAGGCTTACATCGGCGTCATGGAGCTGGTGTTCAAGGGAGATATGAGCCTTGACGACCTTAGCACCTCCAAGGGCAGGGAAGCTATGTCAAAGCTCTTCAAAAAGAAGCTCAAGGAGTCTGAATAAACATATAATGAGCGCCTGATTTTTCCCGGGCGCTCAGTCTTTGTATGACCAAATTGTAAAAAAGGTGAGAGAAATCCCGCTGTCATACGTCTAATTAATGAAGGACTTGATCATATGAGTGACAGATATACCAAAATGAAAAGAGGTCATTTTGATGAGGGGATATATGAAGCAAATGTTCATCAGGGCGGTGACTCTGATGACTGCGGCACTTATAGTCCTTGCTGCGGCAGTGCCGTCTGCGGGCATTGCTGCCGACAGTGCAGCAGATGAGACAGTACTTGCATACAAGGATATACCTGTTGACGATTTTGAGGTCAGTGAGCTCTCACCTGATACCGATACCTGTCTGGACTATGTCAGATGGTGGTACAGCGAGTGGGAGGACTGCCGTTACATTTTCCTGCCATCAACTGCGGACAGGAGCAGTCTGATGGTAAATTATATCGCCGATGAGGAGATAAGTCTCAGCGGAGTTACTCTGGTCTCAGGGGAGATGACCTCCCTGCTTGGAGAGGCTGATGAGTTCGATATAACTGTTGGTGATACCGACTGCGGCAAGCTGAGGATAATGCAGTCACAGCTGGGCTGTATCTATATTTCCACGGACCATATGGGACTTGATCGCCTTGACAGGAACCGTGCCCTTACGGAAACAGGCATGATAGTAGCCTTGAATGCAGAGGGCGGCACAGAGTACAGCGGAAGATTTGAGAAGCTGTCCGCTCACGGCAATTCCTCATGGGATTACAGCAAGAAAAAAAGCCCTATAACCTGAAGCTCCCACAGAAGGAGGATCTCTATGGCATGGGCAAGGCTAAGAAGTGGGTGCTCCTTGGCAACTACCTTGACCACTCCATGCTGAGGAACAGGATAGCTGCGGAGATGGCGAATGCAGCAGGAATGGAATACGTTCCCGACACGGTTTTTGTGGATCTCTACGCCGACGGCTCCTACCGCGGCACATATCAGCTGTCTGAGAGGCTGCAGATACAGAAGAACCGCGTGAATATCCGCGATCTTGAGGAAAAGACCGAGGAAATAAACGAAAAGGACCTTGAACAGTACCAGTATCTGGCGGAGGGAGCTGCGAACACAAAGGAGTATATCGAAAACAGCTATAAATACTATGATATCCCCAACGATCCCGAGGATATCACAGGCGGCTATCTTATGGAGTTCCAGCAGTGGAACCGCTACGGCACCAAGGCAAAGAGCGGCTTCATAACCTCACGGGGACAGGCCATATCACTGAAAGGACCTGAGTACGCTTCAAAGGCTCAGGTGGAGTATATCCGCAGTTTTGTACAGGACATGGAGGACGCCATTTATTCAGAGGACGGCTATAACTCCAAGGGAAAGCACTATTCCGAGTATCTGGACGTGGACTCACTCATAAACGCCTATCTGATACAGGAGATAAGCGAGAACGTTGACTCCACCTATTCCAGCTTCTATATGTGGAAGGACTCCGACAAGAAGGGGGACGGCAGGATACATTTCGGGCCCGTCTGGGATATGGACTTCACCTACGGCAACTTCAAAAGGTTCATGACCAATTCCGATGGTGAAAGCGGCTTTTCGGGCAATCCCGAGACTCTGTACACTGCCTGTTTCTTCATCAACGGCTACAAGGACTCGGGACGTGATACCCTGGGAATAAGCTGGCTGGGAAAGATGTACAAGCGCGAGGACTTCCGCAGGCGTGCGGCAAGTGCCTATAAGGAGCGGTTCGAGCCTTTTCTGAATGAGCTCATAGACGGTGATGAGCCCTATATCAGGCAGATGGCGGAGGAGATAAGCTCCTCGGCAGAGATGAGCAACGCCCGCTGGCACACCTACGGCGGAAAAGACTTCCTGGTATTCGGCGACTCCAGCGGAGAGGACTTCATGGGCTCAGTGGAAATACTGAGAGAGTTTGCGGAAAAGCGCAGGAATTTCCTGACAAAGACCTGGGAACCTCTCAGCTTCGTCCGCGGAGACGTAAACGGCGACGGAAACTTCGACACAGCAGACCTTGTGCGGCTGAAAAAATGGCTCATAAAGGCGGAGACCGAACCCATTGAGGAGCCCATTGCGGCGGACATCTATCCCGACGGCTCCATAGACGTATTTGACCTGTGTACCCTGGAAAGGGAGCTGCTGAAGCAGTCGGGCTGACATTACCGATACAGACCCCTGAGGAGTGGAAAGCCCTCAGGGGCTTTTCTGTACCCGAAAAAATTTCCGCAGGTATGAAATATCCTTCTGTGTAAATCGACTATATGGGTAAGAGGACCTCATGCCTCATGAAAGGGGGCGCATACCATGGACGACGCGTCTATCATTGAACTTTTCCGTAAAAGAGACGAGAAAGCCATAACGGAGCTCCGTCAGAAGTACGGGCGGCTCTGCTTCTATATCGCAGGGAATATACTCTCTCAGCGTGAGGACGCGGAGGAGTGCGTGAACACGGCGCTCTTTGATGTCTGGCAGAACATTCCGCCCGACAGTCCCGACGACCTGAGAACATATCTCTGCCGCATAGTTAAAAACAAGGCTATCGACAGGCTGAAATATAACTCCGCAGGGAAGCGTGACCCTAAGTTCACGGTGTCCCTTGACGAGCTTGCGGAGTGCGTTCCTGACCGCGCAGAGGAGAATATCTCCTCAGAGAGACTTTCGGAGCTCATAAGCCGCTTCCTGAGAACTCAGGACGAAAGGCGGCGGAAGATCTTCGTCAGGCGCTACTGGTACGGGGACAGCCTCGGCAGGATAGCAGAGCTGTTCGGCATGAACGAAAAGACCGTGGCTACCGACCTTTATCGGACAAGAAAGAAGCTAAAAGCGTTTTTACAGAAGGAAGGTTACGATTATGGATAAAATGAATATATTTGAAGCCATGAACAATATCGATGACGACCTTGTCAGGGAAGCGGCTGAGGAAAACATCGTATCTGAGAAGTCTCATGAAGTCACTGAGAGCAATGTGACCGTTTCGGGAGTTGAGACCTACCGCAGGATAACATGGCATAAGATAGCCGCCATAGCTTCCGCAGTCCTGCTAATTGCAGGGGTGGGAACAGGAGGAGCACTTATGCTGAAGAACCATCCCCCTCTCCTTGAGGAGGTAACAACAACTACCACCACCGAAGCCGAGGACGCCACAGCCGTGCAGGCAAAGGGCAGCAAAGAGACTACAGAGCCGCCCACAGCGGCTGCTGTCACCGAAGCTGAAACAAAAGAAAGTGAAAATAAAGTCCCCACGGAGGCAGAGAAAGAAGAACGCCGCCTTACAGTCAGGGCTGAGGAAAAAACAGAGTCTACCTGTGAGGAGGACAGCGACAGCAGAGAAGATGAGGTACCTGCCGTAACTACCGCAAAGGCAGTTCAGCAGCAGAAGACCTCACCTGCCAATGCACAGACCCTTCCCAAGCCTACTACAGTCACCACCGCAGTACAGATACACTATCCCGATGAAAAGACTACAGAGCCGACTGCCGCTCTTGACGGCTGGCAGTGGAGAAGCGATATTCCTACACTGGGAGCAGCTCCTTCAACTATTGATGCTCTGAATGAGATACTGGGTAGACTCAGTTTCCAGCCCTGTACCTGTGACGGTTTGCCTGAGTTTATTTTTAACGG
Organism: Bacillota bacterium; assembly: GCA_029572815.1. Taxonomy (GTDB): domain Bacteria; phylum Bacillota; class Clostridia; order Oscillospirales; family Ruminococcaceae; genus Ruminococcus. The sequence goes on along the minus strand of JAKPUQ010000146.1, from coordinate 1,796 downwards.
CAGCGACGGCAACGTCTATCAGCTGAATTTCTCTGAGAGATGGATATGGCGGAACGGCTGTGAGGAGGCATATATGCCCGAAGAGTTTTACAGGTATTTCACCAACTGATGTTAAGGACATAATATGAAGATGATAAGAATAAAGCAGCTTTACTGACGGCGCTTATCATGAGTCTCAGCACTATGAGCCCTCTGTCCGCAAGGGCGGAGGGCTTCTTTATACGCGGAGACGCAAACGGCGACGGAGCCTTTGATGCTGCCGACCTTGCGGCTCTGAAAAAATGGCTCACGGGTGACCCCGAAAGCGGACTTGTTTCACCAAAGGCAGCTGACCTGTGCAGGGACAATGTCACCGATGTTTTTGACCTTGTGGCTATGAGGAGGGAGCTCATCTCCGCGGCTGAGCCTTCTCTCATATCAGCCCCGGAATGCAGGGCTGCGGCTCTTGTTTGTGCAGACAGCGGAGAGCTGCTCTACGGGGACAGTATAAACGTGAGGACAGCTCCTGCCAGCCTTACTAAGCTGCTCACAGCACAGGTGGCACTGAAATATCTCAGCCCCGAAACGGTCATCACCGTGGGAAGTGAGCAGAGCCTTGTGAAAAGCGGCTCCAGTCTCTGCCTTATACAGAGGGGACACAGGCTCAGGCTCTATGACCTGCTGACGGGTATGCTGATGGCTTCGGGCAATGATGCCGCCTACACCGTGGCAGTCGCCGCCGCAAGGGCAGCCCGTCCCGATGAGAGCATGACGGATATACAGGCTGTGCAGTATTTCGCGGAGCTGATGAACAGCTATGCTGCGGATATTGGCATGACTCAGAGCCACTTCGTTAATCCCGAGGGCTGGGACGATGAACAGCAGTACACTACGGTCTCGGACCTGCTCATACTTGCACAGCGGGCGTGGTCGGTGAAGGAGATACGGGAGATAACAGGCACAAGCCGCAGATATGTGGTTTTTGCCTCAGGTGAGAACATCACCTGGAACAATTCCAACGCCCTCCTCGACAAGAGCAGCCCCTACTACAACGCAGATGCCGCGGGTATGAAAACAGGCACCACCGCCGCCGCAGGTAACTGCCTTATCGCAGTGTTCAGACGCAATGGCAGCACATACATCTCAGCGGTCACGGGCTGCGGCAGCAACGAGGACAGATACCTTCTAACGAATAAGATATACTCGGCAGTTGTATGAGCCTGCGCAAACGGCAAAGGCTCTTTCTTGACAATGGCTGCGGAAAGGAGTATGATAGTTACTGACGATAATTCCGCAGGGAGAGGGCAGAGCAATGGCAGAGATACGCAGGCATATGATCTTTCACGGCTATGTACAGGGAGTGGGCTTCCGCTGGAAGGCAGCCCATACAGCGCGGCGCTTCGGCGTTACGGGCTGGATAAGAAATCTGGACGACGGCTCCGTTGAGATGGAGGCTGAGGGACAGGAGCAGGACATAGAGGCTCTTGTGCAGGCTCTTGAGGACCACAGCTGGGGCAGCGTGGAGAGTATAGACTCCCGGAATATCCCCGTTCAGGGCGGCTACAGCTTTGAGATAATATGACCGCATCAAATCAAAATTTAGCTTTGCTAAATTTTGATTTGAGCCATTAGCCGTTAGCTAATGTAGGGGACGCCGCCCTCGGCGTCCCGCAAAATTCGTATTATAGTGGCAACTATCATCCGCTCAACCAGGGGACGCCTTCTCTTACAAGGCGTCCCCTCTCCAAAAACAGTCCACCGGACTGTTTTTGGATTCACCCCTTGCGAGGCGCCTGACGTAATAAGGGGCTCTGCCC
>JAKPUQ010000108.1 GCA_029572815.1 Bacillota bacterium | reverse complement strand
CGCGGCGATAAAGCCGATATTTTACAGTATTATGCCGCGAAACAGGCGGCGGAGGCACTCCGCTTATAACATAAATGAATATAAATATCAAGTATGGTATTTAGTGATTAGTTGTTAGTGCTTAGTGCTTAGTTGGTTGTTAAGGGCGGCACCCAGCCTTTTCATTTTGCGGCTTGTAAAGAAGCTTACGGAACGCCGAGGTTGACTCCCTATAGTATAGGGAGATGTCCGAAGGGACAGAGGGTCTCGGCTCCTGTTGGGAAGCGTTCCCTACGAATTTGTACCGAATAGTGCTTGGTTTGGTATTGACAGTATGAAGGCGGTGCGATATAATGGATATATATTTTTTGTTTTAACATGAAAAATCTTCGTCTTTTCTGCCCCCTGAAATCACTTATATATGAAGACTATCCGAAAGGAGCATCATCATGAAAAGGGTATTATGTTTAATTGCGGCTTCAATGCTTGCTTTCAGCACCTTCTCATGCAGTGAGAAGAAGAATAAAAAGTCCTCGGCACCCGCGGCGGATACCACTGTGGATACAGGTGAGGATATTTCGGGAGAGCCCGTTGAAAGGGAGTTTATGACATATTCCGCCGAGGATTTCTCCGCAGTAAACGTGGAGACCACCATTACGGACAGGGAGTTTCCCTATAAGCGCTGCGAATTCTCCTCAAAGGAGCAGGACTTCGGCAACAGGATATCCCCGTGCAGGGACGAGAAATACCGCGACAGGTTCATGGAATATTTAAACAACGGCTACCGCGATGAGCGTTTTATGGCAGACAGGTTATCGGAATGGGAGATGAGCTTTACCGATCCCGATAGTTTTATCATCACCTCCGCAATTGGCTGCGGCACAACTGCCTATATAGCCGTTAATTATGATACGCTCTGTTACGGCTGCCATGAGAGCTCGGTTTTCTGCTATGATACGGAAAAGGGAGAGCTGAAGGAAATATTCCATCACTCCGACCCCGAAAACAGCCTTGAGATAAGGCAGATATGCTCCGTCCGCGGAGAGCTTTTCGTGGATACGGATACCATGGGAATATGCCGCTTTGACGGGGAAACAGGCGAGATGGAGCAGATACTGGAAAGCGAAGATGACGGTTATGGCCACATGGTCCCCAATGACGCCGACAGGCTCATAGTTACATTTTCCGTCCCTCAGAGGGAAAAGGTTGACAAGGACTATAAGCCCAAGGAGGGAGAAGTAGTATACTCCGACAACAATGAGAACTTCTTCGTTGAGCATGGCTCGGACATGATCATGAAGGAGTACGATTTCGATACGGGGGAGTGGAAGGAGCTTTATTCCGTTTTCAGCCCTGCTGAAGAAAGCAAATGGGGCACAGAGGAGTTTCCCGACATATACGGGGAGCTCTTTGCGTGGAAGGAAAAGCCCGAGGGTACACGAAAATATGACGTTGTCACCGAGGAATACAGAGTGTCCACAGGTCTCAACAACTGCGATATAGTATATGCGGGCAGGGATAAGCTTATTCTCAGCCTTTCCAACGGCGGAGGAAATGGCGGCGTATCTAAATATGTCCTGCACGAATTCGACTTTGAGACCATGCAGCACTATGTTATTGATTATACCAGCTACGGCGGAAACTGCATTGCCTTCGGTGACGGAGTTATCACATATATGGGCGGTATGCGTACAGGCGGCGCTTACTACATCATGCCTGCTCTGGGACTTGTTTTCCCTGTTGAGTCAGCTCCTCTTGATGACGAAAGCATGATGAACATGAGCTCGGGACTTTTCGGCAATGACAGAAAAAATGCGATGTTCATGACCTACCGTCCTACAAAATCAAAGCCTGTGACGGTAAGTACCCCTGACGGTGACTTCACACATACGGAGTATTATGACTATGAGTACATATACTTCTGGTTCACTGCGGAGGGAAACGATGAATAAGAGAATAACCCTGATACTGGCGGCAGTTTCGGTGCTGGGCTGGGGCTGCGCCGAGAAGAAAAAGGTCAGCTCTGTCACTGAGGAAGTCGTTGGCGACTACGCCGAGGACAGCGAAATAAGTACAAAGGCAGAGTACAGCGACAGCGATTTCAAGGTGCTGAACGTCACCCTGAGCTATCCCGAGGGAGAGGCTCCCGTAAAGGTGGAGAGCACAGACCTCAGCGGCATTGAGGTGGGCGAGAGGATACCTGTCTGCAACAGGGCGGAGTTCGCCGAGCAATGCTACGGGCAGGAATACTGGAACGACCAGTCTGTATATAACTGGCAGGATTTTGTAGACAAGCCCATAGAGGGAGTCATAGAAAGCTGTTATACCGAGAATGACCTCTGCTTCCTCTATGTTGCCTATCCAAACTTTATGTATGGGGTATATGACTGGGACGTTTTGTGCTATGACCCTAAAAGCGGCAGCACTGAGGAGGTATACAGCTGGTCAGCCGAGAAACTGGAGGAACGCTGTAATCCCCCATGCTTCGGCAATGGAGCACTGTTCAGCCAGGTCTACGACTCATCGGGTGAAAAGGGCAGCGTGATCTATAAGACCGACCTCTATACCCATGAGACGGAGCAGGTCTTTGAGGGCAGCACTGAGGAGTATTTATGGCTCCATACCGATGATACGGGAGCTGTCTGCATACTCGCATATCCAAAGGACAGCGATGATGACGGGGTGCTTTACAAGTTTGACAGCGACAAGGACGGATTTGTGCTGAGCGAGGATATAGAAGCTCCCGAAAATTCGGTGTCAAACGACCGATTCAACGGTGTGCAGAGCTATCTGGTAAAGCGGGAGGGCAGCCGCAAGCTGGATATGGACAACGAGTTTTACCACGCGGAAACCTCTGTCTCCACGGGAATAATCGTATATGCCGACGCGGAGCGCTTCATCATAAGGTCGGGGAATAAGCTCCACACCTATGATATTACGAAGATGGAGCACTATATCTCCGACATCACGGACATGGGCGACGAGATAAAATACAGCTGCGGAATGGTATTCATCGGAAACAGGAGCAATACCTTCCGGATGCCTGTATACTGCATAATGCCCGAGCTGGGACTCACCTATCCTGTCTGCGAAAAGGGCATATATGGGGACATCAGAAGGCAGGAGGACGGCATATCCTTCAACAGTATACATAATGTGGAGAACACCATGGTCGGTGCCGGCGGTGAGGTCTTTTTGACATACAGCGTCAATACCGTGGATAAGGTATACAGACTGACAGTTGAGAGCTGAAAGCGCAGGGGCGCACAATGTGCGCCCCTACAAAAAGCATGGCTATCGTTATACTTATATAGCAGTTTTACGCGTAATTTTGAGGGAAGCCCTTTTGAAGAAGTGCTTCCCTTAATTCTTTTTCTGAGGACTCTGTTTTGTTTTTATCAGGACAGGGCGCTTGATAATATATGCCTTTTTATTATATTTAAGGCGTCCTGTCCTGATAAAAACCAGCCAAAAGTCTTTGGAAAAGGGGTTCGGGGGAAGAACCTTTCCTCAGAAAGGTTTTTCCCCGATAGTTTCGTATAAATTTCTATATAAGCATCACAGTAGCCATGCTTTTTTATTTAAGGTATTCCTCGATAACGTCAAGGTCGCCGTAGGTTCGGAGCAGGGTGTAGCCCGTATTCTCCAGCACGGCGTTGACGAAATCGTCCCTTTCCACACGGTCTGCACGGGCATGGGAGGTGTCGTCCAGCTCTATGAGCGCCACGATGCAGGTCTCATCGTCGGCAAGGGCAAAGTCGATATGCTTCGCCTTTATTTTGTTGAAGCACTCCATCCAGTAAGGGTTCTCCTCCTTGGGCTTGGGCTCGATAAGGTCCGCAAGCCTGACCTTGGTGTAGATATTCAGCCCGTACTGATCCGCAAGGGGCTTCAGACGGGTGTAGAACTCATACTCCCTGTCTGTGAGAATGGTCTTTGCGTTGTAGAGCTTGGTAATATCGGGCTTGTGAAGCCTTTTGTACAGCCATACCGCAAAGGCGATAACGGCTGTTATAAATATCAGCGCGAGAAGTTCGTTTGCATTCATTTCCTTTAATTGTTCCCGTGGAAGTATTGATAAGGGCGCTGTGGTGAGCGCCCTTAAAATGTGTTATCAGTCAAATCTCTCGTCGATAACTCTTGCGGTCTTCTTCATGCTTCTGGGCAGGACTCCCACCTCTACTACCTTTACGATAGGAGTGAAGCCTATCCTACTCTTTACCTTTTCGGCTATTCGCTTGCTCAGTGCATCGAAGTCCACATCGCCTGTAGACTCAACGTAGATACGCATGGTGTCCTTGCCGTCAAGGTGAGATATGCGGATCTGGTATTCGCTGTTTATCTCGTTGAAGTTTGCAAGAACTTCCTCTATCTGGCTGGGGAATACGTTGACGCCCTTTATTTTCATCATGTCGTCTGTACGTCCCATGATGGTGTCAAGGCGGGGATAGCAGCGTCCGCACTTGCACTTGCCGGGGATTATCCTTGAAAGGTCATGTGTTCTGTAACGGATAAGGGGAGCGCCCTCCTTGACGAGAGTTGTGATGACTATCTCGCCCATTTCACCGTCAGGAACGGGCTCGCCTGTCTTGGGGTCGATGATCTCTATGTAGAGGAAGTCGTCCCAGTAGTGCATACCCTCGTTATATTCGCAGTTTATACCGATACCGGGGCCGTATATCTCGGTAAGTCCGTAGATGTCGTAAAGCTCGATACCGAGAGACTCGGAGATGTGCTTGCGCATCTTGTCGCTCCATCTTTCAGAGCCGATAACGCCCTTCTTGAGGTGGATATTTTCCTTTATGCCTCGCTTTTCTATCTCCTCAGCAAGGAGAAGTGCATATGAAGATGTTGAGCAGAGCACGGTGCTCTTCATATCCTGCATCATCTGGAGCTGCTTGTCGGTATTTCCGGGGCCCATGGGTATTACCATTGCGCCCAGCTTCTCGGCACCGTTCTGGAAGCCGATACCTGCGGTCCAGAGACCGTAGCCGGGGGTTATCTGGATACGGTCCATGTTGGTTATGCCTGCGGTCTCGTAGCAGCGCTTGAACATGATAGCCCAGTCGTCAACGTCCTTGGCTGTATAGGGGATAATTACGGGAGTACCCGTAGTTCCCGATGATGAATGTATGCGGACTATCTCCTCCTCGGGAGCGGTCATGAGTCCGAGGGGATAAGCGTCACGGAGATCCTTCTTCTCGGAGAATGGCAGCTTTGTGAAGTCCTCGGGAGTTTCAACGTGGGTGATACCTGCCTCTGCAAGCTTTTTTCCATAGAAGCTGCCTGCCTCAACGAGAGCGCGTATGCGGTCGTTGACCAGGTCCAGCTGCTGCTGTGATATCTTCATTTTAATTCTTTCCTTTCAATTAATTCGTAATTAACGATATTGTAGGGAAGCCCGCCCTCGGGCTCCCGATACACATTTTTATGTCCGTTTCGGGAGGGCCGTCCTCCCCTACAAAGTCAATTTTTAATTATCCATTATAGCGGAGCGCCTTGCTGTTGAGCTCGATGAACTGCGGTTTAACTGTCTTTTTCATTGTGTCTTCTATATCGTCTACAGAGAAGGGCAGTACGCCGTTGCGGACAGCCGCACCCAGCATTACCATGTTCAGTACCTTTGGGGAGCCTATCTCCTCGATAGCTTTATTTCCGTCAACGAGGACAACGTTCTTCACGTTGCGCTGAAGGTAATCCAGCATCTCGTTTCCTGTGTAGTCAGAGCCGCTGAGAGTAGCGGTAACGGGCATTATGGGGTGGGTATTGACTACCACCTGACCGCCGTCCTTCAGATAGGGCAGCATACGGACAGCCTCAGCAGGCTCGAAGCCTATGATTATATCCGCGGTCTTCTCGGGGAACATGGGGCAGTAGATGTCATCGCCCAGTCTCAGGAAGCTGAAAACGCTTCCTCCCTTCTGAGCCATACCGATGGTCTCGGCACTCATAACGGGTATATCATGCTCCATAGCTGTAGCGGCGATGAGCTTTGAGGTGAGGACTATTCCCTGACCTCCAACGCCGCAGATAAGGATATTACTCTGCATCTTCGCCACCTCCTATAGCACCGAAAGGACATACCTGCGAACAGAGTCCGCAGCCTGTACAAAGTGAATTCTCGATAGTTACCCTGCCGTCTCTGAGTACGATACCGGGACAGCCCAGGGTCTTTATGCACTTCTTGCAGGAGGTGCACTTTTCGCTGTTGATAACAGCGGGCTTGTTGCCCTTGATGAGCACAGCACAGGGTGACTTGAACACAATAGCCTTTACGCCCTTTTCTGCGGAAACACGCTTTACTGTGTCGATAGCCTTGCTGAGCTCGAGGGGATTAACGGTCTCTACGGTCTTTACGCCAACGCCCTTCAGGACCTCCTGAATGCTGACCTTTTCAACGACCTCGCCCATCATGGTGCGGCCTGTGCCGGGGTGAGGCTGGTGACCTGTCATGGCGGTGGTGGAGTTGTCAAGGACTACCAGTGTCATGTCAGCCTGATTGTATACAGCGTTCACAGCGCCTGTGATAGCGGAGGCGAAGAATGTGGAGTCGCCCACGAATGCGAAGCAGCTGGTGTCGGGCTCTATTTTTCCGATACCCTGGGTGATGTTCACGCCTGCGCCCATGCAGAGGCAGGTGTCTACCATGTCAAGGGGCATTGCGTTTCCGAGGGTGTAGCAGCCGATGTCGCCGCAGAATACTGACTTCTTGCCCTTCATTGCTTCCTTTACAGCGAAGAATGAAGCTCTGTGAGGACAGCCTGCGCAGAGGACGGGAGGTCTGACGGGAAGTGCGGGGGGAGTTTCAGCCTCAATGGCAGCGGGCTTCTCCCAGCCCATGAATTCCGCGATATTTGCGGCAACGGTAGCGCAGGTGTTCTCGCCTGCGGTCTTTACATTATGTGTAAGCTTGCCCAGTATCTTTGTGGGAAGGTGGTACTTTCCGCAGATATAGGTGAGCTCTCTCTCGATGATGGGGTCAAGCTCCTCGATACAGAGCACCTCGTCCAGTCCCTCAAGGAACTTTACGGCAGCCTGCTCGGGGAAGGGGAAGGGTGTGGACACCTTGAACACTCTTGGAGCGCTCTTTCCGCGGAGTGCCTCCATGGTGTAGGTGTAGCTTATGCCGTGGGTAGCGATACCCCTGCGGCAGCTCTTGTCGCCTGCCTCTGTGATGATGTTTCTCTCATATTCGGAGAAAACCTTTGAAAGCTCGGCATTGCGCTCCTCGATATGGATATGAGCGTTGTAGGAAAGACGGGGGAAAATTACCCATTTTGAGGAGTCCTTGATGAAGCCCTCGGGCTTGTTTACCTTGTACTCCTCCTTGTCCTTCACTTCAATGGAAGCGTAGCCGTGACAGACTCTTGTAGTAGGTCTGAAAAGCACGGGAGTGTGGTATTTCTCGGAATATTCAAATGCCTCCTGAATCATGTCATAGGCTTCCTGAACGGATGAAGGGTCGAAGCAGGGAAGCTTTGAGAATGAGGCGAAATGTCTTGTATCCTGTTCTGTCTGCGATGAAATGGGCCCCGGGTCATCGGCGACCAGTATTACCATGCCGCCCTTGACGCCGATATAAGCAAGGCTCATAAGGGGGTCGGAAGCCACGTTGAGACCCACCTGCTTCATGGTGACCATTGAACGTGCTCCGCTGTAGGCAGCGCCTGCGCCCAGCTCCATAGCGGCTTTTTCGTTTACCGACCACTCGACGTAAATAGAGCTGTCATTGGTCTTGGCGGTAGTTTCCAGCACCTCCGTGGAGGGAGTGCCCGGGTAGCCTGCCACAAGGTTCAGACCTGCCGCAATAGCACCGCGTGCTATGGCAGCATTACCCATTAAAAATTCCTTATGCATAGTATCTCTCCTTTAATATTGCAAAAAGTCCATACTTATTTTAATTATACCATTTATGGCGGATAAAGTCAAATCGGAGGGCCTGATCCCCGCTGCACAAAAAAAGGACTGCACGTGGCAGTCCTTCCGGTATCATTGGTATCATGTAGTTTCCTCGGTCTCCTCGGGATTGAGGATAGCGTCATCGTCGGGAGCTGAGTCCGCAGCGGCAGAGAAGTCATAGTCGGAGAATTCCTCAACGCTGTGGAGCTTTATGACAAGTCCCGTTTCGCTGTCAAGAGTGAGGATACCGTCATTGAGGGTGATAGCGAAGCCCTCATAGTCATTCCACATATAGAGCTCGTTCTTCTTCTGAGCCTCCCACTGATAATCCAGGGGCTCGCCGAAAATGGAAAGAACAGCGGAATTATCGTCATTGAGTTCAAATCTGAACGCCACGTTTACGGGATAATCGCCCATAGTCTCGGTGTAGGTCTCGCCGTAGGAGGTGACCTCCTCCGACTCCCATTTGCCGAAATATGCGCTGTAATCCACCTTGTCCAGACCAGCCTCGGTTGTGGACTGGGGCTCGCTGAACTTATCCACGGAGAACAGGAATATCTCTGTTCCGTCGTCGTAATCGGCGTATCTCACTATCATCTGTCCCTGCTCGATCCTGCAATCGTACCTGTCATCGGGACTTACGACATGGAGGGCGTCATTTCCATCCATAGAGGTGATGTTCCACTTGTAGTAATCGCTGGTGCGCTCCTTGCCGCGGGGGTTGAGCGCGGTGGTGATATGGGCGGTGTTGTCCTCGAATATCTCCAGCTTCATGACAGCGCTGAGGGGATAGCCCGAGTAGTCTGTCTCGTAATCCACTCCTCCGACGGTAGCCTTATAGGACTCCCATTTACCGAGGAATTTCCTTACGTCATTGGTAACCGTGGTATTTTCTGAGGAAGCTTCCGTTGTGGAGGCCTCAGTGGTATTGGTGCTCTGAGAGCCCTTTCCCGTTTTTTTTGCTGCAGCCGCATATGCAGCCTGCCATAAGGACGGCTGCTGCACAAAAGCAGATCAGTTTTTTCATAATACTCTCCTGTTAGTTGGAAATGCCGAAATTCTGGATAACTCCCGCAGCCGCATTGAGGGCATCGGGGTCTATCTCTGTGAATTCATCGACTTTGCTGATATTGATGTATGAGCCTTCTTCTTCGATAACGAGTTTTCCGTCACGGTAGGTAAGATCCATGGTGTTGTCGGGTTTTTTGTCGGTGAGGTCAGAGACTCTTATCTCGATGACATTGTCCTCGGTCTCCTTCCAGGTTATGTCGAGATTTTCGTTGGCGTTCTGGATTATCTGGTTATTTACCGCCGATCTCCATTCCACCTTGCCGTCCTTTTTTATCTCAAAGCTGAACAGTGCCGACAGGGGAACGCCCATCATATCCTTGTAGCTGGTGCCGTCCATCATCATCTCGGTGGCTTCCCATTTACCGATATACTTGGGGTCTCTTTTGGCTCCGCAGCCTATGACGCAGCACATGAGGATAAAAGCTGCGGCGGCGAGAGAAATAATCCTTTTCATATCAGTTCTCCTTATCATCCTTGTCATTTTCGGGGGACTTTGTCTTTGAGATGCAGGTCTCGCGGACGCCCTCGTCAGTATCCTCCGTCAGGGTCAGCACTTCATTGCTGAGCTCATAGGGGGCGGTGGTCTCATCGGTCTCCACATAGGTAATGGTGATACCGCCGCTTTCGGTGATATGCCAGGTTATCTGGTGGAGCCCGCCCTCCTTGTCGTAGAAGGTGCCGTTTCCGTTGTCAGTGAAGGTAAATTTATCGCGGACAAACTCGCATGGCTCGCCGTTTATGGTAGACGAGGTAGTCTCCCAGTCTCCTTCCATTTCCTTTGAGACGTCCTCGGCGGACCTGTTGCTGCGCATTGTCAGCGTAGCCGAGACGTTATCCGTTGAGACTGTGCGGCTGCCGCAGGAAACGGCAAAGCACAGCAATGCTGCCGCAGCTGCGGCGAAGCATATGGTCCTTTTCATATCCTTTGCTCCTTGAACTGCGCCGTGGCGCTGAGTAAAAATATCCTAATCCGAAAGGGCTGCCGCAGTCCGCAGCAGCCCTCATGTTCATCTTGTTTTGGTCTTATAGAGCATCCATACCAGCTCACCCACGCCTACTCCGATAAAGCAGAGCATGGTCTTCATACTGGGCTTTTTGACCTTGAATCTGGTGATGAATGCGAGGGCGATGAGCAGGAGAGCGCCGCCGTAGACCTCGGGGAACCATTCACCGATATCCTTGTGGAAGCTGTAAAGCAGGGGCAGTATCAGTGCCACGCTTGTAACGGGAAGTCCCTCATAGACCTTGCGGTTTTCGGCAGTCTTTTTCTGCCTTTCCTCCTCAGCCACGTTGAAGTAGGCGAGCCTTATGACGGCACAGAGGGGGAAGAGCACCAGTATAGGCAGGTCTATCCAGTCTCTCATGCCTACGGAATAGCCGATGACTGTGGGGAGGACGCCGAAGCAGATGGCGTCGCAGAGGGAATCTATCTGTATACCGAATTTCTTTTCGCATTCGGTGCGGTCTTTTTTAGTACGGGCGACCTTTCCGTCGAACATATCACAGAGTCCCGACACCATAAGACAGATTATGGCATATTCGGGGTGTGGGTCCATCCCGCCGAAGCCTGCCGCGAAGAACATTCCTATCACAGACGAGATGAGACTCATATATGTAAGAATAACCGTATAGTTATAATATCCAATCATTATCCAAACCTCAAATAAAACTTATTGCCGCTTTAAACCCTTTAATACAGGGTATAACAGATATTATATCATAAATCGGGCAAAGTTTCGAGTGTTTTATTGCTTTTTCGCATATAAATGACTTATGAGGACTTTTTCTTCCTTCCGCGCTTTGCCGCAGGCTTGGCGGATTTTTCCGCGGAGGTCTTTGATGCAGGCTTTTTTGCCGCTGTACGGGGCTTCTTTGCAGCGGCCTTCTTTTTTGCGGCTCCCTTTTCGCGGTTCACGCGGAGCTGCTCCTGCCTTGCGGTCTTGTCCTCAAGGCGCTTGTAGGCCTCGTCATAGAAATACTCCTGTGAATTCAGGGGAGTATCGGCGTTCCTGCGCTCGCGGATATATCTGCCGTCGCTGAGCATTATCCTTGCCTTGACGTTATCCCGCATAAGTACGCGGAACATCTCGCGGATACGTCTTCTGAGGCGCTCGTCCTCGATGGGTGCAGCCACCTCTACTCTGCGGACGGTGTTTTTGCTCATATAGTCGGCAGAGCCTATGTATATCTTCTGGTCGGGACCGTCCTCGCCGAAGATGAATATACGGCTGTGCTCAAGGAAGCGTCCCACTATGCTGCGGACGGAGATATTCTCGGTATAGCCCTGCACTCCTGCGATAAGGCAGCAGAGTCCGCGGACTACCAGCTCTATCTTTACCCCTGCCTGAGAAGCTTCCACCAGCTTTTCGATGATGACGGGGTCGTTGAGGGAGTTCACCTTTGCAGCGATATAGCCCTTTCCGCCGTTCTTAGCCAGCTCTATCTGTCTATCCATGAGCTCCAGCACCTGAGGTCTGAGAGCGAGAGGAGACACAAGGAGCTTGTTGGTCTGCTCCACAAATGTGCCGCTGAGGAGACCTGCGAAAACAGCCTCTGCGTCGGCAGCAATATCCCTGTCGGCGGTGAGGAGCATGAGGTCAGTGTAGAGCGCAGCGGTCTTTTCGTTATAGTTGCCCGTGCCTATCTGTGTTACGTAGTCGAAGCCGCCGCCCTGAGCCTTGCGGGTGATGAGCAGGAGCTTTGAGTGAGCCTTGAAGTCCCTGGGACCGTAGATGACCTTGACTCCTGCCTCCTGAAGCTGCTTTGACCACTCGATATTGTTCTCCTCATCGAATCTTGCGCGGAGCTCTATCATGACCAGTACCTCCTTGCCCTGCTCGGCGGCAGTGCAGAGAGCGTCGATGACCTTGCTGTTCCTTGCAAGACGGTAGAGGGTTATCTTTATGGAAGTGACCCTGGGGTCGTTGGCGGACTCCTGAAGGAGCCTTATAAAGGACAGGTTTATGGACTCAAAGGGGAAGCTGAGCAGCATATCCTTTGACTTTACCTGCGAGAAAACGGGTCTTGTGTCCGACAGAGCCGCGGGCTTTCTGGGCGTTCTGGGGGGATAGTGAAGCTTCGGGTCCTCGTCGTATTCCTGCAAAGTATAGAGGTAGGAAAGGTCCAGAGGGATACGTGAGGTGAAAACGTTGACGTTTTTCAGCTTCAGCTTCTTGCAGAGATAGTCCAGTGCAGTGCGGTTGAAGACGTCGGATATCTCAAGGCGCACGGGAGCCAGTTTCTGGCGCTTGTCAACGAGCTCCTCCATGCGCTGACGGAACTCGGGTCCCCTGCCGGATACCATGATATCGGCGCTTCTGGTGACTCTGATGAGGGCGCGGTCCATGACCTTGTAGTTCTTGAAAAGCAGATGTGCGAAGCGGAGAATGACCTCCTCCTCCAGAATGAACCTCTTGCCGTCCTTGCCAAGGTGGATTATCCTCTCGGAGCGGCTTGTAGAGGCAGGGATAACGCCTATGGATACGCCCTTTTTGGCGCCCAGCTGCACAACTGCGTATATGTATTTGTTCTTGAGGAACGGGAAGGGCAGCGCGTCATTGACTACTATTCCCGATATAAAGGGCTTCAGTTCACGCTTGAAATAGAGCTCCAGGAAGGTCTGCTCCTCCTTGGTCGCCTTGTCGAAGGTAACGTGCTCAAAGCCGTAGGGAGCCAGCTCCTTCATAGTGCTGCGGAGAGCCTCCTCCACAGAGGGCTGGAGCCTGCGGACTGCGGTGAAGATGGCGTCAAGCTGCTGGGCAGCGTTCATACCCGAGAATTTATCCTTTTTCTTGCCCTCGTTTTTTGCCTTGTCAGTGACAGAACCCACGCGGACCATGAAGAATTCGTCCAGATTGCTCTGGTATATAGCAGAGAATGAGAGCCGCTCAAGCAGCGGAGTATCGGGGTCTGTTGCCTCCTCCAGTACTCTTTTGTTGAATTTGAGCCATGACAGCTCTCTGTTTTCGAGATATTCCATATATAGTCTCCCTTATGTATCAGTATTTGAACTGTCCGTTGCCTATGAATTCGCAGATGAGCGAGTCGGGGGAAATGTCCTTTTTGCTCAGGGGAGCGAGCTGCTCCAGCACCTTTACGGACTCGGCTATTTCGGGAACGTCTATCATCTCCTCAAGCTGAGTGAGCAGGTCGTTCCTGTAGGCGGAGAGCTCATAAGCCATGAAGGTGTCCACATCGTAGTCCGAGCGGTACTTGTAGGGCATGATGTACTTGTTCTCCCCTGCTTCAACGCTGTGGAACATATTCATGGTCTCGCGGAGAGAGCGCTTGCGGAAGTTCTTGTCTCTTATCATGCGGCGCATAAGACGTACCCTTGAGGGGTGGAGAAGTATGCCCTCCCCCGATATCCTGGTGCGGACGCTGACGTATATCTTGCTTATCATGGTGTCGGGAACGGTTATTACCGACGGGTTGAGGGCGTGAATTCCTTCAAATATAACTATCTCGCCCTTGCTGCGCTTGAATTTCTTTCCTGAGCCTGTGCGTGTGGAGGTCTTGAAGTTGTACTTGGGGAGCTCTATCTCGCGGCAGGCGCTGATGGCTTCTATCTGCTGGTTGAGGAGCTGGCTGTCCACGCGGAGGGGAGACTCAAGGTCCGTTTTTCCCTCAGCGGCGAGCGCCTTCTCAGCCTCTGTCAGCGGACAGAACCAGTTGTCCATGGAGAGGGTGTGGGTCTGGAGCCCTCTCTCGTCCAGGAGCTTTTCTATCATCATAGCTGTTGTGGTCTTGCCGGAGCCCGAGGATCCCGACAGCAGCACAACAGGCTTCTCATTGCGGTTTTCAGCTATATCGTCGGCTATCTTGCTGAGCTTGTAGAGGTAGTCCTCGTTGATAGTCCTGACGTATTCCTTAGGGTCTTTCTCTATCCCCTGATTTATTCTTGCGATCTCGATGTTCATGCATATCTCCCTTATTCTCAGCCATTAAGACGTTTTATTATTTTCGTCTCTATTTCTGACCGTGATTTGATTATACATTAATATTATACCACAGATTTCAAACTATTTCAACCCGTTATTTTGTTGTTTTTAACGTGGGTTTCAACAGAATGTTTAATCCATTGCGGAAAACTGCGGAAAAACTTGGATTTCACACTTTTCCCTCTTGACAAATAGTAAAATCTGTGCTAAGATAAGTGTACAATATCCCGCAAAACGTCGATGAGGAAGGCTTTTCCCCAGCCGTTTCAGAGAGCAGCCGTCAGGTGCAAGGCTGCACGGCAAAGGATATACAGCACACCGCCTCTGAGTGCGCCCAATAAGCGTCGGGAGCTCCCGTTACAGAGCACTTGAGATACGGAGAAGGCTCCGTGTGAATCAGGGTGGAACCACGGTAGACTATCGTCCCTTGTGCCTAATTACAGGCGTAAGGGGCTTTTTTGTTATTCTGTCTTCGGGGAGGTGACAAGGTGAGCAATATCAGCTACAACCAGAGGGAGGAAGCCTACGAGCTGCCCTATAAGCTGTGGGATGAGATGATGACCGTCCGCTTCTATACCGACAGCGAGGAGAATATCATCGCCAACCTCTCGGATATAGCCAAAAAGCTGGCAAGGCTGGACGGCGGCAGAAGCACCATAGCAGCAATGCTTATCGACGATGGCTTCTATGAGGGCGGAAACGTCGAGGCTCTCGCAAAGCTGCTGAAGCTGAGGAACGTCTATGTGGATATAGACGAGGAGGAGATTGTGGTCTGCTTCGAGACAGGTACCGATGACGGCTATATGGAAAATTACGTCCATGTGGAGCTCTTCGGCGAGCTGTTTGAGATATCGGGCTGGGCGGAATGAATTTGAATACCGCAGTGC
This sequence comes from Bacillota bacterium, assembly GCA_029572815.1. Classification (GTDB taxonomy): domain Bacteria; phylum Bacillota; class Clostridia; order Oscillospirales; family Ruminococcaceae; genus Ruminococcus. The sequence continues at coordinate 27,047 of JAKPUQ010000108.1, read as the reverse complement.
ATGGCAATACATTAAGGATAATCCCGCAAACCGGGAAAACGATGGATTATTCTGTAAGGGATAACAGGTCATCGTATAAAACACGCAACAATTATGCATTAAGCATTATGAATTATGAATTTATAAAAAGGAGAGATCGACATGATCAATTTAACACTTCCCGACGGCAGTGTCCGTCAGATCGAGGCTGCACAGTCAGCTGCTGAGATAATCAAGGGTATCGGCATGGGACTTTACAAGGCTGCCTGCTGCGTAAAGGTAAACGGAGAGGTAAAGGATCTCCGCACAGTCATCGACGGTGACTGCCACTTTGAGGTATGTACATTTGACAGCCTCGACGGCAAGAAGACCCTCTGGCACACAGCTTCCCATATCCTTGCACAGGCTGTAAAGAGACTTTATCCTGCTGCAAAGCTGGCTATCGGTCCTGCTATCGACAACGGCTTTTACTATGACTTCGACCTTGAGAAGCCCTTCACTCCCGAGGAGCTGGAGAAGATCGAGGCTGAGATGAAGAAGATAGTCAAGGAAGACCTTGAGCTTGAGAAGTTTGAGCTTTCTCCTGCTGAGGCTGTTGCAAAGCTGAAGGAAATGGACGAGCCTTACAAGGTAGAGCTCTGTGAGGAGCACGTTGACAAGGGCGAGCCTATCTCATTCTACAAGCAGGGCGAGTTCGTTGACCTCTGTGCAGGTCCTCACCTTATGACAACAGGCCCCGTAAAGGCATTCAAGCTCCTCTCATGCACAGGTGCCTACTGGAGAGGAAACGAGAAGAACAAGATGCTCAGCCGTGTTTACGCTATCGCATTCCCCAAGGCTTCACAGCTTGACGAGTACCTCAAGATGATCGAGGAGGCTAAGCTCCGCGACCACAAGAAGCTGGGCAAGGAGCTGGCTCTGTTCATGTTCGATCACACTGCGCCCGGTATGCCCTACTGGCTCCCCAGAGGCTGGAAGCTGTTCAACGCACTTCTTGAGTACTGGAGAGGTGTTCACGAGGATCACGGCTATACTGAGATCTCAGGCCCTGTTCTTTCCAAGAAGGAGCTGTGGGTGACTTCCGGTCACTGGGATCACTATCAGGACGGTATGTTCGTTATCCCTGCCGAGGAGGACAACGAGGTATACTGCGCTAAGCCCATGAACTGCCCCAACGCTATCAAGGTATATATGAACAGACAGCGCTCTTACAAGGAGCTTCCCCTCAAGTTCAATCAGGTTGACGTTATCCACCGTAAGGAGAAGTCTGGCGAGCTAAACGGTCTCTTCCGCGTACAGCAGTTCAGACAGGACGATGCTCATATCCTGGTAACTGAGGAGCAGATCGCTTCCGAGATCAACGATATCATGGATATCGCAACTGAGATATACAACACATTCGGTCTTGAGTACAAGGCTGAGCTTTCAACACGTCCCGATGACTTCATGGGCGACGTCAAGGTATGGGACAAGGCTGAGGCTGACCTGAAGGCTATCCTTGAGGAGAAGTACGGTCCCGACGGATACGAGCTCAACGAGGGCGACGGCGCATTCTACGGTCCTAAGATCGACCTGAAGATGAAGGACGCTATCGGACGTGAGTGGCAGATGGGTACCATCCAGCTCGACTTCCAGCTTCCTCTCAATTTCAAGATGAAGTACATCGCTTCCGACGGCTCAGAGAAGCAGCCTGTAATGATACACAGAGCTATATTCGGTTCATTCGAGAGATTTATCGGTATCATCACCGAGAACTTCGCAGGAGCATTCCCCTTCTGGCTGTCTCCTATGCAGGTAGGTATCGTTCCTATCAGAACAGAGCATAACGACTACGCCAAGAAGGTAGCCGATCTCCTCAAGAAGAACCGCATCAGAGCTGAGGTCGACTACACCGACGACAACATGAAGAACAAGATCAGACGTTTCAAGGACTACAAGGATCCCTATGTTGTCATCATCGGCGACAGTGAGGCTGAGAACGAGCAGGCCTCCATCAACATCAGAGGAAACAAGCAGCTCAAGAACGTGCCTCTTGACAAGTTCATCGAGATGTGCAGAACCATGAACGAGGAGCACTCTCTCGACATCATCGACACACTGTAAAAAAGCCTTTAGCCGTCAGCCCTTAGCCTTTAGCCTGAGGGCGGCGGCTGTTTTAATTCGGAATGCGGAATTAGAAATTCGGAATTGTAGGGGCTGGCGTCCCCGACAGCCCGTGCCTTATGATACAATTATGCTGTAACTATATGTAGATACAAAAAACGGGTGCACAGTTTAAACTGTGCGCCTTTTTTCGTATATTACGGAACGCCGGGGACGATGTCCCCAAAAATCAAAACTGCATTTTAGCTTCGAGGTAAGCTACGAGGTTGTCGATAGCAACTCTCTCCTGCTGCATTGTATCACGGTCACGGACTGTTACACAGTTGTCCTTCTCAAGTGTATCGAAGTCATAAGTAATGCAGAAAGGTGTACCGATCTCGTCCTGACGGCGGTATCTCTTACCGATGGTACCTGCCTCGTCGAAGTCTACCATGAACTTCTTGGAGAGTATATCGTATACTTCCTCAGCCTTGGGAGTGAGCTTCTTTACGAGGGGCAGAACAGCTGCCTTGAAGGGAGCAAGTGCAGGGTGGAAGTGCATAACTGTTCTTGTTTCCTTCTTCTCGTTGCCGTTCTTGTCTGTGGAGACGATCTCCTCCTCGTCATAAGCCTCTGTAACGATGGAGAGGAAGAGTCTCTCAACGCCGAGAGAAGGCTCGATAACGTAGGGGATGTACTTCTCGTTGGTCTCGGGATCGAAGTATTCAAGAGACTTTCCGCTGGTGTTGATGTGCTGTGTCAGGTCGTAGTCGGTTCTGTCGGCAACGCCCCAGAGCTCGCCCCAGCCGAAGGGGAAGAGGTACTCGAAGTCGGTTGTAGCCTTTGAGTAGAAGCAGAGCTCCTCCTGATCGTGGTCACGGAGACGGAGGTTCTCCTCCTTGAGTCCCAGTGAGAGGAGGAAGTTCTTGCAGTAGCTTCTCCAGTAATCGAACCACTCAAGGTCTGTGCCGGGCTTGCAGAAGAACTCAAGCTCCATCTGCTCGAACTCTCTTACACGGAAGATGAAGTTTCCGGGAGTGATCTCGTTACGGAATGACTTACCTACCTGAGCAACGCCGAATGGCACCTTTTTACGGGTAGTTCTCTGGATATTTGCGAAGTTTACGAAAATACCCTGTGCAGTCTCGGGGCGGAGATAGAGTTCAGACTTGCTGTCCTCTGTAACGCCCTGGAATGTCTTGAACATAAGGTTGAACTGACGGATATCTGTGAAGTTCTGCTTGCCGCAGTTAGGGCAAACGATGCCTTTTTCCTTTATGTAGTCCATCATCTGCTCGTTGGACCAGCCTGCAACGTTGGTGCCGTCGAAGTCCTCGATGAGGTTGTCGGCACGGTGACGGGTCTTACACTCCTTACAGTCCATGAGGGGGTCGGAAAATCCGCCGATATGACCTGAAGCCACCCAGGTCTGGGGGTTCATGAGGATAGCGGAGTCAAGACCTACGTTGTACTTGTTCTCCTGAACGAACTTCTTCATCCAGGCTCTCTTGATGTTGTTTTTCAGCTCAACGCCGAGAGGACCGTAGTCCCATGTATTTGCAAGACCGCCGTAAATTTCGGAGCCGGGGTATACAAAGCCCTTGGATTTACAAAGGTCAACGATCTTATCCATTACTTTTTCATTGTTTTTAAGCATAATGAGCAACCTCGCTTTAAAATTTAATAGTCACATTATATTATAACTCAAACGCGTGAAAAAGTCAAGACTTTTTAGCCATTAGCCCTTAGCCTTCAGCCATTCGCTTGCAGGTATGCCCATGTATAACAAAACAGCGCAGATAAACTGCGCTGTCTGTCTAATTGATATTGAAGAAGGTAATGCCCGATGCGAACAGGGCTGCACCTATGAGTACCGCAAAGAAAATCGCCTTTTTTATCTTGTGCTTTATCTTTATGAGTATTATCAGTACGATGATAAATAAGATTATAGCCCAGTACTGCGAGAGAAAACCGGATATGCTGTTGATAATAGTGTCCATATTAAATACTCCTTATCATTTGTCGTCGTTTTTCTTCCCGTTTTCATTCAGGAACTCCGCGATAATGTACCGCGGTCTCTGCTTGACCTCGGCGTATATCTTGCCTATGTACTCGCCGATTATTCCGAGACAGAAAAGCTGAAGGCCGCCTATGAGCCATATGGAGCAGATCGTACTGGACCAGCCGTGCTCGGTAAAGCCTCCTATCTTTGCGATGAACGCCCATATAAAGGCGAGAAGGCTGGCTACGGACATGATGAAGCCCAGAGCCGTTATGAGCTTCAGGGGCTTGGTGCTGAAGGAGGTTATGCCGTTTACGGCGAATGCCAGCATCTTCCTCAGGGGGTATTTGCTCTCGCCTGCGGCTCTCTCGTGGCGCTCGTAGTAGACCTTGCAGTTCTGGAAGCCGATAAGGGGCACCATTCCGCGTAGGAACAGGTTTACCTCCTTGAAGCCCGAAAGCTCCTGAAGGACTCTCCTGCTCATGAGGCGGAAGTCCGCATGGTTATAGACCACGTCCGCCCCCATTATCTTCATGAACTTATAGAAGCCCTCGGCAGTGGATTTTTTGAAGAAGGTGTCGGTGTCACGGGCGCTTCTCACGCCGTAGACCACCTGATTACCCTCGTAGTATTTTTTCACCATCTCGTCGATGGTGTTGACATCGTCCTGGAGGTCGGCGTCCATGGTTATGCACATATCGCAGAGCTCCCTGACAGTCATCAGACCTGCAAGAACGGCGTTCTGGTGGCCGCTGTTGTGTGCGAGGTCGATACCAGAGAAAAGGTTCGGCTCAGCGCTGTGGAGCTCCCTTATAATGCCCCAGGTGCTGTCAGATGAGCCGTCATTCACGAACACGATACGGCTCTCCGGAGATATGAGTTTCTGAGAGATAAGTGCAGAGTATTTGTTTTTCAGCTGTTCCGCGGTCTCGCGCAGTACCTCCTGCTCGTTGTAGCACGGAACGACCATGTAAAGAATTTCCGGCTTATCCATGTTGTTTCCTTTCACGTTTTTCTCAAGTATATCACAGCATTTCCCATATGTCAACATTCAGATGAATGTTATTATTCTACAAATCTTGCCTTGATGATGGTATAGCCATAGGGCTTTACGGTGATTGTATCGTCCATGAATTCGCCGTAGAAGGGCTGAAGGTCCTCGAAGCGTGACAGTATGCCGCTCATATTGCCGAGACAGACGGTATCACCGCTTCTGTTGACGAAGATGATATAGTCCAGCTTCTGACCCTGACGGGTGAAGCCGATGAGACGGCTGTCGTGGACCTCCTTTTCGTTGATGACGAAATATATCCTTCCGTCTATCATGTTGGGTATGGACTTTCTCACGCGGCTGAGCTCGGAAACATAGGCGATAAGGTCGGTATCCTCATGACCCCAGGGGTAGCAGCGGCGGTTGAAGGGGTCCTTGTAGCCCTGAAGTCCTGCCTCGTCGCCGTAGTATATGCTGGGAACTCCGGGAAGGAAGAACTGGAGCGCCATTGCTGCCTTGAGAAGCTCCTTGCCGTGGGCGTACTGCTCCTCGGAAAGCCACTTTTCCGCCATCCAGTCCTTGCTCTTGTCATCGCAGTTCTCTCCGCCGAGGCGGTTGATGGCACGTTCTATGTCGTGGGTGGAGACAAAGTTCATGAGCACGTCGATGGTGGGCTTGGGGTAGTTCTCCACTATGGTCATGACGGAGTTTATGAAGTCAATAGGCTTGCCGCCCTTCATGAAGCTGATTATAGCCTCGCGGAAGGGATAGTTCATAACGGAGTCAAGCTGGTCGCCCAGGAGATAGCGGCGCTTTACACCATAGCTCTCCTTGTTGGAAGCGTCCTCCCAGACCTCGCCGATGATGATCTTGTCCTTATCATAGCCCTTGACGCTTTTTCTAAGGTTATTGAGGAACTGGTCGGGGAGCTCGTCGGCAACGTCAAGACGCCAGCCTGCGGCACCTCTGTCCAGCCAGTAGCGGAGGACTCCCTCCTCGCCGCATATGAACTCGGTGTAGTCCTCATTATTCTCACATACGTTGGGGAGGGTGTCTATGCCCCACCACGCCTCGTATGTATTGGGATAGTCTATGAATGAGTACCAGTCGTAATACTTGCTGTCCTTTGACTGGAAGGCACCGACCTCGGGATAGCGCCCGAACTTGTTGAAGTATACGCTGTCAGCACCCGTATGGGAGAAAACACCGTCCAGAATGACGGAAATGCCCATACTGTCAGCTTCTCTGCACAGCTCCTCAAACTCCTCGTTGGTGCTCAGGAGGGGGTCAGCCTTCATATAGTCGGCAGTATTGTACCTGTGGTTCTCGTGGGACTCAAAAATGGGATTGAGGTATATGCAGGTAACTCCCAGGCTCTTGAGATAGGGGAGCTTTGACTGTATGCCTGCGAAATCGCCGCCGAAGTAGTCGTTATTCCAGACATGGCCGTGCTCATCGGGCTTGTAGAATGGAGTACCCTCCCAGTCCTCACGAAGAACTCTGCCCTCGGGGATATTCTCCTTGGGCTTGCCGCTTTTGCAGAAGCGGTCGGGGAATATCTGGTACATAACGCCGCCCTTGAGAAAATCGGGGGTCTCATAGGTATTCTTGTATACTGTCAGCTGGAACATATCCCCCTGATCCAGACCGCCCTCATGAACGTTCACCTTCTTGATATAGTGGCGTATTCCTCCCGTGGTATAGGAAAAATAGTAGTAGTGGACGTCGGTATATCTGGCGTTGTACTCGGCTGTATAGGCTATGCAGTCCTCCTCCTCGGTGACCTCGTTCATGCTGATGAAGCGCTCCTTGAAGCCTGTTCTGAACAGCACCAGCACGGGAGAGAAGTCGGGGACTGTGTCCTTGGGAAGCCTTATGGTGAAGCGGCAGGTCTCGAACTGCCTTACCGCACCGAATATTGATTTATAGCCTAAATTCCATGTATCATAGATAGGTCTCATATAAACATAACACTCCGTTATCAATAATCCCTTATGGGTGTATCTGCAAAAAGGTAAAAAAGGGGACGAAGAAAACAACGTCCCCTTATTGTATTTTATGCTCCGGTCATCTTAAATGCCAGATGTTGTCGGCGTATTCCGTTACAGCGCGGTCTGCCGAGAAAATTCCTGCGCCTGCGATATTGTTGAGTGACATCTTTGCCCACTTCAGCTTATCGTTGTAGCATTCAGTGATATACTGCTGTGCATTCCTGTAGCTGTCGAAGTCGGCAAGTACCATATAGGGGTCTCTGTCCTTCAGTGAATTTGCCACATCGTTGAAGGTACAGCCGTTTATGCCGTGGTACATACGGTCGATAGCCTCGTGGATTCGTCCGTCATTGTTGTAGCGCTCGCAGGGATTGTAGCCTCTTGCCCTGAGGTCGTTGACCTCGGGAGTTGTCATGCCGAAGATGACGATGTTCTCGTCGCCGCAGGCTTCCTTTGTCTCGATGTTGGCGCCGTCGAGAGTACCAAGTGTGACTGCGCCGTTGAGCATGAGCTTCATATTGCCCGTACCCGAAGCCTCTGTACCTGCAAGGGAGATCTGCTCGGAAACATCGGAAGCAGGCATGAGGTGCTCTGAGAGAGTTACGCAGTAATTCTCAAGGAACACAACAGAGAGCTTCTGGTTGATCCTGGGGTTCTTTCTTATCTCCTCGGAGATAGCCCAGATGAGCTTGATTATCTGCTTTGCCAGATAGTAGCCGGGAGCTGCCTTTGCTGCGAAGATATAGGTCTTGGGAGTAAAGGGAGCGTCGGGGTTATTGAGGAGATATGCGTAATCCGTAAGGATATTCATGACATTGAGGTGCTGTCTCTTGTATTCGTGGAGACGCTTTACCTGAACGTCGAAAATACTGTCTGTATTGAGGATGATGCCGGATTCGTTCTTGACGTACTTGGCGAAGGCTTCCTTGTTCTCCTTCTTTACTGCCATGAGCTTTGTGAGGACTTCCTCGTCGTTCTCGAACTTGCGGAAATTCTCAAGCTCTGCGCCGTCCTTGATGAACTTGGGACCGATAGTGTCCTTCAGCAGCTTTGTAAGTCCTGGATTGGACTGATAGAGCCATCTTCTGTAAGCGATGCCGTTGGTGACGTTCTTGAACTTCTCGGGGGTATTCTCGTACTCGTCATGGAATACAGAGTCCTTGATTATCTGCGAGTGGAGCTTGGAAACGCCGTTTACGCTGTGTGAAGCCGCAACGCAGAGTGTAGCCATGTGTATCTGGTTGTCCTTGATGATGGACATACGGGTAGTCTTGGCGCTGTCGCCGCCGTTTCTCTCCATGAGAGAAGCGCAGTAGCGGTTGTTTATCTCAACGATGATGGAGAAAATTCTCGGGATAACCGACTTTACGAGGTTGACGTCCCATTTCTCCAGAGCCTCAGCCATAACTGTATGGTTTGTGTAGGCGAAGGTCTTTGTCACGATGTCCCATGACTTCTCCCAGCTGTAGCCGCAGTCGTCAAGGAGTATGCGCATGAGCTCGGGGATAGCCAGAGTGGGGTGAGTATCATTTATGTGGATAGCCACCTTGTCAGCCAGGTTCTCAAGGGTGCCGTAAACGTTCATGTGGGTGTTTACGATGTCGCCGATGGAAGCTGCGCAGAGGAAGTACTGCTGGCGGAGACGGAGGCTCTTGCCCTCCAGGTGGTTGTCGTTGGGGTAGAGTATCTTCGAGATGGCGTTTGCGATGGAGTTCTGGGCAAGAGCGCTCTCATAGTTGCCCTTGTTGAACATTTCCATATCGAAGTTTGGAGCCTTTGCGGACCACAGACGGAGCACGGAAACTCCCTCTGAGCCGTAGCCCGAAACGTACATATCGTAGGGTGTAGCCACAACGGTATTGTAGTTAACATGAGAGATATAGTGATACTGATTGTCCCAGTACTCCTGAAGGTCGCCCTCAAAGTGGACGTCGATGGAGAGCTCGGGCTTGGGCACCAGCCATACGGAGCCGCCGGGGAGCCAGTTGTCGGGGAGCTCTGTCTGCCAGCCGTCCTCCAGCTTCTGCTGGAAGATACCATACTCATAGCAGAGAGAGTAGCCCATTGCGGGGAAGCCCATGGTAGCAAGACCGTCAAGGTAGCAGGCAGCAAGTCTTCCCAGACCGCCGTTGCCCAGACCTGCGTCGGGCTCGTTTTCGTATATCTTATCGAGATTGATGTCATACTGCTTCAGCATAGACTTTATGCCGTCAGCAAGCTCAAGATTGTAGATGCTTGTTTTGAGGGAGCGTCCCATAAGGAACTCCATTGAAAGGTAGTAGATCTGCTTACCGCCCACCGAGTGGGTGTGATTGATGAAGCTCTGCCTCTTAGCACCAAGAATTTCCACGATTATCGAGGAAAGAACATGGTAAACCTGTTTGTCTGAAGCTTCCTCGGGAGAAACGCTGTACAAAAGCTGAAGTTTTCTCGGGAACTCTTCCTTGATCCTGTCCATGAGAGGGTTTGCTTTTTTTGTAGCCATATCTGATTTCCATTCTGCCGCAGAAGCGGCGTTATTACCCTTTGTATAACTCGCCATTCCTATAACAAACGTGCTTTCGGGAAATGGGGAGAAATTATTCTACAAGCGGTATACATCTTTAATTATACTATGATTTATAAGATATTTCAAGTGCTTATTTCAACAAATATTTGTCCGCTAAATTTATATATTGCGGAAAATCGCCAAAAACTCAGCATGACCTGTCCCGAAGGTCCGTTTTTGCGTTGTGCATATTGACTGAATGAGAGATAAGCGGAGTTCATATTTGTGCAGAAACACGAAAAAAAATTGGTTTGAAAAAATTTTCTATATTTTTAAAAGATAAAACTTAGAAAATGTTTGAAATTTGTAATAATATGTGATATAATAGATAAAGCGGTTCCCGAAAAACAGAGCCGCAGAGAAAAAAGTGTAGAAAAAAGACAACAAAAGAAAATGAAAAAGGTGATGTAAAATGGAAAAGAAAAAGCGTTTCTCGGTACTTAAGTTCGTTCTTATCGTGATCTGTATCATTCTGATCATTATCTCGATATTTGTAAATATTGCATTCTCGGGCGGCAAGACCCCCAAGCTCTTCGGAAACTATGTCTACGTTGTGAAGGAATCCGACAACATGGGCAACAATGTCAGCACAGGTGCGGCTCTTATAGCTCCTGACGCTAAAAATCTCACTATCGCAAAGGGCGACATCGTTCTCGCCTATCCCGCTGCCGAGCCTGACAAGCTCCGCGTTCTCAGTATCTATGACATCGTTACCGCTGAGGACGGCACAGAAAAGTACGTTACCGCAGATGCTACCAATATTGGCAGCTCTGAGCCTATAACCAAGGACAAGATCGCTGCTCTCTGCACAGGTCATACCCAGAGCGATGAGATCGGCGGACTTATAAGATTTGCTTCAGGCATCAAGGGCATACTGGCACTTCTGGTTCTCCCCTGTGTGCTTCTGGTGATCTTCCTCATTGCAAAGATCGCTTCCAACAAGGGCGATGATGATGACGAGTTCGGCTTCTACGAGTACGACGAGAAGGAAAAGGAGAGAGCAGACTTCGAGAGCAGGAAGAATATCCACGATAAGACTGCAAATCCCCTGTTTGAGCCTTCTCAGGAGATCCAGCCCAGCAACGAGCTTGAGCGCAAGAAGATGTCCATTGCCGAGAACTTCAGCCAGAAGAAGGTTAATCCCGATTCTCCCTATCAGAAGGAGAAGGAGCGCACAATGCAGTTCAAGGCACAGCGCAGTGCCGAGAGCACATTCGCTGCAAGAAATGTGGGCGGTTCATCGTCTACAGCTCCCACAGCCGACGCCCTCAGAGAGGAAATGCTCCGCAAGACAGCTGAGGCTGAGCGCACAGGCGCCTTCAACATCAAGACCACAAGTACTCCTCAGCAGGCACCTTCTGAGCCTGTAAGCGATAATACAGGTATCCTCTCAAAGAGCCAGCTTGCAGAGATGTCAAGAAACGACGTTCCCAAGACAACTCCTCTGAGAAGCCAGTCCGCTCCTTCAACAGCAGCTCCCAAGGCACCCAGAAAGAGCAGCACACCCGATATTTCAGACATCATCAGCAAGACCGAGCAGAACGAGCGCAAGAAGAAGGCTGCGGATATGTCCGTTGACGACCTTCTCAAGCTCATTGAGGAAGAGAAGAACAAGCTCTGATAAAAACATCAAAGGCAGACCAAAACGGTCTGCCTTTTTATTATTGTCAGATATCTGGTATTATATTCCTGCTTTGTGAAAAGCGAATATGAACAGCGCCATTAGCGCAAGAGGACCTCCGATAAGGAACAATGCGCGGAGCAGGGCGCCTGCCAGGGACTCCTTTTCAGCTTCGGGGTCAAGTATCAGTGTGGGCTTTTCCGGGTCTACGAATATCTCGTAGCTGTCCCCTTCCACACGGAATGCCCGGGTGAGACCGCCCTGTGCCGTATATTTCACGCCGTCAAAAGTGTATTCATAGGTGGGACGGTACTTTACGCTGGTGACTCTGCCGTTTGTTGCAGTAGTTTCTGTGGTCATACTCTTGCAGACCGCGGAAACATGAGTTGTGCAGTTATCCTTTGATTCAAGAGCGTGCTTTATGCCTGCTGAGGCGTAGTATGCGCCAAGACAGGCGAAAAACAGCGGAATACCATAGGCGAACAGCTTTACCATCTTCATTTTCATGTTGTCGCCGCCTGTCAGCACCATACGGGTACAAACGAAGCCTGCTGCGCCTATGCCTAATGCTAAAAAGGAGCCTGCCTGAAGCTTTTTTCCCTGGATAAGGTCGGAGATCATGGTGATGAGCCCGATGCCGCCGAACAGGGCGAAAAATGCGTATACAGCCTTGTACTGCTCACCGCTGCGGTTTCCCATCACAAACATATATATAACGGCGACTGCGAACAATATCAGCACAAGTATACTTATGATAATATCAACGACCTTGAATTCCTTGCTGTTTTTGGGCTTTTCGTCGGGATACAGACCGTTTTCGTCGTAATTCATGGGCTGGTCTTCGTATTTTTTCATGGAAATTCCCCTCCTTTGTGCTGATTATACCACGAAAGAGGGGAACTGTCAATCATTCGTCCTTGTTCTTGAATACGATGGCGATAACGGGGCAGAGTATAGCGCCAAGGACCCAGATTATCCAGGATACCTCCCAGGCGCGGGTGATGAAGCTCCAGAGCAGATATACCGCTGTTATGCAGCACCAGTAAACTGTCATTGCGGGATTGGGTCTGCCTCTGTGCTTTTTTCTCTTGCGTGTGAAGTCCTCCTCCTCAAGGAGCTTCCTGTAGCCGCCCATGATTATGCCTGTGTGAGTGAGGAAACCTACTCCCAGAGCCACAAATCCGAAGAACAGTGCGCCGGATAAAGCGTCTGCAAAGTCACTGTCGGGAGCGGCAACGTCAAGTATCATAGTGGGCAGGAATGATAATATCAGCAGCATTACGCCGATAACGATGAATATAGTGTGCTTTGGGGTGTACTTGGTCTTTTTGTCGCCTGCCATGCCCGAAACTCCGTACTCAGTGTCGATGCCCTCTCTGCTGAGGTAGTCATAGAGCTTCATTTTCTGTCCCGAGATTATGAACAGAGCAACTCCGATGGCGACCATTATGAAAAGCAGGGGAGCTCCCAGCATATCGCTGAATTTATCAGTGCTGTCAAGACTTTCTATGACAATTGTGGGAACTACGCTGAGTATGCACAGAGCAACTCCAATGGGTGTGCGGACAGAGCGCTTTTCGTTTGCAGCGAGGAAGCTGTTTGCCTCCTCCATGGATACCTTTCTGAGAGGGGGCTCGGTCTCCACCGAGGGCTCAGCTGCCGGAACTGCTCCTGCGGGAAGGTCTGCATCATCTTTAAGTAATGTATCGGTGCTCACGCTGAATATTTCCGAGAGCTGAAGTATGCGGTTGATGTCGGGAGTGGATTGTGCGCCCTCCCACTTTGAGACCGACTGGCGGCTGACGCCCAGCTTCTCAGCCAGCTCCTCCTGTGACATACCCGATCTTTTTCTGAGTTCGATTATCTTGTCTGCAAGTATCATATTTATTTCCTCCGTTGTGATTTTTCACGGGCGGATCCCCCGTGGTCTATGGTCTTATTCTAACATTTCGGGCGGTTACATACAATCAACTGCGCTTTACAATTTGTCGCGCGGCAGTTGCAATTGCCTGTTTTTCGGTAAATTTATGGGTGCGGGAGCAAAACTGCAAAAACATATTGATTTTTTCTGCCCGATGTGGTATAATATAAGTACAAATTTTTACGAAAGAAGGTATCCCCCTATGGAGATCAAAAAAGCAGTAGAAGCAGTTGAAAAGAAAACAGGCATCGACCTCCCCGATGAGAAGATCGAGAAGACAATTTCCAAGGTCGCTACTAAGGAAAACATCGATAAGGTAAAGGATGTAGTCGGCAAGGTGGCTACCAAGGAAAACCTCGAAAAGGTAAAGGACAAGGTAGAGGACATCGTTGAGAAGATCAAGAAGTGATCGGAAAGGGGCATTGCGGAAATGCCCCTTTTTTATTGATGAAAGGAGAAGGAGCCATGCTGAAAAAGATACTCAGCGGCGAAGCCTGTGCAAAGTGCCGCCTGTGCTGCATATTTGACCGCTATGACGTCTGGGAGACTCCCGTTTTCACCGCGGAGCTCTGCGAGAGGATAAAGGCTGCCCGTCCGCAGACCGAGTTCGTCACCAAGGATGGGGGCTACATATTCAGAGTGGGCGAGCTGAAGGGGGACGAGCTGTTCTCATGTCCTGCCCTTACGGACAAGGGCTGTATGCTTGGGGACGACAAGCCCTTTGACTGCCGTATCTGGCCATACCGCATAATGGAGGTAGGGGGCAGACGCGCCATAACCTTTGCGTCCATATGCGACGAGCTCTATCACAGACCCCTTTCACAGCTTGTGGACTTCCTCAGGGAGGGGCTGGCGGATACCATTTTCGCCTACGCCGACCTCCACCCCGAGATAGTCAAGCCCTACTACGAGGGCTATCCTGTGCTGCTCTTTGAGAGAAAGCCCCTTTAAAATAAAATACTCAGAAAAAAACGGGCTTGATGCCCGTTTTTTACATATCATTCCTGTTTTCAAGCGCCTTGAAAAGCGTCACCTCGTCGGCGTATTCTAGGATACCGCCAACGGGAAGTCCGAATGCGAGACGGGTCACCTTTATGCCCATGGGCTTCAGCAGACCTGCTATGTACATTGCGGTGGCATCGCCCTCAACAGTGGGGTTAGTCGCCATGATGACCTCCTGAACTCCCCCTTCGGCTATCCTTGCCAGGAGCTCCTTTACGCGGAGCTTGTCGGGAGTTATGCCGTCCATGGGTGACAGGAGACCGTGGAGCACATGATATACTCCGCCGTATTCTCTTGTACGCTCAAAGGCAGTTACATCCTTGGGGTTCTCGACCACGCAGATAACGCTCCTGTCGCGCTGGGGATCGTCGCAGATAGGGCATATATCCCTCTCCGTCAGATTCTGGCAGCACTTGCAGCAGTGAACGTTCTTCTTTGCGTCGATAAGCGCCTTTGCAAAGTCCTCAACGGCTTCCTCGTCCATTGACATGACGTGATAAGCCAGCCTCTGTGCGGACTTCATGCCGATACCGGGGAGAGAAGCGAACTTCTCAGCCAGTATGACCAGCGGGAGCGCGTTATGATCTGCCATTATCTATCAGAAAAGACCGGGGAGAGAAACTCCGCCTGTGATCTTGCTCATTTCTGTCTCGGTTGTGTTCTCAACATTGTTGATAGCCTCGTTGACAGCGCTGATGATGAGATCCTGGAGCATATCGATGTCCTCGGGGTCAACTACCTCGGGCTTGAGTGTGAGAGACTTGATAGTCTTCTTGCCTGAGATGGTTACCTCAACAGCACCGCCGCCTGCGGTTGCAGAGAACTCTCTTGCCTCGATGTCCTCCTGGAGCTCTGTGATCTGATCCTGCATCTTCTGAGCCTGCTTGATCATCTGGTTCATATTCTGGGCGCCGCCGCCGTTTACGTTCCTTGGTATTCTTGCTTTCATTTTAAATTCTCCTTTGAAAATTTGATTTCATGTTTATATAAAGCAAATAGTATTTGCTTTTAAGCGTTTTCCTTTTCCACAGCTGTCTCTATCTTGCTCTCCATAGCCTTTTTGATGATGCTCTCGGCGAGGTTTTTCTGCTCGTTGACGGTGGTAGCGCACTTCGCCTTGATGATGAAGCGCTGTCCCAGCACCTTTGTGATGGCAGTCCCAAGGGACTGAGCGTTTTCCTTGACCTTGAACAGCTCCATGAAGAAGCGGTTCTGAGCGGTTATGAAGATATAGTTGCCTGCTATGCCTGCGAAGGAGCTGTCAAGGCTTCCCGCAACGGCAGGATTGATGTTTTTGAACTCCTCAAGGACCTCTCCCCAGCGCTCACAGGGGACGATATCCTCGGATCTCAGCTTTTTCAGGTCGATAGTGGGAACTATCTTCTCGTCAGCGGGTACGGCACTTGCCTCAAGCACCTCGGGCTGCTCGGGAGCCTGACCTGCGGCGGCTCTCGGGACGGAGGCTATCTTGTCCTCCAACTGTTTTATTTTATCATATATTTCTGAATTGTCAATACCCTGAACTGTTTTTGCGGGACCTGAGCACAGCTTTATCAGTGCCATCTCGAACTCCACGCGCTTGTTCATGGCTCTCTGCATACGCTCGCGGCACTCCTGAAGTGCGGACAGCCTGTCCATAACAGTGGAGAGGTCGGTCTTTTCCGCAAGAGCTTTGAGACGCTCAAGCTCGTCGGGCATACATACTATGAGCTTTTCCGCGGTATCGGGCGAAGCCTTTATCAGCATGACGTTGCGGAGCTGGGTGATGAGCTCCTCACAGAGCCTTGTCAGATCCTTTGACATATCGTAGAGTGTGGCTGTGACACCGAGAGCCTTCGGGGCGTCGGAGTCGGATATAGCCTCAAGCATATCGTAGAGGTAGTCCCTGCCTGCGATACCTGCGGCAGTGGATACAGCCTCGGCGTCTATGACCTCGGCACACACGGAGCACTGGTCCAGAAGTGAAACAGCGTCACGCATACCGCCGTCGGCAAGCTTTGCTATCATGGCGGCGCCGTCCTCGGTGAGATTAAGCTCCTCCTGCTGAGCGATATAGCTTATCCTCTTTGCGATGTCCTCAGCCTTTATCCTGCGGAAATCGTAGCGCTGACAGCGTGAGACGATGGTCGCAGGCACCTTGTGTATCTCGGTGGTAGCAAGGATAAACTTCACATAGGGAGGGGGCTCCTCCATTATTTTAAGGAGGGCATTAAAGGCTCCCTGAGAGAGCATATGCACCTCATCTATAATGTATATCTTGTAGGCTCCGCGCTCGGGAGTATAAACTGCGGCGTCGCGGAGGTCGCGGATATTGTCCACGCCGTTGTTGGAGGCGGCGTCAATTTCCACTATATCGGTAAGTGCGCCGCTGTCGGCGTCACGGCATATATCACATTCAAGGCAGGGGTTACCGTCCTTCATATTGCGGCAGTTTACCGCCTTTGCAAGGATACGGGCGCAGGTGGTCTTACCCGTGCCTCTTGAACCCGTGAAAAGGTATGCGTGGGCAGTCTTTCCGCTGATTATCTGATTTTTCAGGGTTTCCGTGGTGTATTCCTGAGAGATGACGTCATCAAAGGTGAGTGGACGCCATTTGCGGTAGAGTGCCTTGTACACAGCTTTTCTCCTTTCACTGTTCTTTTTCTGCGCTTCGTTTTGCAGAGCTCAGCATTTCCTTGAAGAAGGCTGTGAACTCCACAGGGTCACTTATATTATTGACCAGAGCCTGTCGGAAGCAGCGCTCCCCTTCCTCGCAGTTGCCTATCATGACATTTGCCAGGGCGGCTCCGCCCAGAGAGTCTGCGGTCTTTTCACCGTTTTCGATGGATTCTGTGAACCATTTAAGGGCGTTCTCGCCCTGTTCCGCCTTCAGGTAGATACTGCCTATCTCAAAGCGTATCCTTCCGTGGAAGAGGTAGTCGTCCCGGAGCAGTTCCTGAAAGTATTCAGCTGCACGTTCCGTGCTCCCGTTTGCAGCCATGCATCTTCCGATGAATATGGACAGCTCGGGGATATAGAAGCCGTTTTCCTGAGCCTTATCGTAGCACATAAGGGCATTGGGATAGGCTCCCAGTATATGGTAGCAGCGTCCGCGGTAAAACTCATTCACTGCGGTCTCACGCTGAGTGAACTTGAAGTCGCTGCTGCCCAGGTCCGTAAAGACCTCAAGAGCCATGCGGAAATTGCTCTTTTCAAACAACTCCAGCCCCTTTTCAAACATGAGGGATTTCTTTCCCAGTCCCGTAAAGGCATTGCCGATTATCTCCTCATCGGCGCGGTGGTAGAGATTTCCCTTGTAGTCCCTGAGGGAGAGCAGTGTGGCTCCCACCAGTGAGCCGATGAATGAGGTTATGATAATATTGAATATCATGAACCAGTCCATGCCGTCACTGCCACCGTCGGTTATGAAGTAGTACACTGCCTGTACAGCAACGCATAGAAACGCGAAGGCAGCCGCTTTCACAAGAGAGCGCTTTATACACAGCAGCACTCTTTTAGCTCTTATGGCGAGCATATTGAGGAACATACGGCACACCCCCCTGTTAAAGAAAAATTCCGGAACATAGATGTGCAGGCTTGCTGCGGCACACAACACGCACCGCTTAATGCTGCTCGGTCTCCCGCCTGACATGGTTCACGGGGTCTTGTTGCACAGGGCCCACACATCTATATTTCGGAATTTCATACCCGTTTATACGAGCAGACGATGCTCTTTTAATATGATACCATAAACGGAGAGTTTTGTCAAGAATTTTTTTCGCCCCGAAAAAATGCGCTATACAGGAGCATGGATTTTCAAGTCCGCAACGGTAAAATATGTACTGCCCCTTGACTTTTTTCTGCCGATATTGTATAATTATACTGTTGAGTATATTTTTGTGAAAATATGCTTGTGTAGCACAGCTCCCCGTGCAGCGAATTTGCTGAGCAAACGACCGCTGCCGGCGGCAGAGGAAGGGAGCCTGCGAAGGAAAGAAATATGGAGCAATGGGAGCGAAAGCGAAGCAGTGCGACTTATTTCTGACCGACAATGCGCAGGTCTCGGACTGATTATAAAGTGACAGCCGTGTAGCACCTTACAAATTCAAAAATTTAATAATGCTTGTGTAGCACAGTTGGTAGTGCAGCGCATTCGTAATGCGCAGGTCTCGGACTGATTATAAAGCGACAGCCGTGCAGCACCTTACAAATTCAAAAATTTAATATGCTAGTGTAGCACAGTTGGTAGTGCAGCGCATTCGTAATGCGCAGGTCGCCCGTTCGAACCGGGTCACTAGCTCCATATCTATGTTACAAAATAGATTCCAAGCCAAAAACTCCCGATTTTTCGGGAGTTTTTGCGTATCAAAAAGAAAAATTTTTTTATGTGTTACCGTAGATCCCAAACCATAAAAATACGATTCGAACGCGCCAAAAAGCGTTATGAGAGCTGATACAAATGCGGTCAGGAATAAAAGTCCGGAAAAGCTTAGAAAATAGCCCAAAACCGAATATAGAATTTTCAAACGATTTCAAAGCCGATTTTGTTGGTTTCGTATAGAAGCCATATGGATATTAAAACGAGACAAAATTAAACCAGATTAGTTGATGCTTTGTTTGCATATAATATTTTGCTTATAATTATGATGAATCATTCGTTACTTTATAAAGTGGTGGATTAAAGGCTCAACTTCAAATTACGTTTTTTATCAACGCTTGCATCTGCAGGCGTTTTTTTATAGCTCTTTCAATACCAAACGGTACATAGTGAAACGAGAATAGCTATTTTTAAAGGGATATAGCTATTAGAGGTTGTGTAATACAATCGACGAGAAAGGAAGCCAATAAAAGCAATTTGTGCGGCAGCGGGAGGCATAGCAGACATAAAAAGCTGTGCAGCTCTCTATTTTCTTCAAAACAGTTGATTTTTTCTGCAATATAGAGTATAATATAGGTATTGTGAGAGAGCTATAAATGAGTTCTATAACTGCAGTGATGATGTGGCAAAGGAACTGAAATCAGCCGCAGATACTGTCCTTTCGGAAGCAAATGATAATGAAATAAAGCAAATCGAGCAGCGGCTAAAGGATATAGACCAAGCTCGCAACGACTTTGTAAACCTTATTGCAACAGGAGCGTGTGCTCCCGATTCACTCGATGATGAGTTTGCAAGTCTGTATAGCGAAGAAGAAAAACTGAGTCAGAAGCTGCTTTCGCTCAAAGCTCAGGCAAATACAGAATCAAATGGGCTTGCAGATGAGATAAAAGCTGATATTGACAACAGTAGCTTTGAACTTCACCAGTACGATGACATACTGGTGCGAAAAGTCGTTGAATGTGTTAAAATACTCAACAAAGAAGAAATATCCGTCACTTTTAAGGGCGGATATGAAATAAAGGCTGAATTATTGATCTGAATTCAGTTTATTATTACCGCTTGCTTTGGGGCAGGCGGTATTTTCATATATAGGAGCGCGCCTAACTTGCAGCGAGAACGGCTATTTTTAGAGGGGGACAAAGCCACAAGAGAGATATACCACTGACAAGACAAGAAGCCAATAAAAGCGATTTGTGCGGCAATACTGTATCAACATAATATCCTGTACACCAGAAATGTCTGTTACCATACTTATACTTCAGATTTGCATATCGCTCAAATATCATCAATGAGCTTTTTCCTTTCAAGTAGCCCATTATCTGCGATACACTGTACTTCGGCGGAATTGCAAGCAGCATATGTATGTGATCCGGACATGCTTCTGCTTCTATTATTTCTACTCCTTTTTGTTCACATAACCTTCTTAGTATCTTTCCTATATCAGTTTTTATCTGACTATAAATCAACATTCGTCTATACTTCGGTGCAAACACTATATGATACTTGCAATTCCACTTGGAATGTGCTAAACTATTTATATCGTCTCGTTTCATGACGATACCTCCTTTGTTATTTTCAGTTTGGTTGGCAGACCATTGCTATTATAACATGGGAGGTTTTCTTTTTCTACTCATAGCTAAAGCTTCTTTGAACCCCTGGCAGAGCCAGGGGTTTTCAGGATACAAAAATGTCATTTTGGTTCTTACGTAAGAACCAAAAATATGAGTATTTTCTTCCAGTACACTATTTGTCCCAATAGGCGTTTGGTTCTTATTGGTTCTTACGCAATATAAATCACAATAAAAAAAGACAGCAGCCAGAGATAATACTTCTCCGGCTGCTGCCAATTCGTTATGCGGATTTATATAGCGAAGAAGAAAAGTTGAGTCAGAAGATACTTTCACTTAAAGCGCAGGCAAATACAGAATCAAATGAGCTTGCAGATACGATAAAAGCTGATATTGACAACAGCAGTTTTGAACTTCATCAGTACGATGACATATTAGTAAGAAAGGTGATTGAATGCGTTAAGATACTCAACAAAGGAGAAATATCCGTCACTTTTAAGGGCGGATACGAGATAAAGTCAGAGTTATAAAATCATCTTCTAAATATATATCCCTATTGCTACTTGCGTTTGTAGCGTGTATTTATAATAAAAGATAATTTGATACAATTATTAAATTAATATATATTAAATCACTTGTTTTATTTCTTATTATGATGTAAAATGTAATAAAGGAAAAGTAGTATTTAGGTATAGTTCAAACGTTTTGTTAAAGCAGCGAATTATTAAGAAAGGTTTAGTTGCCCTTTTGTTAAAACGAGTATCTTATTGTTTCTCGTTCATATAAAAACTAATATATATAATAATACTTACAATTAGATTTACAGGTGATAAATATCTTATAATATTTGGATACTTTAACAAAGTTGAAACAATTCACTAATTAATAAAATATTTGCAAAAAAGTCACAATTCAGAAATAGAATGCACCTATGTCTGGGGTATAATATAATGTATGTTGTATAGAGTATATAGAATATTAAAGGAGTGTGAGACAAATGGTAAGTCATCGTGATATGCTTTTTACCGAATTTCCGAAAATGGGAGAGATTACAAAAAAAGCTAAATTTCAAAACATGAAAAGAGTGTTTACTGGTGGAGTACGAATTGGAAGCGGAATGTATAGAACAGACAAAGCCATGAAAAAGTATATAAAAAAGAATACTAAAAGGAATATACCTTAATGGGAAAATCTGCTCCAAGTTGGGAAGAAATATTTAGCCTATACAACACAATCAAGTATTATTATGCCTTGAGTGAAGAAACAGATTCTGATTTGCAAACCAATCTACAACCCCCTTAATGAATTCAGAGCTGGTTTAGATCACTTGATGAGAATAATAGCAATTGAGCGATTATCAGAATATAAAGATTATGATGTTGAAGATGAAAAGAAAAAACTATATGGACATCTTAGTCGAGCTTTTTTTGATATTAGCGATTTGCTTTCAATTCATTATAGGCGACGTATAAATAAAGCATTGAAGAAATATTCAGTAAATGAGATACAAACTGCAATCCCAGAGTATTATTCAAAGATACAACCTCGAATAGCTGAAATGGAAAAAATTTTTGCAGAATATAGAACTGAAAAAAGATTTCCTAAAAGTAGTGAAGGTGAAGCATCTGTCGATACATACTCAAGGTTAATTGTTGAGTTGAGTGATTATTATCAAACAGTTATAAAGGCAATTCCTGCGCTTAATGAAGTAAAAAGAAAAGGAAGAATTCCTGGTGCATTATTGTGGGGGATACTCGTACTTATAGCTGTCGTTGAGATAGTTATTGGTGTTGTTTTAAGATAATAGTTCTCGAACGATAGTAACAACCCTATTTGAACCTTATGATTCAGATAGGGTTTCTCTTTTGCCCAGAAACAGCATGTTTAAGCTATTTGTGTTACTATGTCTCATTGAGAAATCGGCGTACATAAAACCAAAACTTCAAAAATGGAAACGAAACTAAAAATAATATAATATCTGAACCTTCAAGTACAATTACATATTATTACAAACTTCTGATTTTGCGTAGTAATCACACTCAAAGACATCTGGAATTTTGTTATTTAGAGTGCCATGATGGTGCTTTGAGTTGTAAAACACCATACGAGCAGGTGATGTTATACAGCTCGTAGCAAATAGTGATTCCACCACAGTCTGCTTGTTATCAATGTTCGCAGCGGAGTCCCGTATATCACAGCTCACCACCTTCAATGCATACGACCGTCCGCTGAATACTTATATTTACTAAAGTGGATTTGCATGGACGAAATTTTGTTAATTCAGATTTGAGTGGAGCAGATTTAAGCTACTCCAATTTGAATATTAGTGACTTGAGTAGAGCAAATTTGAGAGGTACAATTTTATGTGATGCCGATTTGAGAGAAGCAGATTTGACTGATACCGATTTGAGTAATGCTAATTTAAGTGGGGCTGATTTGAGTGATACCGATTTATGTAATGCCAATTTGAATGGTGTTAATTTACACGAAGCAAATTTATCAAATTCAAAATTAATCAAGGCAAGTTTGGTCGAATCAAAGTTGACATGTACCTGTTTATTTAAATCCAATCTTATGATGACTAATTTAACAGGAGCAGATCTTACCGATGCAAAACTCAAAGCTACCAATTTACAACATGCTCAGTACAACTATAAGACCATTTTTCCTAAGAATTATAAACCGAATTCTCATGGTATGGTTGAAGTTAGAAGTAGCTTACATTATTGATTGTAAGCAACAACAGCTCAGAAAATAGCCAAAAACCGAATATAGAATTTTCATCCGATTTCAAAGCCGATTTTGTTGGATTCTCACAGAAGCCATACAAGGTCGGCTTTTTTTGCATATATATATACTTTTATAATACAAGGAGGTCGATAATACGGCATGGAAGAAAAAACTCACACCGCAGCAGAAAGCTGAGTATAAGGCTGAGAAGCGTGACGAAATGCAGAACTTATTCAAGAAGATCGATGAGGGCGTTAAGGCTGTTTTCGAGTCTGAAAGCTATAAAGAATGCCTGCGGTATATGAGTAAGTTCACGAACTATTCCGCAGGCAATTGTATTCTCATTATACCGAGGAATACATTACTACAAGACTGGCTGTTATCCCTGAAAAGGTATATAAAATAGAATACTACCGTAAGGTATACAAATGCAAGAACTGCGATAAAAACGGTATAAAAGCCAATATTATGAAAGCTGAGAATAAAACACCTGCCTGTATTATTAAGAAAGGACTGCCTGATGCAAGCCTTGTTGCTGATATTATGCAAAGGAAATATCAGCTTGGAGAGACTCTTTACCGTCAGGAACAGTATTGGAAACTGCGTGGTATCTATCTGAACCGTACTTCCCTTGCAAATTGGGTAATAGCAGGAGCTGTATGGTTTGAAACTGTTATCAGGAGATTAAAATATCATGCGATGTCAGAACCTGTTCTCAATGCAGATGAAACACCAACAAGGGTTCTAAAAAAGACGGCAGGCAAGCCTACAAAGAAGAAAGGTCAGTTGTGGATAGTATGTACAGGAGCTGCTGCTTCAAAGAAAATCGCGCTGTATGCTTACCATGACAGCCGAAGTAAAGCAGTTGCTGAGAAACTTCTCAGAGGATATACAGGTGTAGTTCAGACAGATGTTATGCCGTGGAATCTGGCGTTACCTGCATATTGCAGGAAGATGTATAGTGAAATACAGCAAAAAGAGGATTGCGCCACTGAAATATTAAATGTTTTTACACGGGGTGAAATGATAATTATTTTCTTGAAGTATTGATTTTTCGCTAAATATATAGTATTATTAAGATGACAAAGTGTACGTGCATATATATACAGAAAAGGTGATTTAAAGCATTATATTAACACATCTGATTAGCTAGCAGAATAGCAACGCCCTTTCTTCTAGAAAAACAAGGAGTTGATATTATGAAAAAGATTATAAGTATATTGCTTACAGCCTCAATGTTGGCAGGCAGTGCTGCAATGCCCTTTGCAGCTATTGCTGCCGAAAAGGCAACTACGGCATCACGGGCAAGTGAAGCCGCAAAAACAGGTACTCTCACCGTAACTGTCTACAATGAGGACGAGGGCGGCTTATACACCGACGAGCATACCTCATTTATGGTATGCGGAGGTCCCGACCAGCCTGCTGCCCCTGGAATGGCAGGAGCAGTTTTCCTCTGCAATGTAACACCGTCTGAAAGCAATCCTTTCGTAATGAACGACATTTACATAAGTGACAATTTCAAGTACACTATCATAGATTCAGGCAGTCCCGATTATGATGGCTTTAATTACCGTATCGACAATGAACGTTCCGATAGGACGTTCAAATTTACTGAGAATCCTGATCAGGATCTCAGTATTTACATGAAAAAGAATTATTTCGTTGTTAATTCTGATAAATCAGTCACAGCAGCCACACACGGTCAGGATATTTACGATAATATGCAGGCGGTGATGAGCCAGACATTGGAGCTCATAAACAGCGATGATTTCAAGGCTCTTGCTACAGCTGACAGGATAAGCAAGGCAAAGGAACTTATGAAGTCCCTCTCAGACGAGGCGCTTATTGCTGACTATGCCTTTGACGCAGAAAAGAATGTTATGAAGTTTACTTACAAGTGTGGTACTATCACAGGTCAGCTGAGACCTGCCGTATTCGAGGACGAGCATAAACAGCTTGAAACTACTGATATTACGACAGAAACTATTCCTGTAACAACACAGACTGCCGTGACTACAACGACAACAGCTGTCAATTCGACGTTCAAAGATCTTGGTGTGTTTGAGGAAGGCGAAAAGATGACGCTTGACGATGTCATTGAGCTTTCCAAAAAAGGCAATGCTCTTACATTGAATGATTTGGCTAAGTTCAAAGGTGTTATAGCAGGTTCAGGAATTTTTATTCTTGAATATGATCTTGGAAACGGATATACTCTCATGGTGGGAAGTATGACACTTGAAAAGATCGATTACGCAAGACTGAAATATTCTGGCAGTGAAAACTTTATTGATATCCGTACAGATGATGTAAAGGAATATATAGCATCTACAGCAGCACCTGTTGATCACACTGCTCTGCAAGGTACAAAACAGATGACTCTTGAAGATGTTATGGGACTTGCAAAGAAGGGCGCTGAACTTGACTGGTCAGACTTTGAGGATTATAAAGGCAGAGATGTTGGTTCGGGTCAGAATATCTGGCGTTTTGAACTGGAGGACGGATATACTCTTGAGGTATGCGGTGTGGCTGATAGAAGAAAGCCTGATTCCATTATCCTTTCACGCGGCCAAGATGAGATTGATCTACTCAGGAACGATTCTATAAACGGATTTCTGATAATGACCTCTGATTATACCATGACGGTCACAGTTGCGGAAATAAACGGCAGTAGCCTGCTTGTAAAGAATATCGAAAGCCATGGAGATGTTCTCACCTTGCCTGCTAATAAACTTGACAACGGTATTAAACCGGTTGTTGGCATGAAGCTTGAGGTCACCTACAGAGGCGGCATTCTCGAAACTTATCCAGGTCAGTTCGGAAACATACAAAAGGTTACCGTGCTTTCCGAAACTACTGAAATAGTAGCGGGTGATACAAACTGCGACGGAACAATGGATCTTGCAGATGCAATAATGATAATGCAGGCACTTGCAAATCCGGATAAATACGGCATAAACGGTACAGCAGAACGTCATCTTACGGAACAGGGCAAGCTTAACGGTGATATGAACGGTGACGGACTTACGGTCGGCGATGCACTGGCAATACAGAGAAAGCTGCTGGGACTTGATGACGAAGAAAAAAGCTTTTCAACAACACTTCTCGGTATCGACAAAGCCAAAGTAATAGGCGTTAAGGTATCGTCTCTCCCAGAGGGCTATGACCACTCTTTCACAGATGAAAATGCTCAGTCTGTTGTCGATTACCTGTCAAACATTAGTCTGTCTACTAATCTTTCCGTAGAAGATCCGGGACAACTTGGCGGAATGACATGGGTCATAAGGCTTGTTTACGAGAACGGCGATACTGTCACTTTATATGATTTGGGGAAATTCATTCACGGCACAGACCGTAAGTGGTATGAAATGACCTATGAGGAAAGTCAGGAGCTCAGCAATTTGATATGGAAGTTGGGACAAACTGATAATGATAAAAGCATTGATAACTCTGCAATAGCAGGAAAGATATTTGCGTATGAAAAGGAAGGCGCAGGCGGATATTGTACACTTTCATTCAATGAAAATGGGCGATTTCTCTATTCTCCCGGTAAGCTTAGCAGCTATATGGGTGGCGGAGACTGGAAGATAGATGGAGATACAGTGAGCCTTATCGGTATGTTAGACAAAACCATATACTTGAAGATAACCGATGATACACTGGTGTATATCGCGGAAGGCTCCGATGAGTTTCCATATATGGATATCAAGGACGGAGAAAAGTTTGGTATATACCGACCTGAGATATCTTCCGATAAGTTTCAGCTAAATTCTCGATATTCAGAATACGGTCTGGGTAATCCAAAGGTCGAATTGGATCTGATTGCGAGTGAACTGCCTGAATTCTGTTATGTAGAGAACGTAAGGCTCAATGATGAAGATGATAATTTCATCGGAATGATGTCACCTGCTATGGATGCCGATATATGGAGCTATTTTGTTGATTGCCATGTAACGGAAGAATGCTCGAAGACATACTATACCCTGACAAAGATACGATGTGGAGCAAAAACTTATCTCGATGATGTTCGTTCCGAGATAAATGTTAATTTCAAAGTTACTCCTGCACCATAATTTTAGATGCAATAACATGAATATGAAAAAAGCAGCCAGTAATTGGTGCCTTTGTCAATAAAAAACTGAGCCACAGCGCTAATAAAAAAGTGAGCCAGTTTTGATAAAAAAATAATGAGCCACTAATCATTATTCATGGTCGAGTCGATACGGTAAGATGAGCTGCAGTTCATATTAAGAACGAA
>JAKPUQ010000106.1 GCA_029572815.1 Bacillota bacterium | reverse complement strand
GGCTGGGGAGTATGACACGGCTCTTAAGGCGCAAGATAGAGTGCGGCTATTCACTACAGCTGTTCTAAAGGTTGAGCCTACAAGGCAGAGCGCTATAGAGCTGCAAGTAAGCCAAACCACTGGTGTAGGAGCAGAAACTTCTGCAGGAACGACAAGCATTGCGCCACCATCAGTAGGTACAGGGTCTACACAAGTATCTCCAGCTAGTACGAATGCTCCAGCTAGCGTGGCTGGACAGGCTACGCCAATAGCTCAAGCGACAGGACCAGTTGGTGTAAGGTCTACTGCAGCTAGTACTAGCATTGAGACCGATACTGGTCTTTACCTTGAAGTTGTATATGTATCTGGGACGATACGCTACCAAGGGCCGTATGCGCGGACTCCAACATTGAAGCTATCGTCTGTAGTGACGGCTGAGCAGATACTAGAGGAGACGAATTTAGAGTATGCGGAGCTTTCGAGGCTTAAGTCAGATGGCACTCCTGAGTACAAGACATTTGCGCCGAAGGATGTGCTTGAGGGGAAGTATGACCTCGCGCTTCGGGCGAAGGATACGATTAGGTTTTTAAAGAAGACGAGTTTTGGTGGAGTAGGGGAAGAGCCGAACTTTGAGAAGTTTAGTGATGTAGTGCAGCTTACAGGGGAAGTGTCGCGTCCAGAAGTGTATGCGTTACGCCCGGGGATGAAGCTATCGGAGGTGGTGACGAAGGACCAGGTGCTACTGGACACGAACCTGAACTATGGGGAAGTGACGCGGCTAAGGGTAGATGGGAAGCATGAGTATCTGACGTTTAGGCCGGGGGAGCTGCTTTCGAGGAGCTATGATCTCGACTTGGGTCCGAGGGATGTAATAAGGCTTGTGAAGGTAGGGTATGGAGCTTCGACAGAGGAAGCGGAACGCTTTAGTGATGCTGTGAGGATAGAAGGACCTGTTGAGTTTGGTGGTAGTTATGCGTGGCGTGAGGGGATGGGGTTAAAGGAGCTATTAGGGTTAGCGAAGCCGAAGCTCGAGACGAACGAGGTATATGCGGAGATAATGCGGCCACTAGGAGGGGGGAAGT
>JAKPUQ010000099.1 GCA_029572815.1 Bacillota bacterium | reverse complement strand
CAGGGACGTGTGTTCAAGAGACTCAATGAGCTCTACGCTGCAACCGGTCAGGTAGGCTTTGTTGCCACCCAGCGTGTTGACGGCAAACTCATTCTGCCGGAGGCTGTCAAGGTGCTCCAGCAGAAGGCTTAACGGAGGTGCAGTATGAGTTATAACACGAAAAACTACACCGAACAGGGCGGCGAGAAAACCGTAATCGGCGGAACTCTTGAGATTAAGGAGGGAGCCTCGGTAACGGGGCTTCCTTCTGCACCGAATCAAGCCGCGAGTACTGCTACAAATGTTGCCGGACTCAAGGACGACCTCAACGCGCTGCTTTTGAAATTGAAAGACACAGGACTGATGAAACCCGATACATGGAATGTCTCAGCAGCTAATGTCACCACTGCTCTGAGCGAAGATATGACAGCCAATCAAGGCAAAGTCGAATCTATCACTATCGAGGACAATGTCATTACAGTCACTGTTCCGGTTGACGAGCTGATTGCGTATGAAAGTTCGAATCCCGCGCAAGGAACCCACAAATGGGTTGCCATCCTCATAACAACAGGGCTTCCTGCCATCACGGCAGTTAAGTATAACGACAGTCAGCTGACCTCTGCTGATGCAGATGAAGCTGCTGCTGTCGGCGGACAGTCAGGAGATATTGTGATGTGGCTGAAGTGCGACGAAATCGTAAATCAGCCGAAGTCGTTCACGCTCTGGGCATCCGGTTATCCAACTGCCGCATTCTCTGTTGTCATCGCGGAACCGGAAACTGAAGAATAAGGAAAGGACGGTGGCGGTATGACACTGCTTGAAAAAGTAAAGGCAAATCTTATTCTTGAGCATACGGCGGACGATGAACTCCTGCAGATGTACATCACCGCCGCTGTATCCTATGCCGAAAGCTATCAGCACCTTCCGGAGAAATTCTACAAGGACCATCCTATGCCGCCTACCACAGAGCAGGCTGTCATTATGCTGTCGTCCCATTTTTATGAGAGCCGGGACGGCAGCACCGGCGGCTTTTTTGCCGACAATGTGCAGGCGGGACAACAGGTGTGGAAAACGGTCAATCTCCTTCTTAAGCTTGACCGGGATTGGAAGGTGTAAGCATGAGTTTTGGCAAGATGAACTCCTTCATTGACATCGTATCGGCTGAACCGGTCAAGGACGCCGATGGCTTCGTAAATCACGGGGACACAGTTCTTGCTTCAGTCAGAGCATATTTTGAGCAGAAAAACTCCACGGAAAAGTGGCGCAATATGGCGCAGTCGGATGAGGTGAATGCCTTGTTCCGCCTGCGCGCCATTCCCGGCTTTGAACTTAACACCCGCCACATTATTGTCTGCGAAGGTAAGCGCTACAACATATACTCGGTTGAAAATGTAAAGGGCCGCGGAATATATCTTGAAGTATTGGCGGTGAG
>JAKPUQ010000087.1 GCA_029572815.1 Bacillota bacterium | reverse complement strand
CCTTCGGCGGAACGATGCAGTTTGTGGTCATCAGCACCGGACCGTTAAAGCTCTCAAATTCCTCTTTCTGCTTCCACCACGCATTGCCGTAGTTTCCTGCGAAATGCGGATACTTTTTGAAGAACGGATAATAATGCGCAGGCAGCATTTCCGAGTGCGTATAAACATCAACTCCCGTATCCTTTGTCTGCTCAAGGAGCATTTCAAGGTCTTTCAGATCGTGACCTGAGATCAGTATTGCAGGATTTTTACGGACACCGATATCAACTGTCGTGATCTCAGGATTGCCGTATGCTGTAGTATTTGCAGCATCAAGGTCAGCCATACCCTTAACGCCGTACTTGCCGACTTCCAGCGTGAGCGCCACAAGGTCATCGACCGACAGACTGTCATCAAGTGTTTTAGCAAGAGCCGACTGTAAGAAAGCATCAAGCTCCTCATCATCATTCAGCAGAGCGTTTGCGTGTTTTGTATATGCCGCAAGTCCTTTCAGACCGTAGGTTATCAGATCACGCAGAGAGAGTATATCCTCATTCTCTGTTGCAAGTACGCCGACAGTCTTTGCTTTCTCGGTATAGTCCGAACCGTTCCAAAGAGCTGCTTCGGGGAGTGATTCTTTATTCTGCACCTCTCCGAGCAATTCTTCTTTGACTGCAAGTGTTTCAGTAACCTTAGCGGTAATGCTGCCGAGATCGAAATTGGCATTGGTGATCGTGATAAACAGGTTCACGCTGATAAGATGATTAACAGTCTTATCGACAGTCTTTCCCTCTGCACGGAGCTGAGTTGTCGCCGCAGACAATCCCTTTGTAACGTACACAAGCAAGTCTTGCATTACTGCGACTTCGGGTTGTTTACCGCAGACACCGCAAGCGGTACAACCTTTACAGCCCGCTGTTTCCTGACACTGATAGCAAAACATTTTCTGTTCCATAATATATTCCTCCATTATTTTCTTATCTCAACAATACTGCCGTCCGGCGAGATGACTGCAATTTCAAGCGGAATATCCTTACCGCTTGCTTCGATTGCTTTTTTTATCGCATACTCCATACCTCCACAGCATGGTACGGTCATTCTTGTGAGAGTGATGCTCTTTATATCGTTATTACGGAATATCTCTGTCAGCTTTTCGGAGTAATCAACAGCATCGAGCTTCGGACAGCCGATGAGCGTGATCTTCCCACGGATAAAATCATGGTGGAAGTTCCCGTAGGCGTAAGCTGTGCAATCGGCAGCGATAAGCAGATCAGCACCGTTGAAATAAGGTGCATTTGTGGGCAGGAGCTTTATCTGTATCGGGAACTGTCGCAGACAGCCTGGAACACGAACATCGCTGTCATCTTCTTTTGGCGTAAAGCTCTGCAATGCAGAACCCGGACAAGTGAAACCGCTGCAAGCGGACTTTTTCTGCTTGTTTGCCTGTACCGCCTTTTCGTCATAAGCCGCCGCTTCACGCTCGGTGAAGTGGATAGCGTTCATAGGACAGGCAGGGAGACAGTCACCGAAGCCGTCGCAGAAATCGTCACGCATAAGCTTAGCTTTGCCGTTTACGATTGCGATTGCCCCCTCATGGCAAGCCTTAGCACACAGACCGCAGCCGTTGCATTTTTCTTCGTCTATTTCAATTATTTTCCGTATCATAGCCATACCTCCTTGACTTTCTGTATCCATTATAGTATAAT
>JAKPUQ010000085.1 GCA_029572815.1 Bacillota bacterium | reverse complement strand
GAAGCGTATGCTGCTTAGCTGGTCGGTGCTTGCCATTTGCTAACAACAAAGCAGCCTGCACAAATTGCACAGACTGCTTTTAGTCACAACATAGAATATTTTTGTTTTTTGCGCTGTCTACTTGACAGGGGGCGGGTCAGTAAGAGAACCGTCATTTTTTATGAGCTTCACTCCGTTCCGGCGCAGTTCTTCAACGTATTCCTCACTCGTCATTGTCCTGTTCCTCGGTGCTTTCCTCACCCTCGCTTGTTTCAATGGTGAGAACGTGCGTGTAGATCATGTGGTCATTCAGGCAGTCCAGAGAGCAGTAGCTCTGATTGGTGTCCTGATGCTTGTAATAGCTCTTGCCTGCGGGTATTTCCTTATAACAGTTCGCACAAAACATTATTCCTCGTCCTTCCATAAGTAAATCATTGCTTCGTTGACGGCTCGCTGTGCCTGCATACGGAGCAGATTGCCGATAGAGCCTGAGATATTGATAGCTCCCATTTCGTTGGCTATCTGATATTCACGGCTCGACTGCATCAGAAGCTCGGTCTGACGGTTTACAGCATCCGTGACCTTTGTATCAAGCTCATCCAGGTGATTGTAAATCTCACCCTTGTCCACGATCTCCTGCAAGAGTTCGGGCCGCTTTTCTTCGATGTGGTGAAGATAATACCTGATGTGATCGGTGTGGAACACATAACGCTCCTTTTTGCCCGTCTTTGGGTTGATATGCGTGACCGTCTGCGTGTCGGTGTCAACAGCCCACAAGGGTGAGCCGCTGACTTCCTGTTTGCTTTTGAAGATCATGTGATCACTTCCGTTTCCGTGTGAAGTAGTACGCTGCACCGCCGACTCCTACGAGAGCTGCCACGCCTGCAACAACAGGCAACGGATTAGCTCCGGATTGCACAGAATTGCCCTCAGAACCGCTTGTCGGACTAACAGGGCTATCGTTACCCTCTGCGGAAGAAACGCCCTCAGAAGCCGTTCCCGTTCCTCCTGCGACCTCTCCGATCACTCTCGGACTGTCCTCGCCCTTATCGTTTATCTCATAACCGCCTGTGCTTTCTTCGGGTTCGTCTTTCAGGGTACTGAACGGCGGAAAGCTGTCCACGGTATTGCCGTTCTTGTCGATCATCTGCCAGTTGCCGTTAAGAAGCGTGAAGCTGTAAAGGTTGTCCTCAGTCTCAATTGTCCAGCCACCATCATTATCGTCCTCAAAGTCCCAGCCGTCGATAAGACTGCGGTAGTATCTGCGGTAGCCGTGTGTGACCTCGCCCACATCGGTCCAGTCATATCCGCCTGTACCGTAGTTATCATCAAGCCACTTGTCAAGAAGGTGGTGCTTGTATGATGCTTCGGGGTATTCAAGCCCGTTATCGCCCTTTCCGTTCCAGAGATCTTCCCAAATGGCAGTCTCAAGGCTCTCACGGTCGGGGGCTTCGGCAGCGTAGGCAGTAAGCCCTGAGCTGAGTGCAAGTGCGGTGCAGAATACCACTGTGATAAACTTCTTCAT